>NZ_QUET01000002.1 GCF_003478445.1 Roseburia sp. AM59-24XD
TTTCATATATCACCTTTTTCAAATTATATCATTTACATACTTTAGTTATAATATTATTAAAATATCTTTACTTTATCACTACATTTATAATATGTCAACTCCTTTCTTGAGCCTCCAACGATATTCTGTTACAATAAAAAACACACAATCGATAAATGATATAAGGAGTAAACGAATTTTTGACCTCAGCAACAACATCGTAGAACTTCTTGTCATATAGCGATATAAACACAGAAAAGGACACCACCATGAAAAATTATAAACTCATCCTGCAGTATGACGGCACGCGCTACAGCGGCTGGCAGAAACAGGGCAATACAGACAATACGATTCAGGCAAAGCTGGAGACGATCGCATCAAAGCTGACCGGCGTCCCGACAGATGTCAACGGCTCCGGGCGGACTGATGCCGGTGTCCATGCTTTTGGACAGGTGGCAAATTTCCGATGTGAGGAGTCCGCACTGCCGCCGAGGTTTCTGCGATCAGAGGAAACTGTCACCGACCTGATCCGGGATTATTTTAATAATGCTCTTCCGATGGACGTCCGCGTCCTCTCGGTCAGTGAAGCTCCGGCACGCTTTCATGCAAGATTAAATGCAAAAGAAAAGCATTACCGATATGTGATCGATAATGCTGCCGTTCCCGATGTATTTACAAGGCGGTACGCCGCACGGATCCCGACTGAGCAGGAGGTGCGCGTTTCATATGATATTGAAGCGATGCAGCGGGCCGCAAATGCTCTGATCGGCGAACATGATTTTAAGAGTTTTTGTGATAACCGGCACATGAAAAAATCCACTGTCCGAAGCATCCACGATATCCGGATCGTTTTGCAGGACGACCGGATCACCATGGATTTCTACGGCAATGGATTTCTGTATCATATGGTTCGCATTCTGGTAGGGACGCTGTTGGAGGTCGGAAGCAGAAAGCGCTCTGCCGATGATATCCCCCGCATTCTGCAGGCACTGGACCGCCGGGAAGCAGGGTTTACCGCACCGGCACAAGGGTTATTTCTCGTAGAAGTGACTTATTAGCTTAGTGTTTAAGCGCACTGGTACTTTTGTAGAATGCCATCCATTTCACAACTAAATAATTAATTTGTATTGTAAAAGCTCGCACTATTTTGAATATGTCCTCTCCTTGCCGGTTGTCCGGTAAAGAGGGGATATATCTTCTATGTCGAGGCTTTTGGTATATATTATTATAAAATTGTAGTTCACTCTACGCCTGCATCCGCTCAAGGATCGTGTCTAACAGCTGCCCGGCAACCTCTTCTTTGGACTGCAGCGGCAACTCAACGGTATCCTCCGGCGTGATCAGTGTGACCACATTGGTATCGCCTCCGAAGCCGGCACCCTGCACCTTGAGGTTATTGGCAACAATCATATCGACATTCTTTTTGGCAAGCTTTGCTCTGGAGTTATCCAGCATGTTTTCTGTCTCCATGGAGAAGCCGCAAAGGAACTGTCCCGGCTTGCGATTTTCTCCGAGCCAGCCGAGAATATCCTTCGTGCGGGTCAATGCGATCGCATTGTCGCCATCCTTCTTTTTTAATCTTCTCGGAAGCCACCTGCACCGGTGTGTAATCTGCCACCGCTGCAGCTTTAACGATAATATCCTGCTCTGCCGCACGGCTCGTCACTGCTTCAAACATATCTGCCGCACTTGTCACAGGCACAACATTTACAAACATTGGCGGATCGATAGAGACCGGTCCGGTTACAAGAGTCACCTCTGCGCCGCGCAGCATCGCCTGACGCGCAATGGCATATCCCATTTTGCCGGTGGAATGATTGGTGATATAGCGCACCGGATCAATTGCTTCCACGGTCGGTCCCGCCGTGACCAAAACACGTTTTCCTTTCATTGTCTTCTCACATGCGGTTTCCTTCAAAATGTACTGAAGAAGGACATCCTCCGATGGGAGCTTCCCCGCACCCACATCGTGACATGCAAGAAGTCCGACTGCGGGCTCAATGATCTCCATGCCGTAGTGCTTCAGCTTCTGAAGATTGTCCTGCACGATCGGATTCTCATACATTGCTGTATTCATAGCCGGAGAGATGATCTTTTTGCAGCGGCATGCCATGACCGTGGTCGTCAGCATATCATCGGCAATACCGTTGGCAAGCTTACCGATCACATTGGCGGATGCCGGTGCGATCAGTACAACATCAGCCTGCTTTGCGAGCGCGACATGCTCTACACTGTACTGAAAATTACGGTCAAATGTATCGATCAGACATTTGTGGCTTGTCAGTGTCTCAAATGTCGTCGGATGAATAAAATTCGTAGCATTCTGCGTCATCAGTACCTGTACATCGGCATGCAGCTTGACCAGCATGCTTGCAAGATTGGCTATTTTATAGGCTGCTATACTTCCTGTAACACCAAGTACGATCGTCTTTCCTTTTAACATTGTTTCCCTCTTTTCTGAGCCTTTCGAAGTTGTTGTAATGTACCACTTTTCTTTCCCCTAGGAAAGCTGTCCGTGCTTCTCATAGCTGGTGACACGGCTGATATGATTCTGCTCGTCTACAAATACAACCTTCGGTTTGTGATCCTTCGCCTCCTCCGGCGTCATCTGACAATAGCACATGATGATCACATGATCGCCTACCTGCGCCTGTCTTGCCGCCGCACCATTGAGGCAGATCATGCCGCTTCCCGGCTCTCCGGCGATGGTGTATGTCTCAAAGCGGTTGCCGTTCTCAACATCGACGATCTGAACCAGCTCATATTCTAATATTCCTGCCTGCTCCATGAGTTCCGGATCCACGGTAATGCTGCCCACATAATTTAATTCTGCCTGCTGCACGATGGCACGATGGATCTTTCCCTTTAACATTGTAATCTGCATTTTGATTCTCCTTTTATCTGCATAAGCTAATGAGCGGATTGCAAAACTCGCATTCATTATTTAATAAAGTTGTCGATCAGTCTTGTCTTACCGATATAAACTGCCATTGCTGTCAGGATCTCTCCCTCGGTGCTGTCAACCGGCTCAAGTGTATTCCAGTCTACGATCTCAACATAATCGATTTTGGCAAGTGGCTCTTTCTCGATCTCACCGCGGATCGCTGCGATAACCTTTTTGGCGTCCTTCTCACCATCCTCGATCAGCTTTTTGCCAAGCTTTAATGAACGGGATAATACAAGTGCTGCCTTTCTCTCCTCCGGGCTTAAGTAAGTATTTCTGGAGCTTTTGGCAAGTCCGTCCTCCTCGCGGATGATCGGGCAGCCCACGATCTCAATACCGAAGTTCAGATCAGACACCATATGACGGATCACGGCGAGCTGCTGCGCATCCTTCTGTCCGAAATAAGCGCGGTCCGGTGTTACGATATTAAACAGTTTGGAAACAACAGTACATACGCCACGGAAATGAATCGGTCTTGTCTTTCCACAAAGACCGCCGGTCAGCGTACTCATATCCACAAAGCTTGAGAAGTCATCGTGATACATCTCAGACGGCTCCGGATGAAAGATCAGACTCGCCCCCGCATCCTCACAGAGCGCTGCATCTCTGTCCATATCTCTCGGATAGCTTTCCAGATCCTCGCTTGGTCCAAACTGCATCGGATTAACAAAAACGCTGACAACCACTCTGTCATTGTCTGCCACTGCGCGGTCGATCAGGCTCTTATGCCCTTCATGAAGATATCCCATGGTTGGCACAAGACCTACGGTAAGTCCCTGCTTTCTCCACTCCTTAACCTGTGCTCTCACTTCTGCTACTGTATTTACGATTTTCATTTTATGATACTTCCTTTCCCGTTGTCCTTGTATTAATAAAGCTTGTCCAATACGTCATCATCTATCTTAAATGTATGCTCCTGTGCCGGATAAGAGCTTTCCTGTACTTCCTTTATGTACTGGGTGAAGCCCTTCTTCATAACTTCTCCGACCTCGGCAAAACGCTTTACAAACTTTGGAGAATAATCGGAAAACATTCCAAGCATATCCTGATATACCAGAATCTGTCCGTCACAGCCTGCACCGGCACCGATTCCGATCGTTGGAATATCAAGCTTGTCGGTGATGATCTGCGCCAGCTTTGCCGGAATACATTCCAGAACAACCGCAAAGGCTCCTGCCTCCTGTACGGCAAGTGCCGCCTCGATAATACTCTGTGCTGCCTCCTGGCTCTTTCCCTGCACCTTGTTGCCGCCAAATGCATTGACGTGCTGCGGTGTCAGTCCGAGATGTGCGCATACCGGAATACCTGCATCCACGATTGCCTTGATCTGCGGACATACTTCCTTGCCGCCCTCCAGCTTAACTGCATTGCCGCGTCCTTCCTTCATCAGTCGTCCCGCATTGACTACGGCATCGTAAACGGATGTCTGATATGACATAAACGGCATGTCGATCATGACAAGTGCGTTTTGGGCTCCGCGGGAAACGGCAGCGCCGTGATGGATCATATCCTCCATTGTCACAGAAAGCGTATCCTCATATCCGAGAATCACATTGCCAAGGGAATCACCAACAAGAATACCGTTGATCCCTGCCTCATCCTCCAGCTTTGCCGTGGAGTAATCGTATGCGGTAAGCATTGCAATCTTGACTCCGTCCTGTTTTGCCTGTCTCCATGTCTGTACTGTGTTTTTCATTTGATTACCAACCTTTCTGAATATCCGCTATCCTTATGGATAGTCGCATTTCCGGTCACCGCCCACACCTTCTGTGCAACCGGCAACGATGTTTGTTCTGTTCCATTTTACGGACAGATCTCCTCAGCCTGCGAATGCTTTAATCTGTTTCCTCTTCAAACAGATCTCTTTCAGTCCGCGAATGCTTTAATCTGCTCCCTTTTCAAACAGATCTCCTCAGCCTGTGAATTCTTTAATCCGCATTCTCCTCAAACAGCTTCCGGATCGGGGTATAGTCCCTGTCCGGATTGCGCCGCCCGGCAAGCTCTACCATGGTGCTGCCAAGGCTCTGATAGATCCTTCCCGCCTTGCTGCCCGCCAACGCCTGCAAATGCTTCTCGACCGTCTGCGCATCACCGCGCTCCACCGGTCCCGTCAAAGCATTGACGCAGCCCTTCTCCAGCATGGATGCGATGTTGCCCTCCACAAGCGGACGCAGAAGCGCCATCGAATCCTCCTCGGCAAAACCACATTCGGATAGCACATCAATGCTCGCCTGCATCAGTCCAAGCATTTCGTTGCTCGCCATCGCTGCTGCCGCGTGGTACTTGATCTTATCCTCCGCCTTCAAGGTCAGCACATGATGACCAAGCTCTTCCCACATCGGCTTCATCACTGCAACCGCCTCCGGGTCGCCCTCCAATGTCAGATATGCTGTATGAAATTGTTCATATGAATGGAACTTGTCGCTGAACGCGTACATCGGATGCATCGAGATTCCAAGGGCACCTGCCCTTTCCCGATCAGAAAATACATAAGAAGTTAATGAACCACTGAAATGACATATGATGTGATGATCTAAGTTTTCTTTCAAAAGTGCTTCCCAGACATGGGCGATCACGCCGTCCGGTGTCGTAATAAATATAATATCGTTATCCTGTGTAAGCTCGTGCAGGGTCGTATATGTCCCTGTCCCTACAAAAGTCGCTGCCTCGTCAGCGCTTTCTCTCGTCCGGCTGTAAAATCCACCGACATCCCTTCCATGCATGAAAGGTATCTGCCAAGTGTTGTTCCGACTTTACCAGCCCCTATAATGCCTATCTTCATGGGAAACCTCCCTGTGATGATATCGGAAGCTGTCCAATATCTGTGTGATCATCTGATTGTCATTTGTCGTTCGTTCTGATGCAGTTTCTCTCCGAATACCGCTCATTTTCACAGAATAACACAAAGCGGCGGCTTTTTCAAGCCGCCACTTCACAGAATATAACCCCCAATCAACGAAAATCAACCAAAACAATTCCCCCAGCTAGATCATGAACACGATTCCAAACCCACCATGATTCCTATCGTTGATTTCTTCATCGCTGTTTCCTTCCTTTCTATAATTTATTAAGTTGATTTATCATCAAAAGCATCATTTCCTTTGTACTAAACGTCACTGTGGATCCGTCCTTATATGTAATACACGTTTCGTGAGGAAGTACCTTATCATATCCTGCTCCCAGATCCCAATATGCACTTCTGGTTTCGCCATTCTTCAGGGATTTACATGTATCCGTAAAACTAATCGGAGTACCGCCGCTCCACTCCTCACCATAGATATCATATAGCCTAAAAAGAAATTCTACTTTTTTAATCGTTTTGCCCGATACATTTTTATAAGTGATATGAAATTGATTGGTAAAACCGGACCTATCCATGTCTGATTTGATCCATTTAATGGAATGCTTCAACTGTTTGATATGAAGCTTTTTCTGTCTCTTTTTATACGCCTTTTGTTTTGCTGTAATTTCCTTTTCGTATTTTTCGATTTCCTCTTTATTTTTTCCAAGCTCTTTTATTTCGTCTATTTCATTGAGCGCACTGGAATAGTCATTCTTTTTCACCTTTTCTGCACAGTCTTCCTGCACCTTTTTCCAATATGCGTCATAATTATCATTCATCATTTTCTGAGCCGTCTTGTAATTGCAATCCTGTTTTATAACACCATTTAAATTCTTAAACGCTGTCGCATACTCCTTTTTCTCAATCTGTCCTTTACCCAGACCAAATTGACCTTTGGAAACCTTCATTTTTAAAAGATCCTTCTGAAGAGACTCTGTATATTCCTTACAGCCTTCTACTCCCGCCAACTCTTTCAGACTTTTCTCACAGTCGTCATAGCTTTTCGCTTTATCATTCGCATAATTCTGATAAATTTCTTTTGCTTTGTCCTTCACCATGCGTTTTGCCTGATCTGTTTTGTCGACATCCGTGCTGTTTTCCTTGATGTATGCTTTTACATCATTAATATTGTTCGCTTCCAGAGCTTTCCCGACAACATACTCCGGGCCGGTAAAATACTGATATGCATAAAATCCTCCACCAGCCAGAAGTAACACCAGAATCACTAAAATAATAATTTTCTTTCTCATTTGATCTCCTTTCCTAAGTGACTTTCTATGATTTTCATAGTATGCACTACGTCCGGACATCGATGTCTTAATTTTTTAATCCCACAAAAACTTTCCTCC
This sequence comes from Roseburia sp. AM59-24XD, assembly GCF_003478445.1. GTDB lineage: Bacteria > Bacillota > Clostridia > Lachnospirales > Lachnospiraceae > Jutongia. Next base: position 7,115 of record NZ_QUET01000002.1, read on the forward strand.
GGGAGATCAATATTCGCCCATACGATTTCTTATATCCAATAATTTATTTTGATATTTTGCCACCAAGACACTGAAAGATCCGAGAACTGTGCCTGAAAAATTGTCTTGTCACTTACGGATTTCGAAAAGACTAATTGCTTTGCTGCTTTGATGTTTGATGAATGTGCCCTTCCGTACGCGCCCCAGGTGGGAATCAGGTGTTTCGCAAGGCACTCTGCCCCCGCCAGTACTTATGCCCCTGCACTCAAGAAAAAATTTAAAAAACAGGGCGCATTATGTACTGCTGCGTGGGGCAACGTAGCGGGAGCGTGCCTGCCGAAATAGCTGATCCCACCTAAGGGGCTTGCTCGTACGGACACACATTCATCAAAGCATTGCAAAGCAAAGTCTTTTCAGAAATCCTACTGATCTGCGTCAATTTTTCAGGCACAGTTCTCGGATTACTTTGTTTTGTAGGCAAAATAATTATTTTTCATATTGGACATAAGAAATCATATGGGCGGATACACTTGATTAATATGGGAAGCTTGGGAGATTAAAAAATTGCACAAAAAAACAGCCCTATTGATCACTCAATAGAGCTGCTATGAATCAGTCTGATTTCAATTAGTCTGTGGTATATGGCATAAGTGCTACGTGACGAGCGCGCTTTACAGCGACTGTCAGAGCTCTCTGATGCTTTGCACAGTTACCGGTAATTCTTCTAGGAAGAATCTTACCTCTCTCAGAGACATATCTCTTTAACTTATTGGTATCCTTGTAATCAATGAAATCATGCTCTTTGTCTGCACAGAAAGCACAAACTTTTTTTCTTCTGCGAATCGGTCTTCTCTTTGCTGGAGCACCGTCTCTATCGCCTTTATTATAAGCCATGACAAAACCTCCTAATCATTATTACGCCACTGTCTAGTTAAATGGCAATTCCTCTTCGATGGCATCCGGAATATTCATGAATCCATCCCCTGCTGCCTGTGTCGGCTCAGGTCTTGATGGAGCCTGCTGGTAGCCATCCCTGTTTCCGTTGTAGTTCGCTGCAGCCGCTTTGCTCTCGGCAAACTCCTGCTCCTCTACAACTACATCGGTCGTATAAACACGGTTGCCTTCCTTGTTGGTATAGCTTCCGGTCTGAATACGTCCGGTTACCGCAATCTTGGTACCCTGATGAAGATAATTCTCAGCGAACTCTGCACCTCTGCCGAATACGACACAGTTGATAAAGTCTGCTGACTGATCATCTCCCTGACGTTTAAATCTACGATCGACTGCAAGCGTATATCTTGCAATTGCTGTCTGATTCTCTCCGGAAGAATAACGAATCTCCGGATCACGGGTCAGACGACCCATCAAAATAACCTTATTCACTTAGGAAACACCTTCCTTTCTCCTATGCTTCCTGTCTGATGCATAAGAATCTGAGAACATGATCCATGATGCGGACTGCCTGCTCAAGCTGTCCCGGAACATCTGCCTCAGCATCGAACTGAATAAAGTAGTAGTAGCCTTCCTTCATGTGCTGGATCTCGTAAGCAAGCTTCTTCTTGCCCCACTCATCCACATTTGTGATGTTACCGCCGAATTTGGTCACATAGTCCTTTGCCTTCTCGACAGTTGCTACTCTTACATCCTCTTCGATCTTAGCATCGACAACTAACGCTAATTCATACTTGTTCATAGTTGTCTGTACCTCCTTTTGGTCTCTGGCTCTCTCCATGGCTCGCCTCCGTGTGATAAGCGGCTGCGGCATGTCCCTGCATGCTTTGCCCTGTCAGGAAAGAACAAGGATAAAATAAACGTATCACAATCCAACATTTTATATCATTTGTCAATAAAATGCAAGCGTTTTTTTCTTTAAATCCCTTTAAATCCCTTTTAAATTCGATTTTTTGCGAAAATCACACGGTATTTCCCCGCTGCAGCCAGCCGTAAATCCCCATCGCCGCCGCAGAAATTCCGGCAAAGATCCACATGCCGGTGACCAGTCCCACGCTGAGCATGCCACCAAACACCATGGTTCCAATGGATTCACCCAGATTATCGGCAAGATTGTAATATCCCATCGCCTCATCCTCACCATACGCCGCCACCTTCGGCTGCCTGCAGAACAAAATCTCCCGTCCCGCTGCACCAAAGCTTTTCGCCGCGCCAAGAAGGAACAACGTAAGGGCAAGCATCGGAAGCGTCTGAAAATACCCAAACAGCAGAACAGCTCCCAAAGAAACCGCACTCGAAAGATAAAGCGTTCCTCTCCCGAGATGCTTCATGGTAAGACCGGTCAGTGCTTCACTTAAGAAGATTCCCACAAGACAGTTCATGACAAGAAGCAGACTCGTCTGTGACTCGCCGAGTCCCTGGCCATCCGCAAAGATCGGCAGAAAGTAGCTGGTAAAGCCGTTGATGATCACATACGGCACGACGATCAACAGAAGGTACCCAAGCACCTGTCCGGAAAACACAAATGACAGTCTGCCGGTATGGCGCACCCTCTCTTTGCCGGACATATGAAACAGACCACCCACGGCAAGCAGCAGGAAAAGCATACTTCCCCAGATCACCGCAGAGCAGAAGAACATTTTGGATTCGCCCAGCTTCTCGGCAATCGCAGCACCGATCACCGTGCCGGAGATCATTCCCGACAGGATCGCACCGTTAATGACCGAAAATCCCTTGGACTGCACCTGATCGGACTGGTCTGCCACGATGATCGACAGTCCGTTCATCAACAGACCGCATCCCATTCCGCCTAAGATCAGTCCTGCTAAGATCATGCCATAGCTCCCGGAGTATGCCATCATAAGATCTCCCACCGCACAGCATAAAGCCCCGGCACCCATGACAAGACGGAAGCCAAACCGCCGCAGCAGCCCGGATACAAACAGGGACATGACACCGATCATCGCAAAATTGACCGTCAGCGGCAGGGAACCCGCAAGCTCTCTGGTGATCGGAAAATCCTCCCGGTAAAAACGTTCCACATATACAGGCAGGAAGCTTGTCGGCATGTTGTACGCCGCAAAAACGAAAAACGTCACAACCCGCAGATAAGGGATTGGAAAGGTATGTGTTCTTTCCTTATGACTTAAACGTTTCCAATCCCTGCGATCCTCCATAAATGCAAGACCTTCATTTAATAAGAAAACAGCGATGATCACCATCAGGATGATCTCAACCATGATCCTTGTACGCATCGAATCGATCATTCCGGACAGCGTATCGGACACCATGCCGATCTCAATAATTCCGATCACTCTTCCCGCGCGTCCTTGACCGGTGCCTTAACGTAAACATAGGAGCCGGTCGCATCCTGCTTTCCGTCATTGATATACTGCTCGCCAGTCCGGTAAACCCTCTTCGCTTCCTTGGCTTCTCCCTCGTCCAGCGGATAATACGCGCCGATCGAATGATCCAGATATGCCAGTGCATACGCCCTTTCTCCATTCACTTTAACAATATTACAATAGAGATTTTCACTGTACCGGCTCGTCACATCAATCAGATCATTCATGCATTCCTGCAGCTTCCGGTAATCCTCAGAGCCATAATCCGTCGGATAATTCACATGCTTTAGTGCATCCGTATCCATAATATCCGATGCGATCTGCGTCACCGTGCACATGCTGCCGATCTGCTCCTGTGTGTAGCTGTCCTTAAAACGTTCGAGCATGCTCACCATAACCACAAGTGCCGAAATACTGACACCAAGGATCATAAAGATACTGAAGCGTTTCTTTTGAAAGATTCCCGAATGGATCAGATAACGAAGCAGCACCATCGAATAATAAATTGCCGTTACACCGGAAAATGTCCACACCACAAAACAAAACAACAGCTTTGCCAGAAAAGAATCTGCATAATAGAAGCTTTGTCTGGTGTCCATTTTTACGGACACACCCTGATCCACTGCCAGCACAGCCGAAGCATTATCCCAGGTAACGGAGATCATTTCTTTTCCTGCACTTTCCGTCACCTGGATCGTCTCCAGAACCGAATGCTTCAGATCAAGCCCGGTAATCTTCTGCAGCTTTTCCATCGGACAGAAGCACTCTGCCTGCTCCTTTCCTTCCTGCAGCCGGTATATCCCATTTCCACAGATATCCGTGAAATACAGATATCCTCCCCGAAAGGAAAGATTATACGGCAAAAGCCAGGTCCGGTCTTCCGCCCGGTACACCACCTTAAGCGGATCCTTTTCAAAGGAATAGATCGTTCCGTTTTTGATCACAAAATATCCGCCATTCTCATTGACGGCAAAATCCTGAATCTCATCCGCAAGATCCCAGGAAATATACCGGTCTCTTTTCGCATTTGTCTGTCCGTTTTTCAGGACATATGTACTAAAGCCCTTTCCATCCGGATCCACCGCCGCAAAACGAATCTCATTCTTCAGGGCAACAAGTGAAAACAAATGGCGTTTCATGATCATCATATCCGTATAATCATTTTCAAAAACAACACCGGCAAATTTCCCGTCGGAGGTATACTTGAGCACCCTCTCGCCGGAAAGACCAAGCCCTGTATCATTCCAGAGTATATCGAGAATATAAATGCTGCCATCACTGCCTACCGCCACCTCGTCCGCCTCTCCAAAGCAGTCCTTCTGGTGATCTCCCCACGCGATCCGTGCCGTGATGCGTCCTTTCCCTGATATTTTGAGAACCTCGCTTTTCCCCTCATTGATAATATAGCGGTTGCCCTTTTGATCCATTGTCGCAAAATACGGGTTTGATATGTCCCGTTTTACGGACAGAGTCACAGGCAGATACCACCACACCAGCATGCCTGCTGCCAAAAGAGCCGCTGCAAGTATCATCCATATTATATCTGTCTTCTTACATTCCAGTCTGCGAAATGCCGTAAACATACTATCACCTCTTTCTTATAACAGCTGGCGCTTCGCCATCTGTGCAAATCTGCCATTGCAATGCAGCAGTTTCTCATACGTTCCCTGTTCCGCAATCCTTCCCTGCTCCAGATAAAGGATCCTGTCACAGTCCCGGATCGTGGACAGACGATGTGCAATAACGAGACGCGTGCATTTCATCTGCTTCAACGTATCCACCACACGCCCCTGCGTCTCGTTGTCTAACGCTGAGGTCGCCTCGTCAAAAAGCAGGACTCCCGGATCACTTGCCAGTGCACGCGCGATCAGAAGCCGCTGTCTCTGACCGCCGGAAATGCCACCGCCATCCTCGGAGATCATCGTAAACATTCCCATCGGCATCTGCCGGATATCCTCCGCCAGTCCCGCCCGTTCTGCCGCCTCCCATGCACCCTCCATCGTCAGCCATGGTGCACAGATCGTGATATTCGAGAAAATATCCCCTGCAAACAGCTTTCCATCCTGTAAAACAACGCCGATCCTGCGGCGCAGTGAGGGAAGATCAAGCTGTCCAAGCTCGCGTTCGTCATAATATACCGATCCCCTTTCCGGCACCTCAAAGCCCAGAAGGATACGCATCAGTGTTGATTTTCCGCAGCCCGAGCTGCCGACGATCCCGATATATTCTCCCGGCTCGATCCGCAGATCAAGTCCGTCTAACACATACGGCATATCCGGCGTATACCGGAAACAGATGTTGTTTAGTTCCAGCCTTCCCTCAAGCCGTTCCACCGCTTCCCTGTCCTCATAAAGCTCCGGCTCTGCCAAAAGCACCGGGCGAAGCATTTTGACCGCCGGACCGAGACAGCCAAGCTGCAGGCCAAAGTCCGCAAGCATTAAAACAGACACGAAAAAGGAAGAAAATGCGGTCTGAAAGGCAATATAATCCGAGGTCGAAAGTCCACTCTTCCAGGCACACCAGTACAGAGCCATGCTTCCGCCAAGTGCCGTCACCTTTGCGATCACCGGCGACAAAAGGATCCATGCATTTCCCATGACCGGCATATGCTTCCAGACAGACGCCCAGACCTGAAATGCCGGCTCCTGTGCACCGGCAATTTTGATCTTGCAGATTCCGCGGATCAACTGATAGGAAATGCCTGTCACCTTTGTCTGCGCCTCGTTCTCACGGTCACGCAGACGGATCTGCAATATACCTGCCACTGCAATATTACAAAGCTGAATGAAAAGGATCACAACCGACGGAATCATAAGTTCACCGGCAAACCATGAGATCTGAAACAGATAGATAACAGACAGCACCGCTGTCAATGCCGCCGGAAGCATTCTGCCGCCAATGATGTTACAGATCTCCTCAATGGCGTCCGTACGCTGATACAGCTCTCCGGAATCATATTGTTTGAAAAAGGCTGCCGGAAGCTGTAAAAGACGCCGCCACACGGCACTCTGTCCTGCCACCTTCATTTTCTCGCCCAGACGGACTCTGCAGATTTCTTTATATAAGGAAAGCAGGGTTGAAAAGATAACGGTGCTGATCACCAGAACCACGATGCCCGGTATTTCCCTTGCCGTCCCGGAAGGAATGACACGATTATAAACAACGCTGTTGATATACGGCATCAGCAGCCCGCACAGCTCCACAAACAGACTGATCACAAGGATTACGATCAAATCGGTATGCGGAATGCTCTCCCACAGGAAACGCCACAGCATCCCCGTCCCTTTGTGTTCACAGGAAAATGGCTTATAAAAGCATCTCGCCGTCCTCTGAAACTGCTTTGCAAGCTGCATATCTACCACCTTTTCCTGTTCTTCGATCCAGACATGGTAGTGGTTTCCGACCGGAACCGCCGCATAGATCCGGTCATCCTCGCCGTAAAGCTCCATTGGGAGAAATGCTTCCTTCCACCATGCCCCCTCCAGCGTGATTTTCCGCGGGATCAGTCCGGACTGCCGCAGGATGCTTTCATGCCAGTCCGCTGCCAGCAGATCGATCCCCTCCGGCATAGAGATCCGGTAATAATTCAGAATCCTGGCAATCTCGTTTTGTTCTCTTTTTCTTTCTCTCTGCTCCAATTTCATTCTCCTTTTTGCACATCAGCCTGCTCAGCGGATTCCTGCTTTATCGGTGAAGCCCCCTCTTCATCCGCTCGAAGCAATGCCGCATATGCACCGTCTGCCGCCATCAGTTCTTCGTGGGTTCCACGCTCCTTTATCACACCGCACTCCAGCATAATGATCTCATCGGCATCCCGGATCGTGGACAGACGATGCGCGATCACAACACAGGTCATCCCGCGCCGTCTTACTGCATCCATCACCTTCTGTTCAGTCATCACATCCAATGCAGAGGTTGCCTCATCCATGATCAACACGGAAGGATCCTTTACCAGCGCCCGCGCAATTTCCATCCGCTGTCTCTGCCCGCCTGAAAAATCTGAACCTCCCTCGCGGATCACATGCTGATAGCCATGTTTTCTCGCCATAATGTCCTGATGAATGCATGCATCCTTACATGCCTGAATCACCTTTTCCTGCCGGATCGAATCATCCCACATCGTGATATTGTCCCGAACCGTTCCCCCGAAAAGGGCGATCTGCTGATCCACAACGGCAACCGACCTGCGAAGAAGCTGTATGTCCAGCTCCTCCAGCCGGACATCATCATATAACACCGCCCCGGACGCACAGGGATAAAGCCCGCATAACAGCTTTGCGACAGTCGATTTGCCACTTCCGCTGCCTCCTGCCAGTGCGATCACCTTTCCGGGCTCTGCCTCCATGGAGAAGCTCCGGATCAAAGGTTCCGTCACCGGGCTATAGCCAAACGAAATATCCCGCACACAAAGCCTGCCGGTCAGTCGCCCGGCATTCTCCGTTTCCGGCAAAGCAGCACCGCCCGATAAAGGATCGTCCTCATACTCCAGCACATCCTGTACCCGCTCAACATTTCCCTTCATCTCCTGTGCCGCCTGAAGCCCCTGTGCAAACGATGTCATCGGCGAGAAGCAAAGCTGCAGAAATGCCTGAAACGCCGCCAGCGTTCCGATCGTCTGCTGTCCCTCAAATACCGCATAAATTCCAAGGATCAGTATGATACCGTTACTAAGTCCAGCCATCAGTCCCGGAAGGATTCCAAGACGGATCCTGCTTTTCTCCAGCTCCAGCCTGACATTGTCGTATCTGGTCTGATAGCCGAGGATCCGCTCTAAAAGCCCCTGCTCGGCACCACTCGCCTTGATCGTCTCGATCATGGAAATTCCAGAAAGCTTCACCCCCGACAGTTTTCCACTGTCCCGGCTTAAATTGCGCCCAAGATTGCCATAGTAGCGTGCCCGCAAAAGAGCCGCCAGAAGCTGTAAGATCCCCGCCGCGGCTGCCACAAGACTCATCCGGACATCCAGCGAAAACATCAGACCATACAGACAGAACATCAGGATCACTTCCATAAGTGCCGGCAGGATCCGTTCAAAAAATAACGAAATAATCTCCTGTCCGTCCTGCTGCCTCGAGACAATATCCCCACAAAACCGCTGGTCAAAAAATGCCGCCGGAAGCCGGAGCAGCTTCCGAAAAAACACTGCCGCTTCCCGGATGCGAAGCTGTGCCTGAAGCCGTTTGGCAAATAACACCTGCAGACCTCCGGCAAGAAGCATTCCTGTACCTGTCACCAGCATGGCAAGCAAAAGTGCCGGCAGCCATTCCGGGGAACCGCCGAGAAGGATCCGGTCCGTAAATATTTTATAAAAGACCGGCGGCAGTCCGTTCAAAAGACTGTACACAGCCCCCAGGACAATGACAAACACAAATGCCGCCTTCTGTCCACGACACATTTTCTTAATAAATCCTCCTGTCTGAGCCGGCATGCCGATCCGCTCAAACGCCTCTCCCGGTCTAAAACACAGAGCGATTCCGGTAAACGACCGGTCAAACACCTCCGCAGGAACCCGTATCCTTCCTGACGCCGGATCATTGATCACCGCATCCGTCCCCCGAAATCCGCACAGCACCACGAAATGATTGAAGTTCCAGTGAATGATCATCGGAAAATCCTGCCTTTGCCGGATCTGTTCCGGATCCATCTTGTAGGCTTTTGCCTCCAGCTCATGCTTTGCGGCAGCCTTGACAATATATTTTGCCAGGCTTCCATCCCTCGTCACATTGCAGTCAATCCTCATTTTCTCCAGGGGAATAAACCGCTTATAATACGCCAGTATCATTGCCAGCGATGCCGCGCCGCACTCAACGGCTTCCATCTGCAGCACCACCGGCACTCTCTTTACATTTTTCATTGCTTCCCCCTGTTATATTTTCTGAAGGATCAGCTCATACGGATGATATTCCTGCCGTATGATCCGGATCCGGCAACGGTCGCCGGATTTCATGTTCAGCGCCTCGCCCTTCGTATTTGACCAGACATAGCCTCCATCTCCCGTCTCCTTCACACTGAGCTGAATGGTTACCTCCACACAATTCTGTGACGGCAGGATTTCCTCCACATAGTCCAATGTGCCCATATGCTTCACAATATGATTTTCCGTCACAATGTTTTCATCAATGTTCGAAATAATTCCTTCGACATAGCCATATTCCTCTCTGGTCACATACGACGGCGTGATCTGCGCCTCCATACCTACCGCAAGCGCGCCGATCTGCTCCCTCGGAACATAGATATAAACCTCCTGATAGCTGTAATCATCCTGCGGAACGATCGATGCCACCACGTCTCCGGCATCGACTGCCTGCCCGTTTAAAAGAATCTTCTGCACAACGCCGTCCGAGGTGCTTCGCAGCATGTATTCTCCGCGCTGCCCGCGGATCTTCTCCTCCAGATCACGGTATCTTTGCGAAGTCTTCGCATAGCTTTTCTGGCGTTCCCGCAAGGTCTCAATCCTTTGCAAAGCAGCTTCATTATAGATGACCGCAATCACATCGCCTCGCGATACCGTATCACCTTCCTCGACTAAAACGTCACCCAGAACACCGCCGATCTGCGCCCGCAGACTGATCACATCGTTGTAGTCGAAAATAACACCGTGATAATCTGCCCCGCTGGACACTGTCCCAAAAAACGCCCACATCACCGCTGCCGCAATTCCTGTCAGAACCGCCGCAAATAAGATCCATGCACCGGATGGAATGATCCGCACTCTCTGGTCGAGCTGTTCGGGTGCTGCCAGCTGCTGCATTGCTTTTTCCTGAAATAATCCCTGTTTCATCCCTCGATCCCTCTCATTTCATTCGCACAAACTTGCTGTTTCTGCACACAAACACCGGACAGTTTTCGGAAGAAAGACGTCCCTTTTCATCGAAATAAATCCTTCCTGCCACGCCCTCATATCCTTCCTTTTTCTTCAGCTCCCGCATCATGCTCTGACTTTCTCCGCCGCATCTGTCATACGCCTTTCCAAGCATCTGAAACAGATCATAATACTGCACCGCCGCAGTCGAAAAGCGAACCTGCTTTTCCACCTCGTAATGCCGTATAAACCGTTCCATCTCCTCGCTGTCTTCATACGGATAGACCGGAACGATCACGACCCCCTCCAGATCCTTTCCATACTTTTTCAGGATTTCAGAGCTGTCAAGGGCATAATCTCCAACCACGGTCAGATCCGGTCTTTTCTTTCGCAGTCTGCTAAGCAGCCATGCGCTGTCGGTCTGTGTATAAAAGTTGGCAACCACCGTATCAATTGAAAGCTTTTCGCATCTCGCCAGCAGCTGTGCCAGACCATCCTCATCAAACGGACCGGTCTGAGTATAATAAATATTCGTATTGTCACTGTCCCGGATTGCGGACTGTATCCCTTTTAGTTCGTCCTTTTCAAATGTTGTATCCGAATGACAGAGTGCGATGTTTTCCCGTTTTTCCTGTTTCAGAAATTCGCCGATACTGCTGCCGATCGTTCTGCCGCTTAAGAAATCCGTGATCAGATATTCATAGCCCCGTTCTGCCACCTCATCGTAGCAGCCCATTGTAATAATAAACGGCTTTTGTACCTGTTCAAAAAATCCGGCCTCCGCACCGATCGACTCGAAATTCTGAAAGCTGATGACCATGTCCACACTTTCATCCTCCGCCAGTGCCTTCGCCATGGAAATTCCATTGACATAATCGCCTCCGTCATCCACACGCTCCAGATCGATTGATATTCCGCTTTCCTTTTCCAGAGCCTCCTGCGCAAGCATGATCCCGTTTTCAATTCCTTCATCGGAATAATAGTAATCACCGCTGTCCAAAATAACTATTTTTAATGTGTCCGTTTTTGTGGACTTTGCTTTTGGGGGCTTTCGCTGTATTTTTCCTGCCACCATAACAGTTCCTGCCACTACTGCCAGAATAACGATTCCGGCAATGATCCGTTTTTGACGTTTCACTTCATCCCTCCCTGCTCTCCGGCGGGCTGTCCGATATAATCCTTATATCCGGCAGTTGTCCGGTATATGGTGTTTTTGCCGTCTCTGCTTAAATATTCCGGATAGAGAAGCTGGATCAGTTCCATGTCTCCTCCATGAATCTTATTGCACTTGCGCCCGGAGTCCGTCTCGTCCACACTGTCCACCTGTACCACATACCGTGTCCCATACAGATAATACGGTAGTGCGAGCATTGTGATATAATCAACCACCGCCTCCTTGCGCGTATCCCTTCCCGTGATCTTCTGCATATAGGTTGATCCCTCAAGATACGGTCTTCTTTTTTCATAAAAAAGCTCCCGCAATTCCACCTCTCTGTCATGTACCACCAGATAGGAAAGCTTCGGATATTTCTCTGCGACATGACGGATCACATCCAGATAATGATCCGTGATCCGATAACATTCTTCGCGAAATTCTTCCATCACCTTCTCCCGGAGCGTTTCCTCCAGATTTTGAAGGATTGCCTCCATGTACTTAAAATAGGACAGATCCGGAAGCGGAATCACAATTTTCCCGTCAAACACCTCTGCCACACTGAACAGATAACGGATACTGTCATACTCCTGCCTTGTCACTCCTTTTTTACAGTTACGGATCCGGACAGCCTCGATCTTCTCCGGATGCCTTTCAATAAATTCCTCGATCGTCTCCTTTTCGTCATTTCCGACAAGGCAGCGTCTGTCACAGCTGCAGTCAAAAACCGCCCGCTCCCCATTGTCTGTCGTCATCTCCAGAAAAACCTCATCCACACCAAACAGGCACGGTCCTCCCACCAGCCCGATCGGCTCCTTCTGCGCTAATGCCTTTCGAAGCTGTTCCAGATGCGACACAAAAAGAGGAATCTCCCGGATGTCTCCGGTCTTTATCTTTGCAAGCTGCGGAAACATTTTCTGCAGATCATAAAACCAGCTGAAATAGACCGTATTTTTGTACATCATTGTCCGGATCTCTCTGTAATCATAGCCGTAAATGCCGCAAAGCTCTTCCTCCTTTCCCCGCCGGATTTCCCTTTTTTGTTTCTGCAGACGTTTTCGTTTCTGTTTGAACAGTGCCATTTCTTCCTGTGTAAAGCCTTCTCCCGCTTCGTTTTTCTTTCGCTTAAGCCATCTGCCAAGCTGCTCGGATATACGGTTGATACGTATATATTCCGGATCGTTTTCCAGCGCATTCTTCAGCCTGCTTTTGTATTCCAGAAGCTCTGCAAACTGCTCGGCACTGTCCTCTCCGTTTTTTTCCTGAAGAAAATTTCCTATCGTGATCGGATAATCAAGCACCTTTCCGGGCATTTCCCGGTAGACGCTTTGTTCCGGTTCCATTCTGTCACATAGTATACTCCGGATGTCTGTCAGCATTTTCTTTTCCTGCCTTTCTAAGCAAACAGCCCGGCATAAAATTACCGGGCTGCCTGGCAGCAAACCTGAAATCGGTATACTGCTTTCCTTGTTTTTAACCTTAACAAATGTCATGGATCACTGCATTTGACCCCTGCATTATTTTTTGACTTTAACAACGGTTTTGCCGGAGTATCCCTTCTTCGTCACCGTCACTCTTACCGCCTGTTTCTTTTTCAGCTTTTTCTTCAGGCGGATCACCACTTTGCCCTTTTTGTTCGTCTGATATACCGGATACTTCCGAATCAATCCCTTTTTCTTACCTTTTCCGGCTGTCTTTTTGTTCCGGTAAACGGTCACAGAGACCTTCGCCTTTGACAGCGTCTGAACGGTTATCTTATTCCCCTTTTTGTTGATCGTCACCTTTGCCGTCGTCTTTTTCACGGTCGGCTGTACGCCTGCGTCTGACGGTTCCGGCGATGCGGAAACTGATGGCGTACCGGATGGTGCTGCGGTCGGCTGCGAGCCGGCCGGTGCGGTACTTGACGGTGTATCTGTCGGCACCGGTGTCACGGTCGGTGTCGGCGTCGGCTTTACTTCTGCCTTTTTGACCGTTACCTTGATCGTATTTCTGGTGATCAGAGACTCCGGCACACGGTACATTTCCCGGTTCTGTCTAAACCAGCCGGTTCCGTCGGTCTGGCTTAACGAGCCAAAGCTGCCATCGTATTCCTCCTCAATATTTCCGTTTGCGGCAAATGGATCTGCCTGCTGCAGCTCGCCGCCCGGATAAGTGACTGCGGTAATTTCCGTCTCGCCCTCCTTGAGCGGGATCAGCACACCGTTGTCATTGACATAAGCCACGCTTTCATCCGAAGAAGTCCATTTTGTATTCAGGATCGACTTTGGATCAAGCCCCTGTTTCTGAAGCTCGGCTGCCTCACTGCTATCATCCTTCCAGTCAAAGACCGGCTCAAGCTTAAGCACCTGATCCTCGGAAACCTTCAGCGTATCCTTTACCGGCTGCAGCGTCTGTGCCGCATCCATGATATCCGGAATACCCTGATCCTGAGCTGCTTCATTGCTAAGCTCACACTGTCCGATCCGGATACCGCTCAACGCATCCACTGCCTTTCCTTCCCATGCGGACACTTCTCTTGTCACATTAAACGGCTGTGAGATATCGCCATATTCCGCCGTCAGCGTCAGTGCATCGGACTTGCTTCCGTCCTCTGCGGTTGTAACTTCGCCGAACTTCGAATTGCTGATATCAACCGTCATGGTCAGATCGCAGCTCTCTCCATATGCTGCCTTAACCATCTTTTCCTGTGCCAAAACTTCTTCCTTATCCTTCACCTTTACCGTTCCTTCAAAATCCTGATTTCCCGTATTGACAACATGCAGCTTCACCGATGCTGTTTTTGCATCAACAAGCTCTGCACTGACCACGGAAATACTCAGCTCCGGCTGTTCATGAAGCACCTTCTCCACGGTAGTGATCTCATCCCCCTGCTTCAACTCGATCACAAGCTTTGTTCCTTCTATCTGTCCCATATTCAGGACACCATCATACTGCAGTGTTACCGTATTTCCTCCGAGAAGCACTCCCTTTCCGCCATCCTCTGTGACGGTTCCAAGAGACGTCCATTCCACCTCGTCGGTCACGACTTCATTGTCCCCCCGGATATACATCCGATACTCCGCATTTTCGATCGGTTTTAAGCCATCGTTGGTGACATTCATCCGGAAGGAAATGTCCTCTCCCAGCGCATAAAGCTCCTTCTCCGTCTGAATGCCATCATTCTGTAATTCACTTCCGATCACAAAAGTCTGCGCATACATCTGCATATTGCTTTCATCCATTTCGAAGACATTGTTGTCATCGAGTTTCTGTTTTCCTTTGATAAAGAAGGCGCGAATATTTCCGTCCTCATCCACCCGGAAGGAAAGATCCTCGTAGTTGTCTCCCTGTCCATCGGTAAGCTGAACCGGTTCTGACCATCCATAGCCGTCACAGGCACGGATCGTTTTATCTTTGCCGGATCTCCTGCCGAAACGACACCGGTCTGACCGTTCAGATCCTCCTGCTTTTTGTAGTCGAACGTGAACACATCGCCCGCAGAAAGGGTCGAACCGTCCTCCAGTGTTGTGTCCTTCAATGCCGTGAAGCTTACCGGATACGTTGTTTTATCCTTACCTGTCGCAAACCGGTACGTTTTCGTATCATCGTCCTCAAATGTGTATGCGGTAGAAACAGATTCCAGCTCCGGTTCACAATATGCTCCGTAAAGCTGTGTCTCGCGCACAACATTTTCGGCTCCCGACTTATCTTCATCCTTCTGGCTCGTTCCGAGTGCACTCCAGATCACATACATGCTATTGTCGTTTGCCTGCACATCGTATTCACTGATCTTGTTCTCCGCAACACTGCCATCCTCGCTGACCTCCTGCTGATGACGGATTGCTGTGACAACCGGATCATTTTCGTATTTGTTGATGATATACATCGGTCTTGTACTGCCATCCGGCATGGAGACCTGTGTTTCCTTCAGATAACTGCTGTCGCTGTTTAAGGACGATACAATATCGCTGACATTCAGATACTGAATATCTCCGTCATGCAGCCAGTACAGATAGGTCATGCCCTTGCAGCGCACAAACTTCGGTCTGGAATCTCCGACAGAATCGCCCGTGATCTGGATCGGATGATGGAACTCATCCTGCCTGAAGTTGTATATCTGCAGGTACAGTCTCTGATCGTCACTCGTCTCCAGATTGGCATCCGCATCGGTCGTGTACGCATAAAGAGACAGGCCGTTGTAGGAAATGCTGTCGGAATCTACGACACGCGGATCTATCATCTCATCTACGATCACGTCTGAGGTCTTCTTTGTCTCTGTGATCGTACGCGTAACCGTTTCTCCGTTTTCATCCTCGATCTCAACGGTTTCACCCGGTACCTCAGTCTCCGTTTCCTCGATCCTTGCCGGTACACCGAGATCTAACAGTCTCTGACCATATAACTCAGGATCCTCCGGATCTGCAGAATCCCATTCCAGTGCTCCGTTTTTCAATGTTGCCATACGACATGCGATCGCATTGTAGCCATTGATGATATCACCGTAGGTTGTCACCTCGGAATCACTGTCGGCATCCTCATCCACGATCACATCGCCATTGTTGCCATGCTCGTAGCTTTGCTCATCGTAATCAATCTTCGTATAGTAAACAACCAGCCTCTGTGATTCTTCATCAAAGGCGATCATCGGATCCATATCTGCCATCACTTCATCCTGTGTTGTCTTTGTGATCGCAAATTCGTCTGTCATCGTATTATCATTAACATCAAACAATACACCACTGATATCAAGCTGCGACAGAACATCCTTTGTGCCGTCTGATTGGTAAATTCCCTTGCGGCATCGGACCATGTGATCAGCACCTTGTCATCTGTCAGACGATAAAGAGCCGGTGCCTCATCCCAGGTTCCGTCATCGCTTACGCTGACCGGTCTGGACCATGTTGTGCCGCCATCTTTCGTGATCGTGTAGAACAGCTCGGCACGGTTGATCATGTCACGCTCTCCGCTGTCGCTGATAAATACCGTGAGCTGCTTGCCATTGCCAAGATCCAACATCTTTGTCTGCTGATCCGGATAAGCTCCCTCCATCAGCAGAACCTCTTTGCCGGCATCCACTGACCGCTTCTTTAGCTTCACCGGCTGCCACTTGCTTCGGTTATTCAGATAATCTCTCGCAAATTCTTCCGAATTGGAGACATCGTCAATATCTTCATAGAGATAATTCTCCTCGAAGTCATTTAACATCTTTGCCACGCTGACTGCACCATACTGGAACAGATTCATCTGCTCACCCTTGTAAAGCGTCCATTTCTTTTTGATAAATAAAATTTTCAGCTTCAGTGCCGCGCTCAGTGTAACATTTCCATATCCGGAGGAGGATTCGTTCTGTCCCATAATTGGTACAGTGAATCCGAAATCAAAATCGGCTGTTCCGGATACGACAACACTTGCCACCTTGCCAAGACCAACACCCGCGCCCACGGTAATGGTCGGTGCCAGCATGAATTTGGTGTACAGCGAGAAGTTATCCTTATTCAGGCTTAATGCACCCTTCTCGTTGCCGGCCTTTGTCACATTGAATACATCATCGTACATTCTGCCGTTTGAGGATTCTGCGGCAAATGCTGCCACCGCCTTTCCTCCTACCTCAAGCTCTGCAAGGATCTCCACTCCGATCGGCGTCATGTAGCTGACCGTATACTGGAAATCTGCATCTGCCGCGGCGATCAGTGCCAGCGAATTAAAATAATACTGACCATCCGGCTTGCCCTGACCGGTAATTCCACTTTCTACCGTCAGGATCACCGCAACGCTGAAATTGTAATGGAAGGAACTGCTTCCCATTGTACTGCTTGCCGGAGCGGCACTTTCCTGCGCCTTCTCCGCCGCCTTCTTGCTCTCATTCAGATCCTTCTTCGGTGCCGGTGTGCTTGTTGCCTTCTCATCGTCACCGTCGTCATCATCCTCGCTGTCATCACTGCCCATCAGACCCTCCATATACTGCTTGATATTGTCTCTTCCGGACAGTGCCTCCCCCTTATTCTCCGCACGATATTCCAACTGCTGTTTCTTAAGCTCCTCCATGACCTTGCTGTTATAACCAAAGGCAACCTGGATCGTGTTGATCTGCGCATTTGTTTTCTTATCATTGTAATGCGTCTTGTTGCCCATAGACTCGACATCATAATCAAGAGGAAGATCAAACTTTGTGCTGACACTTCCGATCAGCTTGAGCACCTTGGTAAAAGGTGTCTTAAAGCTTGCTGCAATGCCGATCGCCGTCAGTTTATTCTGGAAGGTCATACCTACATCCACTGCAGGATATACATGGTCAATCTCCTTGCCATCCTTCTTATCCGTAAAGATTCCCTGAATGGTCATCTGATCGCCGCCCTTGACGCCTGCCTTTAAGGTATTTAAGGTCAACTCAAACGGCTGATCTGCCGATTGACGCGTTAAGGTCTTCGAATAAATCTCACGGTCGTCGCGAAGAATCTTCACCACAGCCTTATTTGCCTTAACACCAACGCTGGAGCTAAAGCCAAAGGTAAATGTCGTGTCATCGTTGACAACATCTAAGATGCTGTCGCTTCCGTTGGAACGGATCCCTGTGTCTGTTCCGCCGATTTTCACTGAGAAATTGGTCGGGAACATATACTTGGAAACATCGATCGTCTCCTCTTTATAGCCGGTTCCCTGTACGGCACCGACAAAGCTGATCGCACCCATGCGGACGTCCGCCATATAGGTTTTACCCTTTTCATAGTTGCCTTCTGCGATATAGTAGCCTTCGCTGTCTCCGGTCACAGCATCCTGACCGGCAAAGGTCACGGTCGCATCAGTCAGCGGTTTCTCGATCGAAACATCCGGATCCAGCACCGTGGATGATTTCTGCGTCAGCTTCATCAGCACGGTATTTTCATTGCCGGTCGATGTGTCGCGTCGCACAAAATCATAATAAACCTTGCTGTTTGCATAAATGCTCGGACTGTATTTGAATACATTTCCATAGAAAATGCTGACGCTTCCCGCAAGATCCCCGGAAAATCCAAGCTCTTCGAGACGTTTCTTCGCACTTTTCACATTTTCATCGGAAAGATTTCCATCGTTGTCGGTATCTGCGGAATAATCTCCCCATCTGCCGATAAACAGCGGAGAAATCATGGCATTCATGGTGTAATCCGTAAATGGATTCGCATTTTTGAAGGTCAGTCCGGTGTTTAAATTGCCAAAGGTGTTTCCACTGCTGTCCTTCATCATGCCCTTGTCGTCAGACACGGACACATAGCCGCCGGAGTTTCCGAGAAAATCAATCTCTGTTTCCTGCGAGGTCAGATTTAATCCATTCACCTTGCGGTTTCCGCTGATTGTAATGGTTGCCCCGGTTCCGTCCACCCAGCCAAGCTTCTTCCATGTTCCGCTCATGGAGAAACGGTATTTTCCGTTTACAACCGTCGGTGTCAGTTTATATGGTGCGCCCGTAACCAACGCACCGCTGTCATCATACACACACAGACTTGCGCTGACCGGTTTGCCGAACATCTGCGCCTGATCGCCCTTGCCGTTTTTGTATTTTGGATTAGCAAGATATTCAAAGGAAATGGATACCTGTGCATCCGTACCACTCTGATACAGCTTCTCCATCGCCGTCTGCATTGCTTCCACATCAGAAGCCTTTGAACAGTTATACGTCTTTCCGGCGATCACATATTTCAGATTTGTGTAGGTGTTGCGGTACGTGTTCGGATCCGCCTCCACCTGCAGCTTCGTATCGCTGTAGTCAAGCTTGACGATATTGTATGGCATCTGCAGCGAGATATTGGCAACATTTCCCGCCGAATTGCTGTTATCAAGCGTCAGACAGGTGCCTGCCGCTGCTGCCGCAAAGGACTTCCTGCCCCACCTGTAGTCATTCTCATTTCTTGTGGTATAAACAGAGAACGCCGGGTTGTACGCGGCAACATTTCCGGAGCCGGTCAGCCCCTTCACCGTATCACCCACCTTGAGCGTAAACTCTTTCCCCTTCGCATCAAAGCCCTTGAGCATTCCTCTGTTGACATTGGCGTTCTCCAGCTTTAATTTCGCTGTCTTCTGGGACAATACCGGTCTGAAATAGATCGTATCTGCCTTATAAAGGTCAAATTTACTAAAGAAACCGGCATTTAATACAACATTTAAATTGCTTCCGTCTGTGATTCTCTGCCATTCCCTGTTGTCTGTTGATGCCTCAATTCCCTTCAGCTCCAGTACCTGCTCGTTGAATTTCTCGAGCTTAAAACGGATCACATCGGAGCGGTAAACGCTGCCATAGCTCGTTTGATTGATCCCGTTTTTGCTGTTCTGTACATTCGAGGAAACAGAATCGATCTTTAAAGTAGGAGTAATATCCGTTTTCTTTTTTAAGGTCAGTTCTCCCTTTCCATTTCTGTCATACCCGACCTGATATTGCTGCGTATAAAATTTATCATGGGATGCCTGACAGGAGGCCGTGTATTTTTTCAGATATAAACGCATCCAGCCTACATAACCATTGGTATGATTGCCTTCCTTTGCCCAGCTCTGAACCTTCACCTTGTTCTTCCACTGGTTATTGTTGTCAAAGGACTTCTTGCAGACCGCCCATTTTGTGTCTGCTTTATAGCTCCACTTCTGATCATTTCCAAAATACATATTGACGCCGTATTCTTTTTCTGAATGATGATGCGTCTTCTTAAAGATCCACCAGCCGGAGGTCGTGGTCCACTGTCTGCCGTTACCGGAATTGTAGTAGCCAAACTCCGCTGCCGAAGCACCGTACAACTTCACACTGTCCTTTGTGGTGATCCATCGGTCACCGCCCCAGTATTGGAACCGTGTCTCATTATTCTCACGCCAGATATTACCACCGCTGTAGTCCATATCCTGCGCCGGAACAGCCCACTGACCATTTGCCGGCTTCCAGCCGTTCGGACTGATCTTCTCCGGACCGGTCTGCGCTGCCGTCGCTGTTTTCAGTGCTGCCTTTTTCTTCGATGTGGCTGCCGGGATCACAACCTGGCAGGCATCCTTCATATAGCTGCTTCCGTCACGGCTTAACAGAACATAAAAGTCGCGGCTTGCCTTGCGGTACTCATTTGATAATACATCAATGGATACCTTCTTCTCCGTCTCACCGGCATAGAAATCGACCTTTTTCAGACCGGCTTTATAGTCAGCCCCCTGATTGGCACTTCCCTCGCCGGTTCCGATATAAACGGAATCAAAGAAATTAATTCCTGCCGTTCTGCGGACCGTGACAACTGCTTTGTCCGCGGAGGCATTCACCTTATCCTTTGCAAAGGTATACTTAGACGTCTCACTGCCATCGTTATCCTTGATATTGACATAGGCATTGTAGGATTCACCGACCGGTGCACTGCCCTCGACCGGAAGAAGTGCACAGACAAGCTGCTCCTCTGCCTCGGAAATCTTGTCATCCTTCGGCACCAGATAGAGGTATTTGACATACTCTCCGTCCTTGAAGTTTAACACCTGCTCACTTCCGGAAACATTGTCCATAAAGACTTCAAAATTGTCTCTTACCTCGTCTGCCTTCTCGGAGTTATCGGCGATCTTCCAGTTTGGACGATCCGATTTCTGTCCGGTCTGCGCGTCGCGGCGTGCCTTTAAGGATGTTTTCGCTGTCTGTGGTTTGCTATCTGCCTTTGCGGCATACGGCGTCACCGTCACATCCGGATACTGATCCAGCGGATTCCCGGTTGCAACAGCCTTCTTCTCCTGACCGCCGGCATAATCTGCTGCCGCAGCCTCCACCACACTGCTGCCGTCCGGCGCCTCGGTGCTTTCTGCGGTATCGTCTTTGCTCAGATCCACCTTCTTTTCCATTGCCGTCTGAATCAGCGGAAATGCATCCTTCCCCTTCTTCATGGCACGGAAACGATTCTTTCCCACATAGATCTTATAGTCCTCACCATAAGAGCTTGTGATATCAATCGCTTTAAACTTTACCTGTGCACTCCCCTCGGTTCCACCCTGACGGATCACGGCAATCTCAAGCGCCTTGTCACTCTCCTTCACCTCCATCTGGGTTCCCAGAAAGTTAAACAGTCCGTTCGGATATTCCTGTACCATCTGCTTTCCGTCCCGGATCGCTTCCCTTAAGCCGGCTTCCTGCGCCTTTGCCTTCTGCTGATAGGATGCTGCCGCGGCCGAGACCTCCGAAACATTTCCCGTTGCGAGCATCGCCGCCACTAAGAGCAGCGATATTCCTCTTCGGTAATAACTTTTCCATTTTTTCATACAATCCCTCATTTCGTTTTGCGGATTTTACTGTGACTTAAATCCTGCTGATCGTGTCATCACTGATCGCAGTTGTCTCAACCTTCTTTTTCTCACGCAGGCTGTAGCCGCCTGCCACCTGCTCGAGGTCCTCCAGACTGATTTCTGTCACCTCCTGTGCTGCCTTCTTGTCCTCCTGATTGAGCTTCTTGTTTTCCATAAGCTCCTCCTTTCCTGCATTACGTTCATTGTTTTCATTTTATTCATAATAACATCGCTGTTACCGAAAGAATACCTGCATTTCGTCCAAAAATTCATACATTTGGTCAAAAAACGTATGCGTTTATGCATTTTTTGCTGTATTTTTGTGACGAAATGTGTTACAATTTGTTCATATTCATCGAACGAGGGGAGGGTTTGCTATGACCATTGCAATCTGTGATGATGATCCGGCGGTCTGTGACTATCTGACCGGCTGCATCCGGGAATACGATGCGCTTCACGGTATCGGACCGGATATGAAGATCCTCTGTTTTCCGCGGGGCGGGGATTTTCTGAAAAATCCCCACGCCGATATTCTGTTTACGGATATTTATATGGAAGATCTGTCCGGCATCGATATGCTCCAAAGCATTCCGCCGCGCTTCCGTCCCCGCTATGTGATCGTGATCAGCACCAGCCGCGAGTTTGCCATTGACGCCTTTCGGCTCAAGGCGACACATTATCTGATCAAGCCCCTTGACCGTAAGGATGTGTTCGAGGCGCTGGATCGCTGTATGGAACATCAAAGGCTCTCCCCGCAGCTTCAGCTCCATGCAGCTTCCGGTCTGATCTCCATCCCGATGGCATCGATCATTTATCTGGAGTCTTTTCATAAACGCACGCTGATCCACACAGAACGTGAGACGATCTCCACCTACGATCCGCTGCAGGCACTAAACGAAAAGCTGGATGACCGTTTTCTGCAGCCACACCGCAGCTTTATTGTGTCCATGCCGCATATCCGTGCGTTTTATTATGATCATCTGATCCTCGATAATGATCTGGAGATCATGCTGTCCCGCAAGAAGCGCAACGAACTAAAAAAGCAGTATCAGTACTATCTTTGCCGGATCACGCGGGAACACGGATGACTGCGCTGACAGAAAGGTAAGCTCAAAAAGACTGCAGGCCGGAATGCTTTTTCTGATTTTACAGACTGCAAGTGCTGCAGAAGGGAGGTAGTTATGCTTTTATTGATACGTCTTCTGGTGGGATACTTTCTCCAGAGCTTCCCCTTCGGACTGCTCTGCATCTACGCCTTCCGGGATCATTACCGTTTTCGCAGCAGACAGACCTATCTGATTCTGGGTGGCGGAACCCTGCTGCTTAGCACAATCTTTTCTACTCTATGTATACTCCTGTACAAATATTCGATCATTCCACAGAAGGATCTCTTTTTCGCTGCCAATCTGCTTTTTATGGCAACGATGATCCCCTGTCTTTTGATGTATATTTATCTGACTCGCGGTATCTTCTCCAAGAAGCTGTTTGTTTTTCTGTTTGCGCTGACCGCAGCATTTGTCATAAATTCATTTAACAACATCATCTGCTCCCATCTTTCCAGACACATGACGGCGGACGGGCTGCCTTACGACAATGTCTCAATCCCGATGATCCTTTTGTGTACGCTGTTGTTTATCCCGCCGCTGTTATTTCTCCTGCACCACAAATTTATTCCGCTTTGCGATTTTCTGGATCCAAAAGAATACCGCCAGCTCTGTCAGCTCGCACTTGTTCTCTTTCTGATACTGATATTTGAATTTTTCCCGATGTCTGACGGAAGAATTTACAACCGGACCATCCTGTATCTTTACATCGCTTTGATCCTGTGTACGTTTATGATCTATTTTATATTCTTTCAGATTTTCGCCAGAGAGAAGAAGCGGTTTGAAGCGCAGAAGCAGCTGGAGGAGACAACCCGCCAGCTCGAGCTGCAGCAGACGTATTATCAGAATATGATCAAAAATACCGAAGAAACAAGACGGATGCGGCACGATTTCCGCCAGCACCTCATCGTTCTGCAGGGCTATGCAATGGCCGGAAACACACAGGGACTCGTCGAATATCTGTCCGACCACATCCGTCAGATCGACCATCTTGCCACTCCGTCGTATTCCAATCTTCCGGTCGTGAACATGCTCCTGCATCATTACCGCCGGCTTTGTCAGGAAAATGAGATCCGGATGGACATTTCCGCCACACCGATTCCATCCACCGGTCTCTCCGATTCGGAGCTTGCCACGCTGCTCGGCAATCTTCTGGAAAATGCCTATACCGCAGCAGACCACGCCCTGCCCGGCAACCGAAGCATTACGGTCCGCCTTGCTGTTCACGGCAACATGCTTGTCATCACGATCGACAACGGCTTTGACGGAAATGTCAACAAAAAAAGAGACCATTACCTGTCGACAAAAGTGTCTCATACAGGTTATGGTCTCCGCAGTATTCGTCATATCTGCGATACACACGGTGGAAACTGCAGCTTTTCGCATGATACGGACTGCTTTCACTCCTCTGCCGTGATCGCCATTGATCCGGATTAACCGCCGTTACGGTAAGACATTTTTACGTTCCTCGTATCGCTTTAAACAGCCTCTTTTACTTGCCGGCATTTGCTACGATCTTCTCTGTCTCCTCAATAAAACGCTCCATCTCTTCTCTCGTACCGATGGAGATCCGGAGATAATTGTCGATCCGTTTCTGGCTGAAATGACGCACGAAGATATGTTTTTCTCTGAGCGCATCAAAGATTTGAACAGCCGGTACGCTCTCATGAGCGGCAAAGATAAAGTTCGTCTGGGAATCCCGGAACGAAAATCCAAGACGTTTCAACTGCTCCTTCGTCCACTCTCTCGTCTCGATCACCTTTGCAACAGTTTCCTGAAAATAGGTCTCATCCTCGAGCGCTGCCACACCGAGTGCCACAGAAAGTCTCGTCATCGGATAGCTGTTGTAGGAATAACGGACATCATTCATTGCTTTGATCAGCTCCGGATTACCCATCGCATATCCGATACGCATGCCGGCAAGCGCACGCGACTTGGAGTAGGTCTGCACGATCAGCACATTGTCGTATTCCTTCGTCAGCTCCAGCGCAGAGCTTTCACTAAAGTCCGCATATGCCTCATCAATGATGACCACCACATCACGGTTATGCTCGATGACATCACGCAGAAAATCTATATTCTGCAGCACACCGGTCGGTGCATTCGGATTGGCAATAACAACACCACCGTTTTCTTTATAATAATCCTCCCGGATCAGATCAAAATGCTCATCCAGCGCCGGTCTCTCATACGGAATCTGAAACAGCTCTGCCCACACATCGTAGAATGAATAAGTAATGTCCGGGAAAAGGACCGGCTTCTTTGAATTGAAAAATGTCATAAATGCGATCGCAAGCACATCATCGGAACCGACTCCCAGAAAGACCTGATCACTTGCAAGACCATATCTTTTCGCAAGGGCGTCTGCCAGAAGCTGTGAATTCGGATCCGGATAGAGACGCAGACTGTCACAGTCAAAGCTTTTGAGTACCCCAACCACCTTTGGTGATGGCGGGTACGGATTCTCATTGGTATTTAACTTGATCATGTCCGGCAGGTTCGGCTGCTCTCCCGGCACATACGGTTCAATTGTCCTTAAATTATCTCTCCATGTACTCATTGGTCGTCCTCATTTCTGTCTGATATCGTTGTTATTTGTAATTCCTATGCACCACTTTATAATTATTCTTTGTGCACTGTTTTGTAATTTTTTCTTTTGTTCGTAATTATCTGTGCACTGTTGCCGGCTTTATTCGTTCTCATAGCTCTTTGCAAGCTTCTCGAAGGCAGGCAGTGACCGCTTGATCATCTCCGGATCCACGCAGTAAGCGATACGGATATAGCCCGGACACATAAAGGAGCTGCCCGGCACAACCAGCAGGTTGTATTCCTTTGCTCTTGCCACAAATGCACTGTCATCCTCCTCGAGTGTCTTCACCCACAGATAAAAAGCACCCTCCGGCTTTACAACCTCATAGCCGTACTGTGTCAGTGCATTAAGCAGCATTGTGCGGTTTCTGTCATACGCAGCCACATCGGTCTGCTCGTCCAGGCATTTTGCAACAGCAAGCTGCATCAGAGACGGTGCATTGACAAAGCCCAGAATACGGTTTGCTACATTGGCGGCGCAGATCACATTTTCAAAATCATCGACTTCATCCGGGATCACCAGATAACCGATACGCTCACCCGGCAGGGATAAGGATTTGCTGTAGGAATAGCCGACAATCGTATTGTCATAATATTTCGTCAGATATGGCACCTCCACACCATCGTACGCAAGCTCACGATACGGCTCATCCGCGATCAGATAAATGGCTGTGCCGTATTCTTTCTGCTTCTTCTCCATAACGGCTGCCAGCGCACGGATCGTCTCCTCGCTGTAGACAACACCGGTCGGGTTGTTCGGATTGTTGATGATAACCGCCTTTGTCTTCGGTGTGATCTTTGTCTCAAACTCCGCAACATTCGGCTGAAACTCCGGCGGATTCGGAGCGACTACAACCATTTTGCCGTCAAAGTTGGCAACGTAATTGTTGTATTCTCCGAAATACGGTGCGAATGCGATGACCTCATCCTCCGGGTCAAGGAGTGTTTTGAGGACAACATTCAGTCCCCCGGCTGCACCAACGGTCATAAGAATGTTCTTCTCGCCAAAGGATGTCCCGAAGCGTTTGTTCAGTGAGGACGCAATGGCTTCGCGCACTGTCTCGTAACCGGAATTGTTCATATATCCATGCACATAACATGGAGATTCCTGCTCCAGAATCTCACAGATTGCATTCTTGACCGCAGCCGGCGGTTCCACACTCGGATTTCCCAGGCTGAAATCGTATACGTTCTCTGCGCCGTATTGGGCAGCCATCTTCTTTCCTTCCTCAAACATCGCTCTTGTAACCGAGCTTCCTTCCACATACTTGATCATTTTCTGTGCGATCATGCCAGACCCTCCATTTCGTATTATGCAACACCATACTGTAAATATCCGGAGTATCCCTGCTGCTCTCCGGTTATGTTCATTTTACTCCATTAAGTATAGCACTCACTCTTCTTATATGCAAAATGTTTTGTAAGTGGAGGAATATACGAATATACAAAAAAAAGCACCTGATAATTATCAGATGCTTCAAAGTAGTGCGCGATCAGGGTTCGAACCCTGGACACCCTGATTAAGAGTCAGGTGCTCTGCCAGCTGAGCTAATCGCGCTCATGTCGCTGTGCTCTCGCAAGCGACTTTGCTATAATAACAGATTATTTTATAAAATGCAACCCCTTTTTTGAAATTTTTTTATTTTTTCAAAAATCAGTTGGTAAAAATCTGTGACCAGTAGTATTTGTCCCCCTTTGTGGTGCTGTAATATCCAAGCCCCATATAGGCATAATCGGTCGACATGATCTGTGCACGGTGTCCGGCATCTGCCATCCACTTCTCCACAACATCCTTCGGCGTCTTGCAGCCGGAGGCAATATTCTCTCCTGCAGATTCGTATACGATCTTCTCATCAGTCAGAACGCTGCAGCCGTTTCTTCCATCCGGACGGTTCGGAGAATTCTGTGTCACAAGCTCCTTCGCACGAATACAGGCAGCCTTGTCGAGTGCTGTGCTCGCCTTAAGTGGTGCCAGTTCCTCCCTGGCGCGTTCTTCATTCACAAGCTTCAATACCTGTGCCGCATACTTGTCTGCCGTTGTCACGGCAACATACTTGCCAATCTTTACCACGGAGGAATACTTTCCGGTAACGATCCGGGAACCGGAGGTCTTATAGGCACGAACCTTTACATAATATACTTTATTTTTCTTTAATTTGCTCATTTTAAATGAGGTTGTGCGTGTTGCACCGATCTGGGAATACTTTCCTTTCTTCTTAGTGGAAAGAAACACCTGATAACCGGTCACTCCGGACATCTTCTTCATGGTAAGCTCCGCCGTGGTCCCGGTGCGCCTGCTTACCGATACACCGGCACGTCCCAGTGCGTGTGTCCTCTGAACCGACTGCCACTGCAGCATACTGACACAGCACAATATCGCCAGTACACCACAGAATCTCCTTTTTAATGTTATTTTATTCATGAAAATATTCCATCCCTTTCTCCTCCCGCAGGCTTTAAACCGCAGGCATCAATCGTCATAAAACCTTACTTCTGCAACGACTTTTCAATTTGTCCCAGTATACCACGATTTCATGGTGTTGCAAAGTATCCTCCGAATTTCTTCAAGAAAATTTCACATTTTTTTCAATTTTTTTGTAAAAAAGGGTTGCATTTTGTCGGCAGGTTGTATATAATGAGTTCGTTGTCGCAAAGACGATGAGCGCGATTAGCTCAGCTGGCAGAGCACCTGACTCTTAATCAGGGTGTCCAGGGTTCGAACCCTGATCGCGCATTGAAGGTCCTAATTTGATAGAAGTCTATCGGGTTGGGGCTTTTTTTCCACCTAATTTTATGACTGAATATCATATCGCGGATTGTATTATATTATGCAAACAATCACATTTTTGACAAACAATCACATTACACTAACCATATTGGCACAGGGCATTTACATATAGGAGGTATTTATGAGAAAACATTTTGTGATCAGTACACTGTTAAGTGTATCTATGGTCCTTTCGTCACTATCCTGCATACCGGGACGCACTGCTTTGGCTGCAGAGCAGACACAGGGGGGATTTGCTGAGGCTGTTTCACAGACGGCTGCACCGCAGGCGCTTCCTGCCGATCAGAACGATCCCGGCTACGAGCGTCTTACCGGTCAGTATGAACCTGCCGCCGAGGAGAATATTTCCGGCGCAGACTCTGCTGTTTCCACATTCTCAGCGGATGCGCAGGGATCCGGAGGATTTCTTTCCGTGAATCCCGCCACCTCCGGTCTGAAGGGCTACAGCTCTTCCGTGAGTGCATACACCGGCAAGACCTACACACATGCATCCAATTTTGACGGCATGAGTATCTACAACGGTATCGATGTTTCCTATCATCAGGGCACGATCAACTGGAGCAATGTGAAAGCTGCCGGCATTGATTTCGCAATTCTGCGTCTGGGCTACCGCGGTTACTCCAACGGCTCTCTCGTCACCGATTCCAAATTTACTACATATATTAAGGATGCAGCCGCAGCAGGCATTCCTCTCGGCGTATATTTCTGGACCGAGGCGATCAATGTCGATGAGGCAGTCGCCGAGGCACAGTATGTCGTATCGACACTCGCTCCTTACCAGTCATCGATCACCATGCCTGTCGTGATCGACTGGGAGTTAAACAACAACAGCCGCCACGGCGGTCTTCCGAAAGCTACCAATACCGCAATCTGTTCCGCTTTCTGCGATTATGTCAAGCAGAGCGGCTACACGCCGATGATCTACGCCAATGTCAGCGACCTGAATAACAATCTGGACGGCGAGGCACTGGGACAGAAATACGAGATCTGGGTTGCCCGCTATAACAATATCGTCAACAATGCCACCGCTCAGTTCTACGGCAATTACAGTATGTGGCAGTACGCCAGCTCCGGTTCCGTGGACGGGATCTCCGGCAATGTCGATATGAATTTCTGGTATACGACCGGAAGCCCTTCCTCACCGGTCTTTTCCCATGGTGCAACACCGGGAGCAATTGCCACAGCCACACCGGCTCCGACTGAGGATGATGTGGACAGCCTCGACAAAGTCACAGGCTTTTCCGCAAAATCTGCTGCCAAGAAGCTTTCTCTCAGCTGGAATGACGTAGAGGACGCCGATGGATATCAGATTTATCGCAAGGACACCTACAACGGCTCCTTCAAAAAGGTAAAGCAGATCAATGACCCCGACGTAACGACCTGGACTAACAGCGGTCTTTCCAAAAATCACGAATATTATTATAAGATCCGGGCATTTCATAAGAACTCGGATGGTACGGTCTACTCCGGTTATACGTCACTGACGGCTGCCACGAAGTCTTCCAGCCAGTCCGGCATTGTAAAGAAAAGCTTTATCCTATACAAAAAACCGGTCAAAACCGCTGCAAAGCTGATGACACTTAAAAAAGGAATGCCTGTCGAATATGTCGGCGTAACCTACCGCAGCGATGGCAGCAAGTTCCATCATTTCCGTTATCACACATCGACAAAAGTGTATAACGGCTATGCAAAGGCAAAGTCCGGTCTGACCTATTACACGCAGGGCTGTACCACAGCAAAACTCAATCTGCGCAAGACAGCCGGCACAACCGGCAAACTGATCACCAGCATTCCGAAGAACACGTTTGTACCATTGCTTGGCACGAAAAAGGTCAAGGGAACAACCTGGTATAAGATATGCTTCTCCATCAGGAAAAACACGGTGACAACCGGATATGTTTCCGGTAATTATATTCGCAAATAAAACTACCATAAATAAAACAGACAAGCTTCTCTGAGAGGAAAAGCTTGTCTGTTTTATTTATGGTATATGAAAATGCTCGTAATGTAGTGTTAAGTCAACGAGAATTGCGAAGCAATTCCTGGAGGACAAAACGCCGGTTCTGCCCTTTTTATGACATCATGCTACGGATTATTTATTCTCTCTGTAATCGTACTCATAGATCGTCACGGAAAGCGGCGGAAGCGTCATCCGAATCGAATAATTCCTGCCATCACACGGCTCCTCCTTCGCTGTAAGCACCTTCGGATTGACAATACCGGTTCCGCCGAATCTCTCCTCATCGGAAGATAAGATCTCCTTGTAGGTTCCCGGACACGGAACGCCGAACAGCATATCCTCTCTTGTCACCGGCGTGAAGTTACACAGGAACAAAAGCTGCTTCTTAGCAGTGGATCCACGACGCACAAATGTAACCACGCTCATGTCTGCATTCTCGCAACTCATCCACTCGAAGCCGATCGGATCAAAGTCGTTCGCATAAAGTGCATCGTACTCCTGATACAGCTTATTCAACGCCTTCACATAGTCCTGCATCTGGTGATTGCGTTCCTCACCCAGCAGATTCCAGTCAAGACTTCTCGCCTCACTCCACTCACGGAACTGCGCAAACTCCTGTCCCATGAACAAAAGCTTCTTGCCCGGATGACCATACATAAAACCGTATGCCGTAC
Organism: Roseburia sp. AM59-24XD; assembly: GCF_003478445.1. GTDB lineage: Bacteria > Bacillota > Clostridia > Lachnospirales > Lachnospiraceae > Jutongia. The sequence goes on from NZ_QUET01000002.1 coordinate 37,701, forward strand.
GCAGATTGGCAAACTTTGCATCCAGCTCTCCCGGCATCTTATTGATCATCGATCCCTTGCCATGCACAACCTCATCATGCGAAAGCACCTGAATGAAATTCTCACTGTATGCGTACTGCAGGCTGAAGGTCAGTCTGCCGTGGTTTGGTCCACGGAACAGCGGATCCATATGCATATACTCAAGGAAATCATTCATCCAGCCCATGTTCCACTTAAACAGGAAGCCAAGACCACCCATCTGTGCCGGAGAGGTTACTCCCGCCCATGCGGTAGACTCCTCTGCAATGATCATCGTACCTGGTTCTTCCTTCTCAACAACCTGATTCATATGCTGCAGCAAATGGATCGCATCAAAGTTCTCATTGCCGCCCTTCTCATTTGGCAGCCACTCGCCGTCATTCTTGCCATAATCCAGATACAGCATGGATGCCACCGCATCCACACGAAGTCCGTCCACATGGAACTTCTTCAGCCAGAATAGTCCATTGGCAAGCAGGAAGTTCTCCACTTCCTTCTTCTTGTAGTTAAAGATCAGTGTGCCCCAGTGAGGATGCTCACCACGACGCTTATCCGGATGCTCATAAAGTGCCTGACCGTCAAACTGTGCCAGACCGTGTGCATCTTTCGGAAAATGTGCCGGTACCCAGTCAAGGATAACACTGATGCCCTGACTGTGCATATAATCGACAAAATACATGAAATCCTCCGGCGAGCCATATCGGCGCGTCGGTGCATAATATCCGGTCACCTGATAACCCCAGGAGCCGTCAAATGGATGCTCTGCAATACCCATCAGCTCAACGTGGGTATATCCCATCTCCTTCACATAAGCAGCAAGCTCTACTGCAAGCTCTCTGTAATTATAAAATCCGTCCTCGGTACCATCGTCTTTCTTACGCCAGGAACCCGGATGCACCTCGTAGATCGCGATCGGCTCCTTACGGCGGCTGTCTCTCGTCTCCTTGCGGCGGCTGGTCATCCACTTGCGGTCTGTCCAGCGGAAGCCCCGCAGATCCGCAACAACAGATGCATTATCCGGACGCATCTCTGCACAGTTTGCATACGGATCCGCCTTCATAAGGATCTCATCATTCCGGGTAAGGATCTGATATTTGTATACCGCCCATGGCTCCACCCCCGGGATAAACAGCTCATAAACACCGGATACCTCCAACGTACGCATCGGATGCAGTCTGCCATCCCACATATTAAAGTTACCGACCACACTGACGGCTCTCGCATGAGGCGCCCAGACTGCAAAATATGTACCCTTAACACCATTGATCTCCATCGGGTGAGCACCCAGCTTATCAAAGATCTGGTAGTGCTTGCCCTCTGCAAACAAATAAAGATCCAGGCTGGAAAGCTGTGGTGCAAAGCAATAAGGATCTGCAGTCACTACCACGTCATCCTCACCGTACTTGATATTCAGAAGATATGGTGCCTTAAGCTTCTTGCGGCTCTCGACATATTTTCCAAAAAATCCGCTGCCCGGCTCCACCTCTTCCAGCTCGGTCGGATGGTTTCCGCGCATATCTGTCACGGTAACTGCTTTCGCCTCCGGACGATACACGGTAAATATCTGTCCCTTGCCAAAATCGTGAAGTCCCAGTATATTGTGAGGGGCATTATGTCTGCCCTCCAGTAATTCGTCATACTCCACCCAATTGATCCACTGATCTAACTTCTCCTGCATAGTCTCCTCCAATCATCCTATATAATTATAATGTATTGAAAACCCCATTTCTTTCGCAGTGCGAATATATCGCATAATAACGAAAACCTCCTACACAATCGCATAGAAGGTTCCTGTAAAAGCATGTGTTATTATTATAATTGATTGACCGAATTTCGTCAATGAATAAGACAGAGTTCCCAGCATGAACTCTGTCTTATTCTGTGCAAATCTATTTCATTTTATAAGGAAGGAAACAACTAGTTATTGTATTTAAATTCGGTTCCATCTGCATTGTATGCACCGTCGCAGATCTCAATCTTGACATAGGATGCACCCGTGTAAGTATTGGTGGTGATCCACAGCCATGGATAATCTCCCTTGAGATTGTCTGCATCCAGTTTCACATACTTGCCAACCCAGATCTGATTGTTATTCTGGTCATAGTCGACATCAAACTTTGCAGCACCGTTCTCTGTCTCTATATATCCTACCTGAAGATCAGCGCCCTTACTTGCATCGTTGTCCGCAGGATAGATCCGGACACAAGGCTCCTTAATCTTGCTCCAGTCTACATTCAGATGAATGTTCCAGTACTCTTTGTTAATGATCGCCTGCAGCTTATCGGTCGGATTGCCATCCGCATCGGTAATGCTTGTGGTGTAACCGATTCCATGGTAAACAGGATCGAAGATATCTCCTCTCTCCGCTGCGACGATCTTTGCCTCCGGATCACCGGTGTGGCGCATGAACTCGCCTTCCCATGTGTAAAGAACCTTAGGATTCTCATTTTCAACAGTTGGCACTACGGAAATTCCTGTATTTACTAATTTAGCACTCTTCGGAAGCTCAGGCACCTTATTGCCTGTCATTTCTGCGAAAAGCTCTCCGACATCACCGTATGCGAAGTAGCCTCTCTTACGCTCGTAATAATGACCCTCGTCCCACATTACCGGGCAATAACCGCTTGCCAGGCACTGCTTAAATAACTCTCTCGTAAAATCAATCACATTGTCTTTATAACCCTTAACGCAGCCACACTCACCAATGATCACGCCGTAGCCCTGATCCGTGAACTTCTTCAGACGAGCCAACGAACCAGTCATGTACTCGTAGTCCTCTTTGGTGCCCCATGTGTCACGATAACCCCAAGTGGTTGTAGAAGTTGCAGAGATACAGTAGTCTGTCGGATCATAGTAGTGAACCGATACGCTTAGTTTATTGTTGCCATTCTCTTCTGTATCCTTTGGCATCTGGTAGCGATCATCCATCGTACCGTCTGTCTCATAGTAATCACTCTTATAACCGCCGATCACGCAGGACTCATTTCCTGTACCAGGGATCAGCAAATGACGATATGCGTTGTTGCCGCCTGTGCTTCTTACAATATCAACGAATGTCTGGTTGATCTGATTAACAAGCTGATAGATTGCATTACCATCCTTAGGAAGCTTGCCGGTCTGGTTTGACTGACCTTTCTCCGGATGCTGATAATCATCGTTCAGACGACCGCTGAGCTCCTCGTTTGCTCCCTCGAAGATCAGATGATCGGAATATTCTTTATAACGGTTTGCAATCTGTGTCCAGAAAGCTTTGTATTTCTTCCATGCCTGATCACGGATCGGTGTATCCTTGGCATCGATCTCCTCAGCACCAAACATTCCCCACCATCCGCCATCCCAATGGATGTTGATGATAACATACATCTCATCATTTAATGCATAATTGATGATCTGCTCTACACGGTTAAACAGATCCTCGTTGATGGTATAATTGCCATCTGTTGACATGAAGTTGGACCATGCTACCGGCACACGAACTGTGTTAACACCATATGCCTTAAGTCCATCGAAGGTCTTCTGTGTTGCCATCGGGTTACCGGCACTTGTCTCACACTCCTTGAGTGTTGTCCAGTTGCCCATGCAGTTAGACTGCTCCATCTGGTTACCCAGATTCCATCCAAGGGACATTACAGGCATCAAATCCTGAGAAGAAAGCTCTTTTCTCATAAGACCGTTATCCTTTGTAGTAATTCCGTTTGCTGACTGATGCTCCTCACCAACGTTGGACATTTTCAAAAGCTCTGCCTTATCCTTCGGCAGCTCCGGTGTTGGTGCTACGGTTGGTGCAGGTGCTACAGTAGCTGTCGCTGCAGGTGCTTTTGTTGCGATTGCGCCATTACTTGCTGTTGCTGCAGGTGTTGGTACATTCTTTTTCTTTGCCTGTACTGTCACCTTAGCGGTCAGCTTCTTAGTAACCTTTTTCTTCTTATTCTTATAAGTTACCTTGCAGGTAATCTTAGCAGTTCCCTTTTTCACTGCCTTCACCTTGCCGTTTTTCACAGTTGCTACTTTCTTGTTACTGGTTGACCATTTTAATTTCGCCTTTGCCGGCTTATTCTTAACGGTCAGCTTCTTGCTCCGTCCCACGGTCAGCTTCAAAGAAGTCTTGTTCAACGTGATCTTCTTTTTTGCCTTTGTCTTTGCAGCGGATGCCAGATTGGTAACACCATTCATCGTGAATACCATGGCAGTTGCCAGAAGCAGAGCGGTAAACTTGTTGAAACATCTACGTTTCATAATCATTTCCTCCTTTTCCATGTGTAACTGTGTATTCTTTCTTTCATAAAAGTATGTTACAATGAAATAAGGCATAATAATATCATTTTAGTAACGATATTTATAACTTTTGTATTATTTTGTGGAGGATATTTACAAATGATCGATATAGAAATCATGCAGGATGCATCCGAGATCATCCATTACGACTCCCCTGAAATCTCTTTCGCCGTCCAGGAACGATCGCTGTCAAACTACACAGATATGCGGGCTCTCTGCCACTGGCATGATGACCTTGAACTCCTGTATATCTTCGATGGTGAGATGAATTATGAGGTCAACGGGCAGAAATACCTCCTGACAAAAGGTGACACGATTTTTATAAATTCCCGTAAGCTTCATTATGGATATGACAACAACCGGAGGGAATGCGAATTCATGGTTGTGCTGATCCATCCGGAGCTTTTAAAGGCAAGCAATTACATGTACCGCAGATACGTTCATCCCATCTTAAATTACGCCACGGACATCGTCATTGTTGACCATGCCGGACCGGATGCAGGGAAGTTCTCCGCACTTTTCCACAAGATCCTTGAATGCCACCGTCTTGCGGAGAGCAGTCATGAATTCCAACTGCTCGGATACTTCTATGAGCTTTGGAGTCTGATCTACCAGAACTGCAACATGGAGGAAAATGTCATCTCCAGCCTGGAAGATCCCGACATTCAGATTCAAAAGCAGATGGTATCATATATCTACCAGCACTATCAGGATCATATCACGCTCGAAGATATCGCTGCAGCCGGCGTGGTCAGCCGCAGTAAATGCTGCCGTATCTTCCAGAAATACCTTTCCCAGTCACCAATCTCCTTCCTGAACAACTACCGTATGGAGATCAGCTGCAACCTGCTTTGCGATACCGCCTTCAGCATCACCCAGATCGCCACCTCCTGCGGTTTCAACCACTTAAGCTACTACTCCAAAATGTTTCTGCAACGGTATGGCTGCACCCCCAATGGATACCGCAAGGCACATCAGAAGAGATAGGGTATAACCGCGCACTGCCTTTAGGCAGGCGCTTCTTCCTTTTGCAGTTCCGCATAGATCTTATCTACGTCGTAATCCGGAGCATACAATTCTGCAGCTTTATAAATACGTTGAATTAAAGCTTCATTTTCTTCCAACATCACTGCTGTCTCTGCAGCATTAACATCATTACACAACTTTTTTACTGATTGTTCAATGATTTTACGTAATTCTCCCTCACGCATACATAATTTCCGATGATCTTCCCATGCTTTACACATATTGAATTCCTCCTTGTTCTCGTTATGATCCATTTTAATATCGGTAAATCCTTCAATAACCTTTGCAACGGCATACTCTATGTTATGCAGTGCCGCCTCGCGGGTAAGTATCTGCTCCATCTCCTGCTCACTGTCCTGATGCTTGATAACTTCAAGAACAAGCCCGACAGAGGTGCGGAACTTTTCAAAGTCTGTGATATTGGCGAGCCTTGAGACTTTACCTATAACTATATATATTTTTTGATACAATATTGTATAATAAATTTTACAGCAATGGTTTTGTTACATGCAAGACGATTACTGTTGCAGTCTGGAATAGATCTTGTCTACATCATAATCGGGAGCACACATTCTGGCAGCATCATAGATGCGCTCGATTAATGTCACGTTTTCCTCGAGCATATCCGCAGCCTCCTCGGCTGGAATATTTTTAAGAATCTTTTTGATGGTTAATTCAATAAGATTCAATATTTCCCCTGTTCAAGTCCTTGCTCGCGACCCTCGCGGACTCCGGACTGGTAATGATCTGTCCATGCTTTACACATATTAAATCCCTCCTTTTCGTCTTGATCCATCTTAATATCGGTAAATCCTTCAATAACCTTGGCAGTAGCATACTCTATGTTGTGCAGTGCCGCCTCGCGGGTAAGGATCTGCTCCATCTCTCGCTCGCTGTCCTGATGCTTGATGACTTCCAGAACAAGCCCGACAGAAGTGCGGAACTTCTCAAAATCCGTGATATCTGCAGGTGATATGAGATTCAGCTTATAATCCGCCACATACTTCAAGATCGTGCTGTTCGTGTGGAACATTAATTGATGCCACGGATTGCTCCATTGCCAAGCAATTCCCGCAATCCTGCAAACACCTCCAATCTCGCATATTTGCAAGCAAATCTGCTTCTTGTCGGTGTTTGGCGGGTCAAAAGTAGATAGCAATTTGTATGTAAACATACATTGCTATCTACTTTTGACCCTTGCATCATCTCATGCAGGCTGCGCGGTCCGTCCCACGGCTGTGAACCCCAGTAGACAGTAATCGTCACCACCGGCGTCAGGTGATCCTCTGCAGTAAAGCCGGATAAAAATTTCGCGGGACTATTCAGATCATGACCCTTTCGGTGCCGTCTGCTGATCTCATTCACCTGGCTGCCGTAATTGATCCCGTCATAGATCATCCCACGAACCGGCATGGCATAATGGATCTCCGTCTGATTCTCCACTCCTAGGATCAGATATGTGCAGTCTCCGGTGCTGCGGATCACAGCACCCTTCAGAATGTCACGGATGCGCTGTATCTGCTGTCCCTTCCCTGACAGCCCCGCAAGCTCCAGAAACTCCTTCGTATCCATCTCCCGCAAATCCTCCGCCTGGATCACATCCTGACCGTCAAACAGACAATAATTACAGATATCCGCAAACCTTGCATTATCCGACAGATATTCCGTTGATAAAGTATCCTTTCTTCCCATAAAGTTCCTCCTTTTCGGTATGGCAGGAAGAACTTCCTTTTGTGAAAAATTTTCCCGGAAATCCCCCTGCTTTTGTCGTAATAAAAATGGTAAAAGCATTGAAATTCCAAGATGTTTTGAAGAACAGATAATAGAAATATGCTTTGTACGGATTGTAGCACGGTGGCAGTGTCGTGTCGAGAGATAACTAACTTTTCTCCGTATTGCCGAAAATCATATTTATTTTTGGACAAGTTGCCGGAATTGATAAAATTTCGATAAACCGATGCCGTTTTTTTGTACACGGCACACTTCGTCAAAATCACCAAAACAATTTATGCATAATTCACATTGCATTTCTCTTATATCACTTAAGCCAGCATAAATAGGGCGTTCCCGTCATTGTGCAAATACAACATTTGTTAGAAAATGTATCCTTTCCGGCTGGGCGGTCGATCGTACCTGCACAGAAGTCAACGGAGCGTGGCATCGGAAAGGAGCGGCTAACACGCTGGCAACAGCACATCATCTACAACAAAATAACGTAACTTCCGCCGGGTTCGGCGGATCATTTCACACACTGCACATGGAGGTGCGGTGGTAAAACAAGGAGGTAATTACTATGATAGTACAACACAACATTACAGCGATGAACGCAAACAGAATGCTGGGTCTTACAACAGGATCCCTTTCTAAGTCAACTGAGAAGCTTTCTTCCGGTTACAGAATCAACCGTGCAGCAGACGATGCAGCAGGTCTTACGATTTCTGAGAAGATGAGAAAGCAGATCCGTGGTCTTGATCAGGCATCTACCAACGCAGAGGACGGTGTTTCTGCAGTACAGACAGCTGAGGGTGCTCTGACAGAGGTTCACTCTATGCTTCAGAGAATGAACGAGCTGGCAGTACAGGCTTCTAACGGTACAAACTCTACATCTGACCGTCAGGCTATTCAGGACGAGATTTCACAGCTGAATACTGAGATTGATCGTGTTGCTGAGACAACCAAGTTCAATGAGACCTATCTGTTAAAAGGTGGCGATGGCACTAAAGAAGTAACCATGAACGGACATGATGCAGGACTTAAGGGTTCTCTGGCTGATGGTGCTACAAAGGCTACATTCTCAATCGAAGCAGGTGCTCTCGATGCTGGCAAAAAGATTACCATTGGTGGAAAAGAATATACTATCGGCGCAGAAGCTAAAGATGGTCAGGCATTAGTTACGGCTCAGGAAAAAACTGGCGGAAAAATTACTGTTAATGGTAAGAATTATACTTATAACGATACTGATAGTAAATGGCTCGATTCTGAGGGAAACGATGCGAAAGTAGGAAATGGAGCAAACGCTGGCGAAATTAAGATTGCTGATGGCGATAAGGTGTCTGATGGAAGCAAAACATTAACAGTAATGGTTGATGCCAAGAAAGCTGATGGCACCGCAGGCAAAGATAAAATTGACGACACTGACTCCTCAGTTATTACAGCAGACAAGGCTATTGAACTTATGCAGGCAGAGCTTGAAGCAGCAAACAAGATTGGCGTCGATGATCCAGCATCTGTAACTGTATCAAAGCCTACATATGACAAAACAAAGGCAACTGAGTTTGAAATTACAAAGGGTACTGCCAAAGTTGCAGATCGTCTTTCTTTCAACCTCATGTGGGTTCTGATGCTGACATGACCAACAAGATCGGTGTCAACATTGAGACAATGAACTCTGCATACCTTGGAATCAAGGGTCTGAATGTCGCTGATGATTCCGGTAATGCCGCTACATACGCTATCGATGCTATCGCAGATGCAGTTGCTAAGGTATCTGAGCAGCGTTCTGCACTTGGTGCCGTTCAGAACCGTCTGGAGCACACCATCGACAACTTGGATAACGTTGTTGAGAACACCACTTCCGCTGAGTCTCGTATCCGTGATACAGATATGGCTGAAGAAATGGTTAACTACTCAAAGAACAGCATCCTTCAGCAGGCTGGTCAGTCTATGCTTGCACAGGCTAATCAGGCAAATCAGGGTGTTCTGTCACTTCTCCAGTAATTTGCTGAGAGACTTTGAGTACGCCGCATAAATGGAATAATATATTGTTGCATTTCAAATGTTTGTAGATGATTTCACCGCCGGTCCGATAAGGACTGGCGGTGTTTTTGTAAAGCAGCTTTAAAAGGCGCACTATTGCGATAAAAAAATAGTAAAAAACGTAAACAAAACAACAAAATAAAAACAACCGAAAAAGCAATCGTAAAAAAATACAATTGTTTTTTCGATTGTTTTGCATATAATATATTCAATAAGAACGAAATGGATTCAATAATGCAGCCGGACTTTTGGCAGATAAAAATCATTTTCCGGGGATTGATACTATCAAATTCGGAGAGAACATCAGTATCATTCAAAAGAGATCAACTTTTGAAAATATATCAGTTTTAGAGGTATATGATAAGGCAATTGATGTCTTCAGAGACTATTACCAATATGAAGTAATACAAGACGCCGATCGACAAAAAATAGAGAAAATACCGGAAGCAGCTTTCCGTGAAGCAATCGCCAATGCGCTGATTCACAGGGTATGGGATATGGATTCACAAATCATAGTTTCGATGTTTGATGATCGACTCGAAATTGTTTCTCCGGGTGGACTGCCGTCCGGAATAACAGAGGAGGAATATCTGTCTGGTAAACTTTCTGTTTTAAGAAATAGAAATCTTGCAAATGTATTTTATAGATTGGGGTTTGTAGAAATATTTGGAACAGGTATTACAAGAATAAAACAACTGTATGCGGAAGGTTTGATAAAACCGGATTTTGAAATATCAGAAAATGCCATAAAAATTATACTTCCGATATTTGAAAAAAGTGCTGATCTGACAGAAGACGAAATCGTGATCTATAAGCTTTTAAGCAAGACGATGCTGAAGCCAATCAGTGAAATTGCACCATATGCACCTTTCGGTAAATCAAAAACAGCAAAGCTGCTAAAAGAAATGTGTCAAAAAGGCGTGATCACAGTGAAAGGAAACGGCAAAGGTACAAAATATATTATTCGATAGGGTATCTGGGGTATCGGCATTTGGTGCAGCTGCTTGCGAAATAGGTCTTGCATAAATTATACGGGAACTTGTACTTTCTGCCCCTCTGCACGTCTTATTATTTATCGTTGTTATATTATACTTTGGCGAACCGACGTGCCTTTTAAATCTGCTTTACAAAAACACCGCCAGTCCAAAACCGGACCGGCGGTGAAATCATCTACAAGCATTTTGAAATGCAACAATATATTATTTCGGCTTTATGCGGTATACTCAAAGTCATTCAGTGAATTACTGAAGGAGTGACAGAACACCCTGGTTAGCCTGATTAGCCTGTGCAAGCATAGACTGACCAGCCTGCTGAAGGATGCTGTTCTTTGAGTAGTTAACCATTTCTTCAGCCATATCTGTATCACGGATACGAGACTCAGCGGAAGTGGTGTTCTCAACAACGTTATCCAAGTTGCTGATGGTGTGCTCCAGACGGTTCTGAACGGCACCAAGTGCGGAACGCTGTGCGGATACAATCTGAATAGACTGCTTAATGGTATCAATAGCATCAAGCGCATTGGAATCATCCGCACCATCTACACGTATACCACTAATTCCCAATCCTTTTGAACTCATTGAATCAATATTGATAGAAATCTGATTATTAGATGTTGCGTCGGCACCTACATGAAGCTTTAACTGTAATGCACCTGTCAAATCTTTCTGTCCTGATACTTCGGTAGGATCCAAATCAATCGCATTACCAAGCGCATCGTACACTGTTGGAGCATCAACACGTTTAGCAACCGTACCATCTGCGGCAACTGAAAAATAATCGCTTAATGCATTTTCGGCAATTTTATTGCCATCGCGATCGTAATATGCAGCTTTCTCTCCATCAACTTTTGCAGCCGTTGCTTTTGCGGCCGTGATATTATCTGTAGTATGAACAGGAGCATCAGCCTTAGTTGCTGCAACTCCACCTCCTACGGTAACATCGGCAATTTTATTACCATTTGTGTCCTGAATTTCAAATTTTCCTGCATCCGCTTTTGCTACAACAGAGAATGAAGTATTAGATCCATTCAGTGTAAGTTTGTATGTACTATGTGCTGCCGTATCAAATGTAGATGTAAAATCAGCTGTTACACCCTGATTTTTGATAAGTTTTGCAAGTTCATTCTGGCTATCCTGACTTGCATCAGCATTAAAATCAACTTTAACGGTCAACTTATTAGCCCCTGTAATAGTTGCACTATCTTTACTATCAACAACTGATGCAGCAGCAGCATTTGCATTTTTTCCATATTTAAAGGTAGCAACTTTGGAAGCATCCTGATCGCCCTTTAACAAATAGGTCTCATTAAACTTAGTTGTCTCAGATACACGATCGATCTCCGTAGTAAGCTGATCAATCTCGTTCTGAATTGCCGTACGGTCTGACTCAGAGTTTGTGCCGTTTGCAGACTGAACTGCCAGCTCATTCATTCTCTGAAGCATTGAGTGAACTTCGTTCAAAGCACCCTCTGCTGTCTGTACTGCAGAGATACCATCCTCTGCATTTGTAGAAGCCTGATCAAGACCACGGATCTGCTTTCTCATCTTCTCGGAAATAGAAAGACCTGCTGCATCGTCTGCTGCACGGTTGATTCTGTAACCGGAAGAAAGCTTCTCTGTTGACTTGGACAGTGAGTTTGTTGTTAATCCCAGCATTCTGTTGGAATTCATCGCTGTAATGTTGTGTTGTACTATCATAGTAATTACCTCCTTGTTTTACCACCGCACCTCCATGTGCAGTGTGTGAAATGATCCGCCGAACCCGGCGGAAGTTACGTTATTTTGTTGTAGATGATGTGCTGTTGCCAGCGTGTTAGCCGCTCCTTTCCGGTGCCACGCTCTGTTGACTTCTGTGCTGGTACGATCGACCGCCCAGCCGGGAAGGATACATTTTCTAACAAATGTCGCATCCTACTCTGATCACGCATAAACAGGGCGTTCGCAAACTTCCGTATTTCATAAGAAAGAATTAAAATAAAACTGCAGCAATCCGCGGAAAATTGCACTCCGCAGAAATACAAAAGGTAGCATTACCGGAAAGGAAAATATTATGAGTACAACGTGTCCCATCAGGAAAGAAGAGGATCTGCAGCGATTTAAAAACTATTATCTGGAAAGAGGAAACATGAGAAACTACCTATTAATTGTGGTAGGATTGAACACGGCATTGCGCATTGGCGATGTCCTGAAATTAAAATGGGAAGATGTCTACGACGAGCACTGGGGCAGATTTCGCCGGCATCTGCATGTAGTCGAGCAGAAAACGGGCAAACAAAATTACATTGCGCTAAACGATTGCATTATATCCACATTGGAACAGTGTTATCACGGTCAAAAGGGCGAGGAATACCTGTTTTGCACCAATCGGCACGTCAACCGGCCGATCAGCCGGAGTCAGGCATGGCGGATCATCCGCAAAGCCGCCGAGGAAACCGGGCAGGACGAGCACATCAGTTGCCATTCCCTGCGCAAAACATTTGGCTATCATGCTTGGAAACAGGGCGTTTCTCCGGTTATGCTAATGATGATCTACAACCATTCGTCCTATCAGATCACGAAACGCTATCTCGGAATCGTACAGGAAGAAAAAGACGACGTGTTTTACCATATAAAATTATAGAGAATTTGATAAGAAGTATTTTGAAATCCATATCATGTGCTAAGGGCTTTTCTTTGCCACAATATTTTGTTCGAACCCGTAAAAATAAAAAATATACAAAAATTTCAAAAAAAGGGTTAAGTCCTTGGTAAATAAGCCGATATTATAAGTGTAATAAAAAATGCGACATTTGTTAGATAGCGTTTCTGTTTTACGAAAGGAGGCAACATTTTAACACAACCAAATCAATGATAATTGTAATATGATGCCGCACTTGCGGTGTCGAAACATAGCACACGGGCAGAAAGGAATCTGCCTGTTCAAAACAAGGAGGTAACTATTATGATAGTACAGCACAATATTACAGCGATGAACGCAAACAGAATGCTTGGAATGACAACCGGTTCTCTTTCCAAGTCAACCGAGAAGCTTTCTTCCGGTTACAGAATCAACCGTGCCGCAGACGATGCAGCAGGTCTTACGATTTCTGAGAAGATGAGAAAGCAGATCCGTGGTCTTGATCAGGCTTCTACAAACGCAGAGGACGGTGTTTCCGCAGTACAGACAGCCGAGGGTGCTCTGACAGAGGTTCACTCAATGCTTCAGAGAATGAACGAGCTTGCTGTTCAGGCTTCTAACGGAACAAACAGTCAGGATGACCGTAAGGCAATCCAAGATGAGATTTCACAGCTCACAACCGAAATCGATCGTGTTGCTGAGACAACCAAGTTCAATGAGACTTATCTGTTGAAGGGTGATGATGGTCAGAAAACGATCAATTTAAAAGCTCATGATGCTGGATTAAAAGGTACATTAACCGAAAATGGTGACGGCACTGCTACATTCACAATGGCAGAATTGCAAGATGGCGATACTGTTAGCATTGGAGGTAAAAACTATACAATTGGATCATCTGTAGCAGATGCAAAAGCTTTATTGGTTAATGCCGACGCAGGAAAAACTAATACCTACAAAATAGGGGATAAGACCTACAAAGTTGATGAAAACGGTGCCGTAACTGATTCTAACGGTAATTCTTTATATGTAAAAACAGAGAAAGGAGCTACTGCTGCTACTGCATTCTCTGTAGGTGTCGAATTAACTACCGATGCTAATTTTACAAACGATAAGGGCGTTGCTACTAACAATACAGCAGTTACATTGGACAACCTTAAGAACTATGTTTCTGGGGGAGTAACTGTAAGCAATGGAACATTAACAAAAGTTGCTATGACAGATGACAAAAGTTTAGACGGTACAGCAACAGCTGATGGAATTGATGACAACGATTCTAGTGTAATTACGAAAAAAATGGCATATAAATTAGCTGCTAATGAACTTCTTGCCGCTAACCAAATCGGCGATACCGAGGGCAGTGCCAAAGTCGGACTCGGCACAGATGTCGATACGGCAGTAAGTGCAACTAATGGAACTGGAGTATTTAAAATTCAGCTTGGTCAAACTAAAGTTGCTAATACATTAAGCTTCAACCTTCATGTAGGATCTGACGCTGATATGACCAACAAAATTCAGATTGACATCGAGACAATGAATTCTTCTTACCTTGGAGTTAAGGGCTTAAACGTAGCTGATGACTCCGGTAAGGCTGCTACATATGCTATCGACGCTATCGCCGATGCCGTTGCTAAGGTATCTGAGCAGCGTTCCGCACTTGGTGCCGTTCAGAACCGTCTGGAGCACACCATCGACAACTTGGATAACGTTGTTGAGAACACCACTTCCGCTGAGTCTCGTATCCGTGATACAGACATGGCTGAGGAGATGGTTAACTACTCAAAGAACAGCATCCTTCAGCAGGCTGGTCAGTCTATGCTTGCACAGGCTAATCAGGCTAACCAGGGTGTTCTGTCTCTTCTTCAGTAATTGACCACACTATTGTTGCTTATTCTTTTATAAACAGAAACTATTTTTATTACAAATATGAACGAGACTGCCGCTTTCGTGGAATCCACGGAGCGGCAGTTTTATTTTCCCTGATTCATTTTTTACCAAAACGCATCCTCTCATTTTAGACAATTTGACGAAGTGCGTCCGTTACAAAACGACATGAATTTATCGATTTTTTATCAATTCCGGCAATATATCCAAAAATAAATTTTATTTTCGGCAATACAGAGAAAAGTCAGTTTTCTCTCGACACGACACTGCCACCGTGCTACAATCCGTACAAAGCATATTTCTATTATCTGTTCTTCAAAACATCTTGGAATTTTCAATGCTTTTACCATTTTTATTACGACAAAAGCAGGGGGATTTCCGGGAGAAATTTTTCACAAAAGGAAGTTCTTCCTGCCATACCGAAGGGAGGAACCTTATGGGAAGAAAGGATACTTTATCAACGGAATATCTGTCGGATAATGCAAGGTTTGCGGATATCTGTAATTATTGTCTGTTCGACGGTCAGGATGTGATCCGGGCGGAGGATCTGCGGGAGATGGATACGAAGGAGTTTCTGGAGCTTGCGGGGCTGTCCGGAAGGGGTCAGCAGATACAGCGCATCCGTGACATTCTGAAGGGTGCTGTGTGTGATCCGCAGCACCGGAGACTGCACATACCTGATCCTGGGAGTGGAGAATCAGACGGAGATCCACTATGCCATGCCGGTCCGTGGAATGATCTATGACGGGATCAATTACGGCAGCCAGGTGAATGAAATCAGCAGACGGCACCGCACGGATCATGATCTGAACAGTCCTGCGGAATTTTTATCCGGCTTTACGGCAGAGGATCACCTGACGCCGGTGGTGACGATCACTGTCTACTGGGGTTCGCAGCCTTGGGACGGACCGCGCAGCCTGCATGAGATGATGCAAGGGTCAAAAGTAGATAGCAATGTATGTTTACATACAAATTGCTATCTACTGGCTTGACCCGCCAAACACCGACAAGAAGCAGATTTGCTTGCAAATATGCGAGATTGGAGGTGTTTGCAGGATTGCGGGAATTGCATGGCAATGGAGCAATCCGTGGCATCAATTAATGTTCCACACGAACAGCACGATTTTGAAGTATGTGGCGGATTATAAGCTGAACCTCATATCACCTGCGGACATCACAGACTTTGAGAAGTTCCGCACTTCTGTCGGGCTTGTTCTGGAAGTCATCAAGCATCAGGACAGTGAGCAGGAGATGGAACAGATCCTTACCCGCGAGGCGGCACTGCATAACATAGAGTATGCCGCTGCCAAGGTTATTGAGGGATTTACCGATATTAAGATAGATCATGACGAAAAGGAGGGATTTAATATGTGTAAAGCATGGACAGATCATTATCAGTCCGGAGTCCGCGAGGGGCTTGAACGCGGGCGCGAGTTGTGGCTTGAGCAGGGGCGCGAGCAAGGAGAGCTGCAGGCTATCATCAAATCATCTATCAGAAAGTTCTGCAAGAATATATCTGCAAACGAAGCTGCGGATATGCTCGAGGAAAACGCGGAATTGATCGAGCGCATCTATGATGCAGCCAGAATGTGTGCTCCCGATTATGATGTAGACAAGATTTATGCCATATTGCAGCAGTAATCGTCTTGTATGTAACGAATATATTTCTGTGATATTTATTTTACCCCAAAATATAATTTACAAGATACTGTATTAAATATATTGTTTGTTATATGTTAATTTTCACATCACCTGCCAATATCACAGATTTTGAGAAGTTCCGCACCTCTGCCGGGCTTGTTCTGGAAGTCATCAAGCATCAGGACAGCGAGCAGGAGATGGAACAGATCCTTACCCGCGAGGCGGCACTGCACAACATAGAGCAAGGCTCCCTGCGTGTACACACGCAGGGAGCCTGATATTACCTATATACTGATATTCGATTCGTCGTCCGTATCACAGATTACATTGCAGCAACCATCTCAGAAACTGCCTTTGCCATAGCCTCAGACTTCGCATCGGCGTCCTCAAGAGAGGTGCCTACAACGCCGTAGTAGAACTTCACCTTCGGCTCTGTACCGGATGGGCGTACGCACATCCATACATCGTCTGTCATGTCGAAGTAAAGCACGTTGGACTTTGGCAGTCCGGTCGGCTTTGTCTCGCCGGTAGCGATATCTGTGATGATATCCTTCTGGTAGTCACGGAAGGATGTTACCTTGTGACCGCAGAACTCCTTCGGCGGATTCTCGCGGAGTGTTGTCATGATCTCCTGAATCTTGGCAAGTCCCTCGATACCCTTCATGGTTACGGACTGTACGCCGTCTTTATAATAACCAACTCTCTCATACAGAGCAAGCATTGCATCCCAGAGAGTCATGTTCTTTGTCTTGTAATATGCTGCCGCCTCGCAGAGTGCCATCGTAGCCACGATCGCATCCTTGTCGCGGGCATGTGTTCCGATCAGGCAGCCGTAGCTCTCCTCGAAACCAAACAGGTAAGTTCCCTTGCCGGTTGTCTCGAAGTTGAGGATCTGCTGTCCGATGTATTTAAATCCGGTCAGAACCTCAATGAGATCAACGCCGTAATCCTTGGCGATCGCATCTGCCAGATTAGAGGTAACGATGGTCTTGATCAGCTTGCCATCCTTAGGCAGTCCCTTTGTTGCCTTTCTCTGGGAGATCTCATAATCTGCCAGCAGACAGCCAGACATGTTACCGGTCAGGGTGATATACTCGCCGCTCTTGGTATCCTTAACATATACGCCGAGACGATCTGCATCCGGATCTGTTGCAAGAACAAGGTCTGCATCCTTCTCCTTGGCAAGCTTGAGAGCCAGTTCAAATGCCTCTGCTGCCTCTGGGTTCGGATAGCTGACGGTAGGGAAATCTCCATCCGGAAGCTCCTGCTCGGGTACTACATATACATTCTCAAAGCCGATCTCCTTGAGGACTCTTCTCGCCGGGATATTACCTGTTCCGTGAAGCGGCGTGTAAACGATCTTAAGATCCTTGCCAACTTCCTTGATGCTGTCCCAATGAATAACCTGCTTCTTTAACTCTTCGATATATTTATCATCAATGGCTGCGCCAATGTTCTCATAGAGACCCTTCTCGACTGCCTCAGCCTTGTCCATGGTCTTAACCGTGTTCCAGTCCGTAACAGCCTTAACCTCGTCCATGATACCGGTATCATGTGGCGGCGTGATCTGTGCACCGTCCTCCCAGTATACCTTGTATCCGTTGTACTCCGGTGGGTTGTGGCTTGCAGTTACGTTAATTCCTGCTACGCAGCCAAGCTCGCGTACAGCAAAGGAAAGCTCCGGTGTCGGACGCAGTGACTCAAACACATATGCCTTAATGCCATTGGCTGCAAGGCAGAGTGCTGCTTCATCTGCAAACTCCGGTGACATATGACGGGAATCAAATGCAATGGCTACACCCTGAGAAGCCTTTCCCGCTTTGTTGATATAATTCGCCAGACCCTGAGTTGCCTTTCGTACCGTGTAAATGTTCATGCGGTTCGTCCCTGCCCCAATGATCCCTCGCAAACCAGCGGTTCCAAATTCGAGGTCCATATAAAAACGCTCTTTTTTCTCATTCTCGTTATCTGCAATGTCCTGAAGCTCTTTCTTCGTATCCTCATCGAAATAAGGATTGCTCAGCCACTCCTTGTAGATGTCTTTGTAGTCCATGTCTTTTCCTCCTATCAGTGATGGCATATGCCTTGATTTTGCAAATCCACCTATTATTTTGTATGTTGAAACGCATATTGTCAACAACAAATTATAATCTATTTTGTAAAAGTTTTTTGAACAAAATCACTGAGTCGCCGGCGATGCCGTTGCTGCCGCCTCCTTTGCGGTCAGATCCGCAAAGCTCAGCTTCACATCCTGATCATCATCAAGAATGTCGACGGAATAGCTCTTTGTTGCATATCCATCCCGGCACAGCGTAACGGTCTGTGATCCGATCACCTTTGTAAAGGTACACGGTGCAAGTCCTTTATAAACATTGTCCAGATAAACCTCCGCTCCCTGCGGTGCCGATACCGTGATCGTGTGATCGCTGTCAATCTGCTTTGTCTGTGTATCGTCCGTGTTCTCCGGGCTTGTCTTCGTGCTCTTTCCGGTGGCTGACGGTGCCGCCGTGGTGTCGGATGCCTCCGCTTCCTCCTCCACAAGATCGATACGGACGGTCGTCCCCTTCGGCTCCTCCACATCCAGCGTGCCGGTGTATGTGGTGTACCCTGTCATGGACACCTGTATCTGATAAACGCCGTATGCCAGTGCGATCGGCTTGCTGTAGCCTACCGCCGTACCGTTGATCGTCAGATCCGCCCCTGCCGGTGCAATATCAAACGTGATCACACCAACATGACTGTCCGCCGGCTTGTACTCCGAAAAGTCCAACGTAACCTCCCTGCCGCTGTGAACCGTCACATTCTTGACTGCGGTTGAATGATTCTTACTTAAGATCACCTTGTAGGTTCCCTCGCGGATCGTGATCAGCATGTTCTTCGTCAAAGGCAGGATCATGTCACTTCCGACTTCGATCATACCGCCGATAAAGTCCTTATAATGTGCCAGCCGTATGTAACCGTGCCCCTGTGTCTTTACGACCGAGTACACATGATAACCGCTTCCGCGCACCGTCAGCACATCCTGCGGATTGATTTCCATCATGTCGATCGCCTTACCGTCCGACGAAAACAGCGTATATTGTGAATACTGGTATTTGCGGTCTGCAAATGAAAGACTGCTCTCCGCGCTGTCAAACTGATAATCGCCAACCTCCTGATATTCCCAGACATCCTCTGGAATACTGGTAGAAAGCAGCTTTCCGCTGTCCTTCTCATAATCTGCCTCGAGGATCTCGCCCACCTCAATATCGGTGCCGTCGCGCTCCTCTCCGTACTTGTCGGTCATCTTCGCCGTGGCATCATAGCTGATCACCGTCTCGAGATCACCTCCAAGCTCACGCAGGGTAAGCCGGCGCATCGCCGTATCATTGGCTGTCACAACCCCCTCGACAACCGCAGGTGCCGCCGCAGCCCCACCGCCCGCCATGCTGTCCGTCTCCTGCTTCGTTTCGGACGCACATCCGGAGAGCATTACCGTGCACATAAAAAACGCGCCCAGACCGATCCGAACGCGTTGCATGATTTTGCATTTCTTCATATATAAACAACCTTTTCTCCCGGCTGCTTCTTATAACACTGCGCCGGGTCGCATAACGTCTCATTGTCCCAGCCAATATTTTAACACAGCCCGCCCAAAATAGGAAGAGGGCAACCGGTCAATCTGACAGCATTCCCTGATCCCCTGTATCAGCACGCCCCACAGAGCAGTGGGCGAAGCTCTCTTAAAAAGTACGCACGCTTCTCCTCCTGCGCGCGGATCCGGAGCAGCTTTTCCAGATTCTTTGACGACATCCATGATTTTCTACTGTTGTAGTAGAAATTGACAAGTTTCCAATATTTCTCCGGATACAGCAGCATCGCGTACAATACGCGCCGCTCCGTCTCCTCCAGCTTACGCTCACGGTCATATGCATCGATCAGGCTTTTGCCAAACTCCGCCTGCCAGCCGTTTTTCTCCATGACTTTTCGCAGAAAATCATACAGATCACGCACCTGTATCCCGATCTCCGCACGGTCGAAGTTGGTGATTGCCAGATCTTTCCCGACGAAAAGCACATTGTGGTAGCTGTAGCTGCCATGCCGCACTTTTCCCTGCTCTAACGTTTCCTGCCATAGTGCTTCGTAACCGCTTTCCTGCAGGAGCGTCTGTGCGAGACATGCCTGATCATAGAACAGATCATACGAACCAAGCAGGCAGATCTCCATCTCATTTTTCTGCTTCTTGCTGCGGATATAGCTGCGGACACGCTTTAACTCCTTATTATGCCGTTCCATCTCCTGCTGCACGCTCTCCTTCCGGATGTAGCTTTCGCCTTCCTCGTTTCCAAGCTGCATCAATGCATGCAGTCTGCCAAGATAAGACGCACAACGCAGCACACAGCGCTGATCCCTGATATCGCACTCATTTCCGGCATACCACCGGCGCATGACCCAGTTGTTCCGGTAATTATCCTTTGTAAAATATTCTTCCCGGTTATTTTTATATGTATGATCCACCAGCAGACCGCCCTGCTGCCCCAGAAGCTGCTTGATCCTCTCCTCAAATTCAATCCTCGCCTGACTGACGGAGTATTCCTTCAAAAGCCGCAGTCCCTGATCGGTCTCCAGCAAAAAAGCCCCTCTTGTGCGCCGTCTCGTGCGAACCTCACAAGGATACTGTTTTAACACTTCTTCCAGCTTATCTTCCATCGATCTATCCCCCATTCGTAGTTGTCTCTTCTATCATATGAAAGATAAATGAAAGTTATACCACCGGATCGGCAATCCTCCCGCAAAGATATGACTCCGGCTCACCCGCCGATCCGGTTGATCAGCTCAAGCTTCGCACACCGGTAATTTAACTGCGCCCATACTATTTCTTATGTCTCAGGAAAATGAATATAGATTTTTGCCTCAGGATATCTGAAAAAACCGCGAAGCTGTGACCCCCAAATTGACGCAGATCAGTAGGATTTCTGAAAAGTCTTTGCTTTGCAATGTTTCGATGAATACGTGTCTGGACGACTGAGCCTTCGGGAAGACACGTTTATCGAACATCGAAACAGCAAAGCAATTAGACTTTTTGAAATCCGTAAGTGACAAGACAATTTGGGTGTCAGAGCTTCGCGGTTATTCAAAAAACTGTGGCAAAAATCATATTTACACTACGGACATAAGAAATAGTATGGGCGCAGTAATATATTCCATATGCGAAGCCTGAGTGATCAGATCATCGGAAGCGTCAGCCGGATCTGAAAAACATTTCCCTCTAAGGAGGCGGTGATCGTTCCGTTCATGTACCCGGTCAGTTCCTTTGCGATCGCCATCCCAAGCCCGGTTGAATTTCTGCTCCGGGCAGGATCCGCCTTATAAAAGCGTTCAAAAATCCGGTCCACGTCGATCTCCTCCGGCCGCTCCACCTCATTGGCGATCACCGCAGACGCATTCCCCTCCTGCGCAGACAGCGTGACCGACACGCGGCTGCCGCCATGATCCAGAACATTTTTGATGATATTTTGCAGAATGCGGCGGATCGCCTGCTCGTTTCCCTTCACCACCATCTGTCCCTCCGGCAGATCGACCGCCGGACAGATGCCATTTCGTTCCCATTCGTCATAATAGGAAAACATCGTCTCTGCCATAATGGCATTAAAATCACATTTCTCCAGCTTCAGATCATACGTCCGGCTTTCGAGACGTGTAAATGCGAAAAGCTCCTCCAAAATATCACGGAGCGCATGGATCCTTTCCTGAATAATGCGCAGATATCGCACCTGCGTTTCCGGCTCCTGTGTCTGTGTCAGAAGCTGGAAATAGCCATCCAGAGAGGTAAGAGGCGTGCGGATATCATGGGACAGATTCGTATAGGTCTGGGCGATGCGGTTTTCATTGCGGATCCACTGCTGCCGCTTTGTTTTCTGCTGTGCGAACACCTGATTTAAAGTGTCCGTCAGCTTCCCGATTCCTCCAAAGCGGACATCGCAGACGAGATCCCCGTTGCTCTGCTTCTCTTCCAGAAAACGGATCTGCCTCTCCAGCTCGCGGATCTGCCGGATCAACTTAAAAAGCAGCAGCCCCAGAATAACCGCCAAAATTCCAAATCCACATGCCAGACCTGTCACCATCCTGTTCTCACCTTCCTCTCAGGCACCGCAGAGTCCTTTCCCCGTAGGCACTGCGGTCAAAATCTCATATTTTCCATATAGTCATAACTGCTTTGTGCCGTATAAACACTGTTTCTACAGCATTTTCATACGACCGGCCATTTGCTATGCAAGATCTCTTTTCTCGACATTTATAATGCTAAGCACTGTCATCACAGCCAGATAGCATACCGCCAGGATCACCGCATTCCGGATCTGTGTGTCAGCAACACCCGGTACAATCAGATTTATCTTTGTTGTGATCAGATAATTCTCCAGCTGCAGATTCTCGATATGCAGAAAACGCCTGCTTGCCACATTGATCAGCATGCACAAAAGAGACGCCATTCCCATGCTTAAGCAGACACCTGCCGTCATACCGAGTGCGCGGCTGCGGATCACCATCGTAAGCGTCATGCACGCAACCAGAAAAGCATACTGCAGAAGCATCTGAATACCAATGCACGGCAGATATGTCTGTGCGGATCCCCAATGGAGATATCCCTGCGTCGCTACAAGTGCCACTACCTGTGTCGCAAGCATGATCGCATCAAATACCAGCACATAAACCGCCGCAGCCACCCATTTCGCCACAATAAGACGATATCTTCTTTTTACCTGACCGCCGATATTTTTAATATATCCATTTTTCTGATCCGCCGTCACGAAAATAATCAGGAAAATAACATTAAACAACGCAAACATCCCGGAGGACAAATGTGCCATAAAAACCTGCAGGACCTGAAGATTATTCGCATCCATGCCCTCGCTGCTTTCATTAATACCAAACTGAAGCGATGTTGCATCATCACTTTCCTCATCAGCCTGCGATGAGGATGGACCATCAACAAGAGTTACCTCTGATGTTGTATTTTCCTCAATATCCGACACCAGAAAGGATGCCGACACTGCAACCATCAAAATTGTGATCAGAGTGATCACCCAGAATGCCTGCATCCGAAACATTTTATATAATTCCATTCGTATTGTATTACACATAAGCTTTCCATTCCTTTCCCAGCCCACTGACACCGGGCTGCAGCACAAATTTCACGGATCAGTCCGAAGTCAGATTTAAGAAATAGCTCTCTAACTCTTCCTGATTCACCTTCATCTCGCGTGGCAGCACGCCTGCGTTTACAAGCTCCCGGTTGATAAGCATGCTGTCCTCCAGCCGCTCATACACATGCAAATGTGTCGGATCCACTGCCTCGTAATCATGGATATTCATGCTGTCCAGTACCGTCATGGCCTTCTGCGGCTCATCCACAACGAGCTCCAGCCGCTTCTCACACTGCTGCATAAGCTGCTCCTGCGAAAGCTCCTTGATCAGACTTCCCTTGTGAATGATCCCGAAATCGGTACAGAGCTTGGAAAGCTCCTCTAAAATATGACTGGAAATCAGAATCGTAATATCTCTCTCCTGCGCCAGCGCCCGCAGCATATCGCGCACCTCCGCAATTCCCTGCGGATCCAGTCCGTTGATCGGCTCATCCAATACCAAAAGATCCGGATTTCCGACAAGTGCCAGCGCAATGCCAAGCCTCTGCTTCATTCCCAGCGAAAAATGACCTGCCTTTTTCCTGCCGACATCCCCAAGACCAACCATGTCTAAAAGCTCATCCGCATATTTGCGGTCATGAATGCCAAACAGCTGCGCCTTGATCATCAGATTATCTTTCGCCGTCATATTTGGATAAATGCCCGGTGCCTCGATCAGACAGCCGACACGCGAGCGAACCTGTGCAAGCTCCTTTCCGCTGTATCCAAAAATAGAATATTCTCCTGCCGTTGGGTTGGACAGACCACAGATCATTTTCAAAAAGGTCGTTTTGCCGGCTCCGTTCCTGCCGATAAATCCATACACCGCTCCCCTTCGTATATGCATGTCCAGCCGGTTCACTGCCTTATAACGCCCAAACTGCTTTGTTAAACCATGGGTTTCCAATAAGATCTCACTCATATTATGTTACATCCTTTCCTTATGATGAGTACCAGTATAAAGAGCATCCTCTAAAATAACGCTAAGAAAAGGTAAAGAAAAAGTAAATGATGCAATATAGCAATTCGTCGGAGCAAAAAAGCTTTACCTCCAACATCATTAAAATTATTGATTCAGCCGGTATCCGATCCCCCAGACTGTCTGAATATATTCCTTGTCCGTCACTGCCTTGAGCTTCTTGCGGATGTTGCTGATATGCACATCCAGTGTTTTGGTCTCGCCCATGTATTCCTCCTCCCAGGCATAGGTAAAGATCGCCTCCTTACGGAAAACCTGCTTCGGATGGCGGATCAGAAGCTCTAAGATCGCATACTCCTGTCTGGTCAGATGCAAAATTTCCTGTCCGTCCACCCAGATCTGGTGTGTCTTATCATCCAACGTGATCCCGCCACACTCGATCCGGTCCGGCTCCGCCTCCTGCCCGGCATGGCG
Organism: Roseburia sp. AM59-24XD; assembly: GCF_003478445.1. Taxonomy (GTDB): domain Bacteria; phylum Bacillota; class Clostridia; order Lachnospirales; family Lachnospiraceae; genus Jutongia. The sequence continues at coordinate 62,469 of NZ_QUET01000002.1, forward strand.
AAGCTGTATCTGCACGCGCGCGATCACCTCATTAATGTCAAATGGCTTCGTAATATAATCATCGGCTCCGCTTGTCAGCAGATCAAGCTTCTCCTCCATGGCATCCTTTGCCGTCAGAACGATCACCGGTGTGTCCCCCTGTCTGCGGATCAGCTGCAAAACCTCCTCACCGGTCATCCCCGGAAGCATCAGATCAAGCAGCACAAGCATCCATGACTCCTTCTCCAGCCACAGCGCCGCTTCCGTACCGGAAAATGCCTGTCCACATGTGTACCCTTTTTGGGACAGTGCTTCCTTCAGTAGATTGTTGATATTTACATCATCCTCCACGATCAGTATTTTTTTCATTCCATTCTGCCTTTCTCTTAGAACATCTCTTAATTTCTTCTTATCTCATTACTTTCTCACAATATCTCATAATTATCATCTGCGATATTACTTTCTCACAATATCCTGTATCAACCTCAATGCACTTTCGTTCCACCTTAAGATCTTAGCCCCTCTGCTCTTCTTCCGGCAGCCGCTTTACCACGCCCGTACCGATCATTCCGACTACCGCTCCGGCGATCATTCCGCTAAACCACAGCACGCCAAGATAATACGCCACGCCCGTTGATTCCAGCACGACCATCGCAACGAGGATCTGTCCGATATTATGGACAATACCTCCCGCCACGCTGACAACCGGAAGACGGAACCGCCCGCTTCGTTTCAGCAAAAGCATCACAATAGTGCTCAGCATTCCTCCGGCAAAGCTGTACAGCAGCGAAAACATATTTCCAAAGGTAAACGCCACCAGAAGGATGCGGATGCCGTTGATCACAAGCGCATCCATTGTGCTTAACCGGTAGATTGCCACCAGCACTACCAGATTTGTAAGTCCCAGCTTTACGCCCGGAACCATTGCAAGCGGTGGAAGCTGCGCCTCCAGCCAGGACAGCACAAATGCCACCGCGATCAACATTCCCCTTAATGCTGTCTTTTGTGTCCGAGTCATTTCTTCTGCTCCTCAATCCATTGATCCAGGCGGTCCTCCAGCACCACAAACGGCACTGCCCCCGTTCCCAGATAATATTTATGAAACTTCTTCAGAGAAAACTTCTCCCCCAGAGCATTCTCCGCTTTCGTACGCAGCTCATTGATCTCCAGATATCCCAATGTATACTGCATATAGCTCACCGGCTCCGCCACAACAGAATCATAGACAACGGATGCCTGTGAAGTGTCAAAGCCGTAATCCTTCAGAAATGCGGTCAGCTTCTTTCTGCTCCAGTCATAATAATTCACATTGATGTCCGCTTTTGCGTACAGACAGAGCGTGGCGATCAGATTCTCCCCGTTTAGCTGCGCCGTCTCGTCGCTCATTCCGGCAAGCTGATAGCTGTACTTCTCTGCATAGGTTCCCCAGCCCTCCGAATAACCACCGACGCTGACCACTCTCCGAAACAGTGCCGGATCCTGCGACAGAAAATATGCATTCTGATACAGATGTCCCGGATACGCTTCGTGTGCGATCGTCGAAAAGCATTCGGTGAGATCATAATCATCACTCTGATTAAGATATACTACATTTTGCTTGTAATCGTCAATAGGCGAGGTCATATAAAGTGCCGGACTTAAGCTGTCCTCCAGCGATTCATCGACATATTTCACTTGACAGGTCACATCATCCGGCAGCGGTTCAAAATCGTTGCTGATCTGTTCCCGCAGATAATCCACGGTTTCCGCCGGATCGGTACAGGGATATGTAAAATCCTCCGCATCGTAATAGGCATCCGGCGTCTTCGTCATGATGCGCGACATTTTCTTCTCTGCGGATCGAAGTGCCTTATCCACAAGACGATCGATCTCCGAAATGCTTCGGTAGGAGCCTGTCATGGACTCCATCTGATACTCATAATACTGCTTTCCCCCGGTAAGCTTGCACAGTCCCCCCGCATTATTGCCGGTTCCCTTGAGCTGCTCCAGGGCACTGATCAGGCTCTGGTACGCCGGGATCACGCACTCCGACACTGCCGCTTCATTCTGTCTGATATATTCTGCTCGTTCCTCCTCTGAAACACCTTTGACAGATGCGATCCCCTTCGAAAAGGAGTCCAGCAGATAATTCTCCTTTGGTTCCGCAATAAAATCCTTACACTGCTTTATGATCGCCTGACAGGTCACATCACTCATAAACAGCTTCTTCTCAGATTTCATCTTTTCAAAATCAATGATCTGTGCAAAATAATCCGGAATCTGACGGAGAAGTGCAAGATAATCTTCGATATCCTGTCTGTCCCAAAAATGGTACTCTGCGAGGATCAGAGGAAGCTGTGCCTGAATCCCGGTTGTCGGTCCCAGACATTCGGAATATTCCAATACCTCCGAGCTTTTCAACTCTGTCTTAAGCAGACTGCGCAGCGTATCATATTCTAACTTCTGTTCCTCCGTCAGTGCCTCATACGGAAACCTTTCCAGAGAGGACAACCAGTTTTCATCCGTCATAATGCCGTCCCGTAAATCGGACAATGTATATGCTCCAAGGGTCGGCTTTTCCATGCTCACGCCATATTTCTCCGGCTCCTTTAAGGTGTAATTTAAGGTCAGCGTATCCTCTGTGACCATCGCCTTAAACACCTGCAGCATAAATTCATCAAACCGTTTCTGCGTTGTCTCCTTACTCTCGGTTGTCTTTACCTTCGGCCGCTGCATCAGAGAAGTCAGGTTTGTCCGCGAACCCACCTCGTACCAGCAAAAAACGACCGCCCACAGCGCACAGGCGATAAACAGAAATTTAAGCTTTCTGTTCCTTCTCCTTTTCTCCTTCATTGCCACCCTCCAATTCTTTTCATCGACAAAGATGCAGGAGGATTTCCCCCTGCATCATTCTATGCCTGTCTATTTTAATTTATTCCTGCCGGTTTGTCTATCCCTGATACTGTGACATATACAGATTATAGTACAGACCCTTCTGCTTCAAAAGCTCCTCATGACTACCGGACTCAATAATCTTTCCATCGTCCACATACATAATGCGGTCTGCCCCCTGAATCGTAGAAAGACGGTGCGCAATGATGAAGGACGTTCTTCCCTTCAAAAGTTCATCCAGACCCTTCTGCAATGCGATCTCGGTCTCTGTGTCAATGCTTGAGGTTGCCTCGTCAAGGATCAGCACGGACGGATCGTTTAAGAGTGCTCTCGCAAAGGAGATCAGCTGTCTCTGTCCAACCGACAGACGGCTTCCTCTCTCGTTGACCTGTGTATTGTAGCCGTCCTCCATCTGCATGATAAAGTCATGCGCACAGACGGTTTTCGCCGCACGGATCACCTCTTCGTCCGTTGCCGTTTTGTTGCCGTAGCGGATATTGTCCATGATCGTTCCTGAGAAAATAAAGCTATCCTGCATCATCACACCCATCTGGCTGCGCAGCGAATGAAGCTTCACCTTCGAAATGTCCTGTCCGTCAATTCGGACACATCCGCTGTCGGTATTGTAGAATCGGCTCAACAGATTGACGATTGTTGTCTTACCGGCACCGGTCGGTCCCACGATCGCGATCGTCTGTCCCTGATCTACATGAAAGCTGACATCCTTCAGGATCGGAATACCATCCTCATAGCTGAAGGTTACATGCTCAAAGTCAACAACTCCCTTAATCTCCGGCATCTCGATGGCATCCGGCTCGTCTGTGACCTCCACCGGTTCGTCGATTGTCTCGAAGATACGCTCCAGATAGGAGATTGCCGTCAGCACGCTGTTATAAAATCCGGCAATCGTGTTGATCGGCTGCCAGAATCTGGAAATATAGGCGGTAAACATAACAAGCACACCAACCGTAACGCCGGAGGTTCCGCCGCCCATAATGCAGGAAACACCGACCACATACACAAAGGAGGTCGTGATCACGGAGATCAGATCTACCATCGGGCTCATCATAAAGTTATAATAAACAGCTTTGAGCCACGCCTTCTGATAACTCATGCTTAACGAGTTGAAGATCTCAATGTTCTCCTTTTCACGGACAAACGCCTGCGTCACACGAATGCCGTTAATACTCTCCGCAATATATGCATTGAGGTTGGACTGCTTATTGCTCTGAAGCTGCCAGCTCGCCCGCTGCTTTCTCTTCAGCACGACCACATAAATGATCAGCACCGGCAAACCACACAGGCAGATCCAGGTCAGCTTCGGACTGGTCCAGAACATAAAGATCAGAATGAAGATCAGGTTGCACAGATCGGTGATCGTATTTAAGATACCGTTTGACAAAAGATCACTTAGGTTATTTACATAATTTACCACACGCACCTGAATCTTGCCGTGTGGTCTCTCATCATAGTAGGAAAACGGCAGCTCCTGCAGATGTGCAAACAGATCCTCACGGATCTCATAAATGATATCCTGTCCGACCTTCGTCATCTGATCGATCTTGAGCCACATACAGACGATCGAATAGATCACGATCAGAAGTGTGTAGATCACAAGCCGGATGATCCCGTTCATATCCTTCTGTGGAATATAACGGTCCATCTCAAGCTGTACAAACTTAGGGATCAGCATTGTCAGTGCTGAAGAGCTCAGCATCAGCAGCATGATAATAAACATTTTGCCAAAGTACGGCTTCACATATCCGCCCAGTCGTTTCAACTGTTTTATGTCAAAGTGGTCTTCTAAGGCTTCATCCACATCATAACGATTTCTAGCCATCTATTTTCACACTCCTTTCTGAATTATACCGCCATCTCCGGATACTGGTGATGGTAAACGGTCGCATAATATCCGTTCTTTGCCAGAAGCTCCTCATGCGTTCCCTGCTCGATGATCTGTCCGTTATCCAGGACAAGGATCTTGTCGGCATTGCGGATGGAGGAGATGCGATAAGCAATGATAAACGTCGTACAGCTGTGATTGATATTATCAAGCTGCTTCTGAATATAGCTCTCTGTCTCCATATCCACCGCCGAGGTGGTATCGTCAAGCACAAGGATCGCCGGATCCTTCAGAAGTGCTCTCGCCAGAGAAATACGCTGCTTCTGTCCACCGGACAGACCAACGCCGCGCTCACCGACGATGGTATCATAGCCGTCCGGAAGCTCCTTAATAAACAGATTAGCATCTGCCATCTTTGCCACTTCCTTGACGCGTTCAAAGCTGCAGTCCGGCTGACCATATGCGATATTGCCCTCGATGGTGTCCGAAAAAAGAAACACATCCTGCATCGCAATACCGATATTATCACGCAGCTCATACATGTCGTAATCCTTTACATTAATGCCATCGACAAGTACCTCGCCGTCAGTTGCATCAAAGAAACGGCACAGAAGATTGATCACTGTTGACTTTCCGGCACCGGTCGTACCAATGATACCGACCGTCTGTCCTTTATCAACCGTAAAGCTGACATCCTGAAGAATATCTTCATCGTCCGCACGATAAGAAACATCCTTAAACTCCACGGTTCCGTCCAGCTTTCTGTGATGCATCGGATGCGCCGGTTTCTTAACATCCGGCTCTGCCATGTATGTATGGTAAATCTTCTCTACTGATGTAGTAAATCTCTGTACGTCGTTGATCCACCAGCCTGCCATACGAAGAGGCTGTGTCAGCATCCACAGATATCCGTTGATCGTAACGAAATTACCCATCGTGATCTCGCCCCGGATCACCATCCAGCCACCGACAAGCATCAGCACGATCGTCAGCAGATTGGACCAGAACTCAAATAACGGTACATAACGGCGCCAGATCTTTGCCGCACCAAGCTCGGCATCACGGTATCCGTCGTTCTCAACCGCAAACTTCTCCATCTCGTAGTCTTCCTTGGCAAACGCCTTCACGACACGATTGCCACTGATATTTTCCTGTACATAGGTATTGAGGCTGGAGAATGCCTGACGGCAGCGCCCGAACGCCGGATGCACATTTTTCGACTGGTTCATCGTTGTCAGTGCCGTCAGCGGAATTGCCGGAAGCATACACAGCGCCAGCTTCCAGTCGGTCTTGAAGATCATCAGAAGCGCAAATACAAAATAAAGGATATTCTCATATACAATATAGATGACATACGCCACAAAATGACGGATTGCATCCATATCGCCGGTCTGACGGCTCATCAGATCTCCGGTGCGGTTCTTATTATAGAAAGCAAAATCCTCCTGCAACAGCTTGCGATACACCTTGTCGCGCATACTGTACAGGACGCCCTGAGAGCTCACCTCAAAAAGAACCTGCGAAAAGAAACGGCAAAGTCCCTTCACAATGATCGTTCCGAGCAAAAAGGCGATCAGATACGGCAGCATCCCGGTCTTTCCTCCATTGATGACATCATCGACGATCATACCGGAAATATACGGGTTGACCAGAGATGCTATGGCGAGGATCGTCACAAGCACAAGCCCCCAGAACATCTTCCACTTATATTGCCGCAAAAAGCTGTAAAACCATTGTATTGGGGTCATTTTAAGCTACCTCCTTTTTCTTTTCATTATCTTTTTTTGCAGTGAAAATTAGTGTAGCATGGAGGCTCAAGGTATGCTATAATGAATCTTGAAAAAAACTGAAAAAATCTATCATATTATTCATGATCATTTGTAACATTTTTATGAACAGACACCGATAAACATTGCACTTACATATTATAAGGAGTCAAATTCATGGAACCAATAAATAAAAAAAATGTATTTTTTCAATACATTGACCGGCTGAACACTCCCCTGGAAGTATTTATTCTGCAGGAAAGTGATACGAGTACCGGTGTCGGACCCCACTGGCATTATTATCTGGAAATGCTTTATGTCCTCCACGGCGAGCTTAAGGCACAGTGTGATAATGATTTTTATATCCTGCATCCCGGGGATCTGATCCTGTTTTATCCGCAGGCAGTCCATTCGATGCACCGCGCACCGGATTATACGGGAGAGGTTCACTATTTTGTGATCATGATCGATCTGAACTTCTTAAATATTACAAACGAGTACCGCACCCGTTTCTCCAAGCTGTTCCGGATCGCCTACCAGCAGAATCCCGATTATATTCACTTCCGCCGCCACGAACTGCAGGAGCTGCCGATCTTACAGCTTCTCACGCACAGTCTCGAGGAGAAGCGCCGGCACGACTACGGCTATGACGTAATGATCTGTTCGGATATTGCTTCGATCCTGACCTACCTGATGCGCTGTCTCAAGCAGAAGGGCGTCGATACCGACACGATCATTACTGCGCCGGATGACTACGATGCCTCAATCTATTCCATTTCCAAATATATTGAGCAGCACTGCGGAGAGCCGCTTCGTGTACATGAGCTTGCGCAGATGTGCGGTATGAGTTACTCGTATTTTGCGAAGCTTTTCCGGGAAACCTACAATCAGTCCTGCAAGGAATATATTGAATTTACCCGCATTAACAAAGCGGCGGATCTGTTGCTTTTCACAAACCAGGATCTGACGTATATCAGCCAGGAGACCGGCTTTGCCGACTGCAGTCACCTGATCCGCACCTTCAAAAAGTGGAAGGGAATGACACCAAAGCAGTGGAAGAAATCGCTGAAATAGGCATTTTTTCATCCGGAAACAGGCATTTTGCTGCTTAATAGAAATATAAGAAACTTTTTAGTTTCTTTCATGAGGTTTTATGGTACAATCTATGGAAAGGAAATGAAATGAACTACTGGAATAATTTTATTGGTCATCTGCGGACGATCCTTCATCACAAGAAGCTTGTCCGCCACTACTGCTTTAAAGCCGGGCTTTACAAACAGGGTATCATGCATGACTGGTCCAAATATTCCCCAACCGAGTTTATTCAGGGAGTAAAGTATTATCAGGGTGGAAAACGAAGTCCCAATTACGGCGAGAAAATAGCAAAGGGCTATTCCTCCGCCTGGCTTCATCACAAGGGACGGAACCGTCATCATTTTGAATACTGGATCGATATGGCGATCGATCCGCGCGAAGGACTTCAGGGCATGCCGATGCCAACCCGCTATATTATAGAGATGTTCTGCGACCGCATCGCCGCCAGTCAGAATTATAACCGTGACAATTACGATGACTCTTTCCCCCTTGCTTATTATGAAAAAAACAAAGACCACTACCCGCTGCATCCGGATGCGAGAGCATTGCTGGAGAAACTGCTGCATATGCTGGCAGAGGAGGGCGAGGAGACAACTTTCGCCTATATCCGCAGGGAAGTGGATTGGAAGCATTCGCCTAAGCATTAGCTTCCATAGAAAGGATTGTTATGAACAAAATCATCACCACATTTTTACGAAAGTACAAATACATGATCCTTGTATTGTATTTTCCGATTTATATGCTTTGGTTCTCCTGGCTCGAACGACGTGACCTTTCACATTTTACAATAATTCATTGTAAGCTGGATGATATGATCCCGTTCTGCGAGCTGTTTGCCATCCCGTATTTTCTGTGGTTTTTATATGTGGCTGTTTCGTTGCTCTTTCTGTTTTTACAGTCAGAGCACATGTCCGACTTTTATCGGTGCAGCGCGGTGCTGATGCTTGGCATGACAACATGTCTGATCATTTACACGATCTTTCCGAATGCACAGCCGCTTCGCCCGGAAAGCTTTCCGCGAGACAATTTTCTGACAGGGATCGTTGCCGGCTTGTATCAGGCGACACTCCGACGAACGTCTGCCCGAGCATTCACGTGTACAACTCCATTGCGATCCACATGGCACTGTCACAGAGCCACGCACTGCGGGAACACAAGGGCATCCGCACCGGTTCGCTTGTGCTGTGCATCCTGATCTGCCTGTCCACCATGTTCTTAAAGCAGCATTCGATCATTGATGTGGGCTGTGCGATCCTGTTATATATCTTTTATTATATGATCGTGTACCGTTCTGAATTTTTCGCATTAAAGCGTCAGGTTCCGGCACGCACACCGTCCAAAACAAACTGTTAAAGAAAAACCGACATCGCATTCTGCATTTTAATCGATCGGTGCACAGGCATCCATCAGCCATTCTGCCTCGTTGCGGTCAAGATACGGTGAGATCGTATCGTAGACCTTCTCATGATATTCGTTCAAAAGCTGCTTGTCCTGCTGTGTCATCTGCGACGGATCGATCGCATCACGCTCAAACGGTGCCAGAGTCAACGCCTCAAAGCCGAGGAACTGTCCAAATTCATTCTGCTCCTTCTCCACGCAGAGGAGCAGATTCTCCAGACGGATACCAAACTTCCCCTCCAGATAAACTCCCGGTTCATCCGAGGTGATCATGCCCGGCTGCAGCTCAACATTGCCGTCCGGCTGAGCCACGATCCGGTAACGGATCGCATTCGGTCCCTCATGAACGTTTAACAAACAGCCCACTCCGTGTCCGGTTCCATGATTGAAATCGCAGCCCATATCCCACAACGGCTGTCTTGCAAGAATATCGAGCGCTACACCGCTGCAACCCTTTTTGAACTTGGCTGCGGCAAGACGAAGATTACCGCAGAGCACTGCCGTATAATATTTCTTCTCCTCCGGCGTTGCTCCTGTCCAAGAAGGATCGTCCGTGTCACATCTGTAGTTCCCTGCAGATAATGTCCACCGGTGTCTAACAGCAAAAATCCCTCTGTCAGAATTCTGGCATCCGTCTCCTCCGTTGCGCTGTAATGCACGATCGCTCCATGCGGACCATACGCCGCGATCGGGTCAAAGCTTGGTCCCATATAATCGCCGACACTGCCACGGAATGCCTCAAGTTGTGCCGCGGCAAGGCGCTCCGTGAGCGGAATCTTCTGGATGTTCTGTTTCAACCAGTACATAAACCGCACAAGTGCAACACCGTCCTTGATATGTGCGATCTTCTCCCCGGCGATCTCCGCCGGATTCTTCACTGCCTTCATCATCTTTGTCGGGCATACAGCATTGACGATCTTGGAATTTTGTGGCACGGAATTGACAAGCTGGTAATTCGCCACATGCATGTCCATCACCACACGGCTTCCCGCCGGTACAGCGGCAAGATAATCATAGATCTCATCATACTCCCGCAGCAACACACTGTCCCTTGCAAGCTCCTGACGAAGCCTTGTACTGAAAGCACTCTTGTTTGCAAAAAGGATCCTCTCTAACGGCTTGATCACCAGATAACTAAGCACAACCGGGCAACAGTGGATGTCCTCACCGCGGATATTGAGTGCCCATGCGATATCGTCTAATGATGTGATCACGAGCATATCTGCCTTGCGCGTATCCAGCCATTTACAAATGGCATCCAGCTTCTCTCCACGTTCTACACCTGTATACTGCGTACTCAGGCTGTACGCCGGCTTTGCCTCCAGCCACGGACGGTTATACCAGACAGCACCCACCAGATCAAACTCCGTCACAAGGCGTGCTCCCTTGCTCTCCACAATCTTTTTGAGTTGCAGCGCATAAAACGCATCCACCATACGTCCGTCAAAACCAAGACACTGCCCCGGCTGAATATGCTGCGCAATGTATTCAAAGATCTTCGGCACACCCGGCTCACCCATGCGGTACAGCGTGATCCCGCTTCCGGCAAGCTGTGCTTCCGCCTGCAGAAAATATCTGCCGTCCGTCCAGAGCCCCGCCTCTGTTGCGCTCACAAGCAGACTTCCCGCAGATCCGGTAAAGCCGGACATATATTCTCTGCACTTAAAATAATCTGCCACATACTCCGAGCCATGAAAATCATTGGTCGGGATATAATAATAATCAATTCCATCCTGCTGCATCAGATTTCGTAATACAGCGATTTTTTCAGTTACCTTCATCGTTTCTCCACCTTTCTATACGATTAACAAATTCTTAAAGCGCAATGCGCAACAGATGCAAAGCATCCGGATATCAGAATGATTATATTGCTTCTATCCTTTTAGTATATTACTAAGCTCTGCAAACTGCTCCAGTGACAGTGCCTCTCCGCGGATCGTCCCGGAAAGTCCCATCTTTTCCAGTGCTTCCGCTGTCTGCTGCTTTGTGACCGGCAGACCGGCATCGTTTCCAAGTCCGTTCTGCAGTGTCTTGCGCCTCTGATTAAACGAAGCACGGATCACACGGAAGAAGAACTTCTCGTCCACAACATTCACCGGCGGCTGCTCATGACAGGTCAGCCGGATCACCGCAGATCCCACCTTCGGACGCGGCATAAAACAGTTCGGCGGCACATTTGCCGTAATCTCTGCCCTTGAGTAATACTGCACGGCAAGCGACAGGGCACCGTAATCCTTTGTCCCCGGACCTGCCTGCATCCGTTCGGCAACCTCTTTCTGCACCATGACCGTCACACTCGCAAGCGGAACATGGCTCTCAAATAACGCCATAATGATCGGTGTTGTTATATAGTATGGCAGATTTGCCACCACCTTAATCGGTTTGCCGTCATTATATTCCTCGGCAATCTTTCCGATATCAAGCTTTAAAATATCCTCATTGACCACCGTCACATTATCATATTCCTTCAGGGTATCTGCGAGGATCGGCAGAAGATTCTTGTCGATCTCCACCGCCATCACTCTGCCTGCATGCTCGCACAGATACTGCGTCATCGTGCCGATACCCGGTCCGATCTCCAGTACAAAATCATCCTTTGTAATATTGGAGGATTCCACGATGCGCTCCAGCACATGGGTATCGATCAGAAAGTTCTGTCCAAATTTCTTTTGAAAATGGAAATCATATTTTTGTAAAACTTCGATGGTATTCTGCGGATTACCTAATGTTGCCATAACTACCCCCTTATTCTGTACATTCTGCGCGCGTTCTGTTCCGTCACACGGATGACTTCCTCTCTGCTGATCCCTTTGATCTGCGCAATGGCATCCACCACATGTGTCAGCTGTCTCGAATCATTTCGTTTGCCGCGGTTCGGCACCGGCGTCAGATACGGTGAATCCGTCTCAAGCACAAGCTGCTCCAGAGGTGCTTCCTTCACAACCTCCACCAGCTTTCTGCCGTTTTTAAATGTAACAACGCCGCCGATTCCCAAGTAGAAGCCCTTCTTCAGATAAATGCGTGCCAATTCGACCGAATACGAAAAGCAGTGGATCACACCGCCCTGTGACCAGTCGCAGTGCTCCTCCATGATCTCCAGCGTGTCCTGCGCCGCATCACGGCTGTGAATGATCACCGGCATCTTCATTTCCTTTGCTGCCTCAAGCTGTCTGATGAACCACTCCTTCTGTACCTGCCTTGTCGGGTCCTCGTAATAATAGTCGAGTCCGATCTCACCGACCGCCACGATCTTCGGCTCTTTTGTCAGCTCCTTTAACCACTCCACCGTCTCCGGCGTCATATGCTCCACATCCTCCGGATGCACGCCCACAGCACCGTACACGAAATCATATTGTCTGCTGAGTGCCACGGCATCCTTCGTGGACGAAATGCTCGCACCAACCTCCACGATCGTGCCGACACCGGCATCCTTCATGGATGCAAGCAACTCGTCCCGGTCCTGCGCAAAGGCTTCATCCATATAATGTGCATGTGTATCAAAAATCATCACTTTCACCATACCTTTTCCTGATTGTCCATCGGGGAACATAAATACAAATGTTAATTACTCAGGCTTCGCGCACCGATTATTCGATTGCGCCCATAATATTTCTTATGTCCGTAGTGTATATATGATTTTTGCCTTAGTTTTTTGAATAACCGTGAACTGGTGACACCCAAATTGTCTTGTCACTTACGGATTTCGGAAAGTCTAAATGCTTTGCTGTTTCGATGTTTGATAAACGTGTCTTCCCGTATTCGCCTCCGGGTGGAATTCAGGTGTTTCGTAAGGCACTTGCGCTCGCCACTACTTGCATCCTGTTTTGTGGGATGCTATGTAGTGCTGCGTAGCGCATTGTAGCGAGAGCGTGCCGGTCGAAATAACTGATTCCACCCGGAGACTCAGTCGTCCAGACACGCATTCATCGAAACATTGCAAAGCAAAGACTTTCCGGAAATCCTACTGATCTGCGTCAATTTGGGTGTCACAGTTTCACGGTTTCATCAAGTATCCTGAGGCAAAAATCTATATTCATCTCTCTGAGACATAAAAAATATTATGGGCGCAGTTATATGTTCCATGCGCGAAGCCTGAGTGATTAACAGAAATATCCCCGATGTCTGCAATATATCATACCACAGATTATCGGGGACGTCATTGTCAAACTCCGTTCTTATTTAGAAAAACAGGAAAAATACCAATGTATCAATAATAAATACCGGAATCAGGCAGCTTACAGACCATGCCATATATCCAAAGAAGGAAGGCATCTTGATTCCGTTTTCCTCGGCGATGGAACGAACCATGAAGTTCGGTGCATTACCAATGTATGTGTTCGCTCCCATGAATACAGCACCACAGGAGATCGCCATCAGGAAGATCTTCGGGATCGTTCCGTCTAATACCTTTACCATACTTCCACCGGTCAGTGCAGAATGTACTGCCGTTGTGAAGAATACCAGATAGGTCGGTGTATTGTCCAAAAAGCTGGACAGGAAACCGGTCATCCAGAAGAACTGCCAAGGCTCCTTGATACCAAGATCTGCGCCTCTCGCCTTCAGGATCAGAAGTGCCGGGATCATCGTAATGAAGATACCGATGAAAAGTACGGCAACCTCCTGGATCGCATCCCATGTGAAATGATTCTCTTCGCGGACTTCCTTCTTCGTTGTGCGGAGGGAAAGGAAAGCGGCGATCAATATCATTGCCATCTCAAGAATGGATGCATAGCCAAGCTCAACCTCACCATAGAAATGAATGCCCTTCGCAAAGAAAGGTACCTTCTGTGGAAGTACACCACTCAGAATAACGGCTGCCACGATCACGATCATAAAGAAAATGTTGTGTGCACCTGCAAGATGAAGCTTTTTCTTTTCTTTTGATGTCTCCGGCTTCAGACCGTCAGCCAGATCCTTCTTATAGGCATTATTATCGATGATGAAAAACAGTATCAATAAAATTGCGACATTCAAAAGCATAACCGGCAGCAGATTCAGACTCCAGAAGAATCCAACGCCATTATTAAATCCCATCAACAGTGGCGGATCACCGACAGGAGTCAGACATCCACCGATATTGGATACCAGGAAAATGAAGAATATCACGATCTGTGCCTTGCGCTGACGCCACTTGTTGGCACGGATCAGCGGACGGATCATAACCATACTGGCACCCGTTGTACCGATCCATCCTGCAAGTACAGTACCAATCAGCAGTAACAGTACATTTAGCTTCGGTGTGCGACCAGATCTCCCTCGAGTACAATATTACCTGCCACACAGAACAGACCAAATAACAAAACGATAAATCCAAGATAATCACCGATAATGGATTCTAACACCTGCTCCCATGCTGTTCCTGCACCGATAAAGGTTGCAAAAGGAACAATAAATACAAGTGACCAGAAGATAACCACTGCCGGTTTCCATTTCTCCCACCATTCGCCTACAATAAGAGGACAAATTGCAATACACAAAAGCATTCCAACAAATGGGATGCAATATGTAAGTGACAAAGTTTTTCCAACGTTCTCGGCTCCCGACTCCGCAGCAAATGCTACCGAAGAGTTTGCCAGCATAGCACATAATACCAGTGCAACACCCCATACCGCAGATTTCAGTTTTTTCATAATCTACGCCTCCGTTTTCATCATATAATTTTGCGTAAAGAAACACGGCAGAAAACAAACTGCTTCATTTTCCACCGCGCACATTTTAACATATTATCTCTCAAAATATCTACTATTTTTAATAAGAAATCATATTTTCTTTTGTGCAAATAGTCTATAATTAGTTCTTTTTAGAACCTTGTCGATTTAACTTTTCGTTTTCACTCAGACTGACACGAAAAAACCGCTTCATTAGCTGTGCTCCGTCAAACGGGATCAGCGGATATAAATAGTTTCGTCCGTTGATCGTTCGCGTACAGAGTGGTGTCACGATCAGGATGACTGTCCCTGCGAGAAAGCCCCAGCCACCGAAGATTCCGGTCAGGATCAGAAGCTGGATACGCATAAATTTGATTGCATAGCCAAGCTCCATGTTGCTCTGGCTGTAATTGGCAATCGCCACAAACGCCATATAAAGCATGATCTCGGAATTAAACCAGCCGGACTTAACCGTATAATCACCAAAAACGATACCTGCAATGATACTGAGCGGCGTGTTTAACATATTCGGCGTATTGACCGCCGCCATCCTCAGTCCATCGATCGCCACCTCCAGGATCAGAAGCTGCGTCACCGGCGGAATATACATCGGATCCTGTATCTTGATAAACTCGAACGAGTGCGGCACCCAGTCCGGATGCTGCATCAGCAGGATAAAAAACGGTGTCAGGAAAATAGACACAACATTGATGATAAACCGGCTGAAACGCAGATAGGTACCGGTTAACGGCGGAAAATAATAATCATTGGCATCCTCAATAATCTCAAACAGAGATGTCGGAAGGATCATCGCTGCCGATGAATTATCACAGAGTATGACAATGCTGCCCTCGAGCAGACAGGCCGCTGTCGTATCCGGTCTCTCGGTAAACTTAAACTTCGGAAATGGATTGATCCAGCCCTTTTTGAAAATACATTCGCCAAGACTTTCCTGATTCATCGTCAGCGAATCCACATCAATTCCCTTAAGCCGCTTTTGCACCTCCCTGAGTACGCCGGGATTCACTCTGTTTTGCATATAACAGATCGCAACGTCCGTTTTAGAGCTTCGCCCGACATCAACCAGTTCAAAGGACAGATCCGTATCACGGATCCGCCGTCTTATCAATGCCATATTCGGGATCAGCGATTCAATAAAGCCGTCTCTTGATCCACGCAGCACCTTATCCTTGTCCGGCTCGTCCACACTGCGGCTCGGATATTCCCTGAAATCGAGCGCCAGAATAATGTCGTAGCCCTCCACCATCAGGCAGCTCATTCCGGAAAGCACCGACTTCACAAACATTTCCTGATCTGCGACCTTCATCAGATCCAGATACGGAATCTGCTGCTGCAGAAATCCCGCAAAATCCTCCGGCATCTGTTCCTCGGTGATCTTGTAGAAAAACTCCATCACCTTCTCGGAAACCTCACCCTTTAAAAATCCGTCGACCGTATAAAATGCCGCCTGTTTTCCGCCGATCATGAAGCGGCGCCGGATCAGGTCAAAGCTGTCCTCGATCCGAAGAAGCTGCTTTGCTGCCTCATCCCGCTGTTCAAACGTTCCCTGAAATATGTCTGTCATACGAACCCTCATTTCTAAACTACTCGTTATTATTGAAAAATACCGTCTATTCGATTCACTGTTATTTCCGTTACAAACAAATATTTTGCACACAATTTCGTTTCTTTCCAAAATAGTATGTTCATTTTTCCGGAAATTAACACAGTGCTTTTCAGAATACTTGCGGATCCGATTTGAAATACATATAATAGAGAAAAGAACTTCGGAAAAGGAGGCTGCGCCCATGTCCATCTGCGATAACGACATCATTCTTTTTCATCAGGCATGCCGCGAGATCATCAACCGGGAACGCGCGTCCATGGGCATCGGCACACTGTCCGAAAAAACGGTCCATGCCGTTCTGAAGAGATTCTACGAGCCTGACCCGGAGCATCAGGAAATCCCTGTCGAAAATTTCGTTGCCGACATCCTGCGTGACGGCGAGATCATTGAGATCCAGACGCGTGGTTTTAACAAGCTGCGCCGTAAGCTGGACACCTTCTTAAAGTATTATCCGGTCACGATCGTTTATCCGATCATACATACCAAATGGCTCTACTGGATCAATGAAGAAACAGGGGAACTCTCCCCGAAGAGAAAGTCCCCCAAAACAGGAACATTTTACGATGCTGTTCCCGAACTGTATAAAATTAAAATGTATCTGGACAATCCAAATCTGCACCTGTGTCTGGTGCTGATCGACGCCGATGAATACCTCCTGCTCAACGGCTGGAGCCGTGACCGCAAGAAGGGATCCTCCCGTTTTGACCGCATTCCGGTAGAGCTTGTGGACGAATTATATATCGGCGGTCCTGCCGATTATCGTCTCTTTGTCCCTGAGGGACTTCCCGAAAATTACACCTCGAAAGATTTTGCAAAAGCCGCACACATTCCGGTCGGATACGCACAGACACTGCTCGGGATCCTTTACTTTCTACATGTCGTGGAACGCACCGGCAAGAGCGGGCACTCCTACACTTATAGAAATACATTCAAAACCCCTGAGTAATATAATCTCCGGATACGCTGCACGGCAGGTCACTCCACCGGCCATGCATTTTCGCAGTCTTACACATTGGCAGACATGTCTACTGCTTAGCGCACAGTTTCAATTCCATAGCCCGGGCTTTCAGTTGCTGCGCTGCCTGACGTGGATCAGCAGCCTTCATGATCGCAGAAACCACACAGATCCCGGCAATCGGAATCCCCTCCAGAACATCGATGTTATCCTTATTCAACCCACCAATCGCATTGACTGCGATCGGCACTGCCTCACAGATTTCCCGGAGTGTATCCGTAGAAGTCAGTATTGTCTTAACCTTTGTTGTGGTCGGATAGATCGCTCCAACGCCGAGATAATCTGCGCCCTGCTCATACGCCTCCAATGCCTGCGGAACCGTCTTTGTGGTCGCTCCGACAATCTTATCCGGTCCCATCAGCCTTCTCGCATCCGCTACCGGCAGATCGCTCTGTCCCACATGAACACCTTCCGCCCCAACTGCCAGCGCAACATCAACACGGTCATCAATGATCAACGGCACCTGATATTTCAAAGCAATCTCATGAACCCTTGCAGCAAGCTGCAGATATTCTCTGGTCGTTCTTTCCTTTTCGCGCAACTGCAGAAGCGTTGCCCCTCCGGCAAGCGCCTCCTCCACACGATGCAGAAATTCTTCCTCCGAATATGGAGTGCTGTCTGTTATAAAATATAAACTCGAATTAAATTTACTCATCTCATTTCCTCTCTCATATCACACATAAAGATAATCGTTTAGCACCGGCTGCAGACCACTTCCCGTGATGTCCCGATACATCTTGTCAAGACTCCGGTTATCGTCGATTTCAAACTGCTCATCGCCCTGTGTTCCCTCCGACTCCGTTCCGTTGTATTTGCTTTCGTGATCGCCAATTCCGGTGGAAACGCCGGCAGAAACCTTTGTTGCGGCAATCTTGACAATGCCATTGCGGAATGCGGCGCTCTCTCTGGATGAAACAGTGATTCCCACAAACGGCAGAAAAATACGGTATGCACAAATGATCTGACAAAGCTGCTTTTCATGAACATCCAGCGGATTGATCTTATCATTATTGATGATCGGACGAAGTCTTGGACATGATAACGACATTTCCGCATGAGGATATTTTCGCTGCAGGAAATACACATGCAATGCACTCGCCAACGCATCCTTACGGAAATCCGACAGTCCGAGAAGTGCCGAAAAAGCTACGCCTCGCATGCCTCCGCGAAGCGCTCGCTCCTGTGCATCAAAACGATACGGCCAGACGCGTTTGTGCCCTAACAAATGCAGTGTTTCGTACTTATCCGCATCGTAGGTTTCCTGAAATACCGTCACATAATCGGCACCGCATTCATGAAGATAACGGTATTCGTCTGTGTTGACCGGATATATCTCCAGTCCGACCATGCGGAAATATTTCCGTGCCAGCCGGCATGCCTCGCCAATATATTTGACATCACTCTGTCCACGGCTCTCGCCGGTCAGAATCAGAATTTCTTCCATTCCGGAGTCAGCGATCACCTTCATTTCCTTTTCGATCTGCTCCATTGAAAGCTTCATGCGGTGAATATCATTGTAGCAGTTAAATCCGCAGTATACACAGTAGTTTTCGCAGTAATTGGCAATATAAAGCGGCGTAAAAAGATAGACTGTATTGCCAAAATGTTTGCTTGTCTCCCGGCGCGCACGCTGTGCCATCTGCTCCAGAAACGGCTCTGCTGCCGGCGATAAAAGAGCCTTGAAATCCTCGATCGAACATGTCTCATGCTCAAGCGCTGTTTTCACATCCTTCGCCGTGTAACCACTGTAATCAAATGCATTTACCTGCGACATTACCTTGTCACGCACGTCCGACTCGATAACCTCCATTCCCGGAAGGTATTCCATATGATCCTTTCTGGAAGAAGGATCATTTTCCAATTGATGTTTTTTGGCAAGCGCTGACTCTGAAAGACTTTCTGCGTCAATAAAAAATTGATTTTCCATGATCGACCTCCTAATCCCGTAAAAATCCGGTCAACGGATCGGATGCAGATGCACCTCGGGTCAGCACACGTCCAACACCGGCCAGATACGCCCTGCGGCCGGCTTCGATCGCGCTCTTAAATGCAGATGCCATCATTGGAAGATCACCGGCGGTGGCAAGTGCTGTGTTCGCCATGATCGCAGCCGCTCCCATCTCCATTGCTTCGCACGCCTGGGATGGCCGCCCGATACCGGCATCCACAATGATCGGAAGATCGATCTCATCGATCAGGATCTGAATAAATTCTTTGGTTGCCAATCCTTTATTGGAACCGATCGGTGACGCCAGCGGCATGATTGATGCAGCTCCGGCATTGACAAGATCCCGGGCCACATTCAGATCCGGATACATATACGGCATAACAACAAAACCTTCCTTTGCCAGAATCTCTGTTGCCTTGATCGTCTCCTCATTGTCAGGAAGAAGATATTTAGAATCACGCATGATCTCAATCTTAACAAAATCCCCACAGCCAAGTTCTCTTGCAAGACGTGCGATCCTGACTGCCTCCTCCGCATTTCTGGCACCACTTGTGTTCGGAAGAAGCGTTACATTTTCCGGAATATAATCGAGTATATTTTCCTGCTCCTTCGTATTCGCACGGCGAACCGCCAACGTAATGATCTGTGCTCCGGCATCCTTCACTGCAGCTTCGATCAGCTTCATGGAATACTTTCCGGAACCGAGAATAAAACGCGATTCAAATTCATGACCTCCAATGATCAGTTTATCGTTATTCATAATTATCTCCATTTCTCTCCGCCTGCCGGCTTTGAACCGCAGGCTCTCATTATTGTTTCTTTTATTCAATTTCATTTGCTAAAAGCCGCAGGATCGTGTGCGCTTCATGTGCCGCACAGACCATGACCCTGGCGCAGACAAGACCGATACCGTCATTCACATCGCTGACCGTATCCCCGCACAGATAAAACCGGCCGGTGATCCGGCGTGTCTGAATCGTATTGGGACTTCCAAAACCAGCCATTCCGGATCCTGCGACAAGATATTTCTCCGGCATGTTCTCCAACACAAAATTGACGAGCATCGCCTTCGCTTCCGGAACATCAAATGCTTCGCAGACAACATCCGCTTCCTGCAAAAGCTCCTGTGCGTTCTCCTCCGAAATGCGGACGGCATGCGTCTCCAACCGGATAAACGGATTGATCTCCCGCAGATTTTGCGCAAGTGCCTCCGTCTTATTCATACCAAGCTGGGAAGCTTTATACTGCTGCCGGTTCAGATTCGTCACATCTACCCGGTCAAAATCGATCAGGATCAGCTTTCCGATGCCGGCGCGGGCAAGAGCAATGGCAACATTCGAGCCAAGTCCACCCAGACCGCATACCGCAACCACGGCACGACTAAATTTCTCCTGCCGCTCTTTTCCATGACGCGCATTCAGCGCCCCCATCCATTCTTCCTGTGTAAGCATTGATCAGCCCCCTCCCACGAAGCTGACAACCTCTACCGTGTCGCCATCCTCTAATGTCGTCTCATCATACTGTGCCTTAAATACGATCTCGCCGTTGCGCTCTACCGCAACTCTTTTGGGATTATAATCAGTCGATGCCAGATATTCTGTTACCGTCATACCTGCCACATCCCGGTCTTCCCCGTTGATCTTTACCATGTATTCACCTCCAAAAATAAGTACAAAGCAGCCGCCTTTTCTGCCACGATAACTTCCACGAAAACAAAAAGAAAGCCACCGATTTGGCAGCTTTCTGTGCATACTTTGCTATAAATGTATCAAGCATTCCTACGTTGGCATTATCCAAATCAGGTTCCCGGTCGAAGGTCACACCTTCCTCTCAGCCTGTCCTACAAGCTCCCGTATGATATATAATAACTCCGCCATGCGCCAAAAACGCACACGGATATATGAAAGTGCAAGGATCAGTTGCGAGCTGCTCCTGATCCTCACATTTTTATTATACGTCTTTCCATGTCTGTTTGCAACCACAGATTATCATCCCCGGTCCGGCAGGCTTCTCATCCCCACCCGGACACACTCTGATGCCGGTATATGCTCACCATCAGACCGTACATAAACAATGCTTCCACCACACGTCCGTAATCCATATAGCCCAGAGTTTCCAGCAATGGGATCAAGAGCACCTGATGGTTGCCCGGTGTCAGTGTAAACAGCTCCGCCAGCGCATAAAGCATCTGGCAGACATATAAAAGACCAATTCCTGCTCCCATCAGCTTTCCTGCCGGGTTCGTCTGTCTCCACGCCTTTTTCATCAGCCAGATCGTGAACGCGATCAAAGCAGCCAGCATAAGCAGCGCCGGAAGGATTCCCACATAGCCGATCAGACTTCCCAGATCACCCGCTGCCAGATAAGTAAACAGCGGACTGCTTTCGGTCATCTTTCCTCCCTGCATGGTGCCCTGAAGCCCCTGACGCATTCCCTCGCTCATGCCGATCCATTTCGCACCACGGATCGCCCGTATCGGATACATGATATCTTCCCCCAGAGAAGCGCTTCCTCCAACCTCTTTCCACAATGCAACATACGCTTTTCTCCGTTTTTCCGAAAATAAGAGAAACATTCTGTTCCATCCGGCACTCGTATAATAGGTACTCCATTTGCCCTGGCAGACCACATAAAGATAAAAAGCATGGTATGCCAGTTTGGCTGCCACAAAACACCCTGCCGCTGCCAGAGTCGTTTTCTTCTTCGGAAGCGGAATAACGTTCGCCCAGACCGCCATCACAAACATACTAAAAAGGATAACAGCTAACAGCCAGAAGCCAAAGTTGCTCCAGGCATAGACCCCCGTCTGGGTGTATTCCCAGTCAAATACCAGAAGAAGTGGCAGGATCAAGCCCCCCAAAGACAATGCAAGCTGATGCTTTTTCCCCTTCAGCCAGCTTAAGAGAAGTCCGTAAATTGGGACATATAACCAGTAATAATACCCTGTGTTCCAGCGATTGATCTGTGGCAGCACCCGCATAACCGCTGTCTGAACCGACTCCGGCACAATCCCCCCGGACACTCTTTGTACGATCGGCAGTGCTAAAAATACAACTGCGATCCATCCCGCCGCTTTCTGCAGCTTCATGTACGGAAAATGGGACACTACCACCAAAATTCCTACACTGACGATCAGATTCCCCCAAAATAATATCGTCACTGCAGATTTCGGCTCACCGATCAGCTCACTGAGCACTTCATAATAGTCCTTCTGCATGAAATAACTGAACACCGCACAGACTGCCACAATGAAAATGATTCCGGACAACGGGATCCGGATATTCTTCGGACGATGGATCTCATCCAGCTGTTTCCCCACTTCAACCGGATCGCCCATCTGTTCCACCGCATAACTCTCTGCCTCGTCCGGATCCATCCCCTTTGAGATCTGATACTCCGTCTCATCTTCAATATGATCAATATATTCCTGACTGACCACTTTGCGCACCGGCGCATAATGAAGCTGTTTTGTCAGTTCTTTTAAATATTCTTCCTTTTTCATCCCCATCTGTATCCCCCCTTGCCATGTTCTTCCCTCATTCAAGCGTAAGCTCCATCACATGCATGACTGCAGATGCATACTCTGACCACTCCTCCGTTTTCTTTTTCAACTGCTTTCGCCCCTCGGGGGTGATCCGGTAATAAATCCTCTTCTTCCCGGCAGCTTCCCCCTCATAAGAGGTGAGACATCCGCTTTTCTCCAGCGAATGCAGCAGCGGATACAACGTACCCACCTTAAGTTCAAACACATTGTCTGACTTCTGACGCAATTGATCGATCATCTCATATCCATACATATCTTTCTCCTCCAAAAGCCGTAACAAAAGCATCGCGTTGCTCCCTGATAACAAACTTTTCTCCATACAGATTCTCTCCTTTCTGAAATGTTTTCTGTCACGATCGTTACAAATTATAAACCTTTCCAAATAGTAATATCGACTATCGATATATAGATTATATATCGATAGTCGATATTAGTCAAGCATCTTTTTTATTTCCCTTTTATCTGCATTCCGTTATGCGCAAAAATGCATTGCAAGCCCAAAGCACGCCACTGACGGTCACTGCTTTACCTCACGTCTAAGATGTCCTCTGCCCGCAAACAGACACAAGCCATATACCAGAACCGCGGCAAGCAGGATCTGCCACCATGGCCAGATAAACAGGATTCCTCCGGTACCATCAAAGGCTCCTCCGTCCTGATTCATAATCCTTTCGACCATAAGCCAGCTCGCACCGTAACCTGCCAGCGCACCAATGATAATTCCTAGCAGACAACTGATCCCTTTCTCCAGATAGACCATTTTCTGCATCTGTTTCAGGGACATTCCCGCTGCCCGCAGAAGCCAGAACTCTTTCCGGCGCATCGTAATATTTGCGGCAGTAATATTGAATATCTGCAGCAGGCAGACAGCAAGAATAAATCCTCCGACAGCGAGTCCCGTTTTCCGGACAAGCTCCAGAGAGTGGTTTAAAACAACGTTGTCGTCCCCAAACTCCATATCCGCATAGCCGGTATCCCCCACCATCTGTCCAAGCTCATAGGAATTATTCTCCGATTCCTCGTTCCATTTCTTCACATAATCTGCAACATCCTTTTTCGATTTGCGGATGTCCCGGACAAATCCGATCCCCTTGCTGCACTTGCCGTACGGAAGCGTATCCAGCATGCTCATTCCATATGGCATGCCCCATTTCATCATCGTCTGATCCGCCATGATCAGTCCGGCACCGATGCTGGAGCAGCCATCGATCAGAGCCGAATTATAAGGATCCTCCTTCACGATCGCCAGAATCGGAAAACGAATGACCTTGCCCGCATCAATCGCACATTGCTGCATGGCATATTTCATATTAAAAATGCTGTATCCGCCCCCAAACACAGATGTATTCTCGTATTTTTCAACCGGATATCCCCTTGTATCCAGGTAGGCAGCCGCCTTTTTCCAATATGCCTTCGCCTTCTTAGTGTCGCCGCTGTCCGGCTCCTTCCCCACTGTTTTCTCCAGCTTTGTAAGCATTTTATCGAAATCCTTTGTCACTTTACGCTCCGCCTCCGGGCTGATCATTTCGATCGTGTCTCCCACTTTATAGTCCGTGACTCGGGTGTCCTCTGTCGTGGTATTTCCTTCGTCATCCTTCTTGTTATACTGATAATCACACAGGATCACACCGTTTTGCTGAACCATTTTGCGGTAATCCAGTGTTCCATCCACAAGCCGGCTTTTCATCCCCTTCAGATGCTTTTCGTCATATCCGACATCCGAAAAGAAGATAAAAGATCCTTCTTCACGTTCGGGTATATGCGCCGCCACATCATTGTTCATCGTAAACATGGAACCTGCCAGGAAGAGTCCCGATTTTTGGACACCACTGCAGCCTGCAATCGTCTTGTTGATCTCCTCTATTTTCTTTGTTGAACAGTCCCCATAGATCTGAACAACCTCCGAGTATTCCTGATGTGTTCCCTGTGTGCTGTTCTCCACCGTCGCATAAGTGCTCTCTATTCCGGAAAAAACCACCGAGAACAAAAACAGACTGACCGCCACGCCAATGCAAAGATAAATCTGACTGCCCGGATTCCGGGACATATTGCGCACGGCATACTCCCATTCTATGCCAAGAAGACGACCAAGCCCGTGGCTTGTTCTGTGTTTCTTCGGCTTTATTTTCTTTCCACTCCCTTTACGAATACCGTATTCTCCCCCTCGCAGGATTTCCTGAATCGAACTTCCCGCTGCCTGTCTCGCCGGCTCTAACAGTGCAAATAACGTCACACCGATACACAGCAGACAACTGTATACAACCGCAGAAGCATAGAAATGAAATTCCACCGGAACATCCAGCATCAGGCAGTCATTGATCCAGCCCTGACACGCCTTCAAAAGTCCAAAACCAACACCTGTCCCTAAAATGGTACTGACCAGTGTCAGCAAAATTCCTTCCGTTCCAAGCATACAGTACAGCTGTCCCTTCGACATGCCGACACAGCGAAGCACTCCGTATTCCTTCATCCGCTCCAGCACCGGAAGCATCATGGTATTGCGGATCACAAGCATGGCAAAGGAAGCAAACAAGGCTCCGATCAGGGCGATCAGGGCATTCCCCGCTGCCTGATTCATGGAATCAATATCATCACCCTGCCCCAGGTGTGCCGCGATCTCTGCATCAATATAAACCCGATACCCGGTCGCTTCTTCCACCTTTTCCTTACAGCTCTTCAGATCACTCCGGTCTGCTGCCGCAAAGTAAAGCTCCATCGAAACTGTTTTATTCTTCCCCTGATATCCCCACTCATCACCGTCTGCACTGTCACTGTCCACATATATCTTGTCCAGGTATGTCTTGCGGACCTCCGGCAGTGCCTCGAGCTTTTTCTGCATTGACTTGTACTGCTCCGGCGTCCATTCTTCATCACCGTCAATGCTGTCTTTGTTCAGCGGCATCTCCGTGATCCAGAGCTCACAGCCATGATTATGCTTCATGGCAGTTTCATAACCGTAATTCATGATCGTCATACCCACTGTGATACTGCAAAAGCACAGGATGACAGCAATCGTGATCGCCATGATCGAATACAGTGTCTGCAGCCGGTGCTTATTGCGGTAACGTAAGGAAAGCGTGACATAATACCCCAGCCTATTCATGCGCATCCCTCCCATCCATTGCGGAAACATCAGCGGACAGCGCATGCTTCACCTTCGCATCAGAGATCACTACGCCATCCGATAATGTGATGACACGGTCTGCCATCGAAGCGATCGCCGGATCATGTGTGACAACGATCAATGTCAGGCAAAACTCCTCCACGGACCTTTTTAATAATGACATCACTTCCAGCCCGTTCTGGTGATCCAGATTACCGGTCGGCTCATCCGCCAGCAGCAGACTCGGACGGTTGGCAAGCGCTCTTCCGATCGCCACTCTCTGCTTCTGTCCTCCGGAAAGCTCCTCCGGCAGATGATACCGTCTGTCTGTAAGACCGAGAATTTTCAAGAGCTGTTCCAGATACTGCGGATCCATCCGCTTACCATCCAGTCTCACCGGCATCTGTATATTCTCCTCCACATTGAGCACCGGCACCAGATTGTACTCCTGAAATACAAAGCCGATCTTCCTGCGCCGGAACACGGAGCGCTTTGCTTCCCGCTGTCCCAGAACGCTCTCCTCCTCCTCCAGAAAAACGCTTCCCTCCTGCGGCTCATCCATCGTGCCAAGCAGATGAAGCAGCGTGGATTTGCCGGAGCCGCTGGCTCCTGTGATCGCAACAAATTCCCCCTTCTCGACCGAAAAGCTCACATGATCCAGTGCGGTCAGTGTATTATCCTTTTTCCCGTAGATCCTTGTCAGATCCTTAACCTCCAAAAATGCCATACAATCCCCCTCCTCGAATACAATGCAAAAGCCTTGCATTCTGATTTTTCGTGCGCACAATATTTCTTACTCTCCCATCATAACATGACATTCTTACAATCCGGTGAATGTCTGTCTTACAATTTTGTCATTTTTCTCAGAAATGTGAGCTTCTTGAAAAACTAGAATTTTTAAAGGAACTACCTCCAAAAAAACTCTATTATTTTTTTTGCAAATATTATAGAATAGAAATGTACCAAAAAAATATATATTATAGTTTAGTTTATAGTACATTCTTGCAGAGTGCAATTGCATACTTTTTTAGTTTATAGTACATTCTTGCAGAGTGCAATTGCATACTTTTTTATGTAAAATACAATTTATCATCAATTACCAGCATTATGAAATGAAAAGGAATGAATCGGAATGGAAACAATACAGATCAAAGCACCTCAAAACCCGGATGATGACTCGTTTACCTGGACTCGCTGCATCGAGACACCAAGCCCAACCGCCAAGAGTACATTTTTTTATGTGCAGGAGGCCGGCATGCTCAAAATGTCCGCAGAACAAGTCTCTGAACGTCAGAACATGCACTCCTATCTTATTGTATGTGTCCTGTCCGGAGAGGGTTATTTTACGTTTCGCGGGAAGCGTACCCATGCCTCTGCCGGTGCCTGTTTCTTCATTGACTGCATGGAACCCTACTCGCACGAAAGCTCCAGAGACTTCCCATGGCAGCTTATATGGGTGCATTTTAACGGAGCTACCTCAAAGCAATATTATCAATATTTCACAAAGAATTTTCCGAATTTATTCTATCCGGTCAGCATTGACAGGGTCGGAGATTTTCTTCGCAAGATCATATTAAACACGCAGCTTAAGACCTCTTACTACGAGGCTTCCAACTCCGGACTGATCGCATCGCTCCTCACCGAGATGATCACGATTCCGAAGACTTCACGGCGCAAGCGTGCTTCCCGCACCTCCATGGATGAGAAGCTGGACGAGATCCTGCATTATCTGCAGACCCACTTCACTGAGAACATCACGCTGGAAGATCTATCGGAGATGTTCTACATATCGAAGTATTATTTGAGCCGCGAGTTCAAGAAAAAGTACGGCGAGGGCATCAACTCCTGCATTAACCTGTTCCGGATCAACCGGGGCAAGGAGCTGCTCCGCTTCACAGACAAGTCCATTCATGAGATCAGCGAAATGTGCGGGATCCCGGATACCAATTACTTTATCAAGCTGTTCAAATCGGCGGAGAATATGACACCGTCCGAATACAGACAGAAATGGAAAGGATAATATTATACCGGGGGCTGTCAATCATTCCCGGGTATAGAAACGAGCTTGTGAAATAAATCCCAATTAAAAACACCCGAACCGGCAACTTATCGGTTCAGGTGTTTTTTTAACTTTTTTTCAAAACGCTGCTTTACTGATACTGCACTGCGATCACCGTATCTGCTTTATCCGGTTTCTTTTCCGGCATCTTAATGATCACTTTCTTACCGGTCGCATTATATTTTAATTTCTTTCCATTCTGTAATAAATATACTTTTTTGACCTTTTTTCCTGCATATTTCTTTGTCACAAGCTTCTGATCCTTCGGCCATTTCATCACATGTGCATAGATCACATTATCCTTTCGGGTGTATCTTCCCCAGGACGGCTTCTTTGCAAATGGCGTTCCGGAGGTTCCGTAAATACTGTCACCATATCGATTCATCCAGTTACCAATGCCCTTCAGGATCTTCCTGCTGCCGGCGGTCATGGTTCCATCTCCCTTAGGACCTATATTGAGCAGATAATTGCCGTCCTTGGATGCCACCTCGACCAGATCCTGAATCATATAGCGCACATTGTAATAGGATTTTTCACAGTCCTTTTTGTATCCCCAGGCGTTGTTCATCGTCTGGCAGGTTTCCCACGGTCTGGACAGTGCCTTTTCCGGAATGCTCTGCTCCGGACATTCAAAATCTCCAAGTCCAAAGCTTCTGCACACGCGTTCATTCACGATAATGTCCGATTTAAGGGACTTCATATACTGATACAGATCCTGTCCGTCCTGCTTTGTCCACCATTTCTTCAGGGTCGGATTGTCCTTCTTATAGGTCCAGTCTCCATCAAACCACATGATTTCCGGATCATAGGTATCAACCAGCTCCTTTAGCTGTGCTTTCATATCAGCAATATATGCGGTACGCGCCTCCCAGGATGCCATCTTCGTAAAATCTCCCTCCACCGTCTGGGAAGAATGATTCCAGTCAATGATCGAATAATACAGGCCAAAATGGATCCCCGCCTGCTGACACGCATTTTTCAGTTCCATAATGATATCCCTGTTTGTTTTTCCAAACGGCGTATACTGCTGCAGGCTGTATATTTTCTGTCCGGTCGTATCGGTAAAGCTTGCAACCTTTGTATCCCACATCGCAAGACCTTCATGATGCTTCGCCGTAAATACCAGATACTTCATCCCCGCCTTTTTGGCATAGGATACGATCTCCTGCGCATCAAACTTCTCCGGATCAAACTTTGCAGAAATCGTCTTCTGATATGTTTCCTTGGAAATTCCTTCCGTCTGCATCGCCCATTCGCCGTGTCCGAAATAGGAGTACGATCCGAAATGGATAAACATTCCAAACTTGTCATCCGCCCACCACTTCATATTGTCCGGCACATTATAAGCATGAGCCATCGTGCCGCTCCCTGCCAGTCCTGTCAGGAGACAGAAAAGCAACAATAAGCTGAGCAATTTTCTTTTCCAATTAAATCCTGTTTTCATCGTATATTTCCTTCCTTTCATACCCTGCAACCGGGTGCAAACGATGTTTTGATTCCGATATTTTCCGCAGACTGCTTCATTACCATCTGCCTTTACTCTTTTACTATTGCATCATACCATATCAACCGGGCGCAATGTAACGTATTCTCTTGCGCAAAATCCGGCTGCCGAGAATTTCTCTCAGATTTCCGTTCTCCGCAATGATGCATTTCGATTTTTTCCCACACACGAAAAAAATCGTCAGTGTATCCACAAACCAGGATACACCGACGATTTTATTATTTTCAATAATCTGATTTAATTCTTATATTTAAAAATTACGTCGAGACCGTTATCCGGATGATATGACCAGCTGACATCATAATACTCGTAAGATTCCGTCTGTCTTCCCATTAAAGCATTGGTTTCACACATTTCATCATATAGGGAATCCGGAAGTCCAAGTGTTTTAATAATCACTAAAACATCACTTACCGCATCGTAGTCATATTCATTCTGGGCATCAGCAATAATAGAGGCTTTATCCGAAGAAAGAGAAGTGCCGGACCTTATCCCCTTTCTTATCTTGCGTTATCCATCGCCTTTTGATATTCCTCCTGCTTGCGCTGAAAATCCTCCAGTTCTTTCTGCTGACGTTCCAAATTATCAATTGTCGCCTGATATCCATCAACAGCATTTTGATACATTTCCTGCTCCTCTTCCAATTCCTGCGTTTTTTCATCCTCTTGTGTGCTGCTTCCGCATCCGGCGAAACAGCCAATGCACAACACAAGAAGCATTCCAAATATCATTTTCTTAAATGTCTTTTTCATTTCCAACCTCCTCTCTGCGGGGAGCCACTGTCGGATTCGGAAGCTTTGTTGCATATTCCGAAGAGCTTACCTCCTGATCAGAAGATGTCTCCGTCGCCACTCCAGCCGCCCGGACAATATCCTCTGTAAAATAATCCGCAAGCAACTTGATCAGATTTGTCACAAAATAACAGATCAGCGCCAGACCGATCACAAAAAGCAACAAACTGAAGCTATCCCTCACAATTTCACTCAAGTCACATACATTATGTGATACCTGCGCAGATGCATTTTGAATGCCGGTATAAGCATCACCCCCATATGTTTCATAAGAAGCTCCACTTCCCGTACCCATCCCTTTAATTTCAGATGAATATTGCATTGCAACCGCACCGCTGACGATTCCCGCCGCATTTCCCAGCACCTGAAGTGCCGTAAACACTTTCTTTTTCACTATAATTACCTCCCTTTGTGTATTTGATGGTCTCATTATATACTACGGTTGTCCAATAATGTCTTATTTTTTAATCATTCGTCGATTCCCGGAAATCAACGCAAAAAAATGGCTAACCCAAAGCTAAGCCTCGGATCAGCCACCATAAAACTTTCCATTCTACAACGTCAGGAACCAATCCACGATCAGACGGATCGGCATATTTATTGTCTTCTTTGTTGTCGGTAAGGACAAAAACAATGCCCGATATTGAAAAACCGTTTAATTTTTTTCTTTAAGACATTCCACAGTATTCTTTTGGATCCTCTTTAAAAATACATATCCCACCAGGCATGCGGCAAACTCTGTGATGGGAAATGCCCACCAGATCAATGAAATACCTGCCTGACCATTTCTGACACAAATCGAGAATATTCCCGCCAGCGGTAAAATGATCACAAGCTGTCTGAGCAGAGAGATAACAAGTGATTCAATACCGCCGTCCAATGCCTGATAAATTCCCTGATATGCGACATTGATCCCTGCAAAAATAAAGCTGATCGAAATAATTCTCATTGCACTGATAAAGTGTTCCCTTGACTGCCCTGCGTTAAACAGTGCTGCAAATGCATCCGGGAATATTTCAGTAACCAAAATTCCAAACAACATCAATGCGATCGTGTAGATGAGACCATACCTGATTCCGGCTTTTATTCTCTTTTTATTTCTCATTCCGTATGCAAAAGCAATAATCGGGGTAATGGCATCCCTGAGTCCAAAGGCAAGGAATAACACAAACTGCTGCACCTTATAAAACAATCCGTATGCCGTCTGCGCCGAAGGGTTGAATTTCAATATCAGATTCATCACATACACCATAATAGACATTAACGCCTGCGCAATGATCGCC
The DNA here is from genome assembly GCF_003478445.1 of Roseburia sp. AM59-24XD. Classification (GTDB taxonomy): domain Bacteria; phylum Bacillota; class Clostridia; order Lachnospirales; family Lachnospiraceae; genus Jutongia. The sequence continues at coordinate 93,943 of NZ_QUET01000002.1, forward strand.
GGGAGACCGATTGCATAAATTTGCTTTATGATTCCGACATTTGGTTTCATATATTTCAAATCATGTTCAAATTCTTTGTTTAATTTCATATGAAAAATAAAGAGTAATACCGCGGACGCAACCTGACCGATTACCGTCGCATATGCAGCACCATTCACTCCCATTTCCGGGACAGGTCCAATTCCATAGATCATAATTGGATCAAGAATAATATTTACGACCGCTCCTACAACCTGACCAATGGTTGAATACAGAGAACGTCCGGTTGCCTGTAACAGTTTTTCAAACAACGAAAAGAAAATGATACCAAAAGAAATCACACAGCAGATTCTAAGATAACTTGTTCCCATAGAAATCACTTCCGGATCCACTGTCTGTGATGAGATATATGTTTTCACACCAAAAGTTCCAAATAATAAGCATACCGCATAAATGATCACTCCCAGAGACAAACTGTTTCCGGCAACTTTTGCAGCCTTTTTGCTGTCTCCCTGTCCAAGTGTTCTTGCGAGAAGTGCATTGGTTCCCACGCCGGTTCCAATGCCAACTGCTACCATAAGCATCTGCACCGGGAACACCAGAGTAAGTGCATTCAATGCAGCTTCGCTCCCCACCTTCATATTTCCGACAAAAGCACTGTCCACAATATTGTACACTGCCTGCAGTGCCATCGACAAGATCATCGGTATGCCCATCTGCACCATCAGTTTATTCACCGGCATTTCCTTCATTTTGTTGCTTTCTTTCATTTTGATCCAATCCTCCTGTTTGTTCCACAAAAAAAAACGTGTACTTATCGATAAGCTGGACTTACGCAGATAAGCGGCACGCCTGTTAATGGTATTATAAAAAAAACGAGCAGCAAAACCGGATTTACGCTCGTTTGCTACTCGTTCAATAAATTATTATATTTCTTATTTTTGAAAAAGTCAACCGTTTTTTAATTGGGGCTACAATAATGTGCCCACGAAAATAGCAATTGTTAACAGCCAGTTTCGTTCAGATGCCATTTCCCTCTTTACAAGATCAAACTCCACACTTTTTTCAAAATATTAGCCATCACTATGCTTCCAAAATCTCTGTTCTTTTTTCTATCAGTTGAATCAAATTCTCCTGTAAATGCTCTGGCAGTCTGGATTGCCGACACAACTTAATTAATTTTACTTTCTGAGACACCAGCCTTTTTATCATTTTTTCAGCCGCTATCTTCGGCAGTCCACATGTTTGTGCAAATATCAAAAAATCCTTTCGGCGTACATTCATTTTTTTGCCATTCATAGGAAGCGCCAGCTGTTCTTTGTCCTCTGGCATAATTATATTAACCGGCAAAAGATCATACGCAGGAGACAATACATATTCTCCATTTCCTTCATCTGTTTCAATCAGAGAAAAATTTTTCAAATGCATATCTGAATTTCCAACCACAAACGAAAACAATATCCTCAAATAAAATTCCGTCATGTCCAACCCCTTCCGGCTGGAATATTTCTTAATTATTTTAGCACACCTTTCGTAGGAACCACGGTATTTATCCTGTGTTAATCGAAGATCTAACTGACAAAAATCTTCCATTGCATACATTTTAATTGTGTCCTTTTCAAACTTTCGATCTACACGCTTTGTAATATACGCAAATTGTCCATTCTGTTCCATCAAAGCATGAGGTACCGTAAATATTCCGACAGCATCCGCCATGCTCATTACAAGCTGTTCCGCTTCCGGCAATGCTTCAAATTCTGTAACTTGCGGCTTCAATATATAGCCGGTAGGATAATTCACCAAAGTAAGTCTGGAATGTCCCGATTCCGAAAAAAGATGTAACGAAAGCTTTTTCTGAACCCCTGGCACTGTATATCCCTTCATCGTACTTTCCAAAGCCAATTGATTTAATGAGTTTTCATCAATTTCCAATTTAGGAAGCTCTGTTGTTGTAAAAAAACGCTCAATGCATCTTTTATGCCAGCCTTGATATCCTTTATCCTGAAGAGATTTTCCACAACATAAACAATTCATATCTTCTCCTCCTGTATGCTGACATTACCGATCGCATCCTTGCACGCAACAAGCAGTAAACCAAACCGATCATTTCGATCGATTTTCCAATTTCGTCTAACCACATCTAACAACCATCCCTCAGGAATCAATCCGTCAAAAAACGAAAAAAGGGTTTTGGAATAATAAGTCTGCTGGGTCAATGGTAATGTCAAAGAAACCACAGATGCTCCATCTGTCTGCATATATTTTTCATCATAAGAAAAAGAGTACCCTTCATCCGTTTCACAAAGCGTTCCGGCAAAAATATTCCTCACATAAACATAGGCTGTTCGCATTGTATTCATTCGTCATTCTCCCTTCTTCCCGGCACCGCTTCCATATCAAACATAGCCAATGCTGTATTTACCTTATCCATACGTACGGTTTCTTTCCCCTGTTCCAAATCCCGTACAAAACGAAGTCCTAATCCTGAACGAACCGAAAATTCCTCCTGCGTTAATCCCGCCTCTTTTCGTTTTCTTTTCACAAACTCTGCTATCTTATTCATACTTATAAATGTTCCTTTCTCAGACTGCAAACCTTGGATACAACAACAAAGCTGCAATATTTTACATACTATCCCCCATTTCCATGATTAATATTCTTATATTTTATACCTTATCGGGTATAAAGTCAAGATACAGCGGCATAATTATACCCGAAAAGGTATAATCGTACCATGTTCAATAGATATTATACCTTATCGGGTATAAATCAAAACAATTTCTTTGTTTTTACCCTATCACCATTTACAATCCTCCATTTTACAGCCCTTTCTGAAACACTCCATCTTTATTCGTCAACCTTTCCGTTCTACAGGTTGACAATTCATTTTTTCCTGTGCTACAGTAGAAATCAGAATAACATGAGAAAGGAATATCAATTACTTATGACTACAACATATGATAAAGAAACGGATCCCGTTCTTTCCAGAGAGGATGCCATTGCAATTTTAAACACACCCGATGATCAGCTTCAGGATCTGGTTGACCGTGCCGCTGCGTTACGTTATAAATACAAAGGCAACCGTGTCAGCATCCACATTCTGACCAATGCACGAAGCGGAAACTGCTCTCAGGATTGCGCTTACTGCGCCCAGTCCTGCCGTTCCACCGCAGATATTGAAAAATACAAATGGGTCGATGAAGATAAGTTATATCACAACAATGACTTCGTCAATGAGCATCACCTGTCAAGACATTGCATCGGATTAAGCGGTATGAAATTTACCGATCAGGAGATTGAAGAGCTCGCACGCCGCATCCGCAAGATGAAGGAACACGGAACACACCTCTGCTGCTCCATCGGATTTCTGACTGAAAAGCAGGCGAAAATGCTGAAGGATGCCGGTCTGGACCGCATCAACCACAATCTGAACAGCAGCCGCTCTTTTTATCATAATATTTGCTCCACGCATACCTTCGAGCAGCGTGTCGACAACATTCATATGCTGCAGCGGCTTGGCTTTGAGATCTGCAGCGGTGGCATTGTCGGTATGGGAGAAAGTAAAGAAGATATTGCTGATATGCTTTTGGAATTGCGGGAGATCCAGCCGGAGGCACTTCCGATCAACTTCCTGCTGCCGATCAAGGGAACTCCCCTCGGCGACGCTGACACCTCCGGTCTGACCACGGAATATTGCCTGAAGGTTCTCTGTCTTGCCCGACTTATGGTGCCGCAATCCGATATCCGCTGTGCTGCCGGACGCGAGGTATACTTTAAAGGACAGGAGAAGAAGCTTTTAAGTGTTGTCGATTCCATTTTTGCTTCCGGCTATCTGACAGAGGGCGGACAGAGCATTCAGGGTACCCTCCGGACCATTACAGACGCCGGATTTACCTATGAAATCGAATCTGCTTAATATTGTTAAGACTGCGGGGAAGAATAATACTCTTCCCCTGTATCCAGGCATATCGCGGCAAGTCTGCCACCCGGATAATGTGCACCGCAGTCAATGACGATATGATTGTTCTTCTTATAGATAACCCCCGGATTCGGATTATCCTTGATCTGCTGTGTCGGTGTGTGCCCCGTCACCACAATAACATCATCAAAATATCTGACATTATAATCCGCTCTCATCCACATCAGCTCTTCCAGAGAATAATCTTCTATCTCCTTCTCCGGAGAATAATTTCCAAGACCCGCATGAACAAGCAGATAATCCCTGCCGCCTGCGGACACTTCTTCGTACACCAAAAAATCACTCATGAACTCAATGATTTCCTGCTGTTCTTCTGCATCCAGTTCTCTAAACTCTTCAAACGTTGACAGCCCTCCGTTGTATTGCCACATCCAAAGATCCTTCCTATCTTCTTCATCGAGTCCAAAAACAGATTGTGCATCTGCTGTCATAAGCAATTTCAGACATCGCAATGCCATCAGCTCATGGTTGCCGACCATACAAATTACATTTGGCATTTCCTTTAGCTTCTGAAGCGTTTTGATCGGATGCGGGCCTCTGTCGACCACATCTCCTAAAATATAAAGGGTATCCGAATCCTTTAGCGGAATCTTTTCAAGCAGTTCCATAAACATATCATATTGTCCATGAATATCTGAAATTACATATGTCGCCATTTAAATCTCCTCATTCAATGATGCAAAGGGTAAAAGCAGATAGCAATGTACGTTTCCATACAAATCATTAGTATCCCCATTATAGCGGGATTTTTGCGCCGGCACAAGCATTTTCCTATAATGTCAAAAAGAGAAATGAAAGTCTCTTTTCGATTCTTCCATTTCCCTTTTATTCTATAAGGATATCGTGATTTATTCCCCCTGATAATAACGTATCCTTCTCAGATAATTGATTACTTTTATTTACTTACCTTTTTCACGGTTACGGTTCCTAACACTTCCTTCGTCATGCAGTTACGAACCAGGAAGGTCAGTGTATCGGAAAGCTCGGCTGTTCTGTACTGATCATGTTCTGTCAGCGCACCGCCTTTGCCCATGGAATCGTCTCCATAACCACCCTCACTGTCCATTTCATTGCCCTTCTCATCGAGAAGATAAAAATTAACGTCAGAGTCATCTGTTTTGATCCATTTATTCCAGTTCTGTGCATTCGGATCGGTTGTATGATACTTGATCGTACAATTCATATTGAGTGCACTCTTCTCAAACTCAACCTCGTCAAGAACCAGCTTTGTTCCCTTTATAGTCTGTATCTTCTCCGGCTCGTAGCGAACTATTTCTGATTTTCCGGACTGGTCATTTAAGGTAAATGCAATGGAACTTTTAAGTTCCTGATCCTCCTGTCCCGGTACATAAACAATCGTATCACAAGTGTAATCTAACTTCTGTGTCTTGGCGTTGTTTTCAAAGGTGATCGTATAAACAAGCGTACCATCCGCCTCTGTCTGATAATCCATAGATTGTGTGGCTACATCTGCACCAACCCAGGCACTGACCTCAACACAGGTCTTATTCTTGCGCTTTGCATACTGCGCGATCGTTTCCTTGCCGGTATCCTCTCCGGCAATTTTAAGCTCCGTTGCCCAGAATTTATCTCTTTCTGACCAGCACTCAGAAGGTACCAGCAAATACTTATCGCTGGCAGGCTTTGCAACCGCCTCTACATAAACCTGATTCTTGTCACAAAGAGCCTCTCTCACAGAAAAGTCCGCATATGCCGACTGCTTTACATTACTGCCTGCCTCCTGCTTTACATTGATCTCCCTGAGATTTTTCGCCTGATCTTTAATCTCCTTTGTTTCCCCCGAAAAAAGAGATAAGATACTGGTGTGATTGATTGCTGCATACGCTGCTCCCACGCCCTGTGTTACTACCAAACATGACAATACTGCCGCCACGGCAATCCTTTTATAATTCCAGAATTTTCTCATATCATTCGTCTCCTTCATCTGCATTCTTCGAAGGGTTTTCTGATTAAGAATTTTATCCGGTTTAACCTCCTGTTGATAAACATCTTTTAACAACTGATCCATTTCATATTTCATAACCTCTTCCCTCCAAATATGATCTGATATTTTGTCTTGCTTTGGCCAGGCGGCTCAGCACTGTTCCCCTTGGTATGTGTAGTATTCCTGCAATCTCCCCGGTGGAATAGTCCTGCGTATAATGAAGAAGAACGACCACTCTCTGTTTGTCCGGTAACTGCTTAACGGCTGTCATCACATCACGCCCCACTTCCTGCTCCAAAATATTGCCAAGCGGATCGTTCTGCGCTGTGATCACCCATTCTGCGCTCTCATAACTAACCTCCGGTACCAATTCTCTTCGCCGCTTGTCCTTTTTCCTCCGGTTCTTCCATAGATTCACAGAAATACCCATCAGGAAGCTCCTGATATTGCCACCGCGATCCAGTCTGTGGCCGATCTGAATCGCTTTCACAAAAGTATCCTGATAAAGATCATCCGCCTCTTCACGACTCCTGGTCAGATGAAAGCAAAAGCGGTAAACGTCATCCCCATATTCCTGTATGATCTGTTCCATTTCCTGTGATGACATCCGCTTTCACCTCCCGTCCGATTTGTCCGTGTTTTGATCTTCACTTATATATTGTCGTGGAAATTCTGTTGATTCATTTGAAACGATACATTTTTTAATTTTCTTTCTGCTGCATATAAAAATCCCCTGCAGACCGCTGTCTACAAGGGATTGTCTCTACTGGGCTAACCAGATTCGAACTGGTGAATGCAGGAGTCAAAGTCCTGTGCCTTACCGCTTGGCGATAGCCCACTACTATATTGTGCTTCCCGTCATAATAAGTAAGAAAAGCACCATTGTCGCTGTATCGTAAGTCAAAAGTTTCCTATACAGTAACAAAAATCCCTGCTATAGTACTATAACAAGGATTCTAAGGTGGATACTGGGATTCGAACCCAGGGCCTCCAGAGCCACAATCTGGCGCGCTAACCAGCTGCGCTATACCCACCATAAATATAATGTGGCGAGTTCTCCGTTGATACGAAAAACTGCTGACTTTATAAAATCAGAGTTACGAAAAACTCTGATCAACGTGCCAGAAGGGATTCGAACCCCCGACAAACGGCTTAGAAGGCCGTTGCTCTATCCAACTGAGCTACTAGCACAAAGAGCGGTGATGGGAATCGAACCCACGTATCCAGCTTGGAAGGCTGGTGTTCTACCATTGAACTACACCCGCATAAATTGGAAAGCTCAAAATCAACTTCCCTATATAAAATTTATAATTGCGTCACAATCGGGGTGACAGGATTCGAACCTGCGACCCCCTGATCCCAAATCAGGTACACTAGCCAAACTGTGCCACACCCCGAAAAGTTTTAAGTCATTTCCGTGACGCAAGTAAGAGTATATTATAGTTCGACAGAATTGTCAACACTTTTTTTCAAATTTTTTAAATTTTTTCTTTATTTCTTTCGAGAAAGCCGCGAAAACCCTTTTCTACCTGCTTTCTCGGCAGCATCACACGATGACCGCACCCGAGACATTCCATCTTAATATCCATTCCGACACGCACCAGCTTCCAGCGGTTCTCTCCGCAGGGATGCTGCTTCTTCATTTTAATCACGTCGCCTACCTGAAGTTCCATCTCCATCTCCTGCCTTTCCAGTCTGCATTTTACTCATCATACCATTTCCTTGGCTTCGTTGCAATTACTTGTATTCTTTTTCTTAGCATAACGCCAAAGTATACACAACCGTAACAAGTCCACTGATCACGCATGGTGCTGCCCGGATTCTACCAGAATATAATTCAGAATCACGCCCAATGCTCCGCTCAGACCGATAGAAGCCCGGATGTTCTATGACCTGTGTCGCAGCCTGTTTGACAGACGGTTAATTGCCTTTCCTATTTCTTTTTATTTCCAATTTATTTTAAATAGATACTTGCATAAAATCGCAAAAAGATGTATATTATACTACACAACATAGTTATCAATACTACATATATTTATTTTCGTTACCACATATCATGAAATATCCGCTGTATGATACTCCTGTACAATGCTCGTCAGGCAAATACAATCGTCAGAAGCCGACTTGTTGTACCGGTATAAACCAGCCTGGAAAGGAGAGATTTCTATGACAACCATGACAAATTCACAAACATACTCCGGGAAACCGGTAATTTCACATTCCACGGCAGTTACGCACACCGCTTTCCGTTTGAAGGATCCGGCAAGTGCGATCACGCATTTTATCGGAATGATCGCTGCAATCTCTGCGGCTCCTTTCTTATTAGAAAAGGCGGTTTTCACCGGAAATGCCAAAGCAGTGATCGCCAGCTCGCTTTTTATTTTGAGCATGATCCTTTTGTACGGTGCCAGCACCTTTTACCATGCGATCATCACAAATGACAAGGCAACTCTTCTGCTCAAGAAGCTGGATCACATCATGATTTATTTTCTCATTGCCGGAAGCTATACTCCGGTCTGCATGCTTGTGCTTCCTGCACGCACCGGCACTCCTCTGTGTGCTGTCGTCTGGTGTCTTGCATTTGCCGGACTGTTTCTGACGATCTGCTGGGTAGATTCCCCGAAATGGCTCAATTCCACCATCTACATTGCCATGGGCTGGCTCTGCATCTTCGCGATCCGCAGCATTTATCATTTCATGAGTCCGCAGGCATTTACCTGGCTTTTTGCCGGTGGTGTCATCTACACGATCGGCGGCGTGATCTACGCCCTGAAGCTCCCGGTATTCAATAAGCTTCATCCGGGCTTCGGCGGACATGAGATCTTCCATCTGTTCGTGATGGGCGGAAGTCTGTGCCACTTCATTATGGTTTACGGCTATCTGCTTTCATGAGCCATAAGATTGTGGTTTACGGCTATCTGCTTTCGTAGACTGCAAAATTACGGTTTACGGCTATCTGCTTTCATAAGCCGCAAAATTATATTTTCTTAGAACTGCAAAATCGCCGGCTCCGGTAAATACCGAAACTGGCGATTTTAATTTTGCTTTTGTATTAAAATGATTATTTCATCTCCACAATCTGAATATCCTGCGTCCAGTCATAATATGGTGTGATGTTCTGATCGACCGTTTCCAGATTCACTCTGGCTGTGCTAAACACCGTCAGATTGCGCTCCTGATATACCGGAACAACCACTGCCCAATCCAAAATCTTATTATAGCTCTGCGCATATAGATCAATGCTTTTCTTCAGCGGAACAGTATCCATCCCTTCCTCAATATACTCATCCAGATCACTGTCCTTAATATGCAAATAATTGCGGCTTCCTGCCGTTTTATTCTTCTTTTGACGACTGTGATACATGCGGTACATGTCTCCGGAAACAGATGTCTCCTCCTTTCCGCACCATATCTGCGCTTTCCCCTGCTTCAGATGCTTTGTCAGCCTTGCAAGACTGCAGTGTTCCTTTAATACCAGCTTAATGCCGATCTGTTTGAACAGCTTCTGTGCATTTCTTGCAATCGTGAGCATGCCTTGTTCCTGCGTGTCATCCGGAATATAGATCGTATATTTCTTTCCTGTGTTCTCCGGAAATGCAGTAATCTTTCCGCTTTTCGTCTTAAACCCGGCTTTCCTGAGATAGCCGAGTGCCGCTTTGCAAGCTGCAGCTTCCCGCTCTTCCACGCTCATATTACTGTTGTAGATGCCATTGCCATCCACATCCTCACTGTATGCCTGTTTATATTCCTCATCCTCCGGCTGCGGCACGGACCAGGAGATCTGAGAGGCAGGATAATCAATCTGCGCTGCTCCCTTCTGACTCAACTCGATCATATTGCTTCTGTTACAGCTAAACAAAATAGAAAAGGCTTTTCTCATATTCTTGGAACGGGTGCTGTCCGGCTTGTTATCCACACAAACCTGATCCGCATTCATACCAATATAATGATAATAATCGCCGTCCAACAACTTGCCTCCATAAATACGCCCTGTCAGCTTCCCGCTGGAGTTTGCGTCAGTGATCAGATCCATCGCCTGATTCGTTGCCTGCATGGTCACGACGTCAAAATCCCCGTTCTCCAATGCTTCCAGCTTACGCACATCGGACATGTTCCCAATCTCCTTAAGCTGGATAAATGCAGTCTGCGGACATCCACGGTAATATTTCTCGTTGGCTTCGTAATACACGATTCCCTTCTCGTACTTGATAAACCGATAAGCACCGGCTCCAAACGGTGCATTTTTCTTCTTGGTCAGACCGGACAGATCACCCTTCTTAAACCCAAAACTGCCTGCCAGAACATTAAAAATGTGTCTGTCTCCATAGAAATTCAGGGAGCATATCGGGATATTCAACGCCTGATATGCGTCTCTGTCGTAGCCCCTGACCGTCACCTTTACTTTGTAATCGGTCATCTTCTCAATACCGGAAATATCAAGTGCAGAAGCCGACTTGCGATACTTCTGTAAACCGAGGATCGGCAGGCTTCCAAAGGTCTCCTCTCCCTGATAGCTGCTGTCCGCAAAAGCGTACATAGAAAAGATGACATCATCAATTGTAACCGGTGTTTCATCGCTGAAGGTCAGATCCTTTCGCAGCTTTATAATATAAGAGGTTGTATCCTTCTCTCGATCCCGCTTCACCTTAAGATTAGCAGGTCCCTCATAACTGAAGGTCTCGCCATTGAAGCGACGTTTCTCTCCCTTGATCGCATGCTTTACAACAGCACCCTCCCGGTCAAATGTCAGCAGACGAAGCTGTGTCATATCAACGGCTGTCCTGTCGTCATCTGTCTCCGCGGTAAATGGATTAAATTTCTTATCAAGCTTATTGCAGGCAACCACAAGAGGAACATCCGACTTGTCCTTTCCCTTGCCTCCCGCTTCCACCTTTGGCACCGGCGTTGCCTTCTCCGAAGTTGCATCCTCCGTCGCTGCCGGCTTGTCCTTTTGATCCTTTTTATTCCCGGAGCATCCAACACCACTAACCGATACGCATAAAATCAGAGCCAGTGCCAGTCCCTTTCTCCAAATATGTCTCATAATTACCTCCAATTACTGTTATCATGTCTTCTCCAATGACCGGCTTCCCCTTTTGTGCCAGCCACATACTCTTGTTTAGAATACCACACAACTTATTTTTGAGCAACCCAAAAGGGCTGCCCGGCAGGTTTCCCTGTCAGACAGCCCCATATACAATGAGAAAGAGAGGATCATTGTACGATTAGGTCCTGCCGGGTATCGCTACCCGAGGCAAAGAGGGCATCAGCCCTTTACGCTTCCCAATGCAACACCCTGTACAATATGTTTTGAAAGTATCAGATATACGATGATAACCGGGAATATAGAAAACGCGATCATCATGTAAACCTGACCCATATCAAACTTCAAAAAGTCTGCACTACGCAAGTTCGCGATCAAAACCGGAAGTGTCTTTTTCTTGTCATCCGTCAAGATCAATGACGGAATGAAGTAGTTATTCCAGCTTGTTACAAATGCGAAGATTGCCTGTACTGCAATTGCCGGCTTCATAATAGGAAGGATCATCTGATTGAAGGTACGGAACTCTCCGGCACCATCAATACGGGATGCCTCAATGATCTCAATCGGCAGTGAAGATTCCATATACTGCTTCATGTAGAAATAAGTTACCGGTGAAGCCACAGCCGGTACGATCAATGGAATAAAGCTGTTCATCAACCCCATCTTTGTCACTAACTGCAGGAAACCAAGAGCGGTAACCTGAGTAGGGATCATCATGATCATCAGGATGAAGGTATGCATAAACTTCTTTAACTTAAAGGTATACACATGAAGTGCATACGCTGTCATTGTCGAAAAATATGTAGTCAATAAGGCACTGAATGCAGCGATAACCACACTGTTGATCAAACCGTTCCAAACCGGCTGGGAACCATGAATAATCGTGTTATCAAAGTTCTTCAGGAAGTTTGTTCCCGGCAGAGCATGGAATCCTAACTGAATCTCACTATGTGTTCTGGTCGCATTTACAAAAAGTACATAGAACCAAAATAAACAAAGGATCGTAATAAGAATCAGAAAGATGTATGCGATCGCACGACGCGCATGAATGCCAAATCCCTCTTTTGTAATCTCATCACTTGGTGTTCTTGAATTCGCCATCGTTACGCCTCCTTTTTCTGTGCAAATGCCTTAAACACGATCAAGCTCAGGATACCCGTGATAATAAACATTACAACGGACAACGCACCACCCATACCGTAGTTCTTACTGAACAGGTGTTTATTCAAGTACATGATCAGTGTCATTGTGGTCTGTGTTGGCTGACCGGTTCCGTTTGTCAAGATCTGCGGAACATCGAACATCTGCAAACCACCAATCAAGGAAGTAACTAAAACGTAAACCATAATCGGTCTTAACAGTGGCATGGTAATCTGCCAGAATACCTGGGTAGATGTTGCTCCATCCACCTCGCAGCCTCAAACAGTGATGGATCGATACCCATCATACCTGCCATCAACAGGATTGTTGTATTACCAAACCACATCAGGAAGTTCATTAATGCAACAAGTCCTCTTGCGCTCCATTTGTGTGACAAGAAGCTGTATGCTTCGCTGATCACACCGACATGTGTAAGCATTGCATTTACCGGACCGGTATCTGCAAACAATGCGAAGAACAGCATTGAGAATGCGGATGCCATGATCAGGTTTGGCAGATAGATAACTGTCTTAAAGAAGCGGGAGCATTTCAGGTTCAGTCGCATATCGGAGAACCATGCACCCAGAATCAATGATACGATGATCTGTGGAACAAATCCGAGTACCCACATGATCAGGGTATTTCTTAAATACAACCAGAAGTATCCTCCAGCAAATAATTCCTTGTAGTTATCCAATCCCACGAAGTTCGGTCCGACCTGAATCAGTCCGGAACGGTAGTTCTCATAAAAACTGTTATAGATGGTACTGATCAAAGGAATCAACTGGAAAATAACATAAACAACAACGAATGGAATTAAGAAAATATATCCCCATTTATTGTGTTTTTCAACTTTTCCTCGTCTCTTTGGAGATGTGCTCATTTCTTTTTCTCCCCTTTTTTAGGTATAAAATGTGCCTGCCTACATCCGTAAGCAGGCACATCCAGATTCATGTTACACTATGTACGCCTGTGTGATTAGTGTGTCAACTCAGGGTACTTAGTCTCAACTGCCTGATAGAACTGCTCCAGAGCTGAATCGTAGTCAGCATTGCCATCGAAGTAATCCTTCATAGCGTTCTGGAACTCCTCGTTACATCCCTGATCATAAGATGACAGGTTGCTGAGGTCGATGCTCTCAATACCATCACAGAAGATTGGAAGTGGATTCTGTCCGCCAAGGATAGAATTCTTGAAGCTCTTATCCTTAGAAAGCTTATCCATTGCAGCCTTGTTGTTAGCGAAATCATTATCCTTCTTAACGATATCAGTCATGATAGACTCATCTGTTGTCATCTTCTCAATGATGTCCTTAACAAGTGATGAATTATCTGTGCCATTAGCACCACAGATCCATGTACCACCCCAATAGAAGCTCTGAGGTCCCTTGCAGAGAGCCCAGCCGCCGTCCTTACCAACGGAACCGTCCTTAGCAGCGTTCATAGAGAAGTTGAAGAACCAAGCTGGTCCGAAGTAAGCGAATACGTTACCGTTCTTCATGAAGCCCTTGCTCCAGTCAGAAGACCACAGCTCATATGTAGATGTCTCTTTGTTATCAACCATTTCCTTAGACATGTCAACCCATGTCTTGATGTTCTCATCGATGTTGATCTTGCCATCCTCTACCCACTTAGATGTTACGTTGTTAGAGAATACACGGTATGCATCGTTTACAGATGCTGTTGCAAGATATCCTTTGTCTTTCAGCTTAGCTGCTGCATCCTTGAATGCATCCCAGTCAGAGAAGATCTCCTGAATCTTATCAGGATCGTCTGTACCGAATACCTTCTTAGCGATGTCACGACGGTAGATCATACCAGCCGGGCAAGCCTGCCATGAAGATCCCTTAAGAGCTCCCTTAGAATCTCTTACGATATCCTGTGTGTACTTGTACTGATTTGAAAGTGAATCCTCAGAAACACCAAGATCATTAACAACGTCTACAGTGTAATCAGAGTTAACATACTTCAGTGCGTAATCAGCCTCAACGAGGAACATATCAACCTTGTCATCTGCCTTAGCATCTGCCTGGTTCAGAAGTGCCTGATCCAGTGCCTGCTGATAAGCGTTGTCATCGTTAGCTACCTGAGTCCATTTAACCTTAACATCGCCGATCTGACCTGTCCACTTACCAGTCTTCTTGTATCCCGGATAGTGAGCAATGACACGATCTCTGAACTCCTCGTTCCAAACACGGATGTTAAGAACCTTACCACCGTCAGAAACTTCAGCCTTAGAAGCCTTCTCAGATGTTGCTCCGCTTGTTGCACCACTTGTTGCTTTGTCCTTTGTTGTGTCATCTGATGATCCGCCACAACCTGTTAACATTGTTGCAGCCATTGCTGTACACAGAAGTACACTCAATACTTTCTTTCTCATAAAAAGCCTCCTCTAAATTAAATTGTTTGCTTTATATTTATGCTGCACCCACAGCAGAAATATCATGGTATCACCATTTTGAAATGTAACCATCTTTACGAAAATGATTACGTTGTTTAGGAACGTTCCTTCAACTTTTTTCCGTAAGACCAATATAACACATGTTGGCAAATTATACAAGTATTTTTTTGATTTTTTTATTTTGTTTGTCATATTTGACTACATTTTGTGATGGAAGTATGTCCAACACCACATTATATGGACATTTTTTGTAAAAAAGAATAGGAAAAGACGAAAAAATATTTTTTTCTCGTCTTTTCCTACAAAATCCCGACGTCACTTTGCCGCTGTTGTTTATTTTCGGCATGAAATCAGTAAAATATCATAAAATCCCGGTTTTAGTAAACATTTTCGTACAGCAAATCCACGATACGTTTCTATATTATATATGTAAAAACGCGAACGGATCCTCCGGGCTGCTGTTTAAAAACATCATAAACAGGTACGCGGCACGCAGAGACACCAGCTCCTCCCTGAGAATCCGCCTTATCTCGTCTTTGTCTGCCAGAAAGACCTCGATATCCTCAGTCGCCTCCTGCGCTCCCGGGTTCAGAACACCATCCGCATATCCAAACACCGTCACATCGCACTCGTCAGACATTCCCTGGCTCTGTACAAACGGACGCATCAGAGCATCGCTTCCCTCCCGGTAAAGCGTAAAGTCCAGTCCGGTCTCTTCCTTCATCTCACGGACAGCCGCCTCCGCAGGATCCTCTCCCGCATCCACAAGCCCCGCCGGAACTTCATATATATAGCCGTTGACCGGGTAGCGGAACTGACGGATCACCACCAGCTTGCCCGGATCCGGACGGTATACCGGATAAATAACGACACCGTCCGCCCGAAGCGTTCCGGTCTCATACATCAGATCTCCGGACTCCCGCCTGGTGGCAATATAATACGGAAAATGAACCCCGTCCCTGCGGACCGCATCGATCTCGTACATATTGAGAAATTTATTGTCTGTCTGGCGTTTCAGCCTTCCGCATGTGCTTTTCCCATGGTGATCTTACTTTCCTTTCTCTTAAGCTTTCTTGAACCACGCCATAGCGATTACATGCAATACAGATTGATCACACCGAATGTGATCAGCTTATTGCCGGTGTTGTAAGCAAAGCCGCAGTCAATATTAAAGGAGACTGCCTCTCCGTTGGCATCCTGATCCTTGATCATATACTGATAGATTGTAGAGGTGGAACCGGATGAGATATTCTTTGTGGTATCCGCAGCATATACCGCAAAGCTGAATGCATCGACACAGCTGTCTGCCACAAATTCCGTTGCCATATAATAATCACCGTAATCCTGTTTGAAACGATCCTTCCAGGTTGTTCCGTCAGAGCTGCTCTGCTGGGTTTTACCTGTGGATGCCATTTCCAGCGCATGGCGCTGTGCACTGCCGGAGGTACTGTCCGTCATTGCCTCCTTGCCTTTGAAAACACGGAAGACGTTGACAAAATCACGCATTTCAAACTGCATGGCTGTCATGACCGCGTCATCATAGCTGCAGTTCTTCGGTATGATCAGGTTATCGAGCTTGGAGTTGAGCGTCTTGTCGAAGATCTGAACGCCGTAAACACCGCCCTTTCCCTGATGGTCGACAAATGCATTGACGTAAGCACTGCCTTTATCATACTGATAGCCGGCTTCGTAATCGAAACGGGACATATCGCTGAAGCCGCGTCCCTTCAGAACATCAGCACTGTCCTGCGAAGAAACAAGATCTGCATAGCAGAAATATGCGGAGATCGTAGTCATTCCCACAACCTTATCGGACCGGAACTGTATTTCCACATAGTTGGTATAATCGCCGGACGGGTTATAAATATAGGTGCTGTTTCCCTGCGGGGACTTTCCTGTCTTATCCGGTGCTGCGCCCATTACCTTTTCAACCTCTGCACTCGTCATTCCGAGTGTAATGTTGAATTTGCCAATAGCAAGCGTATTCTCGGCTGCCGTTGTCGGCTTTACATGGTTCGATGTGGTGGTTGCGTTCTGTCCCGGCTTTGCACTCGGGGAAACGGACGGCTTGCTGCTTGGCTTTGCGGACGCTCCCGGTGCCTGTGTGCTGCCCGGTCTGGCAGTTTCATAAATACTTTCCTGATACTCACCACGCGCTTTGACCGTCACCTTGCAGACATATCTCTTCTTACCGCACTTTGCCGTGATCTTTGCCGTTCCCTTTTTCTTACCTTTTACGACACCCTTTTTCGTCACGGAAGCCACTTTCTTCTTAGAGGACTTCCAGGTTACTTTCTTCTTTTTTGTGTTTTTGAGCTTCAGCTTTACCTTCTGCCCGACCTTAATAGTCACCTTTTTCTTATTAAGTTTAATTTTGCCTTTGGCGCTGGCACCTCCCGGAACCATCGTTCCTGTAATGAGCAGCGAGATTGCTGCCAACACTGCAACGCCCTGTTTCCATTTTATTTTTCTCATAATCTGTTCCTTTCTTACCCCGTTCAAAGCAGCACGACTTCTACTTTTCGCGATACTGTCTTGAAGCCTAATATGCATAAAAATCAAATGCCGAAAATGTCAGCTTGCTTCCGCTTGCCGTATTGGCGAATCCACACTCGATGCAGAAATCAACCGCTTCATCCTCATATTCTTCCATCAATATATACTTATAGAAATTGGTGGTAGAATCCCGCTCCGCAATCGCATAGGTGACTGCAGAAAACGCATCCGGACTGCCGTATGAAACATACTCGGTCTTCAGGAAGAGCTTCTCTCCATCGTTGTAATTCTGATCAAACCGCGTCTTCCAACTTACGGAACCTTCGTCCATCACATCACTGTTCTTGCTTGCCATATATTCGCTGTGAGCCTGTGCCACACCATTGTCTGTGATCTGCATCAGCCCTGCACCGTGGTATGCACGATATGCATTCAGATACAGTGCCGTAAGACGCGCCTGATACTTGTTAATGTCATCGGAATATTTGCAGTTTTTCGGATAAAGAAGCGTGTCCATCGATCCCAGACTCTTATCAAAGATCTGTACACCGTATACTGCACCACCTCTCTGGGCATCCGTCATGACATTGATATATTCCTGATCGCTTGTCTTTGAATATATCGTGTACTTGTAGGTTTCTACCGCTGTAAAACCGTTCGCTTTCAGTGTAGCAATGCTGTTGCCGGCTGCAGCGATGTCTCCGTAGTTAAAATTCTTCGAGATCGTGGATAACTCGACGAGCTTTCCATCCTTGACCTGAAGTTCCACGAGACAGGAGTAATCATTGCCCGGATTGTATATATACGAAGCGTATCCCTGTGGTGAAATGCCTTCATCCACACATTTGCTCCCCAGAATATTCTGCGCATCCTGAAATGACATTCCGATCGAAAGAGAGTACTTACCAATCGTTAATGTATTGCCGGAAGGAGCTGCCGTTGGGGCTGTCGTTGGTTCCTTTGTCGGGTTGACCGGTGCCTTTGTCGGATTTACCGGTGCCTCACTTGCCGGTGCTTTTGTCGGGTTACTTGTCGGATTTACCGGTGTCTTCGTTGGTTCGCCCGTCGGCTTTGCAGTCGGCACTGTTGTTCCCGGCATTTCTGTTTCATCCGGTTCTACAAAGCTATCCCGCTTCTCCTTCACGATCACCGTACAGGTATAGCTCTTTTTATTAGACTTTGCCGTGATCTTCGCAGTTCCTGCACTCTTTCCACGGACAATTCCCTTTGCCGATACGGATGCCACCTTCTTTTTGGAGGATTTCCAGATGACTTTTTTCTTTGCGTTCTTAAGCTTAAGTGTCACCTTTCCTCCGACCTTGATCGTTACTTTCTTCTTATTCAGCCTGATCTTCGCTTTCGCTCCGGCACTGCCCGGAACGGTAATTCCTGTCAATACCAATGCTGCTGCCGTTAAAACGGCAATGCCCTGTTTCCATTTACGTTTTCTCATCCTTTTCCCCTTTCTGTATACGTTTTAATCCTGCTCTTTGCGAATGATATCGGCAAATTTTCCTCCGGTCACCTTCAGAAGATCCTCCGGCTTCAGAATAATCTGTTCTCCCAGTCTGCCACCGCTGACGATCATTTCCGGCAGATCTGCCGCACTCTCATCAATCACAGTAGGAAACTGCTTCTTCATGCCGATCGGTGTACAGCCGCCGCGGATGTAACCGGTCACCTTGTTGATATCTTTAACCGGCAGCATTTCCACGCTTTTCTCGCCTACGGCTTTTGCCGCTTTCTTCATATCAACTTCTTTATCCACGGGAAGAGCAAACACATAATACTGCCTGCTCTTCCCGATCATTACTAATGTTTTAAAGGACATGTCATAGCTCTGTCCAAGCTGGTCCGCAATTGTGACTCCGTCAATAAACTCCCCGCATTCGTAGGTATTTAACTGATACGGAATCTTCTGGCGGTCCAGTATGCGCATTGCGTTTGTTTTTACTTCTTTTCCCATAGATGCCTCCTGATATCTGTCATTCTGTGATCACGGCGTCAGCCGCTCATTTAAAATTGACTGGGGAATTGCTCCCCCAGTCAAATAATAATCCTATAATCCGTAAAAATCAAATGCTGTAAATGTCAGCTTGCTTCCACTTGTCGTGTTGGCAAAACCACAGGAGATATACAACTCATAATCATCCGGAATATAGAAGGTGTCTCCATTTTTATTTGTCACTTCTTCCATCAATATATACTGATAGAACTTCGTTGTGGATCCCTGTTCGGAGACCGCATAGGTGACTGCCGAAAATGCATCCGGCTGCCATAGGATACATACTCTGATTTGCACAATGGATCACCATATGCGTCATTAAAACGATCCTTCCAGCTTTCAGAGCCCTCATCCATCACATCGCTGTTGACCTTTGCCATATACTCGCTGTGTGACTGAGCAGTCGCATTATCTCCTAAATTCAGAAGACTTTCGATTCCATGATAAGCACGGTATGCATTCAGATACAGTGCGGAAAGTCGTGCCTGATATTTATTAACTGCATCAGAATAGGTACAATTCTTTGGATACAAAAGTGAATCCATCGAACCAAGTCCCTTATCAAAGATCTGAACACCGTATGCCTTCTTATCTCTCTGTTTATCTGTCATTACATTGACATATGCATCATCTGTTGTCTGGCTGTAGATCGTGTACTGATAAGTACTCATCGACCGGAAACCATTCGATGTCAATGTACTAAAACTGTCGCCGGATGTCAGGATATCTCCGTAACTAAAATTCTTGGAGATCGTGGACATTTCAACCACCTTACCATCACGGATCTGTACTTCAATCAGGCAGGAATAATCTCCGCCCGGATTGTAAACATAGGACTGGTTGCCCTGTGGAGATAAGCCCTCATCAACTGTTCCAACTACCATCACTTCATTGACCTGTGCAAGTGTCATTCCAAGATACAGAGAATACTTACCAACCTTGAGAATTGGTGATTTTACAGGTGCCGGTGTGACAGTCGGTGTGACCATCGGAGTCACGGTTGGTGCAACAGTTGGAGTTATTCCACCTGCCATGTCGTAATATTTTTTGCGTACGAGCATGCAGGTATCCGATACTGCTGACACATTATGCATGTAATAAAAATTCCCCCAAAAACCGGAATGGTCATCATTGAGAAGATAAAAATTACAACTTCCCAGATTATAATATCCTACCCCTAAGGTGATACCGGCATCCCGGATCACGCCCTTCGGATAACTGACAACCGCACCAACAGCACCTACTTCCTCACGCTGCGCCACGCCCAAAAGCTCCTCAAGCCAGGACTCCTGCGTGCAGATACAGTCACTGTCCAGAAACAACAGATATTCCCCCTTTGCCTTTGCTGCCGTCTCATTCCATGTCATTTCTGCCCGGCGTATCAAAATCTCATAATTGGAATATGTGGTCTTTTCTCGTATGCTCTGTTCACACTTCGCACTATCGGCATTCGCATGATCCTCCGACAGAATAATCGAAACAAGCGGGCTCCCCTGAACCTGATATTTCACGCGGTAAATGACCGGATAAATCTCTGAACTTTCCACCGATCCGCTGATCCCCATGCGCTCTAAATGAGACTTCACCGCTTTCTTTCCTGCATCAATACAGTATGTCTTTGCCGAAATATCGGAAGCGACCGACAGTGCATGATTCCTCCAGAAATAAAGCACCTTCGGAATATGAACGATCTTATTCGCCTTTTCTGTCAGCCTCAGTACGAGATCAAAGTCCTGACTTCCGTCATATTCCGTCCGAAACAGTCCGTCAATCTCGTCCATCAGTTTCATGGCAAAGCATGTGATATGACAGATATAATTGTTGGATCTTAAATCATCCGGCGCAAAATCCGTTTTGAAATGATAGCTGTCCGGTTTATGGAAATCCTTGGAAAAGACTGCCTCATCCGTATAAATGAAATCTGTCCCCTGCTCGTCCACCGCCTTTTTCAATTCGTACAGTGCACATTCATGCAGCAGATCATCATGATCAAACAGCACGACATAATCGCCGGACGCCATCGCCAGACATGCATTGGTATTCTCGGAGATACCGCCGTTTTTCTCCAGCTGTTGATACCGGATACGCTTATCGTTCTGCTGATATTCCTTTACGATCGCTCCAACCTCTGTGTGCTCCTGATCGCTTCCATCCGCCAGGCAAAGCTCCCAGTCTCCATATGTCTGATTCTGTACAGACTCGATCATTTCCCGCAAAAACTTCTCCGGTGTGTTATATAACGGCACCAGAATACTGAGCAGGTTGCTGTTTCGTATTGCTGTTCCTTCTGCCTCTGACGCTCCTGTGGAGTGATCTGCAGGCATTTGTAATAGTTCTTCTGGGCAATCTTGTCACGGATTCTTCCATGCACCCATTTCATCTGTGCCTTTATTCCATGTTTGCGGATTCCCAGCACAATCGCATAGCATTTTCTTGGAATATAAAACAGCTTGCTTGTCCGCAAATAAATATGAATCTTCGAAAGTTCTTGGTTATTGTTCATTTCTTCACTCCAGTTTCCATTTGGAACTCATATTGCAGATTCCCGTTCTTCCTGTTGTATTCTGTATGCAGAAACGTATGGTGTCATGGATCCTGTCAAGCACCTCACCATTTTCATCCAATGCATCCACATCCAGCATAAAATCACCTTCCAGCAGCTCCAGTTTATCAAATTCTATGACAAATCTGCTTTTGCCTTGGATCTCCTCCGTGCAGCTTTCCTCGATAAGACTTGTACTGCCGTAATAATGGGTGTCATCCTCCCCGTAGATCCGCACTGCAAACTCTGCCTTATGAATCTCCTTTGCCGCAGTAAATGTATATTCTACCCTCATATATTCTCCGGTTTGAAACACACTCTCCCGGTTTCCTTCCCGGTCAAACAGCTCGACTCCGGTAAAAAACAACTTTCCTGAACCGGAACGGATAACTTCCCTGCCGCAAAATGTGTTCTGGTCATTTCCTGAGCCCGTTTCACCCTTTAACGCCTGCATCCTGCGCTGTGATCTCTTTTCCAGCTCCTTTAGATACTCGGCATGAACCTCCATCGGCTTTCCAATCTTGCTGATCTTGCCATGATCGATCCAGATACAGCGGTCACAGATCTGCTCGATCTGTCCGAGTGCATGGGATACGATCACAATTGTAGTTCCTGCATTTTTAATTTCTTTAAGACGCTTAAAGCATTTCTTCTGAAAGCTCATATCACCAACAGCCAGAATTTCATCGATCAGCAGAATATCTGCTCTGACATTGATGGCAACAGAAAATCCAAGACGCATATACATTCCTGAGGAATATGTCCGGACCGGATTGTCAATGTACTCATCCAGCTCCGAAAATGCAATAATATCATCGATCTTTTCTTCGATCTCCTTTTTCGTCATACCAAAAATGGAGGCATTCGTGTATATATTCTCTCGTCCGGTCATGTCCGGATGAAAACCGGCTCCAAGTTCCAACAGACTGGAAACACGACCGTTTACCTTTACCTTTCCGTCCGTTGGATACATGATCTTGTTGATCAGCTTCAGCGTCGTACTTTTTCCACAGCCGTTACTGCCGATCAGTCCGACAGCTTCTCCTTTCTTGATGGAAAAACTGATATCGTCCAGCACCCAGTGATCTTCATACTGATTTCGTTTCCAGAACAGCATTTTATCCTTCATGCTGTTTCCCTTATCTGCGTATATCTTGAACTTCTTTTTTACATTCACCAGCTCAATTGAATTTTCGTTCTTCATATCACCGTCATGCCTTTCTTATAATTCCTCTACAAAGCCTCTCTGCAGCCGTTCAAACACAAAACAGCCCACGCCGACAAATATAATTCCTGTCACGGTTGCCATAAGAAGAGTCTGCAGCTGCGGAATCTGCTTATAATATAAGATGTCACGATACGCTGTAATGATCGGTGCCATCGGATTTAACTGGAAAATCGACTGCAGCTTCTTCGGAATGAAGGAAAGCGGATATACCACCGGCGACATATACATCCATGCCATAGACACAATACCAAGTATATGCTCGAGATCCCTCAGATACACCGTGCATGCCGAAGTGATCAGTGCCAGTCCCAATGCAAAAATATACTCTATGACCATAATCAAAGGTAAAAACAGGCATGCCGTAAAATTGAAGCCATAGCCTGTGACAAGCAGTACCGCAAAAATGACAATAAAGCTGAACAGCATGTTGACAAAACAGCTTGTCACATAGGAGATCGGCAGCACGATCCTCGGAAAATATATCTTCTGGATCATGTCCTGATTCATTACGATAATGCTGGCTCCCCCTGTCAATGAGGAGCTGAAAAAGATCCATGGTACCAATGCCACGAAGACAAAAATATAAAACTTCTCAATTCCTGCACGCATAACGACAGAAAATACCACTGTGTATACCAGCAGCTGGAGCAATGGATTTATAAATGTCCATAAAAAACCTAAAACAGATGCCTTGTATCTTCCACGTAAATCTTTTTTTACAAGAGAAATCAACATCTGTCTATATGCATACAATTCTTTTATCTTGTCCATTTTCTCTAAAACCCCTCTACTATCAGTTACATAACTCATTTAAGTATAACACACTCCTTATATCATAAGCAACTCCTATTTCCCTGCAAACCCTGTTAAAAACTGACAATCGCGAAAGCCGCATCAATATACTATAAATACAAAATGCAACTTTCGCGATATTTATCACTGATTTTTTCTGTACTCGATCTCTACCAGTCGCAGTCCTCTTGCCGGAGCGGTCGGTCCTGCTTTTGCCCGGTCTTTCGCGGCAATAATACCTGCAACCTCCTCGGGTTTGATGTGACCTCTGCCAACTTCTACCAGAGTGCCGGCAATGATCCGCACCATGTTATATAAGAAGCCGTTGCCCTTGACGCGGATCGTCAGAAGCTGATCGGCTGATCCGACGTTTGCCTCCGTCAGCGGGCGGCATTCTACCTCAAGGCTGTAGATCGTCCGAACGGTTGTCTGCACCTGTGCTCCCGCCGCGCAGAAGGACGCGAAATCATGTTCTCCCAGAAATGCCTGACACGCCCGGCGCATTGCCTCGATATTCAGCGTTCCATACAGGAAATATGCGGTGTTACGGTATGCCGGCAGCGGAAATGTCCGGTTTAAGATATCGTATTCATAGGTCTTGCGGCAGTCACAGTGACGCGGATGAAAGTCATCCGCCACCTGCTTGGAGGACTGGATCACAATATCCTCCGGCAGTCTCTGGTTCAGCGCATACGAAAACTTCTCCGCCGGGATCCTCGATGTCGTATCAAACACGGCAACATTGCCAAGTGCATGCACGCCGGCGTCCGTCCGGCTTGCCCCGGTCACGACAATTTCTTCGCCGGTCAGCGCACACAACGCACGGTTTAATTCTCCCTCGATTGTTGCCGCATTGGGCTGGAGCTGCCAGCCGTGGTAATTCGTTCCATCGTAAGCGACCCGCAGAAGTATTCTACGGGTCATTTTTGTCTGTGTGGTCATTTTCTGATTCATAGCTTCTATCCTGTTCCATCTAATAATCATTTATAGTGCCAATAAAATCTCAGAGCGGGTCTTTCCCAGAAATCCCAATATAATCCCGTCAAAGATCGTCAGATTGCAACTGTCCTTGTCACAAGGATCAGTACAATAACGTACAGCACAAGCACTGCGTATCCCTTATAATCTCTCGGATTGTATTTTAACGGCTTCATCTTGGTACGTCCGGCGCCGCCGTTGTAGCAGCGGGCATCCATCGCATAGGCCAGCTCATTGGCGCGCCTTGTCGCCGAGATAAATAACGGCACCAGCAGCGGGATCATATTGTGCAGACGGTGCATCAGATTGCCGGATTCAAAATCAGCGCCTCTGGACATCTGCGCCTTCATGATCTTGTCCGTCTCCTCGAGAAGGATCGGAATAAAACGCAGCGCAATGCTCATCATCATTGCGACCTCATGGACCGGTGCCCCAAAACGTTTCAACGGTCCCAGCAGATGCTCCATGGCATCCGTCAGCTGATTCGGCGTTGTAGTCAGCGTCAGCATGGAGGATCCGATGATCAGAAGGATCAGACGAAGTGCCATAAAGATACATTTATAAATTCCCTCGCGGGTCAGATTCAGGATACCAAACTTCCAGATTGTCTCTCCCGGCGTCCACAAAAGATTCAGCGCCGCCGTAAAGATCAGCAGAAACAGAATCGGCTTTAGACCCTTGATCACATAGCGAAACGGCACCTTCGACAGGTGCAGCACCAGCGCGAAAAACAAGCCTGCCACCAGAAAACCAATCACATAGCGGAAGCAGAAAAGCGAGATCAAATAGACCAGTACACCGACTACCTTCAGGCGCGGATCCAGTCTGTGGATCAGGGAACTGCCCTGATAATACTGTCCGATTGTAATGTCTCTGATCATGACTGCCTCCTCAAACTATCTGCAATACACTCTGCTGCCTGTTCGGGCGTGATGCCCTCTGTTCCTACTGCCATTCCTCTGTCCCGTAATTCGTACAATATATTGGTTGACTGCGGAACATCCAAACCGATCTTGCGCAGCTCGTCCCGATACCGGAATACCTTCTGCGGTTCTCCGTCAAGCACAAGCTCTCCCTGATTCATCACAAGGATTCTTCCGGCATACCGTGCCACATCATCCATGCTGTGAGAAACTAATATCACCGTAATATTATTTTCCTCATGCAGCTTCTTTAAAAGCTCGAGAATCTCCGTGCGCCCTGCCGGATCAAGCCCCGCTGTCGGCTCATCCAGGATCAGCACTTCCGGCTGCATCGCAAGCACACCGGCGATCGCCACGCGGCGCTTCTGCCCACCGGATAATGCAAATGGCGCCACATCTAACAGATCATCACTGAGTCCGACCTGCTTTAATGCATCAAAGGAACGCTTCTCAACGTCCAGATTGGAAAGTCCCAGATTTCTCGGGCCAAACTCCACGTCCTTGATCACGGACACCTCGAAAAGCTGGTGCTCCGGGTACTGAAAGACAAGTCCTACCTTCTGGCGGAGCTTGCGTCGTTCATAGCCATCCGCCTGAATGTCCTCATCGTTATAGTAGATCGTACCGGACGACGGCTTCTCCAATCCATTCAAAAGCTGGGTCAGCGTTGATTTACCGGAGCCGGTGTGACCCACGATCCCGATAAATTCCCTGTCATGAATCGCCAGATTGATATTTTTTAATGCCCATTTCTCCTGTCCGGAGCCTTCCCCATAGATGTAATTCACATTTTCCAGTCGAATCGACATGTTCATTCACCTTTTATCCTTTCCATGCACAGTGATCCGTCCATGAACACACTCGTCCACCGACACCCAGCGTCTACATAATAGCTGCGTAGTCTCTCATGTCATTCACTGCATCGACACGCTCACATTGCTCCTGCAGTCTCATCGCAGCAACAATACAATCACATCACGCCTGCAGCCTCATCGCAGCATTCATACAATCACTTCACGCCTGCAGCTTCATCACCGCATCGACAAGCTCCCCGGCATCGAGAATGTCCTTCGGAAGCTCGATGCCCTTCTCTCTCAAAAGCATCGCCACCCGGACAGCCTCCGGTACCGCAAGACGAAATTCTTCCAGCTCATCACTTCTGGCAAAAATATCACGCGGCATTCCTTCCATTACAACCTTTCCGGAATCCATCACATAAACATAATCCGCTCCGGTTACCTCTTCCATGTAATGTGTGATCAGAATGACCGTGATATTCTCCTCTTTATTGATGCGCGTGATCGTATCGATCACGGCCTTACGCCCACCGGGATCTAACATAGCTGTCGATTCATCCAGAATGATGCACTTCGGCTTCATCGCCAGGATTCCCGCAATGGCAACTCTCTGCTTCTGTCCACCGGAAAGCTTATTCGGCGAATTCAAGCGATACTCATACATGCCGACAGTCTTGAGCGCATCTGCAACACGCTCCCAGATCTCCTCCGTCGGAACACCGATATTTTCCGGCCCGAAGCCGACATCCTCCTCAACCACATTGGCGATGATCTGATTATCCGGATTCTGGAATACCATACCGACCGTCTTGCGGATGTCAAGATCCTTTGTATGATCTCCGCACTCCATTCCTCCGACATACAGCGTGCCCTCGGTCGGTGTCAGCAAAGCGTTCAGATGCTTTGCGAAGGTCGATTTACCGGAGCCGTTGGCTCCAAGCACCGCAATGAGATCCCCCTGCTTTACCTGCATGGAAACGCCATCCAGCGCCCGGGTAATTCCGGTCACATTTCCCTCTTCATCGCGTCTGGAATATTCATGTACCAGATCCTTTGCGTCAATTATCGGCTGCATTGTTCTACCGCCTTTCCCGTATATACTATAAAAGGCGTGCACATATCATGCACGCCCTCTGTTTTCAAAAATTCAATTATACCAGCTCGATGAGTACCTGCATAGCAGCATCACCCTTACGCTGACCAATCTTTACGATACGGGTGTAACCACCATTACCGTTACGCTCTGCATACTTTGGTCCGAGCTCATCCAGTACGATATTAGAAACATCAACTGTCTTTGTACCGCTCTTGCGACCCTGTGCATCTGCAGGAACCTCTGTGATCTTGTACAGAGTCTTCTGCATCTGACGTCTGGCATGAAGTCTTGAAGGCTGATCCTTCTTGATCTCCTTCTCAACATTGTCATAAACAGTTACTTTCTTACCGTCTACAACTTCTTTTACTCTCTTGCCGTCTTTATCCTTACGTGCTACCTTTGCAGTAACAGTTACGGTATCGAAATTATTGCACTCCTTGATTCCTAATGCAATGATTCCCTCTGCAATCTTGCGAATTTCCTTTGCCTTAGCCTCTGTAGTAATAATCTTTCCGTAGTAAAGCAGATCTGTTACCTGATTACGAAGCAACGCTTTTCTCTGGCTGGAAGTTCTTCCAAGTTTTCTATAGCCTGCCATTTGCTTACCTCCTAATTATCCTCTCCTAAATTCAGAGAAAGACCTAATTCGTTTAACTTTGCTAAAACCTCATCCAGTGACTTGCGTCCGAGGTTTCTTACTTTCATCATGTCCTCTGATGTACGGTTACACAGCTCTTCAACCGTGTTAATACCTGCTCTCTTCAAGCAGTTGTAAGAACGAACGGAAAGCTCCAGTTCGTCAATGTTCATCTCGAGAACCTTCTCTTTGTCATCTTCCTCAGATGGTGCAATGATTACTGCTTTCTTTGCATTCTCTGAAAGGTTGATGAATGAGTTCAAGTGAACGCTGAGCACCTTTGCTGCCAGACTTACGGCATCGCTTGGCTCAATTGTTCCGTTTGTGAATATCTCAAGGGTCAGCTTATCATAATCTGTAATCTGACCAACACGAGTATTTTCTATCTGAATATTTACTCTCTCTACCGGAGTGAAGATCGAGTCAATGGCGATCACGTTGATCGGCAGGTCATCTCTCTTGTTCTTATCAGAGCTGACATATCCACGTCCATTGACAATCGTCATCTCAATGTAGAGCTTGCAGTCAGGACCGCCACTCAGTGTAGCAATCACCTGATCAGGATTAACGATCTCGATATCGGAATCCACCTGAATGTCTGCTGCTGTAACTACGCCTTCGCCGGAAGCCTCGATATATGCTGTCTTAACTTCATCGGAGTCGCTGTTGTTTTTGATTGCTAAACTCTTGATGTTCATGATGATCTCTGTAACATCTTCTTTTACTCCAGGAATGGAGCTGAACTCATGAACGACGCCATCAATCTTAATATGACTAACAGCTGTACCCGGCAATGATGAAAGCATAATTCTTCTGAGAGAATTACCCAAAGTCGTACCGTATCCTCTTTCCAGAGGTTCTACAACAAAACGTCCATATTTCTTATCTTCTGAAATCTCAACAATCTCAATATTTGGTTCTTTAAAATCAAGCACTCCAGGACCCTCCTTTTGGGTTTATGCTCACATGCTATCCGGTTATTACTTAGAATATAACTCGACGATAAGCACTTCATTTACAGGAACATCAATCTGCTCTCTTGTAGGAATCTCTTTAACCGTACCAGTCAGAGTCTCATGATCAGCCTCAAGCCAATCCGGGATCAGTCTGCCTTCGGTAGTCTCCAGAACATCTTTATATCTCTGGTATCCCTTAACCTTTTCCTTGATCTCGATCTTATCGCCCGGCTTAACTGTGTAAGATGGAATGTTTACACACTTGCCGTTTACAAGTACATGCTTGTGTCCAACGATCTGACGAGCTTCTTTTCTGGTGCGTGCGTATCCCATACGGAATACTACGTTGTCCAGTCTCAGCTCAAGGAGAATCATAAGGTTCTCACCGGTTGTACCGTATTTTAACTTCTGTGCCTTTGCAAAATTGTTTCTGAACGGCTTCTCAAGTACACCGTAGATGAATTTTGCTTTCTGCTTCTCTTTTAACTGTAATGCATACTCACTTGGCTTTCTGCCAGCGCGAACATTTCTCTTAGACTTCTTATCAAGTCCCATGTATGCAGGCTCGATACCAAGAGCTCTACATCTCTTCAGTACAGGCGTCATATCTCTTGCCATTTCTATATCCTCCTAATCTGGTAATCATTGATTAAACACGACGACGCTTCGGTGGGCGGCATCCATTATGTGGTACAGGTGTTACGTCTCTGATGCTTGTTACATCGATACCGCATGCCTGCAGTGCACGAATTGCTGCCTCACGGCCTGAACCAGGTCCCTTAACCATAACGTCAACAGATGTCAAACCATGTGGCAGAGCTGCTTTTGCTGCTGTCTCTGCAGCCATCTGTGCTGCATATGGAGTTGACTTTTTGGATCCTCTGAATCCTAATCCGCCTGCGCTTGCCCAGGAAATAGCATTTCCTTCTGAATCTGTAAGCGTAACGATTGTATTATTAAAGGAAGACTGAATGTGTGCCTGTCCATGTCCGACATTCTTCTTGACACGCTTCTTTGTTGCCTTCTTTGTTGCTACTTTAGCCATTATCAAACCCTCCTAGTTAGATTTTGGTAGAGTGTCTAACTGTTCCTACCTAAATTACTTTTTCTTATTAGCGACAGTACGCTTAGGACCCTTGCGAGTTCTGGCATTTGTCTTTGTCTTCTGTCCACGAACCGGCAGACCCTTTCTATGACGAATACCTCTGTAACATCCGATCTCCTGGAGTCTCTTGATGTTCATTGCGATCTCTCTGCGAAGATCACCCTCTACTGTCTGTGTCTCGTCAATGACATCACGGATACGGGAAACTTCCTCGTCCGTAAGATCCTTGACACGTGTGTCAGGATTGACATTAGCTTCTGCCAAAATACGCTTTGAGCTGGTAAGTCCGATACCATAAATATAGGTAAGACCAACTTCTACACGTTTCTCTCTTGGTAAATCTACACCACTAATACGAGCCATGTGTACTTTACACCTCCGTTAATTTTCTATTTTACAATGAGTTTCGTGGCAGCCACGCTGCCGGTCACATGGGAATCCCCATGCTTTCAGTGATTTCGATGAGGGAATAGATGGTTCCTTCATCTTCAGCCGCTTTAAATTGTAATCCCACTGCATAGACATTTTTCACTATGACAGCCCTATTGCTGTCCCTCGGGATCGCCTGCGAATTGACGATCGATCTACGCCGCAGTCATCATCTGCCGTGGCAGGACCATCCTGCTATGAAATGACACATAGCCGTGATGAGATGGGTAATCACTCCATCCACAATGTCACAGTGCGCATGTTATAAAACGCACTATAATTACAGAAAGCAAGTTCTATTTTAACAACAGAAAAGCCAAAGTGATATGCTTTGGTTTCCGTTCTCTCATTAGCCCTGTCTCTGTTTGTGTCTAGGATTCTCGCAGATTACTCTGACGCGACCCTTTCTCTTGATGACCTTACATTTTTCGCAAATCGGTTTTACTGAAGATCTAACTTTCACAGCAATAACCTCCTTTCAGAAAAGTCCATTAACCACTATATCATAAAATTTTAGGCATTGCAAGACAAACTTTTTATTTTTTTCATATTATTCAAAAAGAAAACGGAGCCGTCCACAATATACGCTGTGGACAGCTCCGATCATCCTACCGGCTGTACCGGTTATTTGTCTCTCCAGGTAATACGTCCCTTTGTCAGATCGTACGGAGACATTTCCATTGTCACCTTATCGCCCGGCAAAATACGGATAAAGTTCTTGCGAAGCTTTCCGCTGATGTGAGCCAGTACCTGATGACCATTCTCCAGCTCTACCTTAAACATTGCATTGGGCAGCTTCTCTACAACAATACCCTCAATTTCTATTACATCTTCCTTTGACATATTTCCTCCATTCTTACGCCTTTATTGTTTCATAATTATGATCCCATTCCGGATAAGATAATAACTCCGGCTCACCCTCGGTGATCAGGACCGTATTCTCATAGTGTGCGGAGTTCAGAGAATCCTGTGTTACAACGGTCCAGTCATCCTCAAGAACCCATACCTCCCAGGTTCCGATATTGATCATCGGCTCGATCGCCAGTGTCATACCCGGACGAAGCTTCATACCGCGTCCGATCGGTTTGTAATTCGGAATCTGCGGCTCCTCATGGAGATCCTTACCTACACCATGACCAACCAGATCACGTACAACTCCATATCCGTTTGCCTCTGCAAAATCCTGAACTGCTTTGGAAATCTCAAAGAGGTGGTTACCTGCTTTGGCATACTTGATGCCCTCGAAGAAGCTCTGGCGCGTCACATCGATGAGACGTCTGTTCTCCTCGGAAATCTGTCCGACTGCATGCGTTCTGGCAGCATCGGAATGATACCCCTTATAAATAACACCCGCATCAAGACTGACGATATCGCCCTCCTGCAGGATCCTCTTCTTATTAGGAATGCCATGAACGACCTCATCGTTGACGGATACACAGATGGATGCCGGGTATCCCTGATAATTCAGGAAGGACGGAATGCAGTCATAGCTACGGATCACTTCCTCGCCCTTGCGGTTGATGTCCATGGTGGATATGCCCGGACGAATGATCTTTGCCATCTCCTGATGAACGATGGACAGGATTCTTCCGGCCTCTCTCATAAGTTCAATTTCGTGTTCTGATTTAATTGTTACTGACATATTATGCCTTCTTTCCTCATCTTTATAATGAATTTTTAGTCGTCGCGCCGACACGGCTGGAAATCCGCCGGTGTGATTCTATTTACTGCTCACCATCCAGGATTGCGCAGATGTCCTTGAAGCCCTGTTCAAGTCCTGTTGTTCCATCGACAACACGGAGAATACCTTCATTCTTATAATAGTCGATCAATGGAGCTGTCTGCTCATGATATACTTCCAGTCTCTTCTTAACGGTCTCAGGCTCATCATCCTTACGGATCACAAGCTCCTTACCACATTTATCGCAGATTCCTTCTTTCTTTGGAGGAATGTTTACAATATGATAGGTTGCACCGCAGGAGCATACTCTTCTACCGCTCATACGATCAATGATCACCTGATCTGCAAGATTGATCTCGATTGCATAATCAACCTTCTCACCGGTAGCTGCCAGAGCCTTTGTCAGCGCCTCAGCCTGAGGGATGGTTCTTGGGAATCCATCGAGTACATAACCGTTCTTTGCATCGTCCTGGTGGATTCTGTCTACAACAAGATCACAGGTAAGCTCATCCGGAACAAGCTCTCCGGCATCCATATAGCCCTTTGCTTTCTTTCCAAGCTCTGTACCGTTCTTGATATTCTCACGGAAAATATCACCGGTGGAAATATGAGGAATGCCATATTTCTCTGAAATCTTGCCAGCGTGTGTTCCCTTTCCGGCACCTGGTGCCCCCAACATAATAATCTTCATGAATATATTCTCCTTTCACGTGTATCATACCCTTCACATCTTCAAAAAGACGTCTATAGTATATGATACTCCAAGGCGGTTTATTTTTCAACCGTTTTTTGTGACCGCCTGCGAACCGGTATTTTGCACATCTCCAACCGCCTGCAGACGGATATTTATTTGTCGTCTTCTGTTCTGTCACTGATGATGTAACGAGGTCTGTGCTTGACTTCCATATAGATCTTGCCGATGTACTCGCCCAGAACACCGAGGCAGATCAGCTGCACACCGCCAATGAAGCAGATAATACTGATTGTACTTGCCCAGCCGACCACGCTGTGCTTCATATAGAACATGATAAACGTCCAGATGATCGCCAGAAAGCTGAGCAGTGAGATAAAGGTGCCGATCCCGGTGATGATCCGGATCGGTTTGATGCTCAGGCTCGTGATACCGTCAAAGGCAAGTCCCAGCATCTTACTGAGCGGATAATGGCTCTCACCGGCAATCCTTTCGTGGCGCTCATAATACACGCTTGTGCTTTTGAAGCCCACCAGCGGAAACATGCCGCGCAGATACAGATTGACCTCCTTGAAATTTGCAAACTCATGCAGCACTCTGGAGGACACCAGACGGTAATCGGCATGATTATAGACCACCTCTGCCCCCATGACATTTAACAGCTTGTAAAATCCCTGCGCTGTCGCTCTCTTAAAGAACGTATCCGTATCACGCTTGCTGCGGACGCCGTAAACAATCTCACAGCCGTCCAGATACGCATCCACCATATCGTCCATCGCATTGATGTCATCCTGTCCGTCACAGTCGATGGAGATCGTAATATCCGCCTTGTCCTTCGCCTCCATGAGTCCCGCCAGCACAGCATTCTGATGACCCCGATTGCGGCTCTGCGAGATTCCGATATAGTGTTCGTCCTCTTTGGAAAGCTCTTTGATGATCTCCCAGGTCCGGTCCTTGCTTCCGTCATTGACGAAAAGCACACGGCTGTCTTCACTGATCTTGTCCTTCGATGCCAGCGAATTGATCTTCGCCAGAAATTCCCCACTGGTGATCGGCAACACTTCTTCCTCGTTGTAACAAGGTATCACAATATATAAGATTGGTTTTTCCATATTGTCCCTCTTTTCTGAAAAAATCCCCACATCCGGGCAGTGGCTGCGCCTGGGTGCGGGGATTCCATATCTCTTATGCAGTCATCACAAAAGACAATACGCGATAATTACTCGCTGATGAAACCTCTGTAATGACGAACCAGCATCTGTGACTCGATCTGCTTCAATGTCTCGATAACAACACCTACGATAATGATCATTGATGTTCCACCGAAAGATACATCAGCACCAAATGCTCCCGAGAAGAAAATCGGAACAAGTGAAGCGATTGACAGACCTGTCGCACCAATGAAGATGATGCTGTTGAGTACACTGGTCAAATAATCCATCGTCGGTTTTCCCGGACGGATACCCGGAATGAATCCTCCCTGCTTCTTCATGTTCATGGCAATCTCCTGTGGATTGAAAGTGATTGATGTGTAGAAGTAAGCAAAGAAAATGATCAATGCAATATATACAACAAGACCTAATGTATACTTAAACTCGCCAAAGCTCTCGAAGTTGCACCATGCGTTCTGGTTCAGAACCTTGAGGAACTTCTGGAATAAAGATGCGCCTGCACCGGATGCCGGCTGAAGACCTGCGAAGTTTGCGATAACAATAGGCATTGAGAACAGGGATCCGGCAAAGATTACCGGGATAACGCCTGCTGTGTTTACCTTAAGCGGAATATGTGAAGACTGTCCGCCAACAAGCTTGCGGCCTCTTGTCTTCTGAGAATACTGTACACTGATTCTTCTCTCACCATCGGAAAGATAGATGATGAAAACAACCATTGCTACAAGCACTCCGATAATAATAACAGCAGCCAGCAGACTGTTCACTGTTGTAGAAGCGTTCTTGACGAACTTGTTGAACAGGGAACTCATGTCCTCAGGCATACGTGACACGATGTTGTATAACAGGATGATTGAAATACCGTTTCCAACACCATGCTCTGTAATCTGCTCACCAAGCCACATTAAAAGAGCAGAACCTGCTGTCATGGATACGATACAAACTGTGATGGATGTAAATGTAGCTCCACCTGTCAGGAGACCCTGGCTGGCAAAACCGATTGCCATTGCGGCACTTTCCATCAGAGAAAGTAAGATTGTTACATATCTCGTGTACTCAGAAATCTTCTTTCTTCCCTCTTCGCCGTCCTTATGCAGCTCCTCGAGACGAGGAATTGCAATCGTGAGCAGCTGTAAGATAATGGAAGATGTGATATACGGTGTAATGTTCAGTGCGAAAATAGACATTTTCTCAAAGGAACCACCGGTCAACTGATTAAAGAAATCCAGGGAGTTCTGATCTGCGAACCACTGTGAAATGTAGTCGGCATCTACACCCGGGATAGGAAGCTGACATCCGATACGCACTACGACAAGAATGAAGAGTGTGTAGAGGATCTTTTTCCTCAAATCCTTAATCTTAAATGCATTGCGGACTGTTTCGAACATCCTTAGATCACCTCAGCTTTTCCACCAAGAGCCTCAATCTTCTCAGCAGCACTCTTACTGAATGCATGTACCTGAACTGTAAGCTTCTTAGTTAATTCTCCATTTCCGAGTATCTTAACTCCATCCTTAGGATTACTGATAACACCTGCCTCAAGTAAAGCAGCTACAGTAACTACTGCACCGTCTTCAAACTTGTTAAGCTTATCTACATTGATTGCAACGATCTCCTTAGAGTTGATGTTTGTGAAACCTCTCTTAGGAATACGTCTGTACAGTGGCATCTGACCACCTTCAAAACCCGGACGTGGAGCACCTGAACGTGCCTTCTGACCCTTATGTCCCTTACCTGCTGTCTTACCGTTTCCTGATCCATGGCCACGGCCTCTTCTGAAATTGTTGCTCTGCTTTGAGCCTTCTGCTGGTCTGAGTGTTGATAAATTCATTGTAATTACCTCCTGATTATAAATACTAACGGGCTATGCGCATTCGCAGTCATTTTGCGGATTGACCGATCCTGACGCAGGGTATGACCAATACCCCTTAAATGAGAACGGTGATCTCATTTACCCTCGCAATTGTTACATGTGTCTGCAAAGCGACACATTATATATCATAACACATAATTTGCGTCATGAAAAGCCTTATTCCAAAAAAATTGACTACGAAAAAAATGCCCCATAAAATGAGACATTTCTTTCGTTTGACATATATCCTGCTTAGATCTCTTCTACCTTTACAAGATGCTTTACATGCCAGATCATTCCTCTGACTGCATCATTGTCAGGAAGCTCAACGGACTTATTGAGTTTCTTTAAGCCGAGCGCTTCCACTGTTGCACGATGCTTTGGAATGGCACCGATCGTAGATTTCACTAATGTAACCTTTAACTTTCCTGCCATTTTGATCCTCCTTTTAGCCTAACAGCTCTTCTACAGAAATACCACGAGCCTTCGCAACTTCCTCAGGAGTCTTAAGATTCTTAAGTCCCTCGATTGCTGCAAGTACAACGTTCTGCTTGTTGTTTGAACCAAGAGACTTTGTACGAATGTTCTTGTATCCTGCAAGCTCAAGTACGGCACGTGCCGGACCACCGGCGATGATTCCAGTACCTTCTGGAGCCTTTTTAATCAATACAGATGCACTACCAAACTTACCATTGAAGTCATGTGGTACGCTTCCGTTCTCATCGATAGGAACTTCGACAAGGTTCTTCTCTGCAGCTTCTTTTCCTTTACGGATAGCCTCAGGAATCTCTGTGGCCTTACCCAGACCAGCACCTACATGTCCGTTCTTATCGCCAACTACTACTAATGCAGTAAATCTCATATTACGTCCACCCTTAACAACCTTGGTTACACGCTTAATCGTTACTACATTATCTTCCAGCTCTAACTGGCTTGGGTCAATAATTGTACGTTTCATGAGTTCTCCTCCTAATCTTAGAAATTCAAGCCTGCTTCTCTGGCTGCCTCAGCCAAAGCTTTTACCTTGCCCTGATATACAAAACCGCCACGGTCAAATACTACTGTGTTAATTCCTTTATCCAAAGCTTTCTTGGCGATGATCTCACCAAGCTTTGCTGCTGCATCTACGTTATTTGTCTTCTCAAGACCGTCCTTCACATCTTTCTGAAGGGTAGAAGCGAAAACCAGAGTATTTCCTACGGTATCATCAATAACCTGTGCGTACATATGATTATTGCTTCTAAATACAGCTAAACGCGGTCTCTCAGCTGTGCCTGAAAGACGATTACGAACCTTCATGTGTTTCTTCACACGAACATCACTTCTTGACTGCTTCTTAATCATCGTATTTTCACTCCTTTATATTATTTCTTACCGGTCTTACCAACCTTACGTCTGATTACTTCATCAGCATACTTAATACCTTTACCCTTATAAGGCTCCGGAGCTCTCTTCTCTCTGATTTCAGCAGCGTATTGGCCAACCTTTTCCTTGTCGATTCCCTTAACAACCAGTGTGTTAGCGTCCTCAACTACAACTTCGATTCCTTCAGGATCTTCCATCTCTACCGGATGAGAGTATCCCAGGGACAGCGTAAGAAGCTTTCCCTTCTTTACAGCTCTGTAACCAACACCGTTAACTTCGAGCTTCTTCTCATATCCCTCTGTTACACCAACAACCATGTTGTTGATCAGAGTTCTTGTAAGACCATGGAGAGATTTCATCTTCTTAAGATCGTTTGGACGGTTAACGATGATCTCGTCTCCCTCTTTCTTGATCTCCATCTCTGCCGGAAGCACTCTCTCAAGTGTTCCCTTTGGTCCCTTTACAGTCACTTTATTATTTTCTGCAATATCAACTGTTACACCAGCCGGTACCGCGATAGGCATTTTTCCGATTCGTGACATGCCGTGCACCTCCATATTCTTGGTTTAATGGGTGGCTGACTATCTGGTATGATTACCAGATAAATGCCAGTACTTCACCGCCAACGTTTTCTTTTCTAGCTTCCTTGTCTGTCATAACTCCCTTGTTGGTAGAAATGATAGCAATTCCAAGTCCTCCGAGAACCTTTGGAAGCTCATCCTTGCCAGCATAAACTCTAAGACCCGGCTTAGAAATTCTCTTGAGACCGGTGATAATCTTATCGTTCTTGTCTGCGCCATATTTTAATGTGATATGAATTGTCTTAATTCCGTCAACGTCAATCACGTCATATTTCTTGATATAACCCTCTTTGAGAAGGATCTCAGCGATAGAGATCTTCATCTTTGAGCTTGGTACATCTACTGTATCATGCTTTGCAGTATTGGCATTACGGATTCTTGTAAGCATATCTGCAATTGGATCGCTCGTCATCATCTTGTTTTACCTCCTTACCAGCTTGCTTTCTTCACGCCTGGGATCTGTCCCTTGTATGCTAATTCACGGAAGCAGATTCTGCAGATTCCGTATTTTCTTAAATAAGCATGTGGGCGACCACAAATTCTGCAACGACTATATTCTCTTGTAGAGAACTTTGCCTTACGCTGCTGCTTAACTTTCATAGAAGTCTTAGCCATGAGATTCCCTCCTTACTTCTTGAATGGCATACCGAACTGTGC
Source organism: Roseburia sp. AM59-24XD (assembly GCF_003478445.1). GTDB lineage: Bacteria > Bacillota > Clostridia > Lachnospirales > Lachnospiraceae > Jutongia. The sequence continues at coordinate 132,410 of NZ_QUET01000002.1, forward strand.
CAATAATTCACGAGCTTCTTCATCAGTCTCAGCGGTAGTTACAACGATAATGTCCATACCTCTGACCTTGTCAACCTTATCATACTCGATCTCAGGGAAGATTAACTGCTCCTTGATACCAAGAGCGTAGTTACCTCTGCCGTCGAATGCGTTAGGATTAACACCTCTAAAGTCACGAACTCGTGGCAGTGCGAGGTTTACAAGACGATCCAGGAACTCATACATTTTCTCACCACGGAGTGTTACCTTACATCCGATTGGCATTCCCTCACGAATCTTGAAGTTTGCGACAGAATTCTTTGCCTTTGTTGTAACGGCCTTCTGACCTGTGATCTTTTCCAAATCAGCAATTGCAGAATCCAAAATCTTGGAGTTCTCTTTTGCTTCGCCGACACCCATGTTTACTACGATCTTCTCGAGCTTAGGTACCTGCATTATATTTTCATAACCAAATCTCTTGGTCATTGCATCAACGATTTCGTTGTTATACTTTTCTTTTAAACGAGCCACGTTAGATTGCCTCCTTTCCAGTTATTAGTCGATTACTTCACCTGTTGCCTTTGCGTAGCGAACCTTCTTACCGTCCTCTACCTTAAAGCCAACACGGGAAACCTTTCCCTTGCTCACATACATTACGTTTGAAATATCCAGAGGAGCTGACTTCTGAACGATGCCGCCCTGAGGATTTGCCTGATTTGGCTTTGTATGCTTTGTTACCTGGTTGATTCCCTCGATAATAACCTTGCCATCCTTAACGGATGTTACCTTGCCCTCACGGCCTTTATCTTTACCGGCGATTACTTTTACGGTATCGCCTTTTTTAATCTTACTTGTTGCCATTGTCGATACCCTCCTTATAATACTTCCGGTGCTAATGAAACAATTTTCATGAACTGCTTATCTCTCAACTCTCTTGCGACTGGTCCAAAGATACGTGTACCTCTTGGTGTCTTGTCGTCACGGATGATAACGGCTGCATTCTCATCAAACTTGATGTAGGATCCATCAGGACGACGAGTGCTGTTTACTGTACGAACTACAACAGCCTTAACGACATCACCCTTCTTTACAACACCGCCTGGTGTTGCATCTTTTACAGAAGCAACGATGACGTCACCGATACTTGCATATCTTCTGGTTGAACCACCCATAACTCTGATACAAAGAAGCTCTTTAGCACCTGTATTATCAGCTACTTTCAGTCTTGATTCCTGCTGTATCATAATTACCTCCATATTCTGCCGTCTAATACCCGGCTCACAATTATTTTGCTTTCTCGATAACCTCTACCAGTCTCCATCTCTTGTCCTTAGACAAAGGTCTGGTCTCCATTACTCTTACTCTGTCACCGATCTTGCATGTATTCTCCTCATCATGAGCTTTCAGCTTACGAGTTCTCTTGATGATCTTGTTATAAAGTGGATGCTTAACGTTATCAACAACTGCAACAACGATTGTCTTATCCATCTTATCACTTACTACTTTACCTACACGAGTCTTTCTAAGATTTCTCTCCACGATCGTGTCCTCCTTTCCATAGGGCTTCTATCAAATGAATTAGTTCTGGGATGCGAGCACTGTCTGAATTCTTGCGATATTCTTCTTAACTTCCTTAATACGGCTCGTATTATCCAGCTGATTTGTTGCATTCTGGAACTTCAGATTGAACAGCTCTTTCTTTGCAGCAACTAAATCTTCATTTAATTCTGTAACGGACTTACTTTTCAATTCTTCCATAAACTGCTTACTCTTCACTGCCCGCACCTCCTTCTAAGTCTGCACGAGATACGACCTTACATTTAACAGGCAACTTATGAGTTGCAAGACGTAAAGCCTCTCTTGCTACCTCTTCTGATACACCTGAAATCTCGAACATTACACGACCAGGTTTTACAACAGCTACCCAATACTCCAGCGCACCTTTACCTTTACCCATTCGAGTCTCGGCAGGAGTCTTTGTTACTGGCTTGTCAGGGAAAATCTTGATCCAAACTTTACCACCACGCTTGATATAACGTGTCATCGCAATACGGGCTGCCTCAATCTGGTTGGATTTGATCCATGCCGGCTCTAAAGCCACGATACCAAAATCACCATTTGTGATCTTGTTTCCTCTGAGCGCTTTTCCTGTCATTCTACCGCGGAACTGCTTGCGATGTTTTACTCTCTTTGGCATTAACATTATTTATCGCTCCCTTCCTTTTTGTTATTCTTGGTTGGAAGAACTTCACCATGGTAAACCCATACCTTAACACCAACCTTACCATAAGTTGTGTCAGCCTCAGCGAAGCCATAATCAATATCAGCACGAAGTGTCTGAAGAGGAATTGTACCCTCGCTGTAGAACTCTGTACGAGCCATATCAGCACCGCCCAGACGTCCGGAGCAAGATGCCTTCACACCCTTTGCGCCTGTCTTCATCGTTCTGCCCATTGCAGACTTCATTGCACGACGGAAGGAGATACGATTCTCAAGCTGCTGCGCAATATTCTCTGCTACTAACTGCGCATGGCTGTCCGGATTCTTGATGTCCATGATCTTGATATCCAATGCAACCTTGCGATCTAAAACCTTTAATAACTCTTTCTTCAGATTCTCAATCTCAGCACCGCCCTTACCGATTACGAATCCAGGCTTTGCTGTATGAATGATAACTCTTACTTTATCTGTCGGTCTCTCAATCTCGATCTTTGAAATACCAGCGCTGTATAATTTCTTCTTTACAAATTCTCTGATCTTGTAATCTTCTACAAGATAGTCTGCAAATTTACCCTCTGCAAACCAATTGGAATCCCAGTCACTGATAACACCGACTCTTAAACCATGAGGATTAACCTTCTGTCCCATTTTAATCTCCTTTCACAGATCAAAAATTCTGATCTGAAGCAAACTTATGATTAGCGCTCGTTGAGTACGATCGTGATATGACTCATTCTCTTCTCAATACGGTATGCTCTACCCTGCGCTCTTGGTTTGATTCTCTTCATTGTCGGTCCTTTATTTGCATAACACTCTTCAATGTACAAATTCTCAGGATTCATACCATTGTTGTTCTCAGCATTTGCAACTGCAGACTGTAATAACTTTAAGATAATGCTGGACGCATATCTTGGATTATATGTCAAAATACCGATTGCTGTCTCTACATCTTTGCCTCTGATGGCATCTAACACATAACAAGCCTTCTGAACTGAAACTCTTGCATAAGATAACTTAGCTGAAGGTCTGGTGTCTTTCTGGTTCTCATTTCTCTCTCTCTTAATCTGAGATCTATGCCCCTTAGCCATTTGTGAAGCCTCCTTTCGATTCTCTGTTAATTTATCTCTCCGCCGTCATCAATGACTAACGGCCCTTCTTCTCGTCCTTACCGTGACCTCTGTAGGTTCTGGTAGCTACGAACTCGCCGAGCTTGTGTCCTACCATATCCTCGGTAACATATACAGGTACATGCTTTCTACCGTCATGTACAGCAAATGTCAATCCTACGAATGATGGGAAAATAGTGGAACGACGAGACCATGTTTTGATCACTGCCTTATCACCGGATGCGACTGCAGCGTTTACCTTTTTCTCAAGGCTTGCATCGATGAAAGGTCCTTTCTTTAATGAACGTGCCATTGTATCCTCCATTCTGCCTTAACGGCTAATCCAATCTTCAAGCAGACTGCTTTGACTTATTATTTAGCCAAAGCCTTTCCGTCTCTTCTTCTTACGATCAGTTTATTTGACTTATTGTTCTTCTTACGTGTCTTTAAGCCAAGCGCAGGCTTGCCCCAAGGAGTACATGGACCCGGACGGCCGATACCTGTCTTACCTTCACCACCACCGTGTGGATGGTCGTTAGGGTTCATAACAGAACCACGGACAGTAGGTCTGATACCCATGTGACGCTTACGTCCTGCCTTACCGATATTAACAAGTGCATGCTCACCATTTCCTACAACACCGATTGTTGCGCGGCATACAATAGGAACCATTCTCATCTCGCCTGAAGGAAGACGAAGTGTTGCATACTTACCTTCCTTAGCCATCAGCTGTGCGCTGTTACCAGCGGAACGAACAAGCTGACCACCTTTTCCAGGGTAAAGCTCAATGTTATGAACCTGAGAACCTACTGGAATGTTCTGAAGTGGAAGTGCGTTTCCTACTGCGATCTCTGCCTCAGGACCGTTCATGATCTTCTGACCAACCTTCAGTCCCTCCGGAGCGAGGATATATGCCTTCTGACCATCTGCATAGCTGATCAGTGCGATATTTGCTGTTCTGTTTGGATCGTACTCGATTGTCTTAACAATTGCCGGAATACCATCCTTATTTCTCTTAAAATCGATAATTCTGTATTTTCTTCTTGATCCGCCACCACGATGTCTTACAGTGATCTTACCCTGTGCATTACGTCCGGCGTTCTTCTTTAAAGACACGGTCAGTGACTTCTCAGGAGTTGTAGCTGTAATCTCAGCACGATCCATTGTAGTCATATGTCTTCTGGAAGGTGTATATGGGTTAAATGTTTTAATTCCCATGACATTTTCTCCTTTCAAATACTTATATTTGATCCGCCCGATAGGTTTTCCAGGCGTTTTAGGTCTTACTCAGATTTTACAGTCCCTCAAAGATCTCGATATCCTTGCTGTCCTCTGTAAGCTGTACAATCGCTTTCTTATACTTAGCTGTCTTACCCTGAGTTCTTCCACGGCGACGAGTCTTACCGTCACAGTTCATTGTGTTTACCTTTGAAACCTTTGTTCCGTCGAAAAGCTTCTCAACAGCTTCTTTCACCTGGCTCTTTGTAGCATCCGGATGAACAGCGAATGTGTACTTTTTCTCTTCCATAGATGCCATGGACTTCTCTGTCACGATTGGCTTCTGGATAACATCATAATATTTCAAATCTGCCATTATGCGTACACCTCCTCAAGCTTTGCTACAGCACTCTTTGTGATGATGATTGTATCATACTTCAGAATGTCATATACGTTGATTGCGTTGGAGTAAACCGTTCTGACTCCGGCGATGTTTCTTGCAGAAACCTCTACGTTGTCATTGTCCTCGCCGTCAAGTACAACGAGTGCTTTGTTTACCTTTAATGCATCAAGAACGCTTACCATCTTCTTTGTCTTGATCTCATCAAACTTCAAAGAATCCATTACGAAGAATTTCTCCTCGTTTACCTTTGTTGTCAGTGCGGATTTAATTGCACCGGCCTTCTCTTTCTTATTCATCTTGAATGAATAATCTCTCGGTGTTGGAGCAAATACAACTCCACCGCCTGTCCACTGTGGAGATCTTGTGGAACCCTGTCTTGCATGACCTGTTCCCTTCTGTCTCCATGGCTTTCTTCCGCCACCGCTCACCTCAGAACGTGTCTTAGCCTTCTGAGTGCCCTGACGTTTATTTGCAAGCTGTAATACAACAGCCATATGCATCAAATGCTCATTTACATCAACAGCGAATACGCTATCGTTAAGATCAAGCTTTCCAACTTCGCTGCCTTCCATATTATAAACAGATACGTTAGCCATCTGTGTGTTCCTCCTTTCCAAAAGAATTATTTAGCAGTTTTAACGCTTTCCTTGATGGTCACAACAGATTTCTTTGGTCCGGGAACTGCGCCCTTAACCAGGATGAGATTCTGCTCTGCGTCTACGCGAACGATTTCAAGATTCTGGATCGTTCTCTTAACGCCACCCATCTGACCAGGCATCTTCTTGCCCTTGAATACACGGCTAGGATCAGAACAAGCACCGTTGGAACCTGCATGTCTGTGGAACTTGGAACCATGTCCCATAGGTCCTCTGTGGAGACCATGTCTCTTGATTGCACCCTGGAAACCTTTTCCCTTTGTAGTGCCGCTTGCATCGATCTTATCTCCGGCTTCAAAAATGTCAGCCTTGATCTCCTGACCAAGTGTGTACTCCTCAGCGTCCTCAAACTTAAACTCTTTCAGATATCTTTTGCCGGATACTCCTGCTTTTGCGAAGTGTCCCTGAAGAGGCTTGTTTACGCCATGACTTCTCTTTACTTCCTTCTTGCCTGTAGAATCCTTGCTGATAACCTTATCCTTCTTATCAACATATCCTACCTGCACTGCACTGTACCCATCATTCTCGACTGTCTTTACCTGTGTTACGAAGCAAGGACCTGCCTGAAGTACAGTTACCGGAGTTAATACTCCGTTCTCGTTGAAGATCTGTGTCATACCGATCTTCGTTGCTAAAATAGCTTTCTTCATAATGTTGCACCTCCTGTTAATCTACAGCGGAATACGATTGGCTCGCACAGCCCACGCTGCCGGTTGGAATCGTATTCATCCTAGACGGTCTATAATGTGCAAGTTTGATTCAAAAAACTCAGTTTATATAAACCCTAAGGACTTTCTCATTTAATCTTACTTTTCCTTCATCTTGAGCTGTACAGCTACACCGGAAGGAATCTCCATCTTTGTTAATGCTTCGATGGTCTTCTGTGTTGGAGCGATAACATCAATCAGTCTCTTGTGAGTTCTCTGCTCAAACTGCTCTCTGGAATCTTTGTACTTGTGAACAGCACGAAGAATTGTAACTACTTCCTTCTTCGTTGGAAGAGGTACCGGACCGCTTACATTAGCGCCAGTCTTCTTTGCCGTCTCAATAATCTTCCCAGCAGCATGATCAATCTGATTGTGGTCATACGCCTTCAGTGTAATTCTCATTACGTTAGCCATAAAAAAAGCCGCCTCCTTTTCGCACTTTTGCGAGCAAACTGATCTGATTGGCATCGAATCATGCTCGTTGTAATAGCGCAACAAGTGGTGACTGTACACTTGTCCGGGTGTGTCCTGTTGAATCACATCGGGTAACGCAGGACTTCCCTTCTGTTCTTATCCGTTCACACGGATTGTTAAATTGGTACAGTGACTTGTCGCCAGTTTCCTAACTTGACATTCGCTCCACGGAAAACCTGTCATTCGTTACCAGATGACAGCAACCTCGCGCTTCACAGCTATCAATGTCACAGCATTTGCTATTGTAGCAAGATTTTACAGGCTTTTCAAGGTTTTTTTTCAATTTTTTCATCTTTTTTTATTTTTCTACGATTTGCACAAAAAAATCCGTCACCAAAACCGGTTGTTGTTAATTTGCACAACTCCCGATCCGGTGACGGCTCGCATTAGACACGTTCGAATTTTCCGGCTTCGTCATTTAATTTTTCAGCGATCTCTTTGTTCTCTTTCATCTGTGCAGAGATCGAACCAATACCCTGCACCAGATCTGCAGTATTAGTTGCAGCAGACCCCACACCGTTCGCACTCTCATCCACTGCAGCACTGATCCCCTGGATCGCGCGGGTAATATTATCTACAAGCACCTGCGCCTCGTCTGCCATGCGGTGGAACCGCGTAACGATCTCATCAACATGCACAGCATCCTCTTTATACTGTGCACCGGATGCCACAAAGTCATCATAATCCGTCGAAATGTTCTCCATTATATAGGAAGCAATTGCTCTCGCCTGTTCAGTCAGCTCTTCAACGGCACCCACAACGACCTGATTGATATTCTGGATGTTGTTGGCTGCTTTACGGCTTTCCTCCGCCAGATTACTGATCTCGTCCGCAACAACCGCAAAGCCTCTTCCGGCTTCACCGGCACGTGCTGCCTCAATTGCAGCATTGAGCGCAAGCAGATTGGTCTGGCTGGAAATGCTTAAAATCTCATTGGTCAGCTCATTAACTGTCTCAACGCTCTTGCTTCCTTCGATTGCCTCCTCCAGCTTTTTGATGATATCATTCACCACAACGCTGGTATTTTTCTTCGTTTCAACCGCTGTGCTTTCCAGCTTTTCTGCACGCACGCGCATTTCAGCCGCATACTGCTGCAGGTCACCGGAGGCATTTGCCAGCTCGATCACATTGCCATTCACATCAGTTGCATTTTCGCTGATATTTGAAATAGTTGAAGAAATCTCCTGCATGGAAGCGGCAAGCTGCTGCATCAATGCAGAGATGTCCGCAGAGCTGTCATTCGCCGTCGCTACATGGTCGGATACCTTACCGACGATCTCATCCAGACTGGCAGCACTTGTAGTGATCTCCTTCATGATTGTCTGTAATGCCTCGAGGAATACATTAATTCCTTTTGCAATCTTGCCCATCTCATCCCGGCTGTCCACGGAGATTCGCTCCGTCAGATCACCATGACCCGACTGGACATCGTCGACAATCTTGGACAACTTCCCGTCAATTCTGCCAAGCGGGAGGCTGATGTAACGGTGGCTGATCGTCACACCAAGAACATCCACGATCATACCGAGGATCAGAAGAATTGCCACTATAAATAAGGAAGAGTTATATTTTCTCTTCTGCTTTACGATTGCCGAATCCATTCCCTTCTTATTATATTGAATCAATTCGCTGATCTGATCAGACAGGTCACTTCCGAGTGTACTCAGCGTTCCATTTGCAAGATTCTGCGCATCATCCTTCCTGCCCTTATTACTCAGGCGGATTGCCTGCTCAAAGTTTGTGAGATATTCTTCGTAGTCCTGTTCAAACTTCTGGAAATTCTCCGTCTCACTGCCCTTTCCCATCATCTCCTCGTACTCGATATTGGCAGTCTGAATGTTGCTGCGAAGGGTACTTGCTTCTGTCGAGAGATTCTCCAGCGATGCACTGTCACTTGTCAGACAATGCTCATAGATCACACGGTGAAGCGACTGGAAATCCTCTGCGATCTCGCCAAGCTTTGTAATATTCTGCGCATAGCGGTCAGAGATCGTCTGGCTCGAGCGGAGCATTCCACGCAGCTGACCAATACAGAGGATACTGCAGATCAAAAGCATCGCGCCGAGCATTGTAATCGGCACCATTACCTTCCACTTCACGGAATTCATGTCTATCTTCTTGCGCATTCCCACTTTCGCCCGCTTGTTTGTTTTCAGTTTCTTTGGTTTCATTTTCTTTGGTTTCAGTTTCTTTGGTTTCATTTTCATATGTCTGCCCTACTTTCTTTTGTCGAAAACGGAGACAGGCACTCCCCCGTCTCCGTTTTATGGTGTATATTGTGAATTCACCTTCCCCATATTCAGCATTTTACTGCTGTTCTAAGATCTCCCTCTTGTGTTGCTGCCCCTCCGGGCTTTAAGGTCAGATCTGTGCGCTGTCGGTCTCGTCCTCCTCCAGCACAGCTTCATACCTTTCCAAAATGATATTCTGGATCATCTCCCGCGTCTGGGAATTGATCGGGTGAGCAATATCACGATATTCTCCATCTCCTGCGCGTCTGCTAGGCATCGCAATAAAAAGACCTTTCTCGCCTTCGATCACCTTGATGTCGTGAACAACAAACTCACCATCAAGAGTAATAGAAACGATTGCCTTCATTTTCCCTTCTTTTGAGATCTTGCGAATACGCACATCTGTTATCTGCATGTTTGAACCCCCTTTGATTCCAGACAAATTCTACTTAAATACGAGGTAACCTCTCCCCTTTATTCATTCGCGTCCGGCATCAAAGTGCATAACGCTCATTCTTCTCAATCACGATACGAATCTGTCCATTCTCACCAATATACTCTGTATTAGCGCGAATCGTATCTCTGCTTTCTACGATACAATTCTCAATATGTGTATTGTCTCCAATGTAAACATCATTCAAAATGATTGAGTTCTTGATCACACAGTTATTTCCAACATAAACTTCCTTGAACAGGATGGAATCCTCTACCTGTCCATTGATGATACATCCACTTGATACAAGACTGTTTCTGACATCTGATCCTGCGTTATATTTTGCAGGCGGCAGATCCTGTACCTTGGAATATACATCCGGATACTGCTTGAAGAAGTAATCACGGATCTCCGGCTTCAGGAAGTCCATATTGGTACGGAAATAAGATTCCACGCTGGAAATATTACTCCAATATGTATCCATCTTATATGCGTAGATCTTCTTGATATCCTTGTAACGGATCAGGATGTCTTTTACAAAATCGTATCTCTCCTCCTGATCGGCCTTCTCGATCAGTTCGATCAGAAGACGGCGGCGGACAATATAGATTCCCGCAGAAACCTGCTGTCCCTTCGCCTGGATCGGCTTCTCCTCGAAGTTGACGATACGCCCGTCCATATCGGTTGAGATCACGCCAAAACGGCTTGGATCATCCTTCTCATTCATATCAGTTGTAACAACCGTAAAATCTGCTTTCTTTGCAATATGATACTCAAGGACTTTATTGTAGTCCATCTTGTACACACCATCACCGGATGCAATAACAACATAAGGCTCATGACTACTCTTAAGGAATCCGATGTTCTGTGCGATCGCATCAGCGGTTCCGCGATACCAGTAACTGTTCTCCGGTGTAGTGGTAGGGGTGAATACATATAATCCTCCCTGCTTTCTACCAAAGTCCCACCATTTAGAGGAATTCAGGTGCTCATTCAGCGACTTTGCATTATATTGTGTAAACACAGCCACCTTCTGAATATGTGAGTTTGTCATATTACTTAATGTAAAATCAATGCTTCGGAAGCTGCCGGCTATTGGCATTGCAGCGATTGCTCTCTTGTTGGAAAGCTCCTTCATTCTGCTGCTATTACCACCAGCTAATACAATACCTATCGCTCTCATTCTCTGTCACCTACCTTAATCAAAGTCTCACCGCCGTCCAAAAGACCGTTCGGATAATCTGCCGGCTCTGTCACGCCGGAAATTGCTGTATTCTTTCCAATCTTGACGCCATCCGGAATCACAGAATCCTCTCCGATGGTTACCAGACCAAACGCATAAACGCTAGGTTTTACTTTATTTTCTTTCTCTTCACCGATGCCCAGCTCACAGTTCTTGCCAACAGTAACGCCCTCTGCAATGATAGACTTGTCAACCGTTGTCCCGGCACCGATCGTGGTAGAACTCATAATGATGGAATCCCGTACAACCGCTCCCGCTTCGATCGTGACACCACAGCCGATCACCGAGTTATGAACCTCTCCATAAATCTCACAGCCTTCGCCGATGATTGCCTTGTCCACAATTGCATCCTTCGCAATATACTGCGGCGGAATACGGTCACTCTTCGTGTAGATCTTCCAGAACTCCTCATAAAGGTTAAAGACAGGAATCAGATCGATCAGCTCCATGTTGGATTCCCAATAAGAGCCAAGTGTTCCAACATCCTTCCAGTATCCATTGTACTCGTATGCAAAGATACGCTTGCCCTGCTCATGGCAGTAAGGAATAATATGCTTACCGAAATCACACGCCGGCTGATCCTTCAGCTTCAGCAGTGCCTCACGCAGTACCGGCCATGAGAATATGTAGATACCCATGGATGCGAGATTGCTGCGCGGATGCTCCGGCTTCTCCTCGAACTCCTGAATCTTCTTGTTCTCATCCGTAATAACTACACCAAAACGGCTTGCTTCTTCCAGCGGAACAGGAATCGTCGCTAACGTAACATCAGCATTATTGGCTTTATGGAAATCGAGCATCACCTCGTAATCCATCTTATAAATGTGATCTCCACCCAAAATAAGTACATAGTCAGGATTATACTGCTCCATATACCGTAAGTTCTGATAAATCGCATTTGCAGTTCCTGTATACCATTCACTGCTCGTACTCTTCTCGTACGGTGGCAGAATGGAAACTCCCCCGACATTTCTGTCCAAATCCCACGGAATACCGATTCCAATGTGAGTATTCAGACGCAACGGCTGATACTGTGTCAGGACACCAACTGTATCAACCCCCGAATTAATACAGTTACTCAATGGAAAGTCGATAATACGATACTTGCCACCAAATGCAACTGCAGGCTTTGCAACATCTGCTGTGAGTACTCCAAGACGAGAGCCCTGACCACCTGCCAGTAACATTGCAATCATTTCTTTCTTTATCACGATATCACCCCTTGTTGTTCAGAATAATTGTATTATAACACACCTTTCATAAAATGGGAATAAATTTGACAAATAATTTGTTAATTTTTTCTATTTTTTATACATTTCGACTAATTTTTGCCAAAATTTTGCATAATCACCTCCTTTTTCACAAAAAAAATGCACAATGCGCCGCCGAATCCCACAAAAACATAAATCAATCACACACTGACGAAATTCCGAATAAATATGACACAAAAGAATTGTATTTTTCCTCCTATTCGTTATAATATTGTAAGAACATTACATATTACATAGAAGAAAGGCGTGGTTTTTATTATGTATCAAATCGACTTTAACCATCCGGCAAATGTATATTTCATCGGAATCGGCGGCATCAGCATGAGTGGATTTGCCCAGCTTCTGCACGATTACGGTTTTCAGGTACATGGCTCAGATGCCCACGAAAGCAAGATCACGGATCATCTGCAGTCACTTGGTATCGATATAATATATGGCCAGTCCACCGAAAATATTACAAATGACATCGATCTGGTTGTCTACACGGCAGCCATTCACCCGGACAATCCGGAATTTAAGGCAGCCAAGGCAATGGGCATCCCTATGATGGAACGTGCAGAAATGGTCGGTCAGGTCATGAAGAATTATCAGAATGCGATCGCCATCTCCGGCACGCACGGAAAGACAACGACAACCTCCATGGTATCGCATATCTTTCTGGAGGCACAGAAGGATCCGACCATCTCTGTCGGAGGCATCCTCAAAGCGATCAACGGCAATATCCGCGTTGGTCATTCGGACGATTTCATCACGGAGGCATGCGAATATACGAACAGCTTCCTAAAATTCCATCCGACCGCCGGCATCATCCTAAATATTGATGCGGATCATCTGGACTTTTTCAAGGATATCAACGATATCCGCCATTCCTTCCGCCGCTTTGCCGGGCTGCTCCCTTCAAACGGTGTGCTGATCATTAATGGCGAGATTCCTGCACTTGACGAGATTACCGACAATCTTGACTGCCCGGTGATCACCTTCGGTCTGACAAAGGAATGTGATTACTTCGCAGATAATATCAGCTTCGACGAGCACGGCTACGGTCACTTCGACCTGATCTGCAACGGCACAAAGGAGGCGCACATCGACCTGCATGTGATCGGTCGCCACAACATTGCCAATGCACTGTCCGCCATCGCGCTGGCACAGTATTACCACATTGATATGGATTCCATCCGGAAGGGACTTCTTGCTTTTGAAGGAACCGAGCGCCGTTTCGAGCTGAAGGGATCTTTCAACGGAGTGACTGTCGTGGACGATTATGCACACCATCCGACAGAGATCACAGCGACACTGACTGCTGCAGAGAAGTATCCACACAAGCATCTGTGGTGCGTATTCCAGCCACACACCTACTCAAGAACCCGTGCCCTGTTAAAGGGGTTTGCACAGGCACTGTCCCAGGCAGAGAATGTCGTGCTGGCAGACATCTACGCCGCACGCGAGGCAGATCCGGGCGATATCTCCTCCCGCACGCTGCAGGAAGAACTCAAAAAGCTCGGCAAGGACGCCTACTATTTTCCTTCTTTTGAAGAAATCGAAAAATTTTTATCAGAAAAATGTATCAACGGGGACTTGTTGATAACTATGGGTGCCGGTAACGTAGTATCTATCGGAGAAGATCTGGTAAATAAATAAGTTATCCACATTATCCACAATTTTTTGTCAAAAACTGTCGACAATTATTGTGGATAATTTTTTTTGGTAAAAACCTATGAATTTATGGGGTTTTCGTCGAAGGCGCTAATTTTCATTCACATTATCCACATTTTTAAATCCACACAAATCCACTGTTTATCGGTGTTTGCAAGTTTTTTTCTTTGTGTTATTATAGGGTACAGACTGATACAGAATGCGGGATTTCTGCGGAGATTTCGCTGAGAACGGAGGATTTTCATGGATAATATTTTGTTGTGTTCCAACCATATCCCGTTGGTCACTTCGATTCACAATACATTTATCGAGAAATATATGCTCAGAGCAAACGGCAGCTATGTGAAGGTGTATCTTTACCTTTCCAAATGTATTCAGGCAGGACAGGACGATCTGTCGATCTCCTCGCTGGCAGACCAGATGGAGAATACCGAGAAGGATATCATCCGCGCGCTGAATTACTGGGAGAAGCAGGGTCTTTTACGCATCACACGCAGTGAGGACGGTTCTGAGATCCTCGGCATCGATGTTCTTAATCCGGATGAGCTTGTGACAGATACTGCTGCACCGATGACCGGCAGCGCATCACACACTGAAAGTACGATGACACCGATCATGAAATCATCCGGCAGAGCCGAAGCAGTGACCGGTACCTCTGTCAGGGGTTCCACCGGCAAGGCAGACGCGTCGAAGTCCGCAGAAGCAGAGGCTGCTTCGAACGGCACAGCAAAGCACGTTTCCTCAAAAACCGCTGCTTCTCCGAAGCAGTCAGATACTTCGGCTGCAGTGACAGCTTCCGGAACACAGACTGACAGACCGGTTCCCCCGGCAGATTCCGCAGTGCAGACCGGCAGACGTACTTCCCCGGCAGATTCCGCAGTGCAGGCCGGCAGACATACTTCCCCGGCAGATTCCGCAGCTCAGACCGACGGACAGGCTTTCACGCAGCAGTCAGGCAGACATACTTCCCCTGCCGCTTCAAAAGCCACCGGCAGCACGACCGCCTCCGCAGACAAGCTTCCGGCACCAACCGTAACAACCGAGCAGATGAATCGTCTTGCCGGCAACGATGATTTCTGCTGGACATGCGATATCGTTGAGAGTTATCTCAGGCATCCGATCAAGCCGAAGGAATTAGAGTTTGTTACATATTTATATGATACACTTCATTTTTCTTCCGAGCTGATACTGCATCTGTACGAATACTGTATCGGGCTCGGCAAGACTAATATCTCCTATATCCAGACGGTCGCACTCGCCTGGGATGAGAAAGGTGTCAAGACCACCGAGGATGCGCAGAATGCTTCTATGGAGTACAATGCAACCTACACCGCCATTTCCAAATCTATGGCACTTGGGCGCACGCTCGCCGCTATCGAGAGGGAATTTGTTGACCGCTGGCAGAACCAGTGGCAAATGGATCTGAGCGTTATCCTTGAGGCATGCAACCGCACAATGTTAAAGCTTCAGCACGGCGATTTCAAGTATGCTGACGGAATCCTTGAGCGCTGGTATCGCACCGGCGTCCACACACTTCAGGATGTTCACAAGGCAGACGAGGACTTTGCCAGAGAGAAAGCTGCAAAGAGACAGGCAGCAGCCGCACAGCACGGCAACAAGTCGGGCATGGTACAGCATGGGCTGTCCCGGAAGGAGGCCGACGCGCTCGAAAAGCAGCTTCTTCATGTCTAGTATGACGTAAGGGATCATCGCCTCAGATGTCAGATCATAATGCAGGAGTCATCAGCTTCGGCATCACAGCATCTAATAAGAAAGGAAAGCATAGCATGGGTATCTCAGCAAGCCAGTATGGCAATATCATGGAAAAATATGACCGTACACGCATGAAGAATCAGCGGATCCTTGATGAGCGCACAGCATCCATTCACAAAGAAATCCCGGAGATTGAAAAGCTGCAGGGAGAGATCATCCATCTTTCCTTCCAGCAGGCGCGCAGCGAGCTTCTTCAGCCGGACAGCGCCTCTTCCACTGCGGCACAGTATATGCTCCATATGAAAGAGCTTGCCGAGAAGAAGCAGGATCTTCTGGAGAAGCACGGATATCCCCGTGACTATCTCTCTCCGATCTACAGCTGTCCGGACTGTCACGATACCGGCTACATCGGCTCCAGGCCCTGCCATTGTCTGACAAAGGCACAGGCCGATTTTCTCTATGCCAATGCGAATCTGAGCGATATTTTACTGGAGGAGAATTTTGATACATTCCGCAGCGATTACTACGATGACACAACCGTTGATGATAATCTTTCTCTAACTCCAAAGGAAAATATCACGAAGCTTAGGGATATCTGTCTTGATTTTATCAGGCATTTTGACGATGCATACGATAATCTCATATTTTACGGTCCCACCGGTGTCGGCAAAACTTTCCTGACTCACTGTATTGCCAAGGAGCTTCTGGACTCCGGTCACACGGTCGTTTACTTGACTTCTTTACAGCTATTTGATATTTTAGAGAAAGGCAGGTTTGGCAAAGGAGAAGAATGCGAACAGATTCAGGTCAAAATGGACTACCTGATCCACAGTGATCTTCTCATTATTGATGATCTCGGAACGGAGCTTACCAACAGCTTTACAACCTCCGAGCTTTATCACTTCATTGAAGAGAGACACCTGCAGCAAAGATCCACGATCCTGTCTACGAATCTGGCATTTCAGGAATTGCACGACCGGTACGGCGAGCGTATCTTCTCCCGTTTTACCGGCTACTATAACTTCTGTAAGATTATCGGGAATGACATCCGACCTCTGAAAAGGTTCCGGAATCACACCCCGAAAACTATATAATTCACATGCAAGAATGGAGGATTTCATAACATGAAACGACATGACAAATTGGCAGAAACAATACCTGTTGGCAATCTGGGAATCTTAGCTCTGGAAAGCAGCAAAGAAATGGGACAGCGTGTCAATGACTACATCGTAGAATGGCGTCAGGAACGTTCCCGCATGGAAGCACCCGCTTCTTCCATCGCCGGCTACAGCAAGGATTCTTATCTGATCGACTGTGTTTGTCCACGTTTCGGTTCCGGCGAAGCAAGGGACTGATCCGCGAGTCTGTTCGAGGCGATGACCTCTTTTTACTGGTTGATGTCTGCAACTACAGCCTGACCTACAAGGTATGCGGTCAGGTAAACCACATGTCTCCAGACGATCATTATCAGGATCTGAAGCGTCTGATCGCCGCTGTCGGAGGCAAGGCAAGACGTATCACCGTTATGATGCCATTTTTGTATGAAAGCCGTCAGCACCGCCGTTCCAGCCGAGAGTCTCTTGACTGCGCTCTGGCACTGCAGGAGCTGACACAGATGGGCGTTGAGAGTATTATCACCTTCGATGCACACGACCCTCGCGTGCAGAATGCGATTCCTCTCAAGAGCTTCGAGACGGTTCAGCCAACCTATCAGTTCATCAAGGCGCTTCTCAAGAATGTGCCTGACATCAGGATTGATGCACAGAATCTGATGGTAATCAGCCCGGATGAGGGTGCTCTCGGCAGAGCCGTTTACTATGCAAACGTTCTCGGCATCGATGTCGGAATGTTCTACAAGCGCCGCGACTACAGCAAGATTGTCGACGGTCGTAACCCGATCATCGCCCATGAGTTCCTCGGTGCTGACCTTGAGGGCAAGGATGTCATCATCATTGATGATATGATCTCCTCCGGCGAGAGTATGATCGACGTAGCAACAGAGCTGAAACGCCGTAAAGCGAACCGTATCTTCGTAGCAGCCACCTTCGGTCTGTTCACAAATGGTATGGACAGGTTTGACGAAGCAGTAGAGCAGGGTCTGATCTACCGTGTTATGACCACCAATCTGGTATACCAGCCACAGGAGCTTCTGTCCAGAGACTATTACATCTCCGTTGACATGAGCAAGTATGTCGCTCTTCTGATCGACACCTTAAATCACGATCAGTCCATCAGCGATCTGCTGAATCCTACCGAGCGTATTCAGAACATTCTGGTAAAGTACGGTCAGAGATAGAAAACTTAACATACACGCCTGACAGATGCATCGCATCCGACTTTCAGAATGATGAAGGCATGAAGTCCGAAGCAAAGCATCCGACTTTTGGAATGATGAAGGCATGAAGTCCGAAGCAAAGCATCCGACTTTTGGAATGATAAAAGCACGAGGCATCCTGTTTTTACAATAATGAAAGTATGACTTCAAAGGAGTTTTGAGATAATTCAGAACTCCTTTTTATATTGAAAAGTCGCAAAGCGGAGATCAAAAGTCAAACGCTGTTTTTGCCCTTTCTATGACTTTAGCGCTCTTTTTCCGTGTTTTTGACTATTTTTTCGTGCCAGTTTGGAAAGTTCACACTTTTTTTATAAATTGAACAATATTACAACACAACTCCTTCTTATAATGAATTTATCAACAATAAATAAGCCGACTGACTAATGTTTGTTATAGATTCTTTTTCATTTTTTTCATTTTCGGTCATGAGGCAGCTCCCTCTGTTTCATGACCACTCCTTTGAGTGTTACTGTGAAAAGCCCGGTGCATTATGCATCGGGCTTTTCATGTGTTCGGGAAACAGATGACTGTCAAAATAAATCACGAAAAATTCCGGCGGCATAAATCGGAGTATGCCTGATATTTCTTATGGGAATACATCAATTTGAGGTATGGGAAGTCTTAGTAATTTACTCAAACTGATATGTAATGACTTTTGTCAAGAGTAAATTCGAAAAAAATCAAAAAAAATTAATTATTCTGTTTTCTGAAGGCACCCAGAAAGAGCTTCGGAGTATCAGTTCCCGGCATTGGCCACTCTGATATACGTGGATTGGTTACCTACAGGTCAA
>NZ_QUET01000020.1 GCF_003478445.1 Roseburia sp. AM59-24XD
CCGGCGGGTGCAAGTGCCTCTCGAAACATCCGAATCCCACCTTGGGGCGAATACGGAAGGATGTGTTTATCAAAAATCAAAGCAGCAAAGCAATTAGTCTTTTCGAAATCCGTAAGTGACAAGACAATTTTTTAGTCACAGTTCACGGATTTTTAATGCATTGGCAGGCAAAATGCCATTGCAAGCAACCGGACATAAGAAATATTATGGGCATACATCAATTTGAGGTATGGGAAGTCTTAGTAATATGATAAGTTGCCCGTGATATTACATATTGTTTAAATTATAACGACAAAAAGGACAGCGGTGTAAATTGTTCACCACTGTCCTTTCTCTATTTTCACAAAAGCTCTGTGCCGGATAAAATGCATCCAACACAGAGCTTTATCATTTACTGCTTCGCAAATATGGTTCCTACCGGTTTATCCTCAAACAGATCATACAGCTTGCGCGGATTCTTTCCGTTCATAAGCACCACGTCAATATCGGCAGCATGTGCGATCTCAACCGCCTTTATCTTCGTTGCCATTCCACCGGTTCCCAGTGCCGATCCGGCACCTCCCGCAAGATCTCTGATATCGTCCGTAATCCTGCCGACCTCCGGGATCAGTCTGGCGTCCTCATGGACATGCGGATCCTTATCATACAGACCATCAATATCAGACATGATCACCAGCAGATCTGCATTGGCGATCGTTGCAACATTGGCTGCAAGAGAATCATTCTCTCCCACCTCAAGCTCCAGCTCATCGATCGCTACCGTATCATTCTCATTGACGATCGGGATCACTCCCTGTGACAAAAGACGTTCCATCGAATTCACAACATGCTGTCTGCGGTCCTCCAGAAGCACATATTTGGTCAGAAGCACCTGCGCCACAACAATACTGTATTCGGCAAAAAATTTATCGTACATATACATCAGCTCACACTGTCCCACCGCAGCGCATGCCTGCTTGCCCGGCGTATCCTGCGGTCGTTTGGTCATTCCAAGCTTTCCCATGCCAAGCGCGATCGCTCCGCTGGACACCAGCACAATCTCATGACCGGCATTCTGAAGATCTGCAAGGGTCTTGACCAGATTCTCCACACGGCGGATATTTAATCGTCCGGTACGGTGTGTTAATGTAGAGGTTCCCACCTTTACAACGACTCTTTTTCTCTCACTGATTTTTCTCACGTCTGTTCTCCTCTTCTATCGGTTCTGTGACATCCCCACTGATATCACTTGTACATCTTCCGAAGCACAGCTCGCATATCTTCCGGTAAATATCACCCGTCTATCTTACCCCCTGCAATAACACTCGTCAATAGAAATTCCACAGAAAAATATTTTCACATTCCCCTGTCAGGAACTTCTGCAATTTCACAAAATACGCTGCCTTTGTGTCTTACTGACTAAGACTTCCCATACCTCAAATTGATGTGTGCCCATAATATTTCTTATGTATTGTAAATTTCATTGTGATTTTTGCCTCTGAATTTAACTAACTCTGGGAGACCGTGCCTGAAAATTGACGCAGATCGTTAGGTTTTCTGCAAAATCTTTGCTTTGCAATGTTTCGATGAAATACGTGTCTGGACGACTGAGCCTCATGGGTGGGCTCAGCTATTTCAGTGGGCACGCTTTCGCTACATTGCGCTACGCAACACTACATAGCACCTTAAAAAACAAGGTGCAAGTAGTGGCGAGCGCAAGTGCCCTTTGAAACACCTGAATCCCACCCTGAGGCGAGTACGGAAAGACACGTTCATCAAACATCGAAACAGCAAAGCATTTAGATTTTGCGAAAACCGTAGAACGACAAGTCAATTTTCAGGCACGATCTCCCAGAGATTTTAAGAATCTATATGGCAAAAATCACTTTCAAACGTTATTGACATAAGAAATATTATGGGCGGATTTCTATCCTTGGTATGGGAAGTCTTAGTTACTGATAATAATGCTGCAGGCGGCGTACTGTAAGAACAAAAAAAAACTGCCGAAAGAAGAAGCTGCAGGAGAACACTGATCATGCACCAATGTGTCAAAATCCCCTGTGGCAGTGTTCCAAGTACATTCAGAAGCCGTTCAAATTTCACGGTATATCCCATATGGCCCATCAGAAGAGAAGCCAACGTCACAAGCGGATTTACCAGCAAAAGAAGTACAAAAGTGCTCACCGGACTGACCCCTGCCGGATGTCCACCGCTGCTTTTGCGCAGAATATAAACAACCGCCACAATAAGGATCGTGCCGATGCCCGCCCCCATTGCCGCCAGATACGACCTGATTCCTGCCGTGTCTGTTTTCCGGCTTAAGGCAGACAGGTAAACACCAATGCTTCCGGTAAATACAGACTCCACCGCAAGCACCAGTAAAAGCTCCAGCAAATGGCGCTTCTCAACGCCTCCGATCACAAATACCAGAGACAAAAACGGCATTCCGGCCACAATAAACAAAAGGGTCAGACAGATGGAAGACAACATCTTACCCGCAACGATCCGAAACGGCTTCAGAGGCGATGCCATCAGAAGCTCCATCGTGCGATCCTCCCATTCCGAGGCAATGCTTGCTGCCGCAAAGGAGGGCACCAGTAAAAGAACCGTGCTGCCAAGAATGCCCGCCAGCACCAGATACACATAGGCGATCCCGGAGTAATCCATCACATGATTCCAGCCGTTCCGGAGTGCGATCCCATAGCCGGTCCCTGAAACAGCCAGAAGAAGCAGCTCATACGCTGCCAGCCAGACATAAAACCGCCTTGACCCCGCATAGCGTTTCATCTCTTCCCGCAAAATCGGATTAAGCTTAAACTTCATCCGTATCACCTCCATTTTCCAAAAACTTCTTTTCGGCCATCTCCCTATCCCCCTGATCAGTTCTCCTCTGTCATTTTCCAGAAGGACGTCTCCAGATCGCTTTTCCTTCGCTGAAACGAGATCAGTTCGACATCATTTTCCACAAGACGCCGCAATATCCTTGTCTGATCCTCCTGCGTTCCCCGAAAGCCCGCGAGGATCCTGCCGCCATCAATCGAGATCCTTGTCACCGTCTCCTCCTGCTTCAGCACCTCTACGGCTCCGGCACAGTTTTCTGCCACCAGAAGCTCCAGCGGATTCGTCTGATTGATCTGTTCCGAGATTTCCTCTAACGATCCCTGCACGGCAATTGCCCCATTCTGGAGAATTCCCAGAAACGCACCACTCCCCGCCAGAGGCGAGAAACCGGCAGAGGTAACCAGAACGGCTTTCCCTGTATCCTGAAGCAGATGAAGCAGTTCATCCAACACCGGTCTCTTCCCTGCGTCAATGCCATGATAGAAATCATCCAAAACAAGTACATCCGGTTCTCTCAGCATGCATCTCACTAAGGCCAGCTGTTTCTTTTCGTGTGGTGCCAGTTCCGCCACCGGCACCACCTCCATCCCGTCCATTCTGTACGCCGGAAGCAATTCCTGCATTCGCCGGTCGATCCGGTATCCGGATATTCCATACAGTCCGCCATAATATTCCAGATACTCCGCCACGGTCATATCACGATATCTTCCAAACTCTGCAGGGACATAGCCGACCAGCCCCGCAGCACCCTCTCCGTCGATCCGCACCTCCGGGGTTCCTGCCAGGATTTCTCCTCCCTCAAACGGAATAAGCCCCGCAACCATCCGGCAAAGTGTTGTCTTCCCAGCGCCGTGTGCACCGATCACGCCAAATATCTCACCATTTGCCACCTCCAGATTCAGATCCTCCAGCAAATATTTCCTCTGATAGATTTTTGATACCTGATGTATCTTCAGCATACTTAGTCACCTCCGACCAGAATATTCCTTGCGTCTCCTTCGTTTAACACCGTCTGTCCGCCAATGGAAATACGCAGCATAATACCGGTTTCTCCGTATTTCGGGCAGCCAATATTCTCAATGCCTCCCAGCATATTCTGCTGTTTTGCTTTCCGGACATCATACCACCCGGATATCTCCTGTTCCTCCGGGACAAATCCATAAAAAAACGTCTCGGTCGTTCCCATTTTCTTCATGCACACTTCCAGAAGAGCCCATCGTCTCTTCTTCTGCTCACCGGTCAGCGTTCTTTTCGCCGTATCCGTAAATAACTTATCTGCCAGACGCTCGTAGTTGCCGCTGTAATCATTGACCCAGTAACGTTTCAGGTAATGATTTTCCTTTAACAGATACGTCTTCTGATCCGCAATATCCCCAAGCTGATAAATCACTCCATTGTGGTAGATCATACAATCCTCGAGGTCACTGCCCGAGCGGTTTTCCAGTCTGCCAAGAAGGTGCATATTTAACACGGACAGATCCACCTTGATCGAGCCGTCAAGCCGCACCGAATCCTGACTCAGGAGATTGGTTCCCTCAAACGACGGTGCCTGTTCCACCTGAAGCGTTGTCTTTCCTTCTCCCTGGCTCAGACGCGTTTTCTTCTGTCCATCTGCCTGTTCCTGTGAGCTTTCCATAACCGGACCTCCATCCACGGAAAGCTCATAGCTTCCTGTCTCATCATGGATCAGCCGGAAATGACATTCCAGCATGCCGGTTCCCTCACTGTCCACCTCGATCTGATTCAGGTAATTAATGCATTGCCCCTCCAGTCTCGTGCTCGTGCCGATCAGGTAGATCAGTACCGCAAACAACCCCGATGCCGCCGGGATCATCCCCCAGACTGCCATACGATGTCTCGACCGTTTCATCAGATAATAAAATACCGGACTCGTAAGCACAATATAGACAATCAGAAAAACAATATAAAACCGCAGATTCGGCAACTTGTTCCAGTCGGTCACGGCCAGCCCGTCTTCATAGATCTGTTCTGTCTCTCCGCCATCCCTTTTATATTCTCTCAGCCGTCCCTCCTGCTCACTAAAATCCTTCCATATAATGTTGCGGATCCGGCTTCCCTGCACATCCCAATACTGTGAGGAAAGACCTAACGATACACCGCTTATGATCACACGTCCTCTTCCTGTTTTTTTCTCCTGAAGTATCACCTTTCCCTTCCTTGTTTTCAAAAGTGCTTTGCCACCGGTCACCTCCAGCTCCTGCAGTTCCCTGTGAACTCTTTTGAAAAAAACATTCTCCCTGACTGCAGCTTTCTCCACATCCGTCAGCTTCATCGACAGGAAATCATCCAGCATACTCTGTGTAAAATAACCACTCAGATAGTGATAGATCTCTCCCTCCGGCCGGATACATTCGTCAGATTTCTCCAAATCCGAAATGTCATTTTTCCATTTCTTATATATTGCACCCGAAAGGTTCTTTTTAAGGAACCTCTTGACCTCCTGCTGCTTCTGTTTTGCAGCCTCCCGCACTGCTTCCTCCCGTATCTGCTTCATATCCTTTTCCGTCACGCCAAATGCCGTAGCAATGTCATAGCTGCCCTGCTTTTTCCACTCAAACAGCTTCCCGCGAAACGGGGAGATTTCTCTTGCCTGACCGGAGTCTGCTAACACCAATATACCTCCGTTTCGAACCCAGTTGATGATCGCACGCACCTGCGCTTCCTGCAGCGTCTGAAGATCTATATCACTGGCGATCAGTACGTCCAGCCAGTCCAGACCGCGAAAATCCTCCGGCAGCTCCTCCCCGGACAGATATGTTACATTCGTACCGCTCTCCTCCATGTAACGCATCCTGTCCTTCTTCCGGCTGCAGATACCGACATATTTTCCATCGGTTTCCATGTCAACATCCGTCCATATCACACCGGAATATAACACCTGACCGTCTTCCCCCAAAAAGGTAAGCTTAAAGGATCCCTTTTCCGTCTGTACCGGCAGATAAAGCTTCAGCGATTTGCTGCCGGAATGCGCCAGTTCAAATTGCTTTTCATAGACGGTGCCGTTTTTGATGCCGACAGGCTTTACACGCAGCACTCCTGAAAATCTATCCCCCAGATTCCGGACATTGGCCGTAAGCTGTGTATACCTGCCGTACCGTATCTTTGTCGCTGCACCGATCTGAATCTCCGCATGGACATTTCCTCTGGTAAACACAGCCATTTTATTGGAGGAGATCACATTATCGTTTCTCTGTCCCACCCTCCTGCTGCCAAGCCTGTCCAGAAACACAAGACAGAGAATGACCATCGCCGCGATCAAAAGAACTTTTCCTATATGCATTAAACGTTTTCTCAAAATTCTGCATCCTCCGTCTCATTCTGCCATGGAAGGAATATCTCAAATATAGTTCCCTGCAGACTGCTTTGTGCCGTGATACTGCCGCCATGCAGCACAATGATCTCCCTCGCAATATTCAGTCCCAGTCCGGTTCCTCCTGTCTGAGGTGACCTTGCTCCTTCTACCCGGTAAAAACGTTCAAAGATCATATCCAGACTTTCCTCCGGAATGATCAGTCCATAATTCGTTACAGACAACACGATCCCATCTCTCTCCTGCAGACAGATCCGGATCTGCTTGCCATCCTTTCCGTACTTGACGGCATTGCTTAAAAGATTCTGCACTGCCCGCGCCATCAGGTCCGGATCCACCGCAAGTTCCAGACTTTTCCATGCACTGTCAAAGCTGCAATGCAGCTCATTATCCTCCATGAGCGGATAAAATTCTTCGACCATCTGCTCGATCAGCTTTACAAAATCAACCTGCTTACGGTGCAGCGTGATCTCCCCGCTCATCAGCTTCGTATAATCAAAAAGATCCTGTATCAGTCCCTCCAGCCGGTCAGCCTTTCGAAGGGCAACCTCCGTAAAATGCTGTCTCTGCGCAGCGTCATATTTGTCGGTATCCATCATCAGATTCAGATAGCCGCTTAAAGAGGTAAGAGGTGTCCTTAAATCATGTGCCAGACAGGCGATCATCTCCTTATTGGTCTGCAGTGCCTCTCTCTCCGCATCCATCAGCCTGGTAAGTTCCTCCGTCATCTCATTGACGGAGCGGGCGATCTCCCCGATCTCATCCTGTCGTTTCACCGGAAGTCTTCGCGGTTGTTCCATGGTCATGGATGAAATGCCCGCCGCCAGATCCGAAAGGTCACCGGTCAGTCCTCTTGTCAGAAACAGAAAATAGATCACAAAAAGAAACAGTCCCGCAAGAATACCCACTACAGCTATCGTATAAAAACTGTCGCTTCCAAGCTGCTCCAGATGACGAAAAACCCCTGACATTGTGTTCCCCGCACCCTGTCCATGTGAAAGACTGTCCTGTGTATAGACTGCATCCTGTCTGGATACCCCAAGCACCGTAGACATCAGATACAGAAGCATCGCGAGAATACTCTCTGTCACTCCGGCAAGCAGCAGACTCGCCGCCCCATACAATACAAGCTTCAGTCTCAGGCTCTTCCAAATACTATGCTTCAATCTTATATCCCACTCCCCAGACCGTTTTGATGATCTGAGCCTTTCTCTGTCTTCCCTCCAGCTTCTCCCGGAGTCTCCGGATATGCACCATCACCGTGTTACTCATGTCGTAGCTTTTCTCTTTCCATACCTTTTCAAAAATCTCATCGGTACTGAATATCTGACCCGGATGGGATGCTAACAGATACAGTATCTCAAACTCCAGATGCGTCAGATGTACCTGCCTTCCAAAGGCTTCCACCGCATGAAGGCTTTTGTCAATGTGTAAATTTTCCAGGCGGATCTCATCGGTGCGCTCCGCCGGATCCTGTACACCGAACTTCTGATAACGCCGTAACTGGGACTTTACACGGGCGGCAAGCTCTCCCGTCTGAAATGGCTTTGTCACATAATCATCCGCTCCGATCCCAAGACCTGCCACCTTGTCTGCCTCGGAATCCTTCGCGCTCAGCATGATCACCGGGATCATACTGACCTCGCGGATCTTCTCACAGACATGGATTCCGTCAATGCCCGGCATCATAATATCAAGAATCGCCAGATCGATCTTCTCCCTCGCAAAAACCTGCAGTGCTTCCCTTCCATCATATGCTTTATAAACACGAAAGCCTTCCTCGGCAAGATGGATCTCCACAAGCTCTGCGATATCCGGATCATCGTCCGCCACAAGGATCGTTGCCATGCCTTCCCCCATACTTGTTCCTCCTTCTGCACTGTCTCACGAAATCAGCGCCACAAAATCAAAATACCCACAGGATATATTCTATTATAGAATACCACATCCTGCAGGTATCATAAATTACAAATTTATTAAGATTCTTCCCCGGCTCCTTACTCCTTCCGAAGCTTGCGGAGCATGGCAATCTCATTGGTATATCCCTCATCATCGTTTGGCGTCTCCAGAATAAACGGAAGCTCCTTAAGTGCCGGATGATTGATGATCCTTGTGATCGCCTCAAGTCCCAGATGTCCCTGACCGATCTTCTCGTGACGGTCCTTGTGTGCACCGAGCGGGTTCATGCTGTCATTTAAATGAATTGCCTTTAAGCGGTCCAGTCCGATCACCTGATCAAACTCATTTAATACATCATCCAGATGATCGACAACATCATAGCCGCCATCCCAGATATGACAGGTATCCAGACAGACACCCAGCTTATCATCAAGGTCAACCAGGTCGATGATCCGGCGAAGCTCCTCAAAGCTTCTTCCGACCTCGCTGCCCTTCCCTGCCATCGTCTCCAGCAGCACCGTCGTGGTCTGCTCCTCAAACAGTGCTCCGTTGAGCGCCTCCGCGATCATTTCGATCCCCTGCTCTGCACCCTGTCCCACATGAGAACCCGGATGGAAATTATAATAATTGCCCGGCAGGTAATCCATTCTCTTCAGATCGTCCTGAAACATCTCCATCGAAAAGCTTCTGACATTCTCCTTGGCAGCGCAGAGATTCATCGTGTACGGTGCATGTGCGACCAGTTTACCAAAATGATGCTCCTCCATCAGTGCGAGCAGCTTATCCACATCTGCCGGATCAATCTCCTTTGCCTTACCGCCACGGGGATTCCTTGTGAAAAAGGCAAATGTGTTGGCACCAAGCTTTAACGCCTGCTTTCCCATTGCCTCAAAGCCCTTTGATGCAGAAATATGTGAACCAATATACATTGTCAGCCTCCTTTATCAACAGCTCTCATCCTTCATGGAAATCTTCAGAGGCTCCTTGCCCTTACGGTCTAACTTTGGTGTACTGCGGTCCGCAAGACTCTCATATGGTTTCTGCACCATAATA
Organism: Roseburia sp. AM59-24XD; assembly: GCF_003478445.1. GTDB lineage: Bacteria > Bacillota > Clostridia > Lachnospirales > Lachnospiraceae > Jutongia. Next base: position 9,104 of record NZ_QUET01000020.1, read on the forward strand.
CTCTGATATGCAGGACGAATGATCTTATCTACATTGATAAGCTCTTCCATACGGTGTGCGCTCCATCCAACGATACGAGCCATCGCAAAGATCGGTGTAAACAGCTCTGTTGGGATTCCAAGCATTGTGTATACAAATCCGCTGTAGAAATCGACGTTTGCGCTGACGCCTTTGTAGATCGCACACTCCTCGCCGATAACCTCCGGAGCGATCCTCTCGATCATAGAATAAAGTGCATAATCCTTATTCTCATGTTTCTCCTGTGCAAGGCTCTCCACAAAGCCACGGAATGCCACGGCACGCGGATCAGAAATGGAATATACGGCATGACCCATGCCATAGATCAGACCACGACGGTCAAATGCCTCCTTATGAAGGATCTTCTTAAGGTATGCACGTACCTCATCCTCATCCTCGGTATCGCGGACATGCTCCTTAATGTCGTGCATCATCTCAACAACCTTGATATTGGCTCCGCCATGCTTTGGTCCCTTCAGGGAAGAAAGAGCGGCTGCAATAACAGAGTAGGTGTCGGAGCCTGCAGAGGTAACTACTCTTGTCGTAAATGTGGAGTTGTTGCCGCCACCATGCTCCATATGAAGCACCAGAGCCATATCGAGTACCTTTGCCTCCAGATCCGTATACTTCTTATCCGGACGCAGCATTCTTAAGATATTCTCTGCTGCGGACAGATTGTCATCCGGACGATGGATGTAGAAGCTCTCGTCTCTCTCATAATGATTATATGCATGATATCCATATACAGACAGCATCGGGAATACACTGATCAGCATCAGACACTGTGACAGTACATTCTCCAGACTGATGTCGGATACCTTATCGTCATAGGAAGAAAGTGTCAGTACACTTTTCGTCAGGGAATTCATGATATCCTGGCTCGGCGCCTTCATGATAACGTCACGGACAAAGTTCGTAGGGAGTCTTCTGTTCTTTGCAAGGATCCCACGGAATTCCTCGAGCTCACTCTTCGTCGGAAGGTTGCCAAACAGCAGAAGATATGTGATCTCCTCAAACCCAAAACGTTTATCCTTTCTCATGCCGTTCGTCAGATCGTAAATATTGTATCCACGATAGAACAACTGACCATCACACGGAATAACCTTACCGTCCACAATGTCACTCGCCTTGATCAGAGAAATATTGGTAATACCGGAAAGTACGCCCTTACCGTTCTTGTCACGAAGCCCGCGCTTCACCCCATATTCTGCAAAAAGACTGCTGTCAATGGAATTGTTCTGAATACAGACATCCTTGTACTTGTGTGTAAAATCGCTCATCATCTTTTCAAAATTATCCTGCACAATATCACCTTTCCTTTCAAAAATGCCTTCGGGTTTCCCGTGCTCCGATGCACATCCCCCAATTACTGCAATGCATCGGATATATTCTGGTGAATCTTCTGCGCTACGTTCTGAACAACCAGAAGCTCCTCCTCGCTGATCCCCCGGAATATTTCCTGAAACATCTCCCTCTGCACTGCCTTGCCATCTCCAGCACACAGGCTGCTTCCGGCTGTACCGTCAAATGAATATACCGTCTGTCCTGATCATCATACTGCTTTTTTAAATACCCGCGAAGCAGCAGACTGTCAATCGCTTTGGACACGTTCGACTTGGTAAAATGAAAGATCTTCACAAGATCCTTCGCCGTGTTGCGGCTTCCATGATTATCAAAAAAAAGCAGCACACGCACTTCCATAATCGTCATATTAAATTTTTCAGTAATTTCGGAATACATAACTTCCTGATACTTTTTGAAATACTGACCACTTAATAATTGTTCCATTCTGTCATCCATGAAGCCCTCCCCATTGTCTGACATTGACAGGACACGATGCTTTCCCTTGCATCAGACAGTTCATTTTAGAACTATTATATCAGAAATCTGCTTTTACGTCAAATACACCGGCACAAAATCTACTCGTCCCTGTTCAATATTCATGACAAGATACGATGGCTGATGCCCCTCCTGTCTCGGTCTGGAAATACTTCCCGGATTGACCACATAGACACCGTTTCTCTGCTCCACATGCGGAATATGTGTATGACCGCACATCACGATGGAAACGTCATTGGCACGCGCCAGTTCACTCATGCTTCCAATGCTGTCAAAGCCTGCATACTGATGACCATGTGTCAGCAGGATCCGATAACCGCCAATCTCCACAATCTTTGAGAGCGGCACACCACAAAGACTGCTGTCGCAATTGCCGCGCACCATATCAACCGGCACGCCTGCCAGATCATAGATATCATCCGGATCGCACTGAAAATCGCCCAGATGAAACATCCTGCAATGAGTTCCCCGCATATTTGCAACTGCCTTTTTGAGATTCTCATTTCTTCCGTGGGAATCGCTTACCACAAGCACCTTGATCTGTTCTGCTGCGTTATTCTCCATACTAATCTGACATTCCTTTCTCTGTTTCCGCTTTCTGATCAGACAATACCATATTCTTTCATTTTCCGGTACATCTCTGTCAGAGCCCGCCCTCTGTGCTGATCTGATTTTTATCCTCCGGCTTAAGCTCTGCCGTTGTGCAGCCAAGCTCCGGCACATAAAAGATCGGGTCATAACCAAAGCCGTTCTCACCCTTCTCACTGTAGCCGATCTGACCTTCTACCACGCCGCGGCAGGTGAAACTTCTTCCGTCCGGAAATACACAGGCGATCACACAGACGAATCTGGCACTGCGGTCGTCGCTCTCCACATCCTTTAAAAGCTCGATGATATGATTATTTTTCACTGTATACGGAGTATCCTCTCCCATATATCTTGCGGAGTAGATTCCCGGTGCCTTATCCAGTGCATCCACCTCAAGTCCGGAGTCATCCGCCAGAACGATCTGTCCGGTCAGTTCCGAGATCTTACGTGCCTTGATCAGTGCATTCTCTTCAAATGTGCTGCCATCCTCAACGATCTCTACATCCTGCAGATTCTCATCCTTCAGAGAAGAAAATACGATATCCTCCCCCTGCAGGATCTGACGAAACTCTTTCATTTTACCTTCATTGCCGGTTGCTACGATTATTTTTTTCATGATTATCCTCTTTTCCTTTTATTATGTTCCATTTCACGGACATATCGTCTGTTTTCTATTCGGAGATATGAAAGCTTGTGCAGATTCCCCGATAAATTCCCTGCGCAATTGCCTTCTGGTTCTCTTCGGACTTCATATACTCCATATCCGACCGGTTGGTCATAAAGCCGATCTCAACGATCGTCACCGGCATGTCCGCATGATGCATCAGATACAGGCGGTCTCTGCGGATCACCTTTCTCTTCTGTCTGCCTGTCGTTTCACAGACACACTCCAGCATATTGCGCGCCAGTTCTTTACTGGAAAGTCCATTCTTCGCTGCTGCCTTTCTGGAAGAATAAAGCGTCTCCACTCCCTTCGCCGTTGTCTCATCCGGATCCGATGCATTACAGTGAATGCTGATCAGTGCATCTGCCCCGACCTTCTTCGCCAGACGAACGCGATCCTCCTTGGATACTTCCCTGTCATCGGTTCTTGTGTAATACGCCTGAATGTCCGTTCCGTCTAATATTTCCTTCAGACAGTCTGACACCTTCAGTGCATAATCCTTCTCCAGGTACTTCCAGTCCGTCGATCCGGTTCCTTCATCATCGCCGCCGTGTCCGGCATCAATGACTACCACATACTGCCGCCTCGGCTCCTGCGTGACCGCAGACCTGTTTTCATTTCTGCCATGCGCTTCCACATGCGCAATATCCTGCAGCCGTTCTGATGCCGTCCCGGTTCCGTTTTCTTCTCCGGGCAGATTGTTACCTGCCAGTGGATGAAGCATTCCGGTCAGACTGACAAGCAGTACAGCCGCCAACAGACCGACACTGCAAAACGCCAGTCTGCGCCATTCCTGTATCTTCACGAAGCAATCCCTCTTCTCATCTGTATTCACCCTCTGTTTTGCAGTATATCACAGCTCATTCAAAACCTCAAATATGTCTTCGATTTTATGCAGTATTATTATGTTTCCAACAATTACACCTTTATTGCGCAATTTCGGCAATCCTGCATCTTTTTATTGAAAGAGCCGGATACAACATGTATAATCATAAGCAGGGATTTTTCCTGTCGAAATTTAACACTAATAGGAGAACAAGAATGACTAAAAATATCAGTTTACAGGGTGTCTGGGACTTCCGGCTTGACGCCGGCTGCACCGGCATTCATGACGCATTTTATACAACACCGCTTGGCGATACGATCACACTGCCGGGGACAACCTCCATGGCACAGAAGGGAACATTTTCCGACAAGCGCGAAACCGGTACTCTGACCGATCCTTATCTGTTCGAGGGCTACGCCTGGTATTCCAAAGAGGTTCATCTCGAGCAGGCCGATCTTTCCAAAAATATTTTCCTTTATCTGGAGCGCACGCGTGTGACAAAGGTATGGGTGGATGATGTTCCGATCGGCAGCTATGACAGTCTGAACACACCGCACATCTATGACCTGACTGGGGCGGTCACCAAACCGGATTTTCGTCTGACGATCCTTGTTGCCAATCTCCAGAAACCGGAAGAGGGCGAAGCAGATCCACTGGCATATCCGACAAAGGGCGGTCACCTGACATCGCCTGACACTCAGACCAACTGGAACGGTATCATCGGAGAGATCTCTCTCCATATTCATGATACCTGTTTTATCTCACATATTAAGACGTATCCGGATACTGCAAAGGCTTCCGTGACTCTGGAGCTTACTACCGTAAACATCTCCGGCACCGATGCCACAAAGCAGATCCGGGTTGAAACCAGACTTCGTGACCGTGACGGGCTGAAGGATCATGCAACAGCAGCACAGAGCTTTGACGTGCCATTTCCGGCAGGAGAGGCTGTGACAAGCATTACATATGAACTGAATGAGGAGCCGGTTTACTGGAGTGAGTATTCACCGGTGATCTATGAGCTGACTGCCTCCTTTGCAGACAGCGAAGAAACTTCTGTCACAACGTTCGGCTTCCGTGATTTTAAAGCAGACGGTCTTGATTTTACGATCAACGGACGCAAGACATTCCTGCGAGGAAAGCATGACGGTCTGATTTTTCCTCTGACCGGAGCAGTTCCTGCTACCGTTGAGGAATGGATCCGTGTTCTTTCTATCTCAAAGAGCTATGGTATCAACCACTATCGTTTCCACACCTGCTGTCCGCCGGATGCCGCATTTACGGCTGCTGATCTGGTCGGCATCTATATGGAGCCACAGCTTCCGTTCTGGGGCACAATGACCGCGCCGGGTGAGGAGGGGCACAACGACACAGAACAGTCATACCTCATCGAGGAAGGCTTCCGCATGATGAAATATTTTGGAAACCACGCTTCCTACTGTATGATGTCCCTTGGTAACGAGCTCTGGGGAAGCAAGGAGCGTATTTCCGAGATTCTCGCCGCTTACAAGGCTGTGGATACACGCCACTTATATACACAGGGTTCCAACAACTTCCAACATACACCGGTCATTCTTCCGGAGGAAGATTTCTTTGTTGGTGTCCGTCTGAGCAAGAACCGTCTTTTCCGTGGTTCCTATGGCATGTGCGATGCACCGCTCGGTCATGTTCAAAGTGCCGAGCCGTCCACCCGCAAGAATTACGATGAAGCAATTCTGCCAACACACACAAGCACAGACAGCAGTGATGACGCAGCAGAGATTGAGATCCAGTACGGTACCGGTGTCAAGAAGGTAAAGGCAGCCGAGAACACAGAGGTTCTCATGCCGGAGATACCGGTTATCTCCCATGAGATCGGTCAGTACTGTGTTTATCCGGATTTCCATGAGATCGACAAATACACCGGTGTTCTCAAGGCACGCAACTTTGAGGTATTCCGTGAGCGCCTTACCGAGAAGGGTATGGCAGATCAGGCAGACGACTTTTTCTACAACAGTGGTAAGCTTGCCGTTCAATGTTATAAAGAAGAGCTGGAGGCTGCTGCCCGCACCAAAAGCCTTGCCGGATATCAGATTCTCGACATTCAGGATTTCTCCGGTCAGGGCACCGCTCTTGTCGGTATTCTTGATGCATTTATGGACAGCAAAGGACTTGTCACAACCAAGGAGTGGGCACAGTACTGTTCCGATGCGATCCTGCTTGCCGAATTTGACAGCTATGTTTTAACCGCAGGAACATCCTTTAATGTTTCACTCGCCATCCGCTACTACCGTCAGGAAAGCCTTGCCGGTAAGTCCGTAACCTGCCGCTTCACATTAGCAGACGGTACGGTGTCAAGCGAAAATACAGTTGCCCTGCCGGACGAGCTCCTTGGTCTTAACGAACTCGGAGCGGTCACGATCGATGTTCCGGCTGTTTCTGAAGCAGGAACGGCAACACTGACTCTGGACATTGATGGCACAGATATTCATAACGAATACGAACTGTTCCTGTATCCTGCCGCTACCGACCGGATCGATCCTGCGACCGTTGCAACCGTAGGCGAGGGCGAACATACCACATATATCACCAACAATTTCGATCAGGCAGATGCACTTCTTGCCAAGGGAAGCCGTGTTCTCTACCTGCCGGAGGAGACAAAAGAAAGCCTCAAGGGCTTCTACTGTACAGAGTTCTGGTGCTACCCGATGTTCCGCGATATCTGCGAGTGGATGAAAAAACCGGTCGCAGTCGGCACAATGGGCCTGCTGATCCAGAATGAACATGCTGCATTAAAGCAGTTTCCATCCCACTCCTACGCAACACCACAGTGGTATCAGCTTGTTTCACACTGTGACTGTGCGATTCTGGATGATACGACAGACAAAAGCTTCCGTCCGATCGTTCAGATGATCGATAACTTCGACCGCAACCACAAGCTTGGCATCCTGTTTGAGGGACAGGTCGGAAACGGTTCTCTGATGGTTTGTACGATCCGTCTCAGCGAGCTTGTCAACCTGACAGAACCGACCCGCGATGAATCAATCACCGCAACAGACGAAGTGATCACATACCGCGATGTCACAAAGCTTCCGGAGGTCGATCAGTTTATCCGCTCCATCATATCCTATGTCAGCTCCGATGCGTTTAAGCCAAGCCAGACACTGGATATGAAGAAGCTGCGGAAAACATTTATAGGGGAATGATGACTTTTTATATTATTTATTAAAATCTATATATAAAAACCGACTATATTCTTAAAAAACTTAAATGCCGAAAAGCCTTATGTTTCAAAGCTTTTCGGCATTTTATTTTCCTAAGAGTAATACGCATAATAACCGCTATAATACAGAAAGTCTTGTAAAATATCTTCATTTTGAACCGGGGCAAATATTTATTGCTTTAAGAGTAATAATTTTAATCAGCAACCGAATAAGTATGTCCATTACATACAACTTTATCTACTTTCGAGCAATCAATAAATTTTTTGAAAAACTGATTATAAACATACGATGATTTTTTATCACCGTCCTCGTTGCTTGAACTCAATGAAACATAATTGTCATCATTAATAATTTCTTTTTCGCTCTTTGCACTGAAAATATTTGTCATACAGGCCTCCTCTTTTTGTTTTCAGCACTTCCAATTAAATGAAACAAAAACCCTATTAGCATACCCGTTGCGGAAATTATTGTTCCGCCTGCAATCATTCCCCAATCCGGTGCATTCAGCTTGTTAAAAGCAATATTATTTGCCATTTTGAATGTACCGTATTCAGCAAGCATATACATTATACCAAAAAAGACAGTAAAGGCCCATTTTTTTATTCCCCAAAAGTCATTAATCCCGATAATAACAGAAACAAAAAATGTTGTTACAGGAAGAAGAACCCAAAGGTATAATAAACTATACCCCATCGCACTACTATCGTCTTTAAAAAACCAGAACGCGATCATTGCAATCGCCCAAATCAGCAGATAAGACAAGATGGTAATCATTTTATTTCTTTTAATGTTGCTTTTTACGACATTTGTACTTTCTTCAAGATAATCATAATAGGAGTCCATTTTCTGTTCTCCCTTTAACAAATAATCGAGAGAAACATCGTAACACTCGCTCATTTTTATGACGCTGATAATATCCGGATAAGATTTTGCATTTTCCCAGTTTGATATTGTTTGACGACTTACTCCCAATAATTCAGCAACCTGTTCCTGCGTTATCTTTTTCTCAAGCCGGGCATTCTTTATTTTACTTCCGATATCATACTCCATACTGCCTCACCTCCCTGGCTCTTTTAGTATAGGGACAATATTTCTTACCGTCTATCAAACGACTTTGACAGCGCCAAAAATACATGTCAAAATCCTTTTACATCCGCTATAAAGTTTCCATGATTCTTTCCTCCACACTTTCTAACACTCTATCACAGTTTATCGTAAATTGAAAGAGAGGAAATACCATCAAAGCTCCCGGATTACTTCCTTTCGTACCGGATCCATATGCCCGTCAATAAGACCAAAGTCCATCTCCTTGTAACTCCATGCTGCTCTTCCAATACCATATTTTTCAAATACAGCATGAATGCTTTGATACCATTTCAAAGTATCCTCCGGGGATGCCAGATTGATCACTCCATATTCCCCACAATATAATGGTACATTTCTCTCCTCTGCCACAGAGACCGCCTCTGCAAACAGCTTTTCAAAAAATTCACTGTCCAGAGCATGGGCAATGTCCTTTGCCGGCTCCAGCATTATCATATTATCCGGCAGATACTTCTTTGTACTGTCCAAAAATACAGACATGTCATTATCAAAGGACATCCGGTAATCTGAAGGCATGGTATCTATCCAACCTGCTCCCTGATGCGTAAAGATCAACGGTTCATAGCAGTGAAAATTATAGACAATGTTCTCATCGGCAGGCATTGCCAGATCCTTCACAGCTGCCACACTGTTATTCCAATAACCGCCCACAAGGATCTTTACCGTCGGTGTAATCTTGCGGATACGGCGGATGCATTCCTGTGAAATGCCATTCCACGCATCCATGGTCTTTTCGTCCGTCACTTCATTAAGAAGCTCAAAGGCAACCTGATCTCCATATCCGGCAAATTTCCGGGCAATTTCCTCCCACAGTGTATAGAAATATTCCTGATAGCTCTCTTCCGCAAAAAATCCATGCTCCTGCTCGCCCTTATCAAAGGAATAACCTGCAGTTTTATGAAGATCCAGAATGACATTCAACCCATATTTGCGACACCACTCTACAGCACGCTTTACATACTCAAAACCGTCCTTCTTAAATGTTCCGTTTTCCTCCCGCAGGACATTGTAATCCATTGGCAGACGAAGATGGTCTAACCCCCATGTACTGAGACGCTTGATATCTTCCTCCTCAATAAAATGTTCCAGCCGTTCTTTGCTGTAATCACACTGTGACAGCCAGCCACCAAGATTGACACCCTTTTCATATCCGATCCATTTTCTCATCGTGATCACCTTTCCTTTCTTTTTCCTGCATTTATATAAGCGTAATCTGTTTTCTTTTTTACAACTTCATCATAGTATTATTTTGCCGGATATGATACAATAAAACAGATAAATATATCACGATACAGATATAATATTCATTTTCTATTGAAGGAGGCTCTCATACCCATGAACGTCAAAAAAGAACTCCAAAAGCTCCTTGTCAAACAGCAGGAGGAAGAATATTTTCATACCTCCATGGAGGAGGAATTTGCCTTCTACCGTGAGATTGCTTCCGGCAATCTGGATATTTTAAAGGGAGATATCGCCGCCCAGAACTGGGAGCATATGGGGACACTATCTGCAAATTTTCTGCAGAATATGAAATATCATCATGTGATCCTGATCGCCATGATCACCCGCTTTTGTATTGAAGGGGGACTGGATCCGGAGCAGTCCTTTACCCTCAGTGATCTTTTGATCCGAAAGGTCGATCAATGCACCGGCAAGGAAGAGCTCACCGGGATCAAGGTCGAGGCTGTCACCGCTTTTACCAATGCCATGCATGAGCTTCGCAAGGGCAAAGCTCTTTCCTATCATGTCCAGCATGGCGTGGATTACATTGTCAGACATATGTCCCACCCTCTTTCGAGCCGGGAGGTAGCTAAAGCTCTGGGACTTCACCCTGAGTACTTGTCAAAGCTTTTCAAAAAAGAAACAGGATATACCCTGCAACAGTATATCCTGCATAAAAAATGTGAAACCTCCTGCTACATGCTGAAAAACAGTACCATCAGCTGCACCGATATCAGTTCCTTTCTGGGCTTTGCCTCCTGCAGCCATTACATCCGCTGCTTCCACCGGGAATACGATGTCACTCCGAGACAATACCGGCGCAATGAGGATCTTACGGATTATTCCAGGCACTAGAATTTCCACTGTTTTTCCGGCATCCTGTACTTCAGGCACTCTGTAATAAAGAGGGAAAACCGGCGTTTTGCCCTTGTTTCCCACCACATTACGAGCATTTTCGGATACATTATTAGGTCACCGTATAATCACTGTCATACATCCGGCGAAGATTCTCCTTACTGTTGTACTGCTCACCGATACAAAACTCCTTGGACCAGGTCATGTAATATGCCCATGGTGTATGTGACTGCGCAAGCAGTCCACATCTGGCATATAACCGACCTCCGCAAGTGCCACAACCTTATCGCTGCTTGTCGCTTTGATCAGTTCCCCGTATGCGTCTGCATAGTCTGTCGGCTTATATTCCGGCAGGTAAATGTCCACCGAAACCACATCGACATACGCATCCCCCGGATATCCCTCCGGCAGACGGCAGTTCCATACCCACAACAGATTATCGAGATGCCACTCATTGACATAATAATCATACATCAGAAGATATAATTCTCTGGCAACCTCCGGTCCCTTTGAACCCCACCAGAACCATGTCCCGTCCGACTCATGAAACGGTCTCCATAAAATTGGGATGCCCTCATCGCAAAATTCCTTCAGATATCCGGCGATCACTGCCATATCATGATAAAACGCTTTCCGCTCCGGCGAGCCTTCCTCAAGTACCTTCTCCGGATCAAAATCCGTATGCTCCGCATAAAAGCTTTTGTCTCTTCCGCCAAGTGGCGAGAACCAGTGAAATGAAAATGTCAGAATCCCATCGGATTCCTTCGCCCACTTCATTGCCGTCTTTAATGTGTCCCTGTTTTCGTACACCTCGGTAAGACATGCCTCCCCGGCATCCTTTTCATTGATATTCGGCGAATATGCCAGCAGCTCAAAGCCGCGAAGCTTCGGTGTCTTTCCGGTTACCTCTTTGATATAAAAAATCTCCTCCATCGGATTCGTCTGCGTATGCTGTCCTGTAATGATTCCATGTCCGGCTGTTTTCTCCAGATAGCGAAGAAGCTCTGCCGCTTCCTTCGACGCATTCTTATTTACCGGTTTCTGCATATCACTACATCCCCTTTCCCATACAGACCACACCCGTAAGTCTGCATTTATGGCATCAACACATTATTTCCTGTTACATTCTGTCCGTATTTTCGGACACGTTATCCTTCAAAATAAACTTGTGGATCACCTTCGCCACACCATCCTCGTCATTGGATGCCGTCACATAATCGGCAGCTTCCTTGACAACCGGCTGTGCATTCTCCATCGCAACACCAAGTCCTGCATATTTGATCATCGACAGGTCATTAAATCCATCCCCACAGGCAATCATATCCTCCCTCTTGTGCCCTGTCATCTGACAGAAACGCTCCAGTGATGCTGCCTTGTCAATTCCCTTCGGCGTGATCTCCAAAAAAAACGGCTCACTGCGGCTGATGCAGAGCTTGTCCCCAAACTTTTCCTCATAAATCTTCTCGGCCTCTGCCGCCACGGATGGCTCCGCTGTTCCCAGACATTTATTCAGCGGGAAGTCCACATAATCCTCCACACGCTCCATCTGTTTTACCGGAAGATGATTGATATTTTTCTCCACATCGATATATTCATCATAATGCATGCCGGTGATAATATTATTGTCCTCATCATAGGAAAGAAGTCCGATATCCAGCTTCCTTGCAAGCCGGAACAGATCCGGCACAAGCTCCGGCGGAAGTGTCTTCTGATAGATCACCTCATCCGTACTGCAGTCCGTGATCTTTCCCCCGTTAAACGAAAGAATATATCCTCCGTTTTCCTTGAGCTTTAATTCCTCTGCCAAAGGCTCAATGCCGGCAGTCGGGCGCCCGGACGCCAACACAACCGTGTGTCCCTGTTCCTGTATTTCCATCAGTGCTTTTTTCGTCTCCGGTGTTATTTTCTTTTCTGAATTTGTCAGTGTACCATCCAGATCAAGTACCAATACTTTTTTGTCCATTTTACCAATTCCTTTTTGTGATTTCAAATTCTTTACGCAAACTGGCTGTTGTACAGATTTGCATAGAAGCCGTTCTGTGCCAGCAGACTTTCATGGTTGCCCTGTTCTATAATATTGCCATCCTTCATGACAAGAATGATATCGGCATTTTTAATCGTCGATAAACGATGCGCCACAATAAAGCTTGTTCTACCCTTCATCAGCTTCTCAAACGCTCTCTGAATACGGATCTCCGTACGGGTATCGATAGATGAGGTCGCCTCATCCAAAATCAGCATTGGCGGCTGGCACAGCATTACTCTTGTGATACACAAAAGCTGCTTCTGTCCCTGGGATAGGTTATCACCATCCTCACGCACCACCGTGTCATAGCCCTGTGGCAGACGCTTGATAAAGCTGTGTGCATGCGTTGCCTTTGCAGCCGCAATGATCTCTTCCTCTGTTGCGTCCGGTTTTCCCATGATAATGTTGTCACGGATCGTTCCATTCTTCAACCATGTCTCCTGCAGCACCATTCCGATGCTGCTTCGCAGACTGGCTCTCGTCATATTACGGATATCTGTTCCATCTACGGCGATCACGCCCTTATTGACATCGTAGAAGCGCATCAGAAGATTGATCACAGTCGTCTTTCCACAGCCGGTCGGTCCGACAATCGCAACACGCTGTCCCGGTTTTACGGAAAGATTAAAATTCTGGATCAGCTTCTGCTCCGGCACATAGGAGAAGGATACATTTTTCAGTTCTACCGCTCCCTTTACCTGCGTAAGCTCGATCGCATCCGGGCTGTCCGGTTCCTGCGGCTCAGCCTCCATCAGTTCAAATACTCTGGCGGCACAGGCGATCGCATTCTGCAGCTCTGTGATGACGCCGGAGATCTCGTTAAACGGCTTTGTGTACTGATTGGCATAGCTTAAGAAGCTGCTCAGGCGTCCAACGGACAGCATACCGTGAATTGCGAAGAACGCGCCTACAATACCGACTCCGGCATATACCAGATTGTTGACAAAACGGGTTGCCGGATTTGTAATTGAGGAGAAAAAAGTGGCTTTGAGCGAATACTTCTCCAGTCTGCCGTTGATCTCATCAAACTGCTCCAGCGAACGCTTTTCATGACCATATGCCTGCACAACTCTCTGATTACCGATCATCTCATCGATCAGCGCGGTCTGCTCACCTCTCGCCTTGGACTGGAGCTGGAACATGCTGTAGGATTTCTTTGCAATAAAGCCCGCCACAAAAAAGGACAACGGCGTAACAAGAATAACGACAAGTGTAATCCATCCATTGATCCAGAGCATGAAGCCGAGAGTTCCGATGATCGTCATAACACCGGTAAATGCCTGCGTAAACCCCATCAGCAGACCATCCGCAAACTGATCGGCATCTGCGATCACACGGCTGACAATATCACCTGCTGCATGACCATCCAGATATTTTAACGGTACGATCTGAATCCGGTCCATGGCATCCTTTCGGATATCCTGCACCACATGATAGGTGATGTAGTTGTTACAGATATTCATGATCCACTGCGCGACTCCTGTGATCACAAGAACGATCAGCATCGTCCTCACGATCGGTTTTAAACCGACAAAATCTACCTTTCCCTTCTTCACCATCAGATCCACGGCATTACCGGTCAGGATCGGCAGATACAAGGTAGTTACTACAGTCACTGCCGCAAATATCAGAGACAGTACCACAAGCATTCTGTACTTTTTAATATATTTCATTACCTTAACGAGCGTTTTCTTCTGGTCATCTCTGCTCAGTTCATTTTTCCCTGCCATATATTATCGCTCCTTTCCCTGCGAAGGTGTTGTCTCCTCCGGTTTCTTAAACTGGGAATCATAGATTTCCTTATATACACTGCAGTTTTCTAACAATTCCTCATGCGTACCCATGCCAACAAGCTTTCCATCGTCTAACACCAGAATCTTGTCCGCCTGCTGGATGGAAGAGGTTCTCTGCGAAACAATAAAGATCGTTGAAGTACTTTTCAGACCTGCCAGTGCTTTTCGAAGCTTGGCATCGGTCGCAAAATCCAGTGCCGATGCACTGTCATCAAGGATCAGAACTGAAGGCTTGCGCACCAGAGCTCTCGCAATGGTAAATCGCTGTCTTTGTCCTCCGGAAAGGTTGCGTCCTCCCTGTTCGATCTCATAGTCAAGCCCCTCCGGCTTTCCGGCAACGACCTCTGCCGCCTGTGCAAGCTCAAGTGCTTCGTTGATCTGTTCATCGGTCGCCTCCGGTGCTCCCCAGCGGATATTCTCGCGGATCGTTCCATGGAACAGAACCGCCTTCTGCATAACAATACCGATGTGCTGTCTTAAATCATCCATTCGGTAGGATTTTACATCCTGTCCGTTAATTCGGACACTTCCCTCTGTCGCATCATAAAATCTCGGAATCATATGCACCAGAGAACTCTTTCCGGAACCGGTTCCTCCGATGATGCCGATCGTCTTTCCCGGCTCCGCCGTAAATGTAATATCCTCGAGGGATTCTCCGCCGGCCCCCTTATATGTCAGGGAAACATGGTCAAACTCAACGCGTGCCGGCGTCACCTCCTGTCCGTTTTCCTCAAAGGACTGACTGCCGTCCTCCAGACTGCTTTCTACCTCAAGCAGTGCCTGTATACGGTTTCCGCATGCCACGCACTTGGTAGACATAATGATCGTATTTGCCATTTTGACAAGCTCGACAAGGATCTGGGACATATAATTGATCAGCGCAACGATCTGTCCCTGTTTGAGCGTACCCATATCAATGCGGACGGCACCTGTCCAGATCAGTGCAACCAGCGCACCATTGATCATAATGTAGGTGACCGGGTTCATCAGTGCGGAAATACGTCCCACGAAAAGCTGCATTCTTGTCAGAAGGTCATTTTCTCTGCCAAAGCTTTCCCGCTCTGCCTGCTCCTTGTTGAATGCCCGGATCACGCGGACACCGCTTAAGTTCTGTCTCGTCACACCAAGCAGACGGTCCAGATGCCCCTGTACCTTCTGATACATCGGCATGGTGATCAACATGATACCAAATACAACCAGCGCCAGCAACGGAATCACAACCGCAAATACAAGTGCCGCCTTCACGTCAATGGTAAATGCCATCACTGCCGCACCAAATACGATAAACGGGGAGCGCAGAAACAGCCGAAGAGCCAGATTGGTTCCCGACTGTACCTGATTGATGTCGCTCGTCATTCGCGTGATCATCATCGAAGTTCCCGCCTCATCCATCTCCGTAAAGGATAAGGATTCAATGTGTTTAAATACCGCATGGCGAAGCTTCGTTGCAAAGCCAACAGCTGCCTTTGCGGCAAAATACTGCGCCGTGATCGAACAGGTCAGACCAATCGCTGCCAGAATCAGCAAAAGTCCGCCCATCTTCCAGATATACGGTACATCATTCTGGGAAATACCACGGTCGATCAGCCATGACATTACCAATGGCACAGTCAGGTCAAAGCATGCTTCCAGCAATTTAAACAACGGTCCCAGAATACATTCCTTCCGGTACTCCGTAATATACTTCAATAATTTTTTCATCAGATGCCTCCTAAAAGTAATTTGCCCAAAAGACACAACTTTTATTGTATCGTGTATCTTTGAAAAAAACAATACTCTGCACAAAAAAGACAGTCACACCCTGGCTGCATTCCTGCTGTATTCATGGAATTGGAAATTGCCAGAACACCGATCAAAACAGCAGTATCTTCAAAAAGGGGCGGGGTAAAATACACATATCCTCCCATTTGACATCCCATGACCACCGTGTTATGCTTGCAACAAAAGTCAACTATTGCATTCCGGAGGGCGTTTTCACTTCGCCCCTTTGGGATAAACGATCAGAAATGGAGATCACCATGGAAAATGAAAATAAACAGCAGACACCGCACAAACGCCGTGTCCGCTATAAAGGAAAATATCCAAAACGTTTTGAAGAGAAATATAAAGAATTAAATCCGGAAAAATATCAGGATACGATCCAGCATGTGATCCGCAAGGGAAATACGCCTGCGGGAATGCACATTTCGATCATGGTGCCTGAAATTCTTGATTTTCTGCAGATCAAGCCCGGTCAGACCGGCTTTGATGCCACACTCGGCTATGGCGGTCACACACGCGCTATGCTGGAGCAGTTAAACGGTGAAGGTCATATGTACGCCACCGATGTCGATCCCGAGGAGTCCGCTAGGACAAGAAAGCGTCTGGCAGACCTTGGCTTTGGCGAGGACATACTGACAATCAAGCTGCAGAATTTCTGTACGATTGATGAGATTGCAAGGGAAGCCGGCGGCTTCGATTTTCTGCTGGCGGATCTCGGTGTCTCCTCCATGCAGATCGATAATCCAAAGCGCGGATTTTCTTTTAAAATTGACGGACCTCTTGATCTACGTCTGAATCAAAAAGAAGGCATCAGCGCCGCCGAGCGTCTGGAGCATATCAGCCGCGAGGAGCTTGCGGGCATGTTTTACGAAAACTCCGACGAGCCCTACAGCGATGAGATTGCAAAAGCGATCACCGAATACATCCGCCGCGGCAATCATGTGGATACAACCACAAAGCTGCGTCAGATCATCGAAGAAACGTTGTCCTTCCTTCCGGAAAAGGATCGAAAGGACACGGTCAAAAAGACATGCCAGCGTGTTTTTCAGGCACTTCGGATCGATGTCAACAATGAATTCGAGGTTCTCTATGAATTTATGGAAAAGCTGCCGGACGCCTTAAAGCCCGGCGGCAGAGCTGCCATCCTGACCTTCCACTCCGGAGAGGACAAACTGGTAAAAAAGGCGCTCAAGACCGGTTATAAGGCAGGTATCTACAGTGAATACTCCAAGGATGTGGTACGCCCTTCTGCACAGGAATGTGCACAGAACCCACGGGCACGCTCTACCAAAATGCGCTGGGCGGTTAAGGCCTAGCTGCTCACCGTTCTTTTAAAAATATTGATCTCTGGAAACAGAGAAATGTCACCGCAAAATAAACCAAATAGATTCCCATAAACAGCAGGGTTCCCTCTACAAAATAGGTAGACACACGGCTTGACACGCCTGTCCCACGGACAAAAATTCCACTGATATACAAAACCATTTTTCCACTGATCACCAATGCCAGTAGTGCCGGGCACAAATAGTAACCCGCCATCTGCCGCAGCAGGAGTGATCTGACCTGTTTTGGGGACAGACCGATTTTTTCCAACACATCATACCGGAATTTATATTTCGACGAATCGCTAAGTTGCTGCACGGACAATACCGTTAATGCCACACAGACAAAGACAAGACCCATATAAAACAACGGAACGATCATGGACGCAAGAAGCATCTTTAACTCCGGTATCAGATTATCCCGTACCAGATTGGTAGCAGTATAAACCAGTACCGTATCGGAACCGCTGCAGCTATTTCCGGATAAGGATGATACAGTATGTCCGGAAAAATCACGGTCATCGGGATCTGCCAGGGCATCCAGCTTCTGCTCCAGCCCTTGTGGCGTCTCTCCCTTCAGATCCACCGCAAGCTCAGAATAATACGGCTTCATTCTCTGAAGCACCTTGTCTCCCACCACGACGATATAATCTCCTCCGTTATGACCATCCTGTGCGAACGGCTCTGCCTGAACTCCCGCAAAGGTCAGCTCTGTTTTTTCATCTGCCGCTGTTAAATGAAGATCTTTTCCTATAGAAGCAACGTCCTTTTGTAAACGTTTCTTGGTCTGTACGATATATTGGTCAGATTCAAAATGTACCGGCTCATATCCCAGCATTTTCCTTAAACGGTTATAATCCGTCTGTCCCATATAAGTATCATACCGGCAATAGGTTCCATCATTTTCTAACATTTTGGTAACCCGTTTCCGGTCAGGTTTCCCATTTTTATTCTGATACATGGTACCATACTGCTCCAGATGCGTCAGCATCCAGGTATTTATCTGATCCTTCTGATCCGTATATATATGATACCGAAGCATTTCTTTTACATCCGCTTCCTGCTGCAGTACCTCCTTTTCATCCTGAAAATCATCCTGAACCTGATCACTGTAGATCAGCACATCAAACGGAAACTTCGCCTTTAACGCCGTATTTTCAAAATCGCAGAACATAAATGCCACACTCGCCCCCAAAAGTGCCAGAGTAAACAATGATGTCAAAGTTCCAAGAGTAAACTGCATTGTCCTGATCTTTGATGCAAACTGGCGCAGCAAAAATAATCGCTGTCCATGATAAATCCCCTTTCCATGCCTTCTCACATAGCAGATGATCCAGGCAGACACTCCTGTATAAAACAGATAGATCGTCAGAACCAGGCCGATCAGAAACAACACAACCTCTCCCGTCGAGTTCAAATGGGTAAATATCATGCAGAACAGGATCAGAAATATCACTGCCAAGGGCAGTATAATCCGTTTCCATTCTTCATGCTTTTCCACGATCTCCTCATTTTTCCGGTCCTGTTTCATCAGCTCATTAATGTTCATTTTGCGGAAAGAAAAACCGCATCGGAAAAATGCCAGCAGATAACAGCCCGCATAACATCCAAAGGTCATAAGCCATGTACGATAATCCCACGAAAGCCGGAAGGAATAGGGAATCCGTACCATAGAATCAATCACAGATCGTAAGATCTGCTGAAAAAACACTCCCAGGACAGATCCCACAAAAAATGCGATACCTCCCAGCATCAGATTCTCCCGGATATAAACACGGGCAACCTGTCCTTTTTTCATTCCTAACAGCAGATAAATTCCAAACTCCCTGCTACGTCTTTCCATCATAAAATGGATAATATAGTAAATCAACCACGCCGTAATGATCACAACAAAGCCTGTAGCAAGCCCCACCATAATCATCATCATCTGATTCATCTGGTCAAACCTTCCCAGCTCCTTATCCCAGAATAAGCTGTCAAATGCATACAGAAGCGCTGCCACAACCACCAGCGTGATCATATAGATCTGGTAATCTCCGGCAAAACGCTTCATATTACGATAAGCCAGTCTTCGTATCATGAGACGATTCACCTCCCATCAACGACAATACATCCAGAATCTCCTGAAGAAATGCTCTGCGGTTCCTTTCTCCGCGGATCAGTTCATGAAAAATCTTCCCATCCCGCAAGAAAAGTATCCTGCTGCAATAGCTTGCAGAAAATGCATCGTGAGTTACCATCAGGATCGTTGCCTTCTGCATTTCATTTAAACGGCAAAAGGTCTCTAAAAGTACCTGGGAAGCATGGGAATCCAACGCTCCGGTAGGCTCATCGGCAAGAAGAAGAGAGGGGTCATTTGCCATAGCTCTGGCACAGGCACATCTTTGCTTCTGACCGCCGGATACCTCATACGGAAATTGATCCTTTACATCCTCAATCTCCAGAAGTTCCATCATATCCTGACAGATTTTTTGAATCTCTTTTCTCCTTTTTCCCTGTACCGTCAAAGCAAGGATAATATTTTCCTCCAATGTCAGTGTGTCCAATAAATTGTACTCCTGAAAAACAAAGCCGAGGTTTTCCTTGCGAAATTCCGACAACTGATCTGCAGACATTTCTGTAATGTCCAGATCATCATAATAAATATGCCCCGATGTCACATGATCAATCGCTGCCATCATGTTTAATAAGGTGGTCTTTCCGGAACCGGACGCTCCCATAATACCCACAAATTCTCCCTTTTCCACCTGAAAGCTTACCCGGTCCACAGCCTTTGTAATATTCTGACCATTGCCGTAATATTTTTCCACATCACATACTCTGATACAATCCTTCAAATGTCTCACCATCCTTTTCCTGTTGGTTTTTTTATATAACGATAAACAAAATACATTCCCGTAAGGAGATATCCTCCGGCTAATATCCATTGTAATATATCATCATATTTCCAGACAGAATAGTCCCACCCAAGGATTTCATTCATTAGGAAGTTGGAAAAATCACATAATCCGTGTACCAGAATCGAAAATATCAAATGGTTTGTCTGCAAATAAAGCGCTGATAAAAACACGCCCATACACACTGCGGATATTGCCTGTTTTGTGGTACTCAAAAATTCCTGTCCTGCCAGCAGATTCATATAATGACAAAGCCCAAAGCAAAGGGAAGATATCAATACCGCAAAATAAATTCCTTTTTTCTTATCTTTCCAAGCGGATAAAAATCCATTTAAGATGATTCCTCTCCAGACAAATTCCTCCATCAGTCCAATGCTTAAACTCGCGATACAGCAAATCACAAAAAATTGGATTCCTTTCCCGGAGAATAGAGAAAATACTCTTTTTCCATAAAAAATTGCCATCAGATCATCGCCGATCTGAATCAGAGGGAAAATAAGCATTACAAATACTGACAGCAGAGAAACACTACTTTTGCCGTCCCTCACAAAATCCACTTTTTTGTGAAATAATACATACATTATAAGAAATACCGAAATTTCCTGTAGCAGCATAACAACGTATGTATTATTTAAAGAGTTCGTCCAATTTTCTATCTTTTTTCCAACAACAAAAGATACAAAAATCCAATTCCTTCCCATATTGCATAAACCAGAACAGTATACCCCACCGGAATAAGAAAATCACTGATCAAACTATTTTTTCTTTCCACGTTTTATCAACCTGCCTTTCCAATTGTATCTCTTTTCTTTCCAAAAGTATACTTCATCCCCGCCGGTGTTCATATAAAAAAAGCTTAAAGAAATCTTACGATTTCGAAAGATTTCTCTAAGACTTTAACGCACCTCTGAAATATAATTATTTTGTGGAAATTGTAAAATGATTTTGGTATAGCTGCCCGCCTTTGACTGTGCCTCTATTTCCAGCCCAAGCTGGTCACAAAGCTTTTTACACAGATACAGACCAATGCCCGTGGATTTTTTTTGGTTTCTCCCATTTTCCCCGGTAAATCCCTTTTCAAAAATGCGGGGAAGATCCTTTTCCTGTATCCCCATCCCATTATCCTCAATGATCAGGCAGGTATGATCTGTTGTCTTTTGCGCCAAAAAGGAAATGCAGGGTGAGTTCTCTCTTTTATATTTGACACTGTTTAATACGATCTGATTGACAATAAAACCCAACCATTTCTTATCGGTAAAAACATCCTCATCACAATTCACTTCTGCCCGGATTCCATTCCGGATCAACAGAAAGCGGTTCCGCTCTAAAACGTCGTACACCATCTCCTGCAAATGGCAGCTTTGAATCAGATAATCCTTATAGACCTGCTCCGACCTCGCATAATAAAGCACCATATCCACATAATTTTCAAGCTTTGCATTCTCCATGCTGATCTGCCGGAATCTCTCCGGGGCACCGGTCTCCTCTTTCCTGCCATTTTCACAGAGCAAACTGATGCCTGTGATTGGTGCCTTGATCTCATGAACCCAGCTTTCTATATACTCTTTATATTCCTGTTGTTCCGCCTCCAGTTTTCTTATTTTCTCAATGACGGATTTGTTGGATCTGCGGATCATATTCTGATAGATCCTGTCCTCCAGACGCCATGACGGCGGCATCAGCTCTCCCAGCAAATACCTCTGATCCATTTTCTCCAGAATTTCTGCTGTCTTTTTGAAATATTTCCTGCGTTCCATATATTCCCGACACATCCAAAGCAGCAAGAGTAATGTCCAAAACAACAGTAATAGGATAACATTACCCTTTTCATAACCGGTAAGCCTCAGAAAAATGCAGGTAACCGCCATACAACAGCCCTCAAAGATCAGAAAAAGCGCCTTATCTTTCCAATAATCTCTCCATCTCATATACGATACCCCATCCCTCGTTTCGTCTGTATAAAATTATCACGACCAAGCTCCCGAAGCTTTTCCCGTATCCGGGTCACATGAACACTGAGGGTATTATCATCAATAAAGATCTGATTATCCCATAAAGATTCGATCAGATCCTGTCTTGCCACATAGTTTCCGGCATGCATAAAAAGAAGGTGTAATATCTTCATTTCATTTTTGGTCAGTTCCACCTCCTTCTCATCACAGGAGATCGTACATTTCAAGAGATCCAGCCGCACATTTTCATAAGAATAGCTTGTCTTTTCTGTATTGCCCCGGGTTCTCTTTAATACCGCAGCAATCCTTGCCAGAAGGATTGGTGCCTGATACGGCTTTGTAATATAATCGTCGCCGCCCCGGAGCATCCCGTTTAATTCATCCATAGAATCAGTCCTGCTGGTCAAAAAGATTACCGGACAGGTATTTTCCCTTTGCCGGAGCGAGGTGCAGATATCAAACCCGGACATTCCCGGAAGGTTCACATCCAGCAGGATCAGATCCGGTGACGCCTCTGTGATCCAATCCGGTATATTTTCAAAATTCTCCGGAGCCGTAACCTGATACATTGCATTTTCCAATAATATAGTCAATTCTCTGCGAATTGTTTTCTCATCCTCTGCCACAAAAATATGCATCCCGCAACCTCTTTTCTGTTACTTTTTTCTACTGCTGTAGTATATTTTCAATCTTTATTGCCTGAAAATCATTGTACTAAACCCCATTATATGATAAGATATCACCGAAATCCAGTATCTACTCAGAAAAGGAGATTATTATGGCTGACTATGAACTGATTGCCCCTTGTCATTTTGGACTTGAGGCGGTATTAAAACGTGAAATACAGAATCTCGGATACAAGATTATTCAGGTGGAGGACGGAAAGGTCACCTTCGCCGGAGATGAGTCTGCAATTGTGCGTGCCAACATCTTCCTGCGCACCACAGAGCGTATCCTGATCAAGATCGGAAGCTTTAAGGCAACCACCTTTGATGAGCTCTTCGAGGGAACAAAGGCTCTCCCGTGGGAACAATTTATTCCAGAGAACGGAAAGTTCTGGGTTGCAAAGGCAACCTCTATCAAAAGTAAGCTTTTCAGTCCCTCCGACATTCAGTCAATCATGAAGAAGGCGATGGTAGACCGCCTGAAAAAGAACTATAATGTCAACTGGTTTCCTGAGGACGGCGCCAGCTTTCCGCTGCGTGTGACGATCATAAAGGATGTCGTCACCGTCGGTCTGGATACCTCCGGTGACTCCCTGCACAAGCGTGGATACCGTCAGGCAACCGTAAAGGCTCCGATCACAGAAACGCTTGCGGCAGCCCTGATCATGCTGACCCCATGGAAATGGGACCGCATTCTTGTCGATCCGTTCTGCGGCAGCGGAACCTTCCCGATCGAGGCAGCCATGATCGGCGCGAATATCGCTCCGGGCATGAACCGTTCCTTCTCCGCCGAGAACTGGACACACATTATCCCGAAAAAGATCTGGTACGATGCTGCCGGTGAGGCGGAGGATCAAATCCGCCGGGATGTCGAGATGGATATCCAGGGCTATGATATTGATCCGGGTGCGATCAAGGCGGCTATGGAGAACGCAAGACTTGCTGAGGTCGATCATCTGATCCATTTCCAGCAGCGCCCTGTCTCTAAGCTGAGCCACCGCAAGAAATACGGCTTTGTTATCACAAACCCGCCTTACGGCAAACGTCTTGAGGAAGAAGAGGACATGCCAGCCCTCTACCGTGAGATCGGCGAAGCATTCTCTCATCTGGACAGCTGGTCCTTCTATCTGATCACTGCATTTGATCAGGCAGAGCGTTATCTCGGACGCAAGGCAGACAAGAACCGCAAGATCTATAACGGCATGATGAAGACCTATTTCTATCAGTATATGGGTCCGAAGCCGCCGCGCAGAAACCGTGAATCACAGTAATGAAATATAAGAGGCAAAACCAAACGTTTTGCCCTTTTTCGCTACGTTACGAGCATTTTCCGATGCAATAAAAAGAGCATCATACTTCGTTACGAGCATTTTTCGATATAAATAACCAAAAGGCAAAAGCGGATTCCCCGCTTTTGCCTTTTATACGTTTATGACTCCTTGACCATTTTACCGGTCATATGCTCCACATCCAGCTCCAGACATAATACCCGGTCCTTTCCTCGCGACCATTCCTTCTCCGGATAGGACGGATCATCCGAGAACTTCGTACACAATGTCCGACATATCTTCTCCATTTGCACCGGATCCTCCACGAAATGCATTCTGCCGAATACGATCACGCTTCTGATATGAAGAGGCCAATCTCCTTCCTCACGGTAGCCCTGATCATATACGCAGTAAGAAACCTTATCGCATTTCTTCAGAGAGTCTACCTTGTAGCCCTCCTTCGTGCCATGAAAGTACAGTTTTCCGTCCTCCTTGTTGTACCAGTGATCCATTGGCATTCTACACGGATAACCGTCATCACCAACAAAGGATAACACGCCTCTCGGCTCCTGTGTCAGCACCTCAATGCACTCTTTCTCGGAAATCTGCTGTTTAAATCTTCTCATTGGACGAAACATATTCTCCTCCTGTTGTCTGATCCTGCCTCCGCCGTTCTACTGATCATTGTTCACCGCATATAAAAATTCAATGATCTGACGGATGCTGTCTGTGGTATCTCTCTGATATAATACTTCCTTTTCCAGTTCGTGGGACACATTATTGACCTGAAATGCATTCTCAAGCACCTGATCAAGAATCCTGCCGATCTGCTCGAACGATTCCTCGCGTTCGCTGACATCCCCATTCTTCATCGTGGCAGCATACTCTCTCGCCTTACTGGTCAATGTTACCAGAGAATCAGTGATGTTGATGGCATCAAACGACATCTGCTCCATGGAACACATCGAGGTCTCCATGCGTTCCACGACCCGCTCTGTCGTCGATTCCGTGTCCTTCCATTTCATTTCTTCCATACTTCTCCTCATTTCTTAAATAGGAAAACGAGACAAAGCATGATGTTTTGTCTCGTTGATTCTACATTAAAGGATCTCCAGAAGCTCATACACATTGGAAATTCCAACAAGCTTCAGTCCCTTTAGATCCATCTGATCCAGATCAAGCTGGCGTCTGTTGACCTCCGGGAGAATACAGCGTTCAAAACCAAGCTTTGCCGCCTCCTGCACTCTTGCCTCTGCCATGCTGACTGCACGAACCTCTCCGACTAGACCGATCTCTCCGAAACAGATCGTCCGTCCGTCAATGACCTGATTGCGATAGCTGGATAAGATTGCCAGCACAATTCCCATATCAACCGCCGGCTCATTCAACCGCATACCGCCAGCCACATTGATATAAGCATCCATGTCACTCATGCGCACTCCGAGGCGCTTCTCCAGAACTGCCAGCAACAGATTCACACGGTTAAAATCAATCCCTGCCGCTGTTCGTTTCGGATAATTGAAATTCGTCTGGCATACCAGCCCTGTACTTCCACAAGGATCGGTCTGGTTCCCTCCATAGAACATGCCACGACAGAGCCCGGTGCATCCTCCGGCTTACCCTGCAGCATAAACTCAGATGGATTCGCCACTTCAGCAAGACCGGAACCACGCATCTCAAAAACGCCCACCTCATTGGTTGACCCAAAACGGTTCTTGACGCCGCGCAGAAAACGATAGGACGCTCCTCCGTCCCCCTCAAAATAAAGCACGGTATCCACCATATGCTCTAACACTCTCGGTCCTGCAACGACACCCTCCTTGGTCACATGACCCACAATGAAAATGGAGATCGACATGCCCTTGGCAAGACGCAGAAGAGTACTTGTCGTCTCTCTAACCTGTCCCACGCTTCCCGGTGCCGAACCGATCTCTTCGCGGTACATGGTCTGTATCGAATCAATAATGACAACATCCGGCGTACTTCTGGTAATCGTCTCCGCTACAATATCCAGATCCGTCTCGCTCATCACCAGCAGATCCGACTGAAACACCCCCAGCCGATCTGCCCTCATCTTAATCTGCTTCTCAGACTCCTCTCCGGACACGTAGAGGACTTTCTTCCTCTGCTGTACCAGTTTCTGACACATCTGCAGAAGAAGTGTGGACTTACCGATACCCGGATCACCGCCTACCAGAACGAGGGATCCCACAACGATCCCTCCGCCCAGTACACGATCCAGCTCCTCAATACCACTGGCAATCCTTGTATCCTCGGAAAACTCAACCTCCGAAA
This sequence comes from Roseburia sp. AM59-24XD, assembly GCF_003478445.1. Taxonomy (GTDB): domain Bacteria; phylum Bacillota; class Clostridia; order Lachnospirales; family Lachnospiraceae; genus Jutongia. The sequence continues at coordinate 35,401 of NZ_QUET01000020.1, forward strand.
GCTTCGACGGCTGTCTGCTCTCCTTGTGTGCCACCGCCTTTCCGGTCGATGTGCGCACCACCGGCTCCTCAACAAAGCTTCCCCATGCACCACAGCCCGGACACTGTCCCAGCCATTTCGAGGATTCCATCCCACATTCCTTACAGAAATACGCTGTCTTTTTCGCTTTTGCCATATATTATAACTTTTCCACCTTTACCTGTGAGGTCTGTCCCGGATTGAGTTCTACGCTGATATTCAGCTTGCCGCCCAGATTTGTCTTCATTCTTCCGATATCGGCATTGTCAACCAATACCTTATACTCCTGCTCCGGCTCAAGCTCCAGTGTAATTGAAGAATCTTCCCAGCCCTCTACATTAAATACCACTTCGTTCTCTGTGCTCTTCATGTTCGTAACAACAGTACCCGGTACGGACTCATAGACAAACATTCCGTTTTTCTCAAGCTTGGTAATCTCCTTGAAGGTCTTGATCTTGTACATATCGCCCTCGTACTCAAAATCAGACTTCTTCTGCTTGGTATCAAAGTCGAAGTTGCCAAAGCTGAGTGTGCCATCTGCTTCCTTGCGGATCAATTCTGTAATCACTGCCATTTTGTTATCCCTCCGTATTTTGTGCTTTTATCGTATGTCTAGCATACCATAATTCGCGTATTTTTTCTACTGCTAAAGTTTTGAAAATATGATCTTTTTATCCTTACAGTCTACCTTTATCTTGTCTCCTGCTGCGATCGTTCCATCAAGCAGTGCATCTGCCAGTGCATCCTCAAGCTGTGTCTGGATTGCTCTTCGTACCGGACGCGCTCCGTAATTTTTATCAAAGCCGCTCTCCGCCAGATGCGCAACCGCTTCCTCTGTAACTTCCATGGTAAGATTCATCTGCGCAGTCGTCCTTTTATTCAGTGTATTAAGCATAATACGGACGATCTGTTCGATATTCTCCTTCGTCAATGTGTGGAACACAAGGATCTCATCAATTCGGTTGATAAACTCCGGCTTGAAGATCTTCTTGACCTCCTCCATCACGCCGTCCTTCATCTTGTGATAGTCGGCTTCTGCATCCTCCTGCACTCCAAAGCCCAAATGTCTCGGCTCAATGATCCGCTGTGCTCCGGCATTGGATGTCATGATAATGATCGTGTTCTTGAAGCTGACCTTACGTCCCTGTGCATCGGTCACATGACCATCCTCCAGGATCTGCAGCAGAATATTAAATACGTCTGCATGCGCCTTCTCGATCTCATCAAATAGGATAACGGAATATGGATGACGGCGTACTTTTTCACTGAGTTGTCCTCCATCCTCATAACCGACATATCCCGGCGGCGATCCGATCATCTTGGAGACGCTGTGCTTTTCCATATATTCAGACATGTCTACACGGATAATGTCATTCTCCTTGCCAAAAACAGCCTCTGCCAGAGCCTTGGAAAGCTCTGTCTTGCCAACACCGGTTGGTCCCAGGAACAAGAAAGATCCGATCGGACGACGCGGATCCTTCAGACCGACCCTGCCACGGCGGACTGCCTTGGAAACTGCCGAAACGGCTTCCTCCTGTCCGACCACTCTCTCATGAAGGATCTCCTCGAGATGACGCAGACGTTCCATCTCCTCTTCCTGAAGCTTCTGTACCGGTATCTTCGTCCAGTCAGCGATCACTGCGGCAATCTCGTTCTCTGTCACCTGAAGCTCCTTCGCACCTCTGTGCTTCTCCTGCTCCTTACGTATCTTGTCAATCTTGTGCTCTAACTGCTCCTGCCGGCGTTTGACCTCACCGGCATGTGTGTAGTCCTTGCTGCGGATTGCCTGCTCCTTCTCCTTCTCGAGCTGAACCTGCTCCTCCTCGAGACCACGAAGCTCCGGTGATATCATATATCTCTTCAAGCCGGCTCTGGCACATGCCTCATCAATCGCATCGATCGCCTTGTCCGGCAGAAAACGGTCATTGACATAGCGGGCTGCCAGTCTGACTGCCCCTGTCACCGCACCATCCGTCAGCTTTACATGATGATGTTCCTCATAGCGCGGTGCCAGTCCGCGAAGGATCTTGATTGCCTCCTCCTCGGTCGGCTCCTCTACCACAACAGACTGGAAACGGCGTTCCAGCGCAGCATCCTTCTCGATATATTTACGATATTCCTCTCTGGTCGTTGCTCCGATGAGCTGAAGTTCTCCTCTCGCAAGCGAAGGCTTCAGAATATTGGCGGCATCGATCGCGCCCTCCGCACCGCCTGCACCGATGATCGTGTGGATCTCATCGATGAACAGCAGAATATTACCGCTCTGCATCACTTCCTTGAGGGAACGCTTGATTCTCTCCTCAAACTCACCGCGGTATTTCGAACCGGCTACCATGCCTGCCAGATCAAGCGTCAGTACACGTTTATTGTGCAGGATCTCCGGAATATCCTCCTCGATGATCTTCCGTGCAAGACCTTCCACAACTGCCGTCTTGCCGACACCAGGCTCACCGATCAGACACGGATTGTTCTTCGTACGGCGGCTTAGGATCTGAACAATTCTCTCAATCTCACGCTCTCTTCCGATCACCGGATCCAGCTTTCCCTCTCTTGCCAGTGCCGTCAGATCACGGCTGTACTGATCCAGTATCGGCGTTGTTGATTTATTCTTTCTGTTCTTCTGCTTCATGTATTCGTTCTTGGCGGTGTTCATGTCCTGTCCGGACGCAGTCAGTGCTTCCACATAAAGCTTCTGTACATTGATTCCCTTTGTGTTGAGCAGACGAACAGCAATACAGTCCGATTCCTTTAGTAATGCGATCAGCAGATGCTCTGTTCCTGCATCGGCAATCCCCATTCTTGAAGCCTCTTCCTGCGCTATTTCTAAAACCTTCTGGGTTCTCGGGGTAAACTCCCCTTCGTCTGCCACAAGCACACTGCTCTGTGCGGAAATGGACTCGTCAATGAGATCCAAGATCTTCTGCTCTTCCACACCATTTGCCTTAAGCACCTCTGATGCCACACCGGGATTGCGGATCAATGCCACCAGCAGATGTTCTGTCCCCACATAATTATGCCCCAGCTCCTGCGCAACCTTTCCTGCATCACGAAGCACCTTCTGTGCCTTTTTCGTAAAACGGTTTTGCATCCTCTCAAATCCTCCTGTTACTCTTTTCTCAACCAGCGGCGTTTCTCTTCCAGCCGCTTCTCTATCTCTTCCATAGAAAGCTCCGTCTCTTCAGGAATATCTTCCTCCGGCTCGCTCTCCACAGTGCTGTCATCTTCCATATCTTCTCTCCAGTCATCGACAGGCTTTAATGCACTCCTTAGGAGTATCATGACCATCACAAAGCCAGCCAGTGCCAGACACAGGATCACAATACAGATTCCCTTTGTCAAGCCCAGAAAGCCCTGTGTATTCCGGGCATCCCCCGGCAATGCACTTGCTGTCGCCGCCGGTGGCTCTGTTGTCGAACTGTTTCCCTGCATCATTCCCTGATCCGGCTGCCCTGTTGCCATGCCGGTTTCCGATGTTATTCCCAGATTCGGCGGTTCCTGCGTACCTGCTGCTTCGGCTGTCGGTTCATCTCCCCCGATATCTCCTGTCTGTATCGACGCATCTGTATCCGAAGCCGGTGATTCCGGATTGTCCGAAGCATCCGCCGGAAACGGTGCCTCTGTATGACGTGCCTTATATTCCTTTCTGCTTAACACCTGTATTCCAAGAGAAGCGGAACCGATCGACATCTTTGCACTGCCATCCGCAGCCTGTATCTTCCTGCACTTCTTCAATGCCACTGTACAGCTTCCTGCTTTTCTTGCCCGAAACTGCAGAGAATACTTGATTTTCTTCGTCCCCGTCTCCCTGTCAAGATCCTTCACATGGATCTCATCGTCATTCCCGCTTGAAACACTGCCTCCGGTAATATACTGCATGATATCCTGATCGTAGGAAAAATATCCATCAAAGCCAGTGATCTCCTCATCTGCCGCCACCGTAATAACAACATAAAAGATATCCGACTTTACGATCTCATCCGCCGACTTCTGAAGACTGATCTGTGCCATCGCGGCCTGTGCGGTATTCTCACGGCAGATGAAACCTGCAAATACCACAAATGCTATCATCCCCCATCTTCGGAATCTGCCACTCATTGCTGCACCTCTTACCTCTCCGGAACCATGCTATATGTTATGGTCTATTTCTTACGGTTTACCTTGATCTTATATTTTCTGATATCGCCGCTCTGAGCCTTTACCTTCACAACATATGTCTTTGTCTTTTTCTTTTTGCTTAATTTCTTTTTGCCTTGACCGGACACCTTTGCTGTCGTGCTGACCGGACTTGCGTCAATCCGGATCGATCCGACTGTTTTGCCAATCTTGAGACTGTAAGTCTGATGCCCGTCATCTCCGGATTTAAACGGAGAACTGAATGCATATCCCTTAACGGATAGTGTCTTCAGATAATTGTTGCTGCTGACGGTCTGAACCGTCTGCGTACTCTGCTGTGTCTCCCCGGATGGGATTGCACAAATCTCAGATGGCATACCGGAATATACCGGAATTGAAAATACAAGACTCATATCTGCCTTATCACTGCCATATGCTTCCGCTGTCTTTAATGCTTCACTCCACGGTGCCTCGATGTTTGCCATATACTGATGGTTATATGTGTTATTGGCAGTTACATTGAACTTCTGCAGATACAATGTATTCTGTCCAATATTGATATAATTACTGCCTAAATACTGTGCTCCACCAACAATCGCTTTATACTTTGTGGTCCATGGACGCATATATGTCGTGTCCTTATTAGCCCATGACAGGCCGTTTGCCACGGCTCCGCCGGCCTTTGTGCTGTTGTTGGCACCAATGTTGTAGAAATTGTAAATACCTTCATATCCCTTGACGGTACCGGATACCGAAGAACTCATGCTTGTCGGACCGGTAACAACCTCCTGCTTCACGCGGGATGCAAGATGATACGGACTGACTCCGGAGAGTGTCGCTGCATCCATAAAGGTTCTGGAATATGTAATCGTTGAAGCCTTACCGGCATCATCGGTATATTCGTAGGATGCCTTGTACATTGGTGTATTCTTTAATACATTTTCAACACCACTCTGGTTCTGTACATCCTTCTGGTATTCCAGACTCTCGAACTGGAAGATCCCGCTCTCTGTCAGGAAGTTTCTCGGATCCATATAGTAACGGACCGCCTTCTCGGATGCTGTCACCCATGTTGAGCCATCAAACGGAATATAAGTACCGGTGGATGCATCATACGCCCCTTCCTCCTGAGACTTCCATGCACCGGACTTACTGTTAGAGATCAGATTCAGTCCGACCTTTCCTTCATTGTCTACAGCAGTAGACCAGTCAATTCCTGTCTGATAAGCCTTAAACGACCACTTCGGATACTTGTCATGCAATGCCTGCAGTGCCGTAATATAACTGCTTGGGAAGCCCTGCTTAACCATCTCCTTCTTAAACTCGGTATCAGTCAGCACCTTGGTGCTTCCGGAGGAGGAATCTGAAGAGGACTCTCCTGACGGAGCTGCTGTTGCCGGAGCTGCTGTTGCCGGAGTCGGCGTCGTCTTCTCAACAAACAGATTCTCCTGCTCGCCATTTACGACATCTTCTCTCTTGATCGTCAGGAAACGCACCAGATTCGCTGTCACATAGCCGCGGTACGTCTTCTTGTTGTAGGTCACGTCAACGCATATGTACTTCACACCGGAAATGATCTTCTCGGAAAGCATTAGCACCTCTGTTCCATTCGTCATAACGATCGAAGTGCCGTCTACTGCCTTCACGATCTCTGTAGATCCTGCTTTACGGCGGAGTGTAACCTGTCTGGATGTGGTGATCACTCCCTGCATAGCAGACTTGTACTCGGCACGGATCGAATCCGCCGGCACATAGCCCTGCATCTGATCTCCATCATAGCTGAAGGATACCTTGTAATACTTCACGCCGTACATCACAGATTCAGATTGGATCCGAACCTTTTTATTCTTGGACAGACGGACTGCTGCCCCATTCACACGCATCAGACTGCCGCTTTTCACTGCCCGGCTTCTGACCAGCACAGCCGAAGGATATGCCTTACCGTATACCTCTGTCTCCATGTCACCGCTCATGACTGCCAGATTCTTCATCGGCACATAACCGGTTGTCTTCCGGCTGCCCTTTTTCACGCGTATCTTATACCAGGTTTTGTTTTGTGCAAGAATCGTCACCCGCTCTTCATTCTTCAGGCTGACCTTTGTACTGCCACTCTTGACACAGGCATACTTAGTTCCCGGTCCTTTCCGGACATCCAGAGTCTTTCCCGTGCGCACGGTTCCCACTGCTGTGGCATATGTGATATCTCCTCTCTGCTGTATCTTGCAGAATGTGACAACGCCCAACAAAAACACACCGGCAATAATCAGTCCCTTATACCTTCTGTCCATGTTCTCCCTCATTTCTTATTTCAGCATCTGCTTTAAATCCTCTGTATCAAACAGATAGTGTGAGCCGCAGAAATCACAGTTGACCTCTACCGGCTCCCCATCCTTTATCATCTCCTCAAGATCCTTACGTCCAATACTTGCAATTGCACGGGATACCCTCTCTCTGGAGCAGTTACAATGATACTGGGTTGGTATCGTATCCAGAAAATCCACATCCATGCCGTCCATCAGATATCGTACAATATCCTCCGGAGACATTCCGTCCTCCAAAAGCTTCGTCACGGAGTCAACCTCGCCCAGACGCTTCTCCAGACGATCGATCACCGCATCCTCCGCATTCGGAAGAACCTGAATAATAAATCCTCCCGCCTGTCTGACATGATTGTCCTTATTCATCAGCACGCCAAGTCCTACCGAAGACGGCACCTGCTCACTGGCTGCATAGTAATAAGTCAGATCCTCTGCAATCTCACCGGACACCAGATGGGTCTGTCCATTATATGGCTCCTTGAGTCCGATATCACGGATTACATTCAGAAATCCCGGTCCGACTGCCCCTGACACATCAAGCTTACCCTTGCTGTTCGGAGGAAGCATTACCTGCGGATTCTTGACATAGCCCTTTACATTGGCTGCTGAATCTGCCGTCACTGTAATTCCACCGATCGGTCCCCCACATTCGATCTGAAGTGTCAGAACGTCCTTATCTCCCTTCATCATACAGCCCATCATGCTGCCGGCTGTCAGAAGTCTTCCCAAAGCGGCTGTCGCCACCGGACTCAGGTCATGAATCTTTCTTGCCTCCTCGACCAGATTGCCTGTTGTACAGGCAAACACACGAAGCTGCTGATCCGCCGCTGTCGCTCTAACAATATAATCCTTTGATTCTGTCATCTCTTTAGTCACTCCTGTTTATATAATGTATTGGGGCAAATGATATTATTTCTCCCCAACGGATGCCCCGGATCACATCACTGCTGTCTGCTTTTGATCCACGCATCATATGGTTAATTTTGAAAAATATAGTAAATCCTTTCGTTGTCCGGTTTCACCGGTTCCCGTGTAAATGCCTGATACACTGCCTTGCAGGTAAGACCTGCCTCCTCTGCCAAGCTCTGAACCAGCTCCGTAGCATATGCTCTCTGATAATGCAGTTCATCACATCTTGAGAACAGATCGTTGTCCGGATCCTCCAACTGATATACCGTCAGAAGATACTCATTAATACCGGTATCCTGATGATATTCATTCTCCCAGAGAAAGCTGGCATCGTCCCGGTTCTCTGCGATCATACGGTCTCCTAATATCTCCCGGTAGAAATAGTCTGTTTTCATATCAAATACAAAAACACCACCGGCTTTCAAAAAGCGCTTCACCCGTGTAAACACTCTCTGCAGATCCTGTGGTTCCAATAAATAATTCATTCCGTCACACACACAGTAAACGGCATCAACTTCGTCAGGCAGCTCCAGTTCTCTCATGTCCTGCTGTATCAACAATACACCCGGCAGATTCTTCTCTCTCGCCATCATCAGCATGTCCTCAGAAGAATCCAGACCTATGATACTATCGTAGCCCTTTGCTATCATGCATTCCGTCATGCTTCCCGTACCACAGCCCAGCTCCAGAAGTGTTCCTTCGGTAATACCATATTCCGTAAGGATGCTATACAGATACTCTGCCCACATGTCATACGGAATATTATCCATAAACAGATCATAACAATAAGCAAATCCGTTATAGGCATTTTCGTTGTATGAATTATCACTCATCTTCTCGTCTCCACTCACTGTCGCTGTTTCACCTGAAATTCCAGATAGTTAATTTAATTTTAGCATACATGCATGGTTCCCGCAACCTACAATTCGTCCAAAGTCTTATAATAATGCGGCAGAAATTCCTGACAGAAAATATCTGCTTCCGGACAGTTCATATCCCTCAGATATGCCTCTGACGCCTCCTTCGCCTTCTGAAACTCCTGATTGCCTGCCTTCTGCTCCTCAATGCACTTGATCAGTGCCGACAGTTTATCAGCAGCCTTGACTAACTTGTACTCCTCCGGTGTCCACTCAGATTCCTGCAGATAAGGGGCATACTCTCCGCGCAAATCCTCCGGCAAACGCTCCAAAAGCTCCTGAGCAGCCTCCTCCTCGATCTCCTTGAAAGCTGACTTGATCTTATCATTGCGGTACTTGACCGGTGTTGGCAGATCGCCGGTGATGATCTCTGTAAAATCATGATACAGCCCCATCACGGCGATCCGCTCCGGATGATAGTCCCTTCCAAGTCTCTTATTGCCTATGATGGCAAGCGCATGGGCGATCATCGCCACCTCCATCGAATGCTCACTATCATTCTGCGTGTAGGAATTACGCATCACAGACCATCGGCTGATAAACTTCATTCGTGTGACAATTGCAAAAAACGTATTCTCCAATCCCATTGTCTCCTCCCCCTTCTTTGTATCCTTCGATCATTCCCGAGCTTTATCTAACATCTTCTGAATGTAGATTCCGGTGTAGGACTGCGGCATCTTTGCCACCTCCTCCGGCGTCCCCTGTGCGATCACAGTACCTCCGCGGTCACCGCCCTCCGGACCGATATCAATGATATAATCTGCCGTCTTGATCACATCCAGATTGTGTTCGATCACGATCACGGTATTGCCGCCCTCTGCCAGACGATGCAGAATATCGATCAGCTTATGGACATCCGCAAAATGAAGTCCTGTCGTCGGCTCGTCCAGCACATACACGGTCTTACCTGTGCTTCTGCGGCTCAGCTCGGTTGCCAGCTTGATACGCTGTGCCTCACCACCGGACAGAGTTGTCGATGGCTGTCCCAGCTTCACATAAGAAAGTCCGACATCATACAACGTCTTGATCTTACGATAGATAGACGGAATCGGCTCGAAAAAGCCAAGTGCCTCCTCCACCGTCATGTCGAGCACCTCAAAGATACTCTTCCCTTTATACTTCACATCGAGCGTCTCTCTGTTATACCTCTTGCCATTGCAGACCTCGCATGGCACATAGATGTCCGGCAGGAAGTTCATCTCGATCTTGATGATACCATCGCCCTGACATGCCTCGCAGCGACCACCCTTGACATTGAAGCTGAAACGACCTTTCTTGTAACCGCGTGCCTTCGCCTCCGGGGTGGATGCAAAAAGATCACGGATCATATCAAACACACCGGTATAAGTTGCCGGATTGGAACGCGGCGTTCTGCCGATCGGTGACTGATCAATATTGATAACCTTGTCTAACTGTGCGAGCCCCTCCACGCAGTCATGCTTGCCCGGCACAAAGCGGGCGCGGTTTAACTTTCTTGCCAGCTCCTTATACAGGATCTCATTGACAAGCGAACTCTTACCGGAGCCGGAAACACCGGTCACACACGTCATGACACCTAACGGGAAGGACACGTCAATATTCTTCAGATTATTCTCTCTTGCTCCCCGCACTGTGATCCAGCCGGTCGGCTCTCTTCTCTCAGATGGTACCGGAATCCGGATCCGTCCGCTCAGATAAGCACCGGTCACGGAATCCTTGCATTTCATAATATCCTTTACGCTGCCGGCAGCAACCACCTCACCACCGTGCGTTCCGGCTCCCGGTCCGATATCCACGATATAATCTGCCGCAAACATCGTATCCTCATCATGCTCTACCACGATCAGGGTATTGCCAAGATCCTTTAGCTTCTTGAGTGTCTGGATCAGCTTGTCATTATCTCTCTGATGCAGACCGATACTAGGCTCGTCCAATATATATGCAACACCGACCAGACCGGAGCCGATCTGTGTCGCCAGACGTATTCTCTGTGCTTCACCACCAGACAGGGTGCCGGTCGCTCTCGCCAGTGTCAGATATTCCAGACCGACATCCAGCAGGAACTGCAAACGTGCCTTGATCTCTCTGAGAACAAGCTTACCGATCGCAAGCTGATGCGGTGTCAGCTCCAGCCCCTGCATAAACTCCATCAGACGGCTGATCGACAGCTCTGTTACCTCTGCAATATTCTTATCTCCGACCGTCACTGCCAGAGCCTCCGGCTTCAGTCTCTTACCGCCGCACTCTGCACACGGAGTGATACGCATATAGCTCTCGTACTCCTTCTTCATACGTTCGGAACCACACTCGCGGTAACGTCTCTGCACATTCTTGATCACGCCCTCGAATGCGACATCATAAACACCGACACCACGCTGACCGCGGTACTTAACCTTGACAACACGTCCATCGGTTCCATGCATGAGCATGTGGCGTATCTCCTTCGGCAGTTCCTCATACGGCGTATTGATGTCAAATCCATAGGAATCTGCCAGCGCATCCAGAATACATCTGCAGTAGCTTGTCGTATCCTTTGCCGACTGCCAGCCAAGCACTGTCAGCGCACCATCCGCCAGACTCAGCGATGGATCCGGTATCATCAGCGCCTCATCAAACTCCATCTTCACACCGATACCGTGACAGACCGGACAGGCACCAAACGGATTATTAAATGAAAAGGTACGCGGTTCCAGCTCGTCAACGCTGATTCCGCAGTCCGGGCAGGAAAAGCTCTGGCTGAAGCTCATCTGCTCCCCTCCCGGGATATCCACGATCATCAGCCCGTCAGACAGCTTCAGTACATTCTCGATGGAATCCACCAGACGCTTCTGAATACCATCGCGAACCACAAGACGATCCACCATCACTTCGATATTGTGTTTTTTATTCTTTTCGAGGGAAATCTCCTCAGATAACTCATACAAATGACCATCGACAACAACACGGACATAGCCGCTTTTGCGGGCAGACTCGAACACCTTGACATGCTGTCCCTTGCGCCCACGCACAACCGGAGCCAGAAGCTGAAGCCTCGTCCCCTCCGGCAGCTCCATGATCTCATCTGCCATCTGATCGACCGTCTGCGCATAGATCTCCTTCCCACACTTCGGACAATGCGGAATACCAATCCTCGCATACAGAAGGCGGAAATAGTCGTAAATCTCCGTCACCGTACCAACCGTGGAACGCGGGTTACGGTTCGTCGACTTCTGATCGATCGAGATCGCCGGCGGCAGTCCCTCAATGGCATCCACATTCGGCTTCTCCATCTGTCCCAGAAACTGGCGGGCATAAGAAGACAGTGACTCCATATAACGTCTCTGCCCCTCTGCGTAGATCGTATCAAATGCCAGAGAAGACTTCCCGGAACCACTGAGTCCGGTAAATACAACAAACTCGTCTCTCGGCACGTCCAGATCGATCTCCTTCAGATTGTGCTCTGCTGCCTTTCGTATCTTTATATATTTCTTTAACTGTTCATGCTTTGCCATAATAAACCATGCCTTTCTATATCCATCACATTTTGCATAAGCCGATGATAGCATGTTTTAAATCGTTTTTCAAGTACATATGTTCGATTTTCCAAATCCGGTATATTTTGTCAATCAAAACATCACAACGCTTCGGCAAAAATCGAAAAAGCTTCATTTTGCCTTCGCACACATTATCTGATATACGGAGAGTCGCCCCTGTCCGTCACGATCCGGTATCCGATCGATTCCATACGGCGGTTCAGGCAGCACGGCACTCTGCCGCCTCCTCGCCGGTACAGATCTTGTGATCATACAGCGCATATTTCTTTCGTACGGCAACCGGAGAGAGGTTCGGCATTACAACATTAGCACCCGCCCGGATCCCCATCTCACGTCCCAGCGGATGGATTGTTCCAAGTGCTGTTGTCGCCGGAAGAAGTACCTTCTTCTCCTGTAAACGCAGCAAACTTAACAGAAACAGTGTCAGTTCCAGACTTCCCTGCGCCTTATCGGCAAACGGTGTCCCCGCCGCCGGCACAAACGGTCCGATCCCCACCATATGCGGTTTCAGTTCATAAATAAACTCCATATCCTGTGCAAGCTGCTCCGGTCCCTGTCCCGGCGAGCCTACCATAAAGCCACAGCCCACCTGATAACCGATCTCACGCAGCGTATACAGACATTTCTTCCGATGCTCCGGCGACATTTCCTGCGGATGCATGGAACGGTAATGCACATCGTCCGCCGTCTCATGGCGCAGCAGATAACGGTCTGCCCCCGCCTCATACCATCTGCGGTATGTCTCCCCGGAACGCTCTCCCACTGACAGCGTCACCGCACACTTCGGATAACGCTGCTTAATCTCATGAATCAACTCCTCATACCATTCATCCCGGAAATATCCATCCTCGCCTCCCTGCAGGACAAAGGTCCGGAAACCAAGCTCCCAGCCCTCCTCACAGCAGGCAAGAATATCCTCCTTCGTCAGACGGTACCGGTCCGCATCCGGATTACTGCGGCGGATCCCGCAGTAATAACAGTCGTTCCTGCAGTAATTGGTAAACTCAATCAGTCCACGGACATATACATCATGCCCGTAAACAGACTGCGCCACGGCTCTCGCCTTCTGTGCGGCATAATCTCTGAGCGCATCGTCCTGATACGCAGAAAGGAGCGTGATCCATTCCTCACGCTCCAAAGTCTCCTTATCTTCCAGCTTATCAATCAGATCAAACATATCGGAAACCTCCACTGTCCCTTTACTTTGCTGCCAATTCCAACATCTTCTCAAGTGGTCTGCAGGACTTTTCTGCAATATCCGGATCCACGATCATCTCCGGCTGCAATGTCTCCAGTGCCTTTTTGACCTTTTCGAGTGTAATCTTCTTCATATTCGGACAGAACTGACGGTGTCCCACGGAATAAAAACGCTTCTGCGGATTCTTCTGACCCAGCTCATAGAAAACACCCATCTCGGTACAGATAATAAATTCCTGCGCCTCGCTCTGCGTTGCATAATCAATGATCTGAGAAGTGCTTCCGATAAAATCAGAAAGCTCCAGAACATCTCCGGTACACTCCGGATGTGTCAACACCTCCGCCTTAGGATGTGCTGCCTTCGCCTTCAAAAGCTCATCAGCATGAATGCTCTTGTGTACATGACAGAAGCCGTCATTGAAAATAAAATTCTTCTCCGGAAGCTGCTTTGCCACATAACGTCCCAGATTCTCATCCGGAATGAAATAAATATTCTTCTCTTTGAGATTGCTTACCACCTTGATCGCATTGGAGGAGGTTACGCAGACATCCGAATGTGCCTTTAACTCCGAGGTTGAATTGACATAACATACAACTGCCACATCATCCCACTCACTGCGGACCTGCTCGATCTTTGCCACCTCTGCCATATGCGCCATCGGACAGTCTGCAAATTCATCTGCCATAACGACCTTTTTGCCCGGATTTAAAACCTTGGCACTCTCTCCCATAAAGGATACGCCGCAGAAAATGATCGTCTGCTCCTTCAGCTCGATCGCCAGCTTGCTTAGGAAATAAGAATCTCCCACATAATCCGCAATCGCCTGTACTTCCCCATCCACATAATAATGCGCAAGGATAACTGCATCCTGCTTTTCCTTTAACTCAAGTATCTCTTTTTTTAACTGTTCTACATTTGTCTCCTGCATCTTTTCCTCTTTCCGGCCGAATGCTGTCATTCGTCTCCTGCTCTACACGCTTATCTTAAGCCTCTCCATTAACATATGCCTTTCATGCCGTCTCCTTAAACCGCATGAAGATTCTTCAGGGAAATATCCATGATCGGTGCGGAATGTGTCAGCGCACCGCTGGATACATAATCCACTCCCACATCGATCATGTTCTTGATATTCTCTCTTGTCACATTCCCGGAGCACTCCGTCAGCGCTCGTCCAGCGATCAGCTTGACCGCTTCCTTCATCTTATCCGGTGTCATGTTATCCAGCATGATAATATCCGCACCCGCCTCGCACGCTTCCTTAACCTGCTCCAGTGTCTCCACCTCGACCTCAATCTTGTGTACAAAGGACGCATACTCTTTCGCCATTCTGACTGCCTTTGTAATACTTCCTGCTGCACCGATATGATTGTCCTTGAGCATCACACCATCCGACAGATTGTAACGGTGGTTGCTTCCTCCGCCAACCTTAACAGCATATTTCTCAAACAGACGCATATTCGGCGTCGTCTTTCTGGTATCCAGAAGTGTTGTGTGACTGCCCTCTAAAAGCTGTGCGATCTCATGAGTATAAGTAGCGATACCACTCATTCTCTGAAGATAATTCAGTGCTGTTCTCTCACCGGATAACAGAGTGCGGATATCTCCTGTCACGACTGCCATCAGATCTCCTGCGTGAACGAAATCGCCCTCCTTTACCTTCATATCAAATGTCACCGTATCATCCAGAAGTTCAAAAACACGCTGGAATACCCACAGACCACAGATCACTCCGTCCTGCTTGCAGATCAGATCAACCTGTCCCTTCTGATATTCGGGCATGACACAGTTCGTAGAAATGTCCTCGCTGGTGATGTCCTCCTCCAACGCCATACGGATATATCTGTCCGCATTCATCTTCATAAATGTTGTATCACTCATGTCTCTTTTTCTCCTTTTCTATTTCCTCTAAAACAATGTTCTTGTATTGTTCCTTTAACTGCTCCAAATTCTGATACAGGCTCCAGTCAACACGGTCCGTAACATCCTTTGCCACCGGAAGCTCAGACGACGTGATCTCACTCGCACAGCGGTCTGCAAATACCATCGACTCAAGCAGGGAATTGCTTGCCAGACGGTTTGCTCCGTGAACACCGTTGCAGGAGGTCTCCCCGACGGCGTACAACCGATCCATGGAGGTTCTGCTCGAAAGATTAACTTTGATACCTCCCATGAAATAATGCTGTGCCGGCACTACAGGAACCGGCTCCTTCGTTACATCATAGCCTTCCTCCAGACATCTCTGGCAAATATTCGGAAAATGACTGCGGATCTCCTCCTCCGGAATACGCTCCAGCGAAAGTCTCACATACGGCATATCATCCTCCGCCATCTGCTTATGGATTGCCGCCGTAACAACATCTCTCGGCAAAAGCTCATCCACAAACCGCTCTCCGTTCTTATTCAGAAGGATCGCCCCCTCGCCTCTCACAGACTCAGAGATCAGAAAACGTCGTCCCGGTTTCTCCGAATATAATGTCGTCGGGTGGATCTGAATATAATCGATATGCTCCATCTCAATCCCGTGACGAATTGCGATCGCAGCGCATCTCCCGTGATATGCCGAAAATTCGTCGAGTGCTGATACAGTCCGCCAAGACCTCCGCACGCCAGAACCGTATAGCCCGCCTGTACCGTGCCGAGGCTGCCGTCCGCCTCGCGGATCACAAGTCCCTCGCAGCCGTTTTCTCCGTCAATGATATCGAGCATCATCGTATGATCCAATATCGTAATATTGTCCCTCTCCTGTGCTCTCGCAAGAAGCTTGCTTGTAATCTCCTTGCCGGTGATATCTTCATGAAACAGGATACGCGGTCTGGAATGACCACCCTCTCTTGTAAATGCAAGCTCATCGCCATTCCGTTCAAAATCCACACCATAGCCCAGCAGATCCTCTGCGATCCGGTTGGAGGAACGGATCATGACATCGACGGATGCCTTATTATTCTCATAGTGTCCTGCTTTCATAGTATCTTCAAAATAGCTGTTATAGTCCTCCTCGCCGCGCAGCATGCACATACCGCCCTGTGCCAGAAAGGAATCGCTCTGATCCACGTCATCCTTGGTGATCATCAGGATCTGATACTCCACCGGCAGCTTAAGTGCACAGAATAATCCTGCCGCACCTGTTCCAACTATCACAACATCTGTCTGTCTGTTCATTTTTATTAAATATTCCTTTCTCAGGTTCATTTCTTTTTCATTCTTCTCTATCGAAATACTACCATGGAATGCAGCCCTGCATTAAAATTCAGGCTCTTGACCAGAACACGTATCTCTGCTGTTCCGGTATCCTTTTCCCTAAGCTCCACATCCAGCGGTCCCGGCCATTCCCGTGCCGTTTCCCCACGAAGCTCACCATTGATATACACACTGCATTCCCCCCAGACACTCTCAAAATGCAGCACCGGGAGTCTTCCGTTGATCGATTCCGGGATCTTCGTGCGGATCCGGTAAATGCCGTATTTGCCTTCCTGATCCTCAAAGATTGCAGGTGTTCCCGACTTCTCATCGACCTGCACATCCATCCAGGTATTCATATCAAACTCATCCACATGCATATTGACATCCGGCTTCTCGGCAAACAACTCTGAGGTCATCTTCCAACCGGTCAGATACTGCTGACGGATGCTCTCTACAAACGGCTCCGTTTTCCTTGTGGAAAGAGGGATCATCAAGCTTCCAAACTCAACCTCCGGCGCAACTGCAGAGATCACCATCTGACCGGCTCCCTCCTCCGCCTGCACAATTGCCTGACACCGTCCGTTAAACAAGCTTCTGTGACCGGATCCAAAATCTTCATGACAGGTCGGATCTCCATTGCAGGTTCCAAGGATCACACCGCCCTCCACCGAGATATCTATCTCAAAGGAAGCATCCGGCACTCCTCTGCCCTTCTCATCCACTGCATAAATATTAACCGGCATGGCATCTCTTCCATCATTATACATGCCTCTGTGCCATGGCACGATCTTCAGACGCACCGGCTCCCCGGTTGTGATCTTCACATCATGGGCAGCTTTCACGCCATCTTTATAACCGATCAATTCAATGTAGCCCGGCTGATATGGAACCTCCCACTCTGCCTGCTCGTACAGATCGATCTTCTTGCGGCCGTAGGACTTACGGTTCACGATCAGTTCCGCCTCATCACAGTTAGTGTGAGACATCACACGGATCATTTCACCCTCTCTGCCCCGGTGATTCCAGTGCGGCAGCACATGACACACGGGTTTTCTGGAAAAGATCGCCTTCGCCATGTAAAACGCATCCTTCGCATAGCCACAGGTATCCATCATGCCAAAATAGGAAGATACGGACGGCCATGTATACGGTGTCGGCTCTCCCAGGTAATCAAAACCGGTCCACATAAATGCCCCCGCCATAAAATCACGCGCCATGATATCCTTCCAGGTCTGACGCACGGTACTTCCCCAGTCTGCACACCGCTCATCATAGCAGCTGATCAGGTGGCGTTCATCATCCTCCTCATAACAGCTGCGCACGGAAAAAGCAGATGTCGATTCACTTGCAAACACCGGCATGTCCGGGTGCTTCTCATGAAACGAGTCATACTGATCTGTCTGGTAATTGATGCCACACACATCCAGAGAATCCACGGCGCTTTCCTCCGCGTCCAGCCCGCCATGCATCGCACCGGTCACAAAACGGGTATCATCCAGCGCACGGATCTCATCCCGCATGGTCTGTGCCATTCTCCTGCCTTCCTCTGTTCCCTGCAGCGGCTCCTCGTTAAAGATCGAATACATGATCACTGACGGATGATTCCGGTCTCTTAAAACCATTGTACGAAGCTGTGTCAGCCCCTCCTCCGATGTCTCAAAATTTCTGTTCTCATCAATCACTAACATTCCCATTCTATCACACGCGTCAAGCAACTCTTTGTGAGGCATGCCATGGGCGCAGCGATATGCGTTGGAACCCATCGCCTTCAACCGTTCGATCCGATATTCATGAAGTGCATCCGGCACTGCAACACCGATTCCTCCAAAATCCTGATGGTTGCAGGTTCCAAACAGCTTCACCGGACGTCCGTTCAGCAGAAAACCCTTTTTCGTATCCATTGCGATCGTGCGGAAGCCGCAGATCGTCTTGTCCGAATCAACCAGTTCATCCTCCACAAACACCTTCGTGATCACTTCATATATATTAGGTTCCTCGATATCCCATACCTTCGGATCCTCAATCGTAAATTCCGTCTCAACCTGTGACTCCTCCCCGGCTTCGCAGACAACGCCTTCGTTATTGATATTGACCTCTAATTCCTGATCCGGGTCAACCAGCGTTGTGGAAATCCGCACCTCGGTATCCTTCTCTGTCTGGTTGCAGATATTGGTAAACAGATTCACCTTCCATGTATTCTCCTCGATCTCCTCCATCCGGATCGACAGACCATACTGCGGAATATGGATCGGATTCTTGATGTTGAGCCATACATGCCGGTATATTCCGGCACCTTCATACCACCAGCCCTCCCAGACATCAGCATCTACAAATACCGCAAGCACATTCGGTCTCGTCCCAAAATGCGCCCGGTCCGAAATATCGATCTGAAAAGGTGTGTATGCGGAAAAACTGCGATGGATCACAGATCCGTTAAAATACACGACTGCATGTGAGGCAATCCCCTCAAATTCGATCGTAAGCTCCTTGTCCCTGTACTTCTCCGGAATTGCAAACACCTTTCGGTACCACGCCTTTCCTCCCGGCTTATATCCCCAGTTGGCAGCACCGTCCTCTGAGAAAGGCTGACGGATCGCCCAGTCATGAGGCACATTGACCGTCTCCCAGTCTCTTGCGTCAAAGTCCTCCTGCGGAACACCCGGACAAGCTCCTGCTTTCGAAGTATTATATATATAACTATGAGTTTTTTCGACCGGTTCATCCACGTCTCCCAGATGGAAACTCCAGTCCTTGTCCATCGACAAAGCAACTCTTGTACTCATATAAAAACACCTCCGCATCTTCTTCTAATCATTAAAACATACCACCACTGTAACGTCAAGGAAAACAGAGGATTCCGGACAGTAAATAATTGCATTTATCCTCCATTTGTAGTAGAATAGATTTAGTGATCTAAATTATCATTGAATGCCCGTAACCGGCAAATAAATGAGAAAAGGAGAATACATATGGAATTAAAAGATTTTATGGATTTAAGCAAGCTGCAGAAGATTCAGGATGCTTTTTCCGATGCCACCGGACTCGCTGCGATCGCAGTCGGCAAGAACGGGGAATACATCACGGAAGGAAGCAATTTCACGGATTTCTGCATGAAATATACCCGCAACTCCGTTGAGGGCAACCGTCGTTGTGTAAAGTGTGACAACGAATGTACCGGCACCTATTACTGTCATGCCGGTCTTATGGATTTCGCCTTCGACATTATGTTAAACGATGAGAAGGTCGGTGCGATCATCGGTGGTCAGGTACTTCCTTCCGAGCCGGACGATGAGCAGTTCCGTCAGACGGCAAGAGAGCTTGGCATTGACGAGGACGCTTATGTTGCCGCACTCCATCAGGTTCCGATCAGTTCCGAGAAGCGGATTCGTGCCGCAGCAGAGCTTCTTGGTGACATCGTCAACCAGCTTGTTAATCTGGAATATTTCCGTCACATCAACGGAGACCGTTTTTCACAGTTACACACTGAAGTAATGCATACCACAGAGATCATTCAGGATATCAACTCCAACACACATTCTCTGAAGTCCATCGCTAACAAGCAGAAGATGCTTTCACTCAACGCATCCATCGAAGCTGCCCGCAGTGGCGAAGCCGGCGTTGGTTTTGCCGTTGTTGCAAAAAGCATGGGTGAACTTTCTTCCCAGTCTGCTACGATCTACGGCGACATCGAGAAGTCCGTTGCCGAGGTAACCAAGTCGATCAACGAAGTTGCCGCATTATTCGAAGAGTAGATCATTCCGGTAAGAGTTTCGGAATTTGCAACGCTTCCGTAAATTCTTGGCGCACATCATTAAATATTCAAAACAAACAGGGACGTCTGTACCGCTCCGATCGTTCGATTTTATAACGAACCCGTTGAGACGATACAGGCATCCCTTTTTTATTCCCCAAGCTTCATGTATTCAATAATATGTAGATGCGCTCATTGCATTTGAACCGTTGATATGCGAAGTGTGCGTTCTTTATTCACTGTTCTCCGACCGTTTCCTGACTCTCCGATAAGCAAACAGCGAACACACATATAACAAAAGAAAAATCCCTCCACTAGCAGGAGCAATACTACACCATTTTCCGCTATGGCAGGTCTGCAGATCTATCGTATAAGTATTCTGCATATATTTTACACGCCAAACACAGATAACGGACAATATCAGATAGATCATCACCAAACCACCGCGAACAGCCAGAGTCCCTTTACACTGATATTTCCCTTTTCTGCACCGGAATATATTCCGGATCTGAAGGGTCACCAGCATGAAAAGAACCACGATCATCCCCTGACATACGACAGCAATAAACTGCGAAGGAACATTCTTCCGTTGTAGAAGTCCTGCTGCCAGCTTAAACCCGGTCCAAAGGATACATGAAAAGCAGCCTTGCAGGCTCAGCACCGGCAGGAAGAACATTCCAAGCAGCAATAATGGATAGCCGGTCCAGATCACATGCTCCCACATTTGTATCTTAGGTTGTTTCATACACTTTCTCCTCAATATTATATAGCAAAATATCTCTCCTCATTTCGAACATTTTCCTAAATAACGAAAAACTTCACACACAACAGATGCCATGTGTGAAGTCTCTATCACTCAAATATATCAATTACATTACCAGACGAACCTCGGTAACAGGAGTCAGCTTGTCAGCCGGGATATAATTATCCTCGAACTTCTCGCCGTTTACATAGAACTCCTTGAAACCGCTCTCTGCGCCGTTTGGATTCTCAACCTTGATCTCAAGCTTGCTTCCACGGAAATTCTTCTCCATGGTAAATTCCTTCCAATCGCTTGGAATAGAAGGTGCAATACGGATACCATCCAGATCAGGACGGATACCACAAATACCCTCTACGCAGCCTACCATACAGGTAGATGCTGTACCGGTCAGCCAGTGTACATGAGAACGTCCATGGAATGGGCTCTCATCACCCTCTGTGTACTGTCCGTGTACATATGGCTCCAGCTTACGGATCTCAGCCTTATCATTCTGAGAGGATGGTGAACTCTCCTCAAAATACTGGAATGCCTTATTACCATGTCCCATCAGAGACTCTGCAAGAATGATCCATCCCTGTGTCTGAGAGAAGATACCACCGTTCTCCTTTGTTGATGGAGGGAACAGACCAGCCAGTGCGCCATCGAAATAATGATCCACATAAGATGGAGCCATTACCTTTGCACCATATGCTGTGTTCAGCTCGCGGTCAACAGATTCCAGAGCCTTCTCTGCCTGATCCTTTGTAGCAAGACCGGAAATAACAGCCCATGACTGTGGATTCAGCCACATACTTGCCTCCGGATCCTTCTTGGAACCGATCAGTTCTCCTGTATCCTTAAAGCCACGGTTGAAACGGTCATCCTCCCACCACAGCTCATTGATCTTGTCCCCGATCTCCTTCTGGGTCTTGTCCAGATAAGCGATATAATCGGTATCGTTCTTCTTCTGTGCGAAGAGACGCATAATAGAGAATGCATAGTATAACTGCATCGCAACGAAGGATGACTCACCCTGTGCACCAAGACGCAGACAGTCATTCCAGTCAGCATGAAGACCGGCCGGCAGACCGTGTGGTCCCAGATGATTCATAGAGAAGTCGATCGCTCTCTGTAAATGCTCATATACGGTTGCCTTCTCCGGCACGTTAGACCAGGTGATCTCCTCATCCATAAATGCAAGATTACCTGTCTCTGAAACATACTTAAATACAGTAGGGAAGAGCCACAGTGCATCATCTGCACGATATGCAGGATGTCCTGTCTCCTTTACATAATCCGGATCATCCGGTGTCCCCTCATGACCGGCACGCTCATCGTGATCGAAACGTACCAGTGGAAGTCCGCCACCGTTGTCTACCTGTGCAGACAGCATGAAACGGATCTTGTCCAGTGCAGCCTCCGGATCCGTATGAATGACACCCTGAATATCCTGAACGGTATCTCTGTAACCATATCCGTTACGCTCACCGCAGTAGATGAAGGATGCTGCTCTTGACCATGTAAATGTCAGGAAGCACTGATATGCATTCCATGTATTAACCATGCTGTTAAAAGCAGGGCTTGGTGTATTGATTTTGAAGTTGTCCAGCTTTGCATGCCAGAACTTCTTCAGCTCATCAATCTCCTTATCACATACGGAAACATCCTCATAGCATGCAAGGATCTTGTCCGCATCAGAAGCCTTATAACGTCCCAGAACGAAAGCCAGCTCCTTTGTCTCGCCCGGAGCAAGCTCCAGTGCAGTATGAAGAGCACCACAGCTGTTCTCGTTGTAGTTGAGAACGCCATCACACTCACCACGCTCTACAGCAACCGGATTGCCATAATCGTGATACATACCGATGAAGGCTTCCTTATCACCATTGTAAGAAGTAACCTTCTGTCCTGCCATACCGAAGAAACGTTCCTTGCCGTTGCTTCCGTCCGGACCCTTGTACCAGTTCAGATTGATCTGCTGCAGAATCTTGTTGCCAAGGAATACTGTGTTCGTTGTACACAGAGAATACTGCAGGTTTACCTGATCCTGATTGTAATTATCATCATTAGAAAGCTCTGCATAACCAAATACAGAAATCTTACGAGGCTTGTCCGTTGTGTTCGTCACCTTACATCTCCAAACCTCATATACCTTTCCGAGAGGCACATAGTAATCTGCCTGTGTCTTAATGCCCGCATACTCAGAGAACATTGTAGTATAAGCAGTTCCATGATGAACCTCGCTCTTATACTCATTCAGGTCCTTGCCAACCGGCTGCCAGGAAGCAGACCAGAAATCAGCAGTCTCATCGTCTCTGATGTAAATGTAACGTCCCGGTGTATCATCACTGTTGAAATGATAACGCAGGATACGGCCATTGGCACCGCTCTTAACAAAGCTGTAACCACCCGCATTGTTGGAAATGATCGCACCATACTCCGGAGAACCAAGATAGTTACACCAAGGAGCCGGTGTATCCGGTCTGGTGATCACATATTCGCGGTTCTTCTCATCAAAGTAACCATAATTCATGAAAATATCCTCCTCTTTCTACTAACGGTTTTCACCATTTTCTCATATTATCATTATACGACACCACCCCAAAAGTATCAACAACATAACAAACATTTTCTAACAGTATTTTGATATCTTGTCACTATTCACGGATAGATTTTTCAAGGAAACTACCACGTAAGCTTGCTTACAAGTGGTAGTTTATTTGGAAAATCAGCCGGACAGGCTGTTACCACCCACACCCGCAGACAAAGGACGCCTGACTTTGGCGGACTCTAGCCGCTGTTTTTGCGGCGGTCTGGGGGCTGTGGTGGGAACTCCGTGAATAGTGAATAGAAAAACCGCTACAAACTTGTTTGTATAAGGCAATTTCCTTGGCTGATATCACGGCGACTAGCCTGACTTTTCCGCATGACTAAGCTTTAAGCCGCTGCTTCTGCGGCGCTTTTCGCCTGTTTTGGGCGAAAATGCTTAGGAATGAAGAAAAGTCACATGCGAATTTGCACGGGCAATCAGCCGGGCAGGCTGTTACCACCCACACCCGCAGACAGAGGACGCCTGTTTTGGGCGGACTCTAGCCGCTGCTTTTGCGGCGGTCTGTGGGCTGTGGTGGTAACTCCGTGAATAGTAAATCCTCACAACTTTCTACTTTATTATACCCACCTTTTTCATCAGCAACTGGGTATAACGGGTATAACGCCCCAACAATTGACGAATTTCAATCTATTTTCCCGGCTTACTGTTTTTTATTGACGATTTTTTTCAACTATGTTACAATATGGAACATGTCACGAGGGAGTAATCGGTACATGAGTGCACGGACAAGCATAACGCTCCGGCGATTTGAAATGTATAGTATTATCGACATACTGGTATTGATACCCGGTAATACTTTAAATGATGAGACTCATGCAGTGTTTTTACACTGCCATGGGTCTCTTTTTTACCGGATCGGAAAGTGTCCGTAACGCAAACTCCGGCTCTGTCCTTTTTACCACCGGTTCCTCACACAATACGTAAGGAGATTTCTTATGCTTTTATTTTTCCAGATTATGTTCACCGAATTTATCGCTGAGATGGGTGATAAGACACAGCTCATGCTGGTTGCACTGACCTCGCGCTTCAAGCTGCGCGACATCATTATCGGCACAGCAGCCGCCATTCTTGTGTTAAACGGACTAGCCGTTCTTCTGGGTGGTCTGGTCAGCGAGATCATTCCAACATGGCTCATCCGACTTGTTGCCGCATCCGCATTTCTGTTTTTTGCCATCACCTCTCTGAAGGGCGATGATGACGAGGAGGAAGAGACCAAAGAAGAAAATGTCTCTCGCTTCGCACCACTGACGGTTTTCTGTACATTTTTCGTTGCCGAGCTCGGAGACAAAACACAGCTTACCGCAATCACCTTCGGTGCCAATGAGGGTATGAATGCCGCCGTCACAGTCTGGCTCGCCTGCTCGATCGGTCTTTTTGCCGCAGACATCCTCGGTATGCTGATCGGTTATCTTCTGAAAAGCAAGACTCCGGACGGTATGTTAAATACTCTCGCATTCTTTATCTTTGCAATCTTCGGAAATATCACCATGCACGAAGGACTTGGACTTCTGCTCGGCAAAAATCATCCGGCAGTATTTCCTGTGACAATGATCATTGCGGTGCTTTTCATCCTGGCAAGCACCTTCGTCTTTATGAAGCGTATCCACAGGGATAAGGCTGAGCCAAACGAGTGATCCGTCCGCAAGGCACTATGAATAAAAGCTGATTCAAAGAAACAATCAGTCAACAAGATCATGTAGATCAGGGTTGCTTCAAATAACTAAGTCTTCCCATACCTCAAATTGATGTATGCCCATAATATTTCTTATGTCCGGAAAATAAAATATGAATTTTGCCTGAGAAATCAGTTGATCCGTGAAATATGACTAAAAAATTGACACAGATCAGTAGGATCTCTAAATAACCGGACATAAGAAATATTATGAGAAAAACTCATTTTAACTTGTACTAAATCTTGACATAGGGCCAATTACAATTTCTTTATCGGATGTCTGATAACCGTTTTACATCTTTCCGGTGCAACTTTTCTTGGGTCTGATAAATAGATTTCGTGATGGTGACGTTCATCTGTGAAATCATTCACATATCCATTTTCTCCCAAATATTTATCCATTATTGCTACTGTTTCAGGCTCATTATCAAATGATCCAATATGCATAATCTGTACACATAAGCCTTCCTCTATACTCAGAAATTCTGCACTGGAACAATCCATCTTTTTCTTTTTTGAAGCGGTGTCTACCGCCCAATCAAAATCTTTCTTTGTAATAAAATCAGGCAACCGAATAACAGAAATCCAGTTAAAATCTGACTTATTGGAACAATCTACACCTTCAACATGATCCTGCCACCAAAATCCTTCAAGTGGTGGAACTACATATTCAAAGAAACCTTTTATTTTGTAATCCGTTTTATAACTCATCTTTAGAGTGTAAGCAACAGAATACAAAACACCAATCGCAGTTTTATATTGTCCGCCCTCTTCATTAGGGTTTCCTTTACCTCTAACTGCTATATAATTCATCCTTGGCATTGTTACAATCTGTGCCTTATTCTTGGGTAAATAAAACTCTTTATATTCTTTCTTAAAATCAAATGCCATTTTTTGCATCCCCACTTTCTAAAATCTCTTTTTGTTTCTTCTTACTGAAACCTCCAAGCACAAGATGATACGATTTATCCAATAAATCTTTTAGCAAATCTCTTCGACTTCACCGTTTGGATTTATTGAATTCCAGTGCTGCTTGTTCATGTAATACCCCGGTATGATATCCTCATACTGTTCACGCAAAAAGCTACCCTCTGATGGCTCTAATTTCAAAGTTATATAATATGGTCTATTATCTTCGCCAAGACACACTGCTGCAAACATTTTTCCACCTACCGCATAACGGATCCAGTTCCACTGTGGTGGTAGTTTTGTCACGCCGTTTTTCTTCATAAGGAAATCGTCAATCCAACTATATCGCATCTGTATTAATGCAGACCAGATTTTGCACTGATCAAGTCGGACTCCACAGTCACCTTCTTTTTCATCATAAGCGAACTCATTTAATTGTGTGCATGGGAAATCCGTACATTCCCCACAATGCTCCAACTTTTTCTCTTCACAACAGCTCTTTACCGGACAAACTCCCCAGAAAGGTTTGTCAATATTAGAACAGCCCTTACATTTTTCAGTCTTTTGCCAGTCACATTTGCTACATAAAATACCACACCTTGATTCCATTCACATTTCTCCTTAGCCTTCCATTGTATTGTCATATTTTTTCTTCATTTGCAGAATACTTTGTCGCAATTCTTGTCTCATTGTTTTGGGTTCTAGCAATTCTACCTTATCTCGAAAGGTCAATAGCCATGTAAGCAGATTTTCCTTATTCGTATAATCTGCCTGAAAAAGAAGCGTTCCATCTTTTTGTTCTCTAAAACAATCCGGTCCAAATTCTTCTACCAACCGCCATTTGCAATCTGCCTCAAACAAAGCTTTTACTTTAATTCCACCGGGAAATATTCGTTCATCTTTCAAGTCCGGAAGAGGAACCGTTCTCTCCGAAAAACAGTTTTTAGATAAATATACTTTATCCATACGATTTAATTTAAAAAGTCGGTAATCTCCTCTACTTTGGCACCACCCCCACACATACCAACTTGACCATCGAAAAATCAAATAATATGGTTCAATTGTTCGCTGCGACTCACCATTTGGAGCATAATAAAAGAATTCTAACTCCTTATGCTGCTCTATTGCCTTTCTTATCATTTCTATCTTCGATGCAAGAGAATCTTTATACCACGAAGAAAGGTCAATCAACACCGATTGATTTCCCACAAAGAAATCAGAAGATCCTATTGACAGCTTTTCCATTAACTGTCCATACCTATTAGTCCCATTCACACTATCCAAACTACGTAATCCTGCAAGGATATCCTGCATTTCATCACGGGTCAACATTGTTTTGTCAATTTTATAGCCGTCTATAATTGAAATCCCACCGTCTTTTCCTTGTCGTGTTACGATTGGTATACCTGCTTTACATAAATCTTCAATATCTCTGTTTATTGTTCTTCTCGACACTTCAAATATTTCCGACAAGTATGGAGCTGTAACCGTTTCTGTCTGTAATAGTATGGATAAAATTCCTAACTGCCTGTCTATTTTCATACATTCTCCTTTACATATTACATATTAACATAGGAAACACGACAACTGTATGTCATGTTTCCATTATACTATAAAAAACAACATAGATAAATCACTCTATATTTGACTATATCCCATTGTTTCCCGCCAGCCTTTTACATATCACTTGATTCCAAAATATACCAGTTGCACGAATAATAAGAAAAATAGCAGATTGATCGGCAAGACTGTCATTATCCAATCTCCAAAGTAGATTGCTATTGCCATGCTTATAATTGTTACCAATATGGTAATCATATCCCAGCAGCACTTCTTATATAACTCTGCAATCTTTATCCCTATAAACGCTACATGTATTCCCGCACCCACCAGACATCCACCGCAGATCAATATTCGTATCAGCCAGTATATAATTCCGGCAACGACAGGATTGGATATTCCATTACTAATCTGTGCCACGTTCTTTCCTGTCATTACAACCCAGCCAGCAATGGTCTGTGTGAAAGTTCCGATTGCATCAAAGAATATTCTGCAATCAGAGATAAATACCTTTGACTGTATCATCTGAAAAAGAGTAATTGATACAGAATACCATATCAGCAGAAACATCAATGCTTCATACATGGCTGTTTTTGCTTTATATCTGCCTAAAAGTTTTCTCTCTGCATATCATATTTTTCCTTAACTTTCAGATAAGTTGTCTGATTACAGAACTTACTATGAGTTCTATCATCTGGATGGAACAGAGGAAATTCCTGAGGATTACAATGAAATATCCTTTGTCTGCTTAAGACCGAACGGAAGTCTGGAACTGCCAAGTACATTAGGAATTGTTTGCAGGAAGATTGCACAGAAACTGGATGGATTTGAAGGATTTCACTTTCACCAGTTGCGCCACACCTACACAAGTAACCTTCTAGCAAACGGAGCAGCACCAAAGGATGTGCAGGAACTGTTAGGGCACTCAGATGTCAGTACCACAATGAATGTCTATGCTCACTCCACAAGAAAAGCCAAGCGGGAATCAGCAAGGCTGCTTGATAAAGTGGCAGGCAATGACTAAAAAAAGAAATTCCCTTATTTCCATTACAATGATCTCATAAGGGCAAAAATAAGGGAAAATACATATCATTTCACTAACGAACAGGCTGAAATGTCTGTAAAATGTGGAAAGTCAGCCAGATATTTCGGCAAACTGGAATTTTTCAACAGATATTAACCACCATAATAATAGGTTGTACCTGTTACGTCATCTAGAACACCTGCTTTTAATATACACACCATAAATCCTTCATCGCCCCATTTTTTTCTATTTTCGTGATAAATTCCGTATGCAGAAGATGGTTCAAAGCCAAATCTACCATAAAGATTAGGGTTTCCTCCAAGAAACACTGCTCCATAACCCATTTTTTCAGCTTTCTCTAGTGCGTATTCTACTAATCTTCTCATAATTCCTTGCATTCTATATTCTGGCAAAACAGCACTTTGTGCTAAAACCAATTGCGTAATATTTTCATTTTCTGTGACGATATCTGTTTCGTGAAGCGCAACTTCTCCAACAATTGTTCCGTTTTCTAATACAGCAACAAGAGAAAGCTCCGGGATAAAAGTATCTTTTTTTCTTTCTTCTCTAAAGTGTTGCATCATAAATTTTCCAGTTTCTATACTATGTTGTTCAGCAAAAGCCTTATAAATCAACTTATCAACTTTTTCATATTCGGATAACTTCTCTGGTCTTATGATTATTTTTTCTTTATTGAAGGTCATAATTTATCTCCCCCCTAAAAATTCCGATTTGTAAGTTTCTTTAATCTCGCATAGACACAGTATATCATAACTTCTGCGCCTATGCGATAAATTACTGCTTCTTTCGATAAGACTCATCTTCTCCACAGTTACCTCCGGATAAAAGCAAGCCACCATTACAGGCAGCTATATGACATTTCTGGTATGATAATGATTTTTCATTAAACCTGTAATTGCACATTTAGTTGTCCATCAGGTTATCCCTGACTTGCATTCAGTCTAACTCATTATTTGAAATTGCAGAATATTCTCTCGCGGACTTTTTAAAAAATAGGGCTTAAAGCATTCAAACTCTTGTTTTATAAGGTTTCTCTTGATTTAGTCCTATTTTAACGTATGCTCCGGTCACCAGCAGTGCCTTATCCGAATGCTCAAGCCATTCTTTTACGGTAATGGAATCTTTTCTGTACATAAGCAATACCTCCAACTGATACGATACATCATTTGCCCCGTTTTTTATATATTTATGTACTGATTTTGCCCCGTTTTTCCAAAAAACGGGGCAATTGCTTATACTATTCAAATTGCTTACACTATTCAAGAAGAACATGTCACTTAAACAAACCGCTTCAGACTTCAAACCTCCTCCACGATCCTTCCGTCCTCGATCTGTATCACCCTGCTGCACGCCTCTGCCACAGCCGGATCATGCGTCACAATAATGATCGTTTTGCCCTGCTCGTTCAGCTCCCGGAACACATTCATAATCTCCTGCGTCGTCGCCGAATCCAGTGCGCCTGTCGGCTCATCTGCCAGAATGATCGACGGATCATTTGCGATCGCGCGGGCAATCGCTACACGCTGCTTCTGTCCACCGGACAGATTGTTGACCGGTTTTCCGGCATATTCCTTCATACCAACCATATCTAACATTTTCAATGCCTTCTCCCGACGCTCCTTTTTCTTAAGCCGGTGTTTACCATCCGCGAAATCTAACGGAATCATAACATTGTCCAGAGCAGTGAAGCCTTCCACCAATGCAAAATCCTGCATGACCATGCCAATTTTTTCATTGCGCGTCTGTGCCATCTGCCGTTCGGAAATCCTTCCGACTTCCTCTCCATCAATCGTATATTCTCCGGAATCATATCCGTCAATGCAGGCGAGAATGTGAAGCAGTGTTGATTTTCCGGCACCGGAGGTTCCGATCACCGCCGTCATTTCGCCGTCCTTTACCTCCATTGATACCCCATGAAGTGCTTCGTATGCATTGCTTTTTCCTTTATTATATGTTTTCACGATATTTTTCAAACAAATCATAGTTCTCTCCATTTCCAAGCAGCCCGCTGCGATCCAATACACCAAGATTCACGAAAGCAATGGTCGTCCGACCGCATTAGCTGCTTTAAATCCCTTTGCCATATTGTTCTCTGGCTGAACTGCCTTTCACCATAGAAAGACACATCAGTGCCGATGATGCCAGCAATAACACCACAACAAGCAGACAGCCGATCATCTGTACGACTCCAAGCTGCACCGCCAGACCACTCCATATTCCAAAATGTCCGGCTGCCAAAATCACCAGAATGCCAAGCAGCAGGGCTGCCAGAACGATCATAAAAATATACGATACATGGATCCGGAAAATCTTTCCCCAGGTCAGTCCCTGCACATAATAAATCGAATATTTTCTCATATTCTTCTGATACATCAACGTCGAAAGTGTCACAAACGAAATCATCGTAAACAGTACCATTCCAATCCCCACCGGGATCAGCTCTGAAAGATCTGCCATGATGTTTTGCCATGTATTTTTCCTGATGTAATCCAGATCATGAAGAAAACCAAACCGGGAAATCTGAGCGACTTTGTTTTTATTGTATTGGTACACTGACTCAGAACAATTTCGGTCCATCGTGATCAGCGTCACACCGGACAATATTGTCGTAAAAATCTGCTTTTTTGTCTTCAATACATTTTCATAATTTTTAGAAAGATTTTTCTCTGATTCCTTGTCTGCATATGCTTCCTGCACACAGTCCAGATTCTTCTTGGATATAAAAAACTCAACCGGATTAAACGCCTCTGACTCCATATAATCAAGCTTGGACAGATCGTCGGTCTGTTTTACCATATTGCTGAAAAGAATCTGATAATCCACCGAACCGTTATTATTCGACCGGTAAATAATATCCGCAGCAGGATCGATCACTCCAATGATCTTCACCGGAATTTTCGTCTGCAGCTCCGTCGTCGAATTAGTATCCACATACACCACGTCTCCGGTCTTATACTGATCCTTATTCTGCAGCACCACAGCCTCAAGATATTCCCCTTCCGTACTGTCCGTCTGCAGCCATTTGCCCGATTTTAATGCCGGCTGATACCCGCTGATCCACGCATCATCATACGCCCAGACATTCTTGTAATAGGAATTTCTCTTGCGCGCATCGGTAATTTCCTGGGGTTCCTCCACAAATGCATCCACCGAATACTGACCTTCCACATGAGCATCTTTTAACATCGCCTCATACGCCTGAGAGCTTTGCACCATCATTCCGTTTTCCGAATCCATATGATAGCTGGAGTCCAACATACAGATAAACCCTTTTCGCTCCACCAGCTTACGCACCGGCCGGTATCCGGCATAGCGCACCATAAAGATCGACAGCATTCCCACAACGATTGCAAACAACAGCATCGCCTGAACCAGACATAAAACAGACATCATCACATGCGCCTTACATTCACGCACCGCATATTTCCAAATCATACTCATCTCCCCCTTTAACGTATCATTTTCTTTTTCAGATTCCAGCGTATCATCACGAATTGCAGGATAAAGGATGATACAAAGTAAATCAGAAATAAGATCAGATAAACCTTCGTTTGAAAATGAAAGTCAAAGACATTCCATCTTGCTGCCAGAAACGGCATCAGCAGAAAACGAAATACGAATAATGTAATAAGATATGTTCCAACCGACAAAATCGAACATTCCCCCAGATACATTCCTACACTCCTGCGATAATCCAGTCCGCATACCCGGAAAATAGTCAATGTCCGCTGTCTGGTTGTCACAATATAATGATATAACGCACAGAAATTAAATGCTGCCACCAGCGATACGATAAACACAAGCATAAGGATCGTATTGTACAGATAATCATTTTCCTCTGTCTGCTGCAGTTCATAATTACAGTCTACCCGGTCTCCAAAACACTGTCTGGCAGCCTGAATCAACAGATTGATCTCCCGCAGAGATATATTATCCTTAAACCGCATATCAATTTCATCCAGCAGCACATCATCCTCTTTTACTGATGTGATCGGGATAAAACCTGTTCCAATTCCATCCTGCAGACCAATAATTTCATATTCCCGGTCTCCGATCATCACCTTTCCATCATCGGTCAGATTCTTTTTCAGATAATCACCTTTCATATTCTTCTGGAAGCCATACATAATACATACCTTTTCTCCGGAAGCGTACTCCTGATCGGTAAAATATCTGCCATATTGAAAAATGTTCTGTGTCCCGTTTCCAAACTCATAATTGTAAAAAGAATCCGGACCATATTCACTACTGTTGACAATACTGCCGTGATCGATCAGAAAATCCGTTTCAAAACGATACTCCCCCTCAAGAAGTCCTGTGTGAATATTTAACAGCTTCCCCAGCACTTCCTGATCTGCTTTCTTCGCAAACTTCCTGATATCCGCCACGGTCACATCCTGCAGATCATCCCGTTTCTCATATGTCTGGCTCTCCAGATCTCCCACTGTCTGCATCTGGTTATCCGCTCTGGCAATGTCCTTTTGTGCATAAGAGCTTTTCAGGCGAAACACGATCTCATTCGCAGCGCTCCTGCTGAGTTCTCTGCGATCCCTGTACTCCCGAAACATTCCATACGACAGATGAATGATCAATGTCGATGCCGCGATCGTAATGAGCAGCAGTATAAATATTTTTGTATAATCCCGGGCAAAGGATCTTATATTTTTTAGTATGTATTTCATAAACAAACCTCCCGCCATCTACTGTTTTCTCCGCTTCCGTGCCAGCAAAATTCCCGCCACAATTGTAACAACACAGACAATACCAATGATCATATATAACTTCCCGGAATTGGGAGCTTTGACATCACTTTCCGTCCCGGCAGAATCATCCTTTAACTCCAGCTTCATATTTTTCTCTGCCTGTTTCACGATCTTTCCTTTTTGAATTTTTCTCAAACGGTCAAAAATCTCGTTCTTTTTCTCCTCATACGTCAGCTTCTGAAACTCCTTGTACTTCTTTTTCAGAATTGCTTCCCAGTCAACACCATCCGACTGCATTTTCACCATTGATCCTTCCGGCAATTCATGGTCTACTATACAAACTGTCTTTTCCGGCGTCTCATAATAGCTTTTCTCCCCCAAAGTATAAAACAATGCGTTATACATCTTTTTTCTGTCATATTTGAAATACTCCCCGGTGCTGTAAATAAACGTAAATTTTTTCGTGTTATTATCAATACATATCGCAAAGTCACATAACTCTTTCCCGTTTCTCTCTGCAAGAAAAGAAAAGGTAGGCGGTGCATATTTGTCTTCCTCATTCACTGTAACATCATAATCACCATGCAAAGAATATAGCGTGATCTCATCTGAGTCACGGATCTTTCGCGCAATGTCAACAAAATCTCTATATGTTTTCGGTACATTTCTCAAATAAGTGACCATATCAGCGTCCTTATATTTATTATAATACTTCATGGTCTTTTTCACTGCCTTCTTAAAAACTACCGGTGCATTTTTCAAATACGACTCCGGAATCACTTCCGCGTAAATAGTATCTGCCTGCACCTTTACCGTATACGCTTTTGCCTGCACACCGTCTACGGCAATAACACACAGTAAAATAATGAATAATTTTAAATAATTTTTCCACATATCACGGTCACCTGCCTTTCATCAATCTTCCTGAACAGAAGAATAATACAAATACACCTCATCCAATGTCGGCTCACAATGGCGCCATCCCTTCGCCTTCATATCCTCTTCAGACAGCACTCTCATATTGATCCCCTCACGGCACTGCCGCATCGCCGTGACATTGTACAAGCTCTGAAATTTCTCCGCCTGTCCTGCATCGCATGTGATCTCCCACACCTTATCCTTTACCGAATCCATCCACTCCTCCGGGCGCTTGCATCCCCGGTTGGTTCCCTTTTTCATCAGGATGATGTGATCTGCCACACAGTCAATGTCACTGATGATGTGGGTTGCCAGGATCACGATCTTATCCATCGCCTCTCTGGCGATCAGATTTCTCAGGGAGATCCTCTCATTGGGATCCAGTCCCGCTGTCGGCTCATCCAGAATCAGTATCTTCGGATCCCCCATCACTGCCTGTGCAAAAAGAAGACGGCGCTTCATTCCTCCCGACAGCTGTCCGAAATGCGTGTGGATCTCCTTGTCCAGATGCACCTGCTCAA
Source organism: Roseburia sp. AM59-24XD (assembly GCF_003478445.1). Taxonomy (GTDB): domain Bacteria; phylum Bacillota; class Clostridia; order Lachnospirales; family Lachnospiraceae; genus Jutongia. The sequence continues at coordinate 69,995 of NZ_QUET01000020.1, forward strand.
GCGCTGTATAAATGATCTCCCGCAGCTGCTTTCTGTCATAGTCAAGCCCCTTCAGGGCAGCGATGTATTCCAGAAACTCTCCCACGCGCATCCGCGGATACCCCACGGATTCCTGCGGAAGATATCCGATCAGTGCCCGGTAATCCCGCCCCATATCACAGATCTCTTTTCCATCAAACAAAATACTGCCGCCGTCACGCTCCAGATTGCAGGTCAGTATCTTTATCAGGGTGGATTTTCCTGCCCCGTTTTCCCCCAGCAGACCAAACAGTCCGTTATCCAGTTTTAACGAGAAATCCTTCAACGCCGTTTTATCTCCATAACTTTTTACCACATGCTGTAATTCTAACATATCTTCCTCCGATCTATTCCGTCCGGGCTTCCGCAGATCCGCTCGGATGAAACATATTTATTGGTTCCATCATCATTTCGCCTTTGCGGAAATAACACATCCGTCACGCAAACAGAAGCACCGGCAGCAGACTGAATATCAGTGCCGTATAAACTGTAAGACTCTGACTGGATATCTTCCTCTGTACCATTTTTGTCACACATCCCACCGCAGCCAGATACAATACCCGCAGTGCATAGCTGCACAAAATAACATTTCCCAGACTCATAAATCCAATGTCCTTAAAAACGGTCAGGTTGTCTGCCGTCACAGACCACGCCTGCAGGGAATAGGTCTGCCCGCACCGCCAGATCCACGGAGCATACACAATGATCCCGGTAAACAGTGCATACAGAAAGTTCCAGCACATCTTCCGGTGTGTGATCTTTTTCATGCCGGTCCGGCTTGCCATGCAAAGCATTCCCGTCCCACACCATTCATCCTCTCCCCATAGACGGGCACTGATGAGCACCATCACGACCACCGCCAGGATACTGCAAAGCTTCAGATATCCTCCGGGCAGCTTCTTTCCAAGCAGTAACAGATATCCCTTTTCGTACACGATATATGGATCCTTCCTGCCATCCAGATAATCCAGATAGGTATCCACCTCCCGGAGCACATCCAGCTTTTCCAGTTCCGACATTGCCACCTGCATGGCTGTCTGTGTGTATTTCTGCCCGTTTTGCTCCACATCCTTTTCCAGCGTTTCCAGCTCCGGATCTTCTCCCGGATCTGATCCCGTTTTTCAGGGGTATCATGCCCCTGAAGTCCCAGCATCACCTCCCGGTAATAGCTCTCCTGTGACGTGGATATCGATTCCTTCGGCGGCCGGTAAACCAACAGCACCACAGCCAGTGTCAACACCAGCACAAAAAGGCTCCCCTCGTAAATCATGCCTTTCCTGCCTTCCCATCCGGACAGGCTCCGGAAATATTTCGGGCGGTATCGGTGACTTCCCCGGTGAAACACCGGCTTCCGGGACAGACTGCTTTCCACTCTCCGGATACGGCTTCGAAAAATGAGTCCTGCCAGAACGAAAAATAAAACACAGGAGACCGCCGTCCACAGCCCCAGATAACTTACCGGATACTGGAAAAGCTTCAGGGCATGATAACCGGATAACAGCATTTCCTGATTGATACATTGTGCCGGGCTGAAATACCGGAGCACTGCCAGATATCCCGACAAAGATATCCCGTAAGCGGTAAACAGGGAAACTCCTGTAAAAAGACCATACAGGATAACCGTCCTCACAGCACTGCGTCCCACACATGCCAGCCAGAAAAAGATCGTATAAAGCAGTAAAAAGCCTGCTGTTTTACAGACAAGAAAAACGCATACAAACCAGAATACCGTGATCCTCCGGTCAACCCCCACAAATTCCGGCAAAACCTGTATGACCCGGTTCCATCCGGTAAATCCATACGCCGATGTATACAGCCGGAGCTTATACATCTGGATCAGAAGCAGCACCGCCGCCGATGCCATCAGTCCCACAGCCCATTTGATGCGCGTCAGCCATGCAGCCCCATTCCGGGCAGCCATATTGATGCCGTCCATTCCCGATTCCGCTTCCCATACCACCAGCCGGAATATGATCAATAACATCATCAGCACTGCCATCATGTCCGCCACATCCGTATGACAGAACAGGGAAACTCCTCTTCCTCCCGCAAAGGAAACCTCCGCCGGATCCATTTCCCGGTATTTCGCCTGCAGCTTTTTCTGCAGACGCTCCTGATAAACATTCTTCCCCAGACCACGCAGTCCGCCGGATCCCCCGGAGCGGATCTTGTCCAGATAATTCTCATAATTGTGTGCCGATCTCCATTCCTTCTGTACCACATTTCGGACAGGGTCATATTCCTGCTGTTCCTCTGAGAAATATTTTTCCGCTTCCGTCTCCGTCATGTTTTGGACCCGTTCTGCCATTCTGCAGTATTGGGACGGCAAAAAACTGTCCCCATACGATATCCGGTAAACACGGTACCACAGTATCAAAAGCGTCGCCGCAAAGCACAGAAGAAAAACAGCCAGAAAACCGTCTCTTGTGACCAGCTTCTTCCATTCCTGCTTTAGTAAATGCATCTTCTCCTCCCTTTCATGATCAAACACCGCATCCGCAGCATTTTCCATCTTTTCCTGTTATTCCACATCCCACTGGGATTTGTAGACATGTATTTTGGAGACATCTCCTTTTTCCATCGCTTTTAACGGGATCCATGCCGGATTTCCTTCCGCATCCATTCCGTACACATGATCCCCTCGGACCGCCTTCGCAAAAAATGGCTCTGTCACCTGACTGCTCCACTTACCGTCAGCGATATCATAAACGGCACACATTAATTTACCGGTTTTCGGATCTGCCATTCTAAAATACGCCTTTCCTTCCGCTCCGCCCGTCATGGCAATATAGTCTCCCTTTTCGTTGATCTTTTCTACGGAACCGTTTTGTTCCGAATAACGGTACAGATCCTGATCTTTTGTATAAAACAGATATCCGTTTTTACACAGAAGCACGTTATTATTTCCAAAACCATCCAGCGATTCCTTCACTTTTCCGGATACCGGATCAAGTGCCTTTACACAGGTTCTGACATGTTCCTTTTCAAACTGCCGGTCCTCGCTGTGAGCCAGAATATCATCCTTAGCTGCGTCCGAATACGCATAAGAAATATAGAACCATTTTTCTCCCATCGCCATCCCATCCGGCGTATAATTATTCCCTTCTTCCTGAAACAAATGCTGTCCCTTCTTCTCCTGAAGATCATACGCATAGATCCCGTAAACCGTGGATTCCTGACCATCCTTTTCCATCTGCAGATAAGATATGTAGACCATACTGCCATGATATAACACATCATAGACCTGATCTGCCTGCATCAGATCCGCAAGCTTTCTCCGGTCTTTCCCCTCAAGATCCGCCACATATAATGCATACTTTCCATAATCCTCCTTGGAATCTGCAACATACATGATATGACTGCCGCGGATAGCGATCCCTGCCAGCTGGGAGGCATAAACATACGCCCCACAGGCGGAGTCCTTCGATGCCTCATGGCTGCAGTTTTGATCCACGCAGATCAGATCATCCTTTCCGGTGGAATTGTCACAAAACCGGATATAGCTGTCCTGCTGGCGTAATATTCCGTCTGTCATATAATTTTCATTGTTCAGGTTCCAAAAGCTGTCCTCCCATTTTGATGACCAGAGCCGGTTCTTCATTTTGTCCTGATAACTTTTGACCCCGATCACAGCCCCCACAAAGAGTACCAGCAAAATGCCGCATATGATAATTTTCTTTTGTTTCCCTTTCATAACAATAACCTCCTCATCCTCTTCACATCATTTTGATAAGCTGATCTGTCCCCTGTCCGACACCTATTGTTTCCACTCCGTGATCTGCTTTTGTACCTTCTTTCCCACAGGTTTCCACGTATTCGCTACACGCTCTGCGGCTTCCTGATATGCTTTTTCAAAATCCTTCTCCTGAAAGCAGTCTACCGATTCCTTCAGCACTTTTTGATATTCTGTCAATTCCTCGTAAAAGCTGCTGTAATCCGGCCAGAAGCCAAGCATATGTGATGTTGTTCTTGGCGAATAATGAATCCATTTATTGCGGTATTCCCTCATGTTCTTGACCGGTGTGATCCCCTCTTCTTTCTGTTGAAAGATCCCATCATTCAGCCCAAATGCTGACCGGTCACTGATTCTCTCTACAGAATCTTTCACATAGCCATCCTCGTCTAACAGCTTTTTCGCATCTTGCTCTCCCCATATCAGAGTATTGGCTATCTCATCATCCGTCCGAAGAATTTTCATAAGCTCCAGTGCTTTTTCCTTCTTATCCGAATAAGCAGATATCGCTGTGCCTTCCCCCAAGATTCCTCTTACACACACCGGTCTTCTGACAAAGACATGATCTGAGGGCTTCAGACATTCTTCTGCCGTCCACGCCATTGCATATTCTCCGCGCTCCTGATGCTGCAGCTCATCCTGTGTCGTTGTGCCATCGTCCATGCCATGAATGACGTACCCTTTCTGATAGCATTTATGTAGGAAAGACAGATATTCATAAAACTCTTCAAGTTCAAAGGGCTGATGTACGGTTTGATCCTGTATGTTGTAGACAATGTCATCATCGATCATATATTTCCGCTTCTTCACCCGTCCCTCGAAAAAGTCCATCATCGGATAACCGGTCACCATCATGTCATTCTTACCGAGCCTGACCCTTTCCATGATCCGGAATAAGTCTCCCCAGCTTCCATCCCAGGATTTGATCAGCTTCTGCGACACATGATCCTTTCGAAATGCGATCACCACTTCCGGAACATCATAATAAATTTCATTCGGGAAAACATAATTTTTGCCGCTGACACTGTTGCCTTTCCAGACCTCCTTGTCGTACAGTTTATAGACAGCCTTTCCTTCTTTGGAATGAAGCCATTTGTTTAACGGATAAAAGAGACCACTCTGTAAATACTGTGCCATCTCCCCCTGTGCTGTTTCATAACACACGTCAACATACGCCACATCTACCTCACCGGATTTCACTGCTTTTTCAAGTGCATCATGATAAATTTCCTGCTTCTCATAAGTCCTGTCCGTTTTTAGCTTTTTTACCTTAATTGCAAGATCATAACCTTTTTTTGCAAGCAGTTCATTCGTTTTGTGAATATTTTCCTTCGAAACCCTTGTATTCTCTCTGACCGCCCAGACTACTGTATTTTCTGTCTTTGCTGCAGCCTCCTTCTTTGCTTCCCCTGCTTTTTTCTCAACATGTTTCTCATGTTGCACGAAACCACTGCATCCCGCCAGCGCAGTAATGACAAACAGTAATAAAATGAGATATGTTTTCTTTTTCATAATCACCCCTCCCGTCTCCTACTACCTTTTCCGTTTCCGTACCAACAAAATTCCTGCCACAACCGCAATAACACAGATGATACCAATGACCATGTAAACCCTCCCAGAATTAGAAGTTTCGGCGTACACTTCAGGATTACTTGCCGTCTCGACATAATCATTCTTTAACTCCAGCTTCATATTTTTTTCTACCTTTTTAATTACCTTTTTCTTCTGTGATTTTTTTATATAGTTAAAAATTTCATCTTTTTTCTCATCGTAGGTCTGCTTCTGAAACTCCTTGTATCTCTTTTTCAAAATTGCGTCCCAGTCAACACCATCCGTCTGCATTTTGATTCTGCCAGACACTTCCAAATTACGTATGCAAATCGTCTTATCCGGTGTCTCAGCATAACATTTCTCCCCCAGCCAGTAAAACAAAGCATTTTTCGTCGTCTTGCTGTCATATATGAAATACTGAGTCATTTTACTGTAACCAAAAGTAAGCTTTTTACTCTTGTCATCAATATACAGACTAAATATACAAAGCCTTTTCCCATTTTTTTCAGCAAGAAAATTATAAAAAGGAGTCCCTTCTTCTTCATCGTCCACTCCAACATCATAAGGATAAAATGGAGCATGTATCACAATCTCATCTGAGTCATGGATCTTTCGAGCAATTTCAATAAAGTCTCTATACATGTCTGGTATTGTTCTCATATAGGTGACCGGATCAGCATTCTTATATTTATTGTAATACTTCATGGCTTTTTTCACATTTTTCTTAAAAATAGCCGGGGCATTTTGCACAAACGACTCTGGAATCACTTCCGAATAAATGCTATCCTCTTTCACTGTTACCGTATACGCTTTTGCCTGCACGCTGTCTACTGCGATAACGCACAACAGAATAATCAATAATTTTAAATGATTTTTCCACATGGCACGGTCACCTGCCTTTCATCCATAAATGACTCATCTATTGTTCAAATAAAGTTACCACGACAATTTCTTTATTGAAATCATTATGCAGCCCGTTATACTTGTCATCAAATCACTGCTGTTTTCTCCGCTTCCGCACTAGTAAAATCCCTGCCAAAACTGCAATAACACAGATGATACCAATGATCATATATATCTTTCCGGAATTGGAGGTTTTGGTGTCACTTTCCTCCCCAGAAGAATCATCCTTTAACTCCAGCTTCATATTTTTCTCTGCCTGTTTGACAGTCTTTCCCTTTTGAAAATTTCTCAGACGATTGAAAATTTCGTTCTTTTTCTCCTCATACGTCAGCTTCTGAAACTCCTTGTACTTCTTTTTCAGGATTGCTTCCCAGTCAACACCATCCGACTCCATTTTCACCATTGCTCCTTCCGGCAATTCATTGTCAACGATACAAACTGTCTTTTCCGGCGTCTCATAATAACATTTCTCCCCCAAGGTGTAAAACAACGCATTATACATCTTTTTTCTGTCATACTTGAACGATTCGTCGTTATCATAAATAAACGTAAATTTTCTTGTGTTATTGTCAATGCATATGCCAAAGTCGCATAGTAATTTTCCGTTTCTCTCTGCAAGAAAAGTAAAGGTAGGCGGTGCATTTTCGTCTTCCTCATTCAGGGTAACAATATAAGCACATTGCAGAGAATATAGCGTGATCTCATCTGAGTCACGGATCTTTCGCGCAATGTCAACAAAATCTCTATACGTTTTCGGTACATTTCTCAAATAGGTGACCATATCAGCGTCCTTATATTTGTCATAATACTTCATGGTCTTTTTCACTGCCTTCTTAAAAACCACCGGTGCATTTTTCAAATACGACTCCGGAATCACTTCCGCGTAAATAGTATCTGCCTGCACCTTTACCGTGTACGCTTTCGCCTGCACGCTGTCTACGGCAATAACACACAGTAAAATAATGAATAATTTTAAATAATTTTTCCACATAGCACGGTCACCTGCCTTTCAAATAAAAGCCTTCTGTTTACTGACAACCTAACATATTTTAGTCAAAAAAAGAATAGCTTTTGCACGAAACGACACAAAAACGCCATTTTTGGTCAATTTGGGGCTTTTTCGCCCATTTTGACCATGTATTTTAGAACTGTTCCGTAGAATCTGTACTTTCTTATGAATCCTGCTCCCTTTATCCGACACCTACCGTTTCCACTCCGTGATCTGCTTCTGTACCTTCTTTCCCACAGGTTTCCACGCCTTCGCTACACGCTCTGCGGCTTCCTGATATGCTTTTTCAAAATCATCCTCCTGAAAACAATCTACCGATTCCTTCAGCACCTTTTGATATTCTGTCAATTCTTCGTAAAAGCTGCTGTAATCCGGCCAGAAGCCAAGCATACGTGAGGTTGTTCTCTGCGAATAATGGATCCATTTATTGCGGTATTTCCTCATGTCCTTGACCGGTGTGATTCCCTCCTCTTTCTGTTGAAAGATCCCATCATTCAGCCCAAATGCTGACCGGTCACTGACTCTCTTTACGGAATCTTTCACATAGCCATCCTCATCTAACAGCTTTTTCGCATCTTGCTCTCCCCATATCAGGGTATTGGCTATCTCATCATCTGTCCGAAGAATCTTCATAAGCTCCAGTGCTTTTTCCTTCTTATCCGAATAGGCGGATACTGCTGTGCCTTCCCCCAGGATTCCTCTTACACACACCGGATTTCTTACCAGAAAATGATCGGAAGGATTTATCCTTCGATCAACCTGCCATGCTATGGCATATTCTCCACGTTCCTGATGCCGCACCTCATCCTGCGTCGTTATACCATTGTCCATCCCATGAGTAACATATCCTTTCTGATAACACTCATGCAGAAAAGACAGATATTTATAAAACTCTTCGAGTTCAAATGGCTGATGTACCGTTTGATTCTGAATATCGTAGACAATGTCATCATCGATCATGTATTTCCGCTTCTTTATCCAGCCTTCAAAATAATCTGTCTGCGGATAACCCGCAACCATCATATCGTCCTTGCCAAGTTTAATCTTGTCCATAATCCTAAGCATATCAGACCAGCTGCCATCCCAGGATTTAACCAGTTTCTGTGACACATGATCCTTTCGAAAAGCGATCACCGCCTGGGGGACATCATAATAGATCTCATTCGGAAAAACATAGTTTTTGCCACTCACACTGCTTCCTTTCCAGACCTCCTTGTCATACAGCTTATAAACAGCCTTTCCTTCTGTGGAATGAAGCCACTTGTTTAACGTATAAAAGAGACCACTCTGTAAATACTGCGCCATTTCCCCCAGCGCTGTATCATAACACGCATCAACATACGCCACATCCACAACTTTTTCCTTTACTGCTTTTTCGAGAGCATCATGATAAATTTCCTGTTTCTCATAGTTCCTGTCTACTTCTAATTTTTTCACCTTGATAGCAATGTCATAGCCTTTTTTCACAAGCAGTTGATTCGTTTTTTGAATATTTCTCTTCGGAATCCTTGCATCCTCTCTGACCGCCCAGACTACTGTATTTTCTGTCTTTGCTACAGACTCCTTCTTTGCTTCCCCTGCTTTTTCCCCAACATGATTCTCCTTTTGCGTGAAGCCACTGCACCCCGCCAGCGTAGTAATAACAAACAGTAATAAAATGAGATATGTTTTCTTTTTCATAATCAGCCCTCCCGTCTCCTACTACCTTTTCCGTTTCCGTACCAACAAAATTCCTGCCACAACTGCAATAACACAGATGATACCAATGACCACATAATATGTTTTCCCGGAATTGAGAGCTTTGACATCACTTTCCGCCCCGACAGAATCATCCTTTAACTCCAGCCTCATATTTTTTTCTGCCTGTTTGATTGCTTTTTTATTTTGCGATTTTTTCGCCCGATTGAAAATTTCGTTCTTTTTCTCCTCATAAGTTTTCTTCTGAAACTCCCTATAACTCTTTTTCAGGATTGCTTCCCAGTCAACTCCATCCGACTGCATTTTCATTCTTTCTCCGCCAGGTTCTTCGTGTTTGCTTATGCAAATCGTCTTATCTGGTGTCGCAGCATAGAAATCCCCTCCCAAAGTGTAAAACAATGCACTCTTCGTCGTCTTATCGTCATATTTGAGATTTATTCCCGTATAATCAAAAGAAAATTTATTGCTCACATCATCAATATATATGTAAAACATGCAAAATCTTTTTCCATTTTTATTAACATGAAAAATGTAATAGGATGACACTTCACCCACACCGGGATCATAAAGACAAAACGGATCATGTATTACAAGCTCATCTGAATCATGAATCTTCCGGGCGACTTTAATAAAATCTCTATATGGATCTGGTATTTTTCTCATATAGGTAACTGTATCCGCATCCTTATATCTATTGTAATACTTCATAGCTTTTTTCACATTTTTCTTAAAAATAGCCGGGGCATTTTTCACAAACGACTTCGGAATCACTTCTGAATAAACATTATCCACATCCACCGTTACCGTGTACGCTTTTGCCTGCATACTGTCTACGGCAATAACACACAGTAAAATAATGAATAATTTTAAATAATTTTTCCACATGACACGGTCACCAGCCTTTCAAATTTATAAATAGCTCAAGCTTTACATACATCATATGGCTTTCCATTCAATCTGTAAAGCTTGAGCATCACATACTAAAAAGTCATCATTAAGCAAGTCACTCTGTTCTTAAACCTGTTACTGAAGTATGCCCTTCAAAGAATCAATATACCCGGAAGATGGGCTCGTATTGACATGCGGATATACGATTATTGTAATCTTCCCCGCAGAGGCAGCATTAACACTATATGTTTCCGAATGTGAATAATAAACCGTTTCCTTGTTTTTGTCTAATGTTCTTCCTTTAACTGTAAATGTTCTCTGTTTAAATGATTTACTTGATGTTGAAACGGTCATCTCCATATACCGGCTTGTTTCAGTTAAGTTTGTACATGTAATAACCAATGTATTAGCATTACTAAACATTGCCATAAGTTTTGTTCTCTTATCCTGAACAAAATATTGTTGTCCGATCACAATGCTCTGTAATGCTATGCCATCATCCTGCATTGAAACCTCCTCTGCCCGCACGGCTGGTGAAGATAAACAGATAACCATCGCAAATGACATCACAAATGCGATTACATTTTTCACAATTTTTTTCATCTCAAATTCCTCCATTTTTTTGTATTTTGTTGAATCATCCCTAATAAACTGTTATACTATAATGTGTGTTTTGCTAAGCGTTCTTTTCATTTTGTATCCCTATTTACTTATGAAAAGAACGCTTTTTCAATGGTTTCTCTGCATCCTTTCGTTGATAAATGCATTCTTTCACCTCCCTTCAGCAATAATAAATTTCTGCATTTCACACGTGTAAAACACTTTCTATATACAATATATTATTTA
>NZ_QUET01000021.1 GCF_003478445.1 Roseburia sp. AM59-24XD
AATTATTTAATTTGAAGTATATTTTTATGTGTAGGAAAATGTTCGTAACGTAGTGTGATGCCGATGAGAATTGCAGAGTAATTCTTGGAGGCGGAGAAAGGAATGTAGGAATGATATGAAAGACTATCTAAGCAAAGCGGAGGATTTTCAGAGATATCTCGAAAAAGCCAGCGAGGGAGTATGCAAAAAATATGACATTACAATTACAGGACTGCATATCCTCGGCTTTTTAGGAAAATATCCCGACCGGAATACGGCGAAGGATATTTGCAGTTTTCGGTTTATCAAGAACAGCATTGCATCCATGACGATCGATAAGCTGGTCACCAAAGGATATATTGTCCGGGAATGCGATGCGAAGGACAGGCGGGTGCAGCGGTTAAAGCTGACGAAAATGGCGGAACCGGTCATTGCGGACAGCTGTGAGATGCACCGGCAGTTTCAGGAGCTGATCTTTGAAGATTTCAGCGAGGAAGAGATTGAACTGTTTTTGTCGATGTTAGACCGCATTTGCGAATCGGTGCGAAGAAGAGTGGAACGCGATAACGAGCAAAGAGAAGAAAAGGGAGTATAATCATGCCAAAATTTAGTGTAAAAAGACCGTACGTGATCCTGGTGGCAGTTGTGATGGTGCTGGTACTTGGCGGTGTCAGTTTCAGTAAGATGACAACCGATCTGCTGCCGAACATGAATATGCCGTATATGGTAGTGATCACGACATATCCGGGAGCATCCCCGGAGAAGGTGGAATCCGAACTGACGGATGTGATCGAAAGCGGCGTTGGTACGGTCAATGGTGTCAAGGAAGTGACGAGCACCTCAAGCGAGAACTACAGTATGGTAATGCTGCAGTTTGAGGATGATACCAATATGGACAGCGCAATGGTCAAGGTGACCTCGGCGGTCAACCAGCTTGATCTGCCGGAGAACGTGAACAATCCGATGGTCATGGAGATTTCCATGGACATGATGGCAACCAAGATGGTCAGCGTTGATTACAAGGGCAAGGAAGGCTATGAACTGACTCAGTATGTGCAGGATAATATCATTCCTGAGTTAGAACGTCAGGACGGCGTGGCAAGCGTTCAGGCATCCGGACTTGTGGAGAAGTCTGTGGAGGTGAAGCTTAATCAGGATAAGATCGATGATGTTAACGGAAAGATCCTGGAAAAGACAGACAGTACATTAAAGGATGCCAAGGCAAAGATTGATGACGCCCAGAAGAAGTTAGACGATGGCAAGAAAAAGCTGGAGGAGCAGAAGGAAAACTTAAATATCCAGCAGACCGATAAGAGCAACGAGTTAGCCAAATACAGCAAGCTGATGGATCAGGCGATGGCAAATAAGGAAGCGTACACCTCACAGGTGACCAGCCTGAAAGCGAGTCAGACAGCATTGAATACAGAGCTTGCCGCTTACCGCAAAAATAAACTGGAGTCCTCCTACAATCAGATCAACAGTTCCTTTGCGGAGGCAAGAAAATCCCTGGAATCCGGAGACGGTTACAAGGCGATTTACGATCAGGTTTATCAGCAGGTACTGATCGCCGCCGTGCAGAATGCGATGGAGCAGAGCGGCAGTAAGACAACCGTAACGGCAGATAATGTAAATCATCTGCTCAGTCAGATGGGAAGCGCGGCGGATGAGATCAAAAAGGCAGCGACCCAGACGGCAGAGACCACAACAAAGCAGCAGGTTGACAAGCAGCTTGAATCGATTCCGACCGATGTGAAAGATGCGCTGGATCATCCGGATAAGCTCAAAGCAATGCAGGACATGATGAAGCAGCAGGGACAGACCGATGCAGCAAAGAATCTGACCAAAAAGAACCTGCAGACCATGTATGAAATTGTTAATACAAGAATCCCGCAGATCAATACAGAACTTGCCAATTTAAAGATCAAGATCAAAACAGCAGAGGCTGTGCTTGCACAGGTAGAGAAGTCGATCAAAAAGGCAGAGGGGAAATATGAGCAGGTCGAAGCCGGAAAGATCACGGCAGCGGCAGCCTTTGGCGCGGCGAATGCGCAGATCGCATCGGCAGAAACGACCTTAGATAACAGCAGCAAGGAGCTTGACAAGGCAAGAAAGTCCTACGAGAAATCCAGAAAAGAAGCCCTTAAAAAGGCAAATCTGGACCAGCTTCTGACACAGGACCAGCTTGCCAACATCCTTAAGGCAGAGAACTTCTCCATGCCGGCCGGCTACATCAGTGAGGATGGAACGCAGTATCTGATCAAGGTCGGCGATGAGTATAATAACATTAAGGAATTGAAAAATACGTTATTAACCAATATCAAAGACATTGGAAATATCCGTCTGAGCGATGTGGCAGATATCACGGTCATTGATAATGCAGAGGATAATTATGCAAAGGTCAACGGCAATGATGCGATTATTCTGAGTGTTTCCAAGTCAAGTACCGCAGGAACATCCTCCGTATCCAAACGGTGTGACCAGAAGATCAGGGAGCTTACGAAGGAGGATAAAAATCTTCGTATCGTCAGCCTGATGGATCAGGGTGATTACATCAAGATCATCATTAATTCTGTTTTATCCAATCTGATCTTTGGTGCACTTCTGGCAGTGTTGGTACTGATGCTTTTCCTGAAGGATGTGCGTCCAACGGTTGTTGTGGCATTCAGTATTCCGCTCAGTGTGCTGTTTGCGATCGTGCTGATGTACTTTACAAATATTACGATGAATATTATTTCACTGTCAGGACTTGCGCTCGGTGTCGGCATGCTTGTGGATAACTCGATCGTTGTCATAGAGAATATTTACCGTCTGCGCAACAAGGGCGTTCCGGCTGCGAGAGCGGCGGTGATGGGAGCCAATCAGGTAGCGGGAGCGATCTTTTCTTCTACACTGACAACAATCTGTGTTTTCCTTCCGATCATCTTTACGGATGGACTGACCCGTTCCATCATGCAGGATATGTGTCTGACGATCGCATATAGCTTATCTGCCAGCCTGATCGTGGCTCTGACGGTAGTGCCAACTATGAGTGCAACTGTTCTTAAGAAGGAAAATACAAAGAAGCACCGTTTCTTTGATGCAGTGATCAATGCTTACGAGAAGGCAGCGCGCTTCTCACTGGCGCACAAGGCAGTTGTACTGGTTGGAGCACTTGTACTTCTGGTATTCTGTGTGCTTCAGGTATTCCGTATGGGAATCGTTATGATGCCGGATATGGCGAGTCAGCAGATGTCGATCTCCGCGACAATGCCGAAGGAAAACTCCACAAAGGAGGATCATGAGACAGCGGATCAGATTCTTGAGATCGTCAGCGGTATTGAGGGCGTGGATACAGTCGGTGGTGTTATGACCTCCGGTGCATCCGTGATGTCTACCGATGACAAGTCCTATACCTTTGAGATTCTTTTGAAGGAGAAATATGCAAAGAAGAACAAGGAGATCGCGGATACGATCGAGAAGAAGCTCAAAAAGCTTTCTCTGAAGGACTATACCGTTTCTGCTTCCAATATGGATATGTCAAGCATGCTTGGCTCCGGATTAAACATTGAGATTTCCGGAAAAGATAACGACAAGCTGCTTGAGATCAGCGAGGATATCATGAACTCGTTGAGAAGCAGAAGGGCTTTAAGGATGTTACGAATGAGCAGGAGGACGGTGATACCGAGTACGTTGTCACGGTCGATAAGGATAAGGCAATGAAATGCGGTCTTACCGTGGCACAGGTATATCAGGAGCTTGCCTCTGCGCTGACGACAGAGAAGGATTCCACGAAGATCACCGTTGAGGATCAGCAGTATAATGTAAAGATTGTCGATGAGCGTGACGAGCTGGATACCACAAATCTTTCCGACTATGAATTTGAGACAACCTCTATGAACGATCAGGGCAAGGAGGTTACAAAGACCTATAAGTTGAGCAGATTTGCCAAGATTACAAAGGGCAAGAGTGTTGAAAGTCTTAAGAGAAGAAATCTGGTCAATTATGTATCCGTCACGGCGGATGTGGAGGATGGATATAATGTCACATTGTTGAGCCGTAAGCTGCAGAAAGAGATTGACAAATATGATCTTCCGGCAGGCTATACCATCGATATGGGTGGTGAAACGGAAACGACGAAAGAGATGGTCAAGAACATGCTTCTCATGATCACACTGGCGATCGTATTTATCTATCTGATCATGGTAGCGCAGTTCCAGAGTCTTCTGTCGCCGTTTATCGTTATCTTTACGATCCCGCTTGCGTTTACCGGCGGACTTCTGGCACTGCTGATCTCCGGCCAGGAACTGTCCATGATGTCGCTGATGGGATTTCTGGTGCTGTCCGGTGTCGTTGTAAACAACGGTATTGTGTTTGTTGATTATGTCAATCAGCTTCGTCTGGACGGTGTGGATAAGAGAGAGGCACTGATCGAGACCGGAATCACGCGTATGCGTCCGATCCTCATGACGGCATTGACGACCATTCTCGCAATGAGTACAATGGTATTTAGTCACGATACCGGCTCTGACATGAGCCGTGGTATGGCGATCGTTACGATTGGTGGTCTGGCATATGCGACGCTGATGACATTATTTGTTGTACCGGCATTATATGATATTTTCTACCGCAAGAAAGAAATGAAGAGAGTCGATCTTGGAGATGAGGCAACCTTGAGTAACAGTGACGAATAAACTGGAATGAAATGGGGGAGACGATGTCAGAATATAAAATGACAATGCCTCAGGAGGTTGTCAGGATCATAAATACGCTGGAGGAGCATGGATACGAAGCGTACGCAGTCGGTGGCTGCGTGCGGGACGCCATGCTTGGAAGAACGCCGGAGGACTGGGATATCACCACTTCGGCAAAGCCATTGGAGGTCAAAGCGCTGTTTCGCAAAACGATTGATACCGGTCTGCAGCATGGTACGATCACGGTCATGATGAACGGTGAGGGCTATGAGGTCACGACCTACCGGATCGATGGTGAGTACGAGGACGGCAGGCATCCGAAGGAGGTGGCATTTACAACGAACCTGAAGATGGATCTGGAGCGTCGTGATTTTACGATCAATGCGATGGCGTACAATGACCAATCCGGTCTGGTGGATGAGTTTGACGGTGTCGGAGACCTTAAGAAGGGCATCATACGCTGTGTGGGCGATGCCGGACAGAGGTTTGATGAGGATGCCCTCCGGATGCTGCGGGCAGTCCGTTTTTCCGGACAGCTCGGTTTTGTGATCGAACCTGATACACTGCGTGCCATGGAGGCTCGTATTCAGAACCTTGAAAAGATCAGTGCGGAGAGGATCCGTGTTGAAATGACGAAACTTTTAATTTCTCCGAATCCGGGGACGATCCGGGTGGCATACACCGCCGGTATGACGAAGGTATTTCTGCCGGAACTTGACCGCATGATGACCTGCGAACAGCAAAACCACCATCACTGTTATACGGTGGGCGAGCATTCGATCCATGGAATTGAGCGGATACAGAGTCTTATGGCAGGGGAGAAGCAGAATGAGCTTTCCGGCTATGCCAGTGAGAAGCTCCGAAAGCTCTGTGCGAGTCTTGATAAGAAGCAGTACACAATGCTTGTGCTGACTATGCTTTTGCATGATGTGGCAAAGCCTGCGGTGATGACACTTGATGACAACGGTGAGGGGCATTTCTACGGACACCCGGAGAAGAGTGCGGCGATGGCGCGCTCAATCTTAAAGCGGCTGACCTATGACAATGACACCATCGACACCGTAGTTCGTCTGATCCGTTACCATGATTACCGGATGGAGAACACAATGCGTGCGGTGCGACGGGCGGCATCAAAGATCGGCAGGGACATTATGTGGATGGAATTTGCTGTTCAGTATGTCGATGTGCTGGCGCAGAGTCCGGATACCATTTCAGCAAAGACGGCAAAGCTCGATTCGTGCATGAAAAAGTACGAGGAGATCGAAGAGAAAAACCAGCCGCTCTGTGTCAAGGATCTTGCAGTCAATGGCAGGGATCTGATGCAGGAGGGGATCAAACCGGGACCGCAGCTCGGGAAGCTCCTGCAGGGGCTTTTGGAAACAGTGCTGGAGGAACCGGAGAGAAATACGAAAGAGGAGCTTCTTGTGCTTGTAAAGGAGCTTGAAGACAGCCCGAATGACTGAGAACACGGAAGAATAAAGAGATCCCTGAATATGCAGAACTCAGCGGTCATTGAATAAAACTTGTGAAATGTGCGAAAATGATGTAGAATGGCTCTGTAGGCTCAAAATGAGAAAATGAGAAAATATGACAGATAGATTTTAGTTGATGGAGGCGGGTCATGGATTTAAATGTGCAGTTTTACAGGATGTCAAAGCAGATGAAGACACAGCTTTATCTGGATAATCTGACGACAATTTTCAATCCACAGGCACTGTTTGCCGATGGCACCGAGTTTTATCGCTGCCCGGCTGAACCGGATCCTTATGACAGAGTGAGACTGCGTTTGAGATGTGCCAGAGAGAATCTGGACAGTGTAATTCTTGTATTTAATGATGAGCGGATCGAGATGGAGAAGCTCTATAATGACCGGCTTTTTGATTATTATGAGACATTTGTGCAGCTTGGCACGGAGCAGGTGTTCTACTATTTTGAGATTCATTGCGGTCAGATGACATGCTATTACAATAACGTTGGTCTGTGCAATTCGGTGGAGGAGTATTACAATTTTACGATGACACCGGGATTTCATACACCGGACTGGGCGAAGGGTGCCGTTTTTTATCAGATCTATGTGGATCGTTTTTACAACGGCGACCGCAGCAATGATGTGGAGGACGATGAGTATTTCTACATCGGAGAGGGCACCAGCAAGGTGACAGACTGGAATAAGTACCCGGCTGCGATGGGCGTGCGTGAGTTTTACGGCGGAGATATTGCCGGCGTGATGCAGAAGTTAGACTATCTGCAGGAGCTTGGCGTGGAGGTTCTTTACCTGAATCCGATCTTTGTATCGCCGTCCAACCACAAGTATGATATTCAGGATTATGATTATGTAGATCCTCATTTTGGAAGGATCGTGAAGGATGAGGGAGAGGTGCTGCAGAGAGATGAGAATGGCAATCTCAAGGCGGACCCGACCTACCCGAATAAATCAGCCTCCCGTTATATCTGCCGTGTGACAGATAAGGAAAATCTGGAGGCGAGTAATCAGCTTTTCGCTGAGTTTGTGGAGGAAGTACACCGCAGAGGCATGAAGGTCATTCTGGATGGTGTATTTAACCACTGCGGTTCCTTCAATAAGTGGCTGGACCGCGAATGTATTTACGAGAATGCGCCGGGCTATGAGAAGGGTGCTTATGTGGCGGAGGATAGTCCGTACAACACTTTCTTTAAGTTCCGGGAGAGGCAGTGGCCGTACAATCCGCATTATGACGGCTGGTGGGGGCATGATACCCTGCCAAAGCTCAATTACGAGGAGTCACCGTCACTGTTTGACTATATTATGCATGTAGGACGCAAATGGGTGTCGCCGCCGTATAATGTAGACGGCTGGAGGCTTGACGTGGCAGCCGATCTCGGACAGTCCGGCGAGTACAATCATTACTTCTGGAAGGAGTTTCGCCGCAACGTCAAGGAGGCGAACCCGGATGCGCTGGTCCTTGCAGAGCATTACGGAGATCCGACCGAGTGGCTCAAGGGAGACGAGTGGGATACCGTGATGAACTACGATGCATTTATGGAGCCACTCACCTGGTTTCTTACCGGTGTGGAGAAGCACAGTGATGAGTATCGTCAGGATCAGCTTGGCAATCCGGATTCTTTCTTTGGCTCCATGCGTCATTTTATGACAAGATTCCATACGCAGTCGCTTCTGGTAGCGATGAATGAGCTTTCTAACCACGATCATTCCCGTTTCCTGACGAGAACGAACAGGAAGGTTGGACGAACCGCGTATCTCGGACCGGAGGCTGCCGGGGAGGGGATCGATAAGTCGATCATGCGTCTGGCGGTTATGATTCAGATGACATGGCCGGGAGCACCGACGATCTATTACGGAGATGAAGCGGGACTTTGCGGATGGACAGATCCGGATAACCGCCGTGCATATCCATGGGGCAGCGAGGATCAGGAGCTGATCGATTTCCATAAGGAGATTATCCGGATCCATAAGGATTATCAGGCACTGAAGACCGGATCGATCCTGTTTCTGCATGGTCAGTACAGCTTTATCAGCTACGGACGTTTCGATGAGCAGGATAAGTTTGTGATTGCGATCAACAGTGGAGAGCAGCCGGTATCGATCGATCTGCCGGTATGGCGTCTTGGCATGACCGAAGGAAACCGCATGGCGCGCCTGATCAATACAAGCCAGGATGGATTTTCATTGGAGACTGCAATGTACAATATTGAAAACGGCATTCTTCATTTAAATTGTCCGCCGAAATACGGTGTTGTCATTAAGAACTTAGTGTAGACCCGGAACAGACGGTTTCGGATACAGTATTGATATAGAATGGAAGGACGAAAGATGGGCAGAATACGCAATTGGATGCATGGCAAGGGCAGAGGTATTGTCATTGTGGTCATGATCCTGCTGGCATTGTGGATCATTGTGGACTTTTACCGGACAAACCACGAGCAGCCGGAACAGTCGGACAAACCGGTACAGCAGATGGCACCGGTGAAGGATGCTCCTCGGAGGATACACAGGATGCGGATACACGGGAGGATACCGATTCCACTGCGAAACCGGACGATGCAGACAGCACCCCGGATCAGCAGGATGGACAGACGGAGAGCGAGGAGGATGTCGGAAGAAACACGCAGGATCAGGACTCTTCGGATACCGAGACGACCCGGGAGGATACGAAGGATTCCGGGATGACGACCACAGAGGAGGATGTCGGAGCAGGCAGTGAGGCTTGCCGCACTGAGTAGAGCGGCGGACAGGCTGGAAGATTATGGAATAAAACATACCGGCAATGGGGAGAATAGCAGTGGGAACTGCACCGGTGAATAAGGCTTCTTACATTGCAGAAATTGATATAAATGAGAAAATTTGTCAAAAGCGGCATCCGGCTTTTTTGTAAATGCAAAGATTGATGCAAAAGGATCTGCCAGACGGGCGGATCAGCGGAACGCACGGGAAGTTAGCAGTTGACAATAGTAGCGAAATGAGTATAATTACAGACAGCCCATAGAGTTAGTAGGAAATGTCTTCCTGCAGATACTTTAAATATATGACGATAGAGAATGGAGTGTGTTATTATGAGTAAACTTATTTATTTGGATAATGCAGCGACAACATCGGTCAGACCGGAAGTGTTTGAGGCGATGAAACCATATTATCTGGAGAATTACAGTAATCCTTCCAGTGTATACAGCTTTGCCGGAGAGGCAAAAAAGGCAATGGAAGATGCCAGAAAGGTGATTGCGGATTCTCTTGGTGCAGCAGCAACAGAGATTTATTTTACCGGTGGCGGAAGTGAGTCTGATAACTGGGTGCTCAAAGGTGTGGCAGAGGCATACAGCTCCAAGGGAAAGCACATCATCACCTCCAAGATCGAGCATCATGCGATCCTGCATACCTGTGAGTACCTCGAGAAGCATGGCTATGAGGTGACTTATCTTGATGTGGATGAGGAAGGTCTTGTGTCACCGGAAGAGGTCGAGAAGGCGATCCGTCCGGATACGATCCTGATCAGTATTATGTTTGCCAATAATGAGATCGGAACGATCGAGCCGATCAAGGAGATCGGAGAGATTGCACATAAGCATGATATTCTGTTCCATACAGATGCGGTACAGGCATATGCACATGTACCGATCAATGTGCAGGAGATGAACATTGACATGTTAAGTGCCAGTGGTCATAAGTTTCACGGGCCAAAGGGAATCGGCTTCCTTTATATGAGTAATAAGGTCAAGATCGGACCGCTGATCCATGGTGGTTCTCAGGAGAGATCCCGCCGTGCAGGTACCCACAACGTGCCGGGTATCGTAGGTATGGCAAAGGCAGCAGAGCTTGCATTTGCTTCCATGGATGAGACCATGGCAAAGGAGAAGGCACTCAGAGATCATCTGATCGAGAGACTGGAGAAGGAGATTCCTTATTCCCGTCTGAACGGTGACCGTGTAAAGCGTCTGCCAAATAACGTAAACTTCTGTTTCCGTTTTATCGAGGGTGAGTCCCTGCTGATCCTTTTGGATCAGAATGGTATATGTGCATCCAGTGGATCTGCATGTACCTCAGGCTCTCTGGATCCGTCTCATGTGCTTCTGGCAATCGGACTGCCTCATGAGATCGCACATGGTTCGCTGCGCCTGACTCTTTCTGAGGATAACACGATGGAAGAGATGGATTTTGTGGCAGATCAGGCGAAGAAGATCGTAGAGAGACTGCGCAGCATGTCTCCGCTGTACGATGATTTCGTAAAGAAGCAGAATCAGTAATTGTTTTACAACCCTGTAGATCAGACAAAAGAAAGGGAGATTATCAATGAATTATAGCGAAAAAGTAATGGATCACTTTAATAATCCGAGAAACGTAGGCGAGATTGAGAACGCCAGCGGTGTCGGCACGGTCGGTAACGCAAAGTGCGGTGACATCATGCGTATTTATCTGGATATTGATGAAGATACAAAGATCGTAAAGGACTGCAAGTTTAAGACTTTCGGCTGTGGTGCTGCAGTGGCAACCAGCAGTATGGCAACGGAGCTTGTCAAGGGCAAGACGATCTATGAGGCACTCGAGGTAACCAATAAGGCGGTTATGGAGGCTCTTGACGGACTTCCTCCTGTAAAGGTACATTGTTCCCTGCTCGCAGAGGAGGCAATTCATGCCGCTCTCTGGGATTATGCAGAGAAGAATCATATCACGATCGAGGGACTGAAGAAGCCAAAGACAGATATCTCTGACGAGGAGTAATCGACGAGGTGGTTCCGGGGCTGCGGCAATTGCGGCACGGGAGACTGAGACTTCATGCGTGAATGTGATCATATTGTAGAATGACAGACCGGACGGCTGTGTGAGCAGACGTCCGGTTTTGTGTACGTCATTTTCAATCACATAAACGCTATTTGGAACTGGATATACAGGCACAAATTACTGCTTGCCTGACCCCTCGATAGGCATTATACTATAGCTAACAGACCGGTCACCGAGGTGCGTGCGGTGGCTGATCCTGACAGAGATGATTTTGCAGATGAAATGAGGAATAAAGTGGCAGAGAATAACAAAAAGACAGTGGTAGTGGGAATGTCCGGAGGTGTTGATTCCTCTGTGGCAGCTTATTTATTAAAGGAACAGGGATATCATGTGATCGGTGCGACCATGCAGATCTGGCAGCAGGAGGATCGCTGCAGCATCGAAAAGGAAGGCGGGTGTTGCGGCTGGAGCGCTGTGGAGGATGCAGGACGCGTGGCGCATATGCTGGATATTCCGTATTATGTCATGAACTTTCGGGACGAGTTTCAGGAGAAGGTGATTGATTATTTTGTGGAGGAGTACCGCAGGGGCAGAACGCCGAATCCATGTATTGCCTGTAACCGCTATGTGAAGTGGGAATCCCTGCTTCACCGCAGCATGGAGATCGGAGCGGATTATATTGCAACCGGTCATTATGCAAGGATTGTGCAGTGTGCGAATGGACGGTATGCCATCGCACCGTCTGTGACCGCCAGAAAGGATCAAAGCTATGCACTTTACAATCTGACGCAGGAGCAGCTCGCGCACACGCTGATGCCGGTCGGGGATTACACGAAGCCGCAGGTGCGGGAGATCGCTGCGAAGATCGGACTGGAGGTGGCCAACAAACCGGACAGCCAGGAGATCTGCTTTGTGCCGGATCAGGACTATGCAGGCTTTATCGAGCGTGAGACCGGGCAGAAGGAACTTCCGGGCAATTTCGTGACAGAGGATGGCAGGATTTTGGGACAGCATAAGGGAATCTCACATTATACCGTGGGACAGCGCAAGGGCTTAAATCTTGCAATGGGGCATCCGGTCTTTGTAACACAGATCCGTCCGGATACCAGGGAGGTTGTGATCGGGGAGGCACAGGATGTCTTTACGGACCGGCTGACGGCGGACAGGATCAATTATATGGCGGCAGATCATTTTGAGAAGGGACAGATCGTTACAGCCAAGATCCGCTATTCCCATGCTGGGGCAAGGTGTGAGATCGAGGAGTGTACAGGGGATCGTATTACGGTTCATTTTCCGGAACCGGTTCGCGCGGTGACACCGGGGCAGGCGGTTGTCTTTTATGAAGACGGCGTAGTGCTGGGCGGCGCTACGATCTGCTAGAAGCAAACAAAGGGGGCTTACAATGAAAAAGAATCTATGGAATGGAAAAGCAGCCGGTGTGTTGCTGGGAGTGCTTGTGGCAGCACTGGCGTTTGGAATGCCGGGGGCAGACAAAGCGTTTGCCAAAACACAGACACCGCAGGAGGCGGCGGAGAAAGTTACACAGGCATGGCAGACTGCCGGCAGTCAGAAGAAGACGAAGACGGTTCAGGTGACGCTGGCATCTTCAAAGCAAAATCTCTGGAAAACATCATCAGCATTTACAACGGCAGTGAACGCTGCCATATACGACAACGCATATCTGTCCGAAGAATGGGACAGTATGACAACCGAATGGATGAACCTGCGTGTGCGCAAATTAAAGAAAAGCACGAAGGGCTATACCGATGAGGTGACTGGTGTGAAGGTCCGTATGAAGCACAGCAGCGGGAAACTGACATACCGTTTTGTGATCAACGGCAGGAATAAAGACACGAAAGAGATGTACCGGGATATCGAAGCCAACAAATACTGTGCGGCTCAGATTCAGAATGCGACGAAGGATATGGATCAGTATAACAGGGCATGGTATGTTAATGAGTGGGTGCAGGCGCATTCCCATTTCGAGGATGGCTACACACCGGGCTGGGCTGCGTTAAAGAACAGAAAAGCACATGGCGTATGTTATGATCTTGCTTATTTTTATGAGCTGGCAGCCTGCTATGCCGGGGTGGAGCATTTTGGACGCGTCTCCAACAGCGGTCACACCTGGAACGTCGTTAAGATTGACGGGACGCGGTATTATATTGATGTATCCCATTCTGTGGCAGTGGTGCAGAATTATTATGAACTGATGGCAGGTCTCGTCGATTTCCTGAACAATGACACGGCGATGAGCGAGAGAGTATCATTAAGCAAAAATGTAAAGTATGGTGGTCTTCATGGACCGACGGTCAGAGTAAGGGACGGCTATTCCAATGAGCTTTGGAACAAGGTGCAGGTGTGGAAAGCGTCTATGCCGGAAGTAGAATGGAAAGCAAAGATCGATTCGTATTATAATTCTGATTTCTGTGTTCTGAAGGGATATGGTCTCACAAGGGAGCAGATATTCTCTGAACCATGGGAAGTGGGAATTGCCCGGTTCGGCATGCAGACGCTAAAGCAGGCAACAGACCTTACAATGCCGTATTCTTACGGAGAAGCGGATAAACCAAAGACCTGGCTGTACGCATGGGTCCGCAAGTGATCCGCGGTTTATATATTTTTAAGAAAGAATCATAAATAGTTTCTTGTTTTTAAGAGGAAAATATGATAGTCTGTTTGCTAACC
The DNA here is from genome assembly GCF_003478445.1 of Roseburia sp. AM59-24XD. Taxonomy (GTDB): domain Bacteria; phylum Bacillota; class Clostridia; order Lachnospirales; family Lachnospiraceae; genus Jutongia. The sequence goes on from NZ_QUET01000021.1 coordinate 13,549, forward strand.
TGATCAGGCAGGACACAAGCAAAAGTAAAGGAGGAGTCACATATGCCAATGGGAATGGGTTATGGATATTATTGGGATCCGACATATGTTCTCGTGATCATCGGAGCAGTGATCTGTATGATCGCATCGGCAAATGTCAGTGGCACATACAAGAAATATAACCGGGTACGAAACAGCAGAAATATGACAGGTGCGCAGGTGGCAGCGCAGATTCTGCAGGAGGCGGGACTGAGTCATATCCGGATCGAGCATATCAGCGGAGATCTGACCGATCACTACGATCCGTCTGCAAAGGTACTGCGTCTGTCGGACAGCGTTTATGGTTCGACCTCGATCGCTGCCGCCGGTGTGGCAGCGCATGAGTGCGGTCATGCAATCCAGGATAAGGTCAATTATGTACCGATCCGGCTTCGTAATGCGATCGTTCCGGTCGTCAATCTGGGGTCAAAGCTTTCCTGGCCGGTGATCATCCTTGGTCTGATCCTGGGAAGAGCCGGACTGCTTCAGATCGGTATCTTATTATTTGGACTTACCCTTTTGTTCCAGGTTGTTACACTTCCGGTGGAATTTAACGCCTCCGGTCGTGCACTCAAGATTCTCGATCAGAGAGGTATCCTCGGACATGAGGAGATGCGCGGTGCAAGGAAAGTGCTTGGTGCAGCAGCCATGACATATGTCACGGCAACTATCTCTACGCTTCTTCAATTACTGCGTCTGGTACTCCTTTTCGGAAACCGTTCTAACAGAGACTGATAACGAAGCAGTCATAAATAGTAAAAAAATGCGCAAACTTAAAAAGTTTGTGCATTTTTTTGCGATTTGCGGTACAATAAATCTAGCAGGTTTTATGAGCCGGCAATGAATTTAAGGTAAATATAATGTTTGGAAAGGATGGAGATGGAATGGCAGAAAACAGATTGATTGGGGATTATCCGGTAATTGGTATTCGTCCGACGATTGATGGACGAAGAGGACCGCTCAAGGTTCGTGAGTCACTGGAGGCTCAGACAATGGGAATGGCAAAGAACGCAGCAAAGCTTTTTGAGGAGAATCTGCGTTATTCCAACGGTGAGCCGGTAAAGGTTGTCATCGCGGATACAACGATCGGACGTGTTGCAGAGGCAGCAGCCTGTGCAGATAAATTCCGCAGGGAGGGTGTTGATATTACACTTACCGTAACTCCTTGCTGGTGCTACGGATCAGAAACCATGGATATGGATAAGAACACCATCAAAGCAGTATGGGGCTTTAATGGTACAGAGAGACCCGGTGCGGTTTACCTTGCGGCAGTTCTTGCGGCACATGCACAGAAGGGACTTCCTGCATTCGGTATTTACGGAAGAGACGTTCAGGAGGCAGACGCTGAGGAGATTCCTGAAGATGTAAAGGAGAAGCTGCTTCGTTTTGGACGTGCAGCAATCGCCGCAGCAACCATGAGAGGAAAGTCTTATCTGCAGATCGGTGCGGTGACAATGGGTATTGCAGGATCTATCGTCAACTGCGAGTTTATCGAGGAATATCTTGGCATGCGTGTTGAGTCTGTCGATGAGGTAGAGATCATCCGCCGTATGTCAGAGGGTATTTACGATCATGAAGAGTTTGAGAGAGCCTTGTCGTGGACTGAGTCCCACTGCAAGGAGGGCTGGGATAAGAATCCTGATTTTGTAAAGAGAAACGATGAGCAGAAGCAGCGTGACTGGGAGTTCGTTGTAAAGATGATGTGTATCATCAAGGATCTGATGAATGGTAATAAGAATCTTCCGGAGGGCAGAGAGGAAGAGGCTGTCGGACATAATGCCATCGCAGCAGGCTTCCAGGGTCAGAGACAGTGGACAGACTTCTATCCGAACGGAGATTTCGCGGAGGCACTCTGTAACTCCTCCTTCGACTGGAACGGAGCAAGAGAGCCATACATTCTGGCAACAGAGAACGATACCCTGAACGGACTTGGAATGCTGTTTATGAAGCTGTTGACCGGACGTGCACAGATCTTTGCGGATGTTCGTACATATTGGAGCCCGGATGCCGTTAAGAAAGCAACCGGATATGAATTAGAGGGTATTGCCAAGGAGGCAGGCGGATTCCTTCATCTGATCAACTCCGGAGCAGCTTGTCTGGATGCCTGCGGAGAGGTTAAGGACGAGAACGGCAACGGTGTGATCAAGCCGTTCTGGGAGATGACCGAGGCAGATCAGAAGGCATGTCTGGAGGCAACCGAGTGGTGTGCAGCCGATAACGGATATTTCCGTGGAGGTGGCTTCTCTTCCAGATATCTGACAAGAGCAGAGATGCCTGCAACCATGATCCGTCTGAATCTGGTGAAAGGACTCGGACCGGTTCTGCAGATCTGTGAGGGTTATACGATCAATCTGCCGGATGAGATTTCCGACAAGATCTGGAAGCGTACCGACTACACATGGCCATGTACCTGGTTCGCTCCACGTGTTACCGGAGAGGGTGCATTTAAGACGGCTTACGATGTTATGAATAACTGGGGTGCTAACATGGTGCGATCAGCTATGGTCACATCGGTGCTGATCTGATCACACTGGCATCTATCTTAAGAATCCCGGTATGCATGCACAATGTACCGGAGGAGGATATCTTCCGTCCGTCTGCATGGAACGCATTTGGCATGGACAAAGAGGGTCAGGACTATCGTGCCTGCGCAGCATATGGTCCTCTCTACAAATAGTACATGTGCGGTGCCGGAAGGAATACATTGGAATGTATTCGCCGAAAGCAGTGCATTATGTAAAAACTTTGCGTAAAGAATGAAAAGAAGCTGTGAAGCCTCCGAAATCATTGTGTTTACAGGGGCGCAGCCGACATAGAATGCGGTTGTTTCTTTTTGACCGTGACATGAAAGTATGGTATACTTATCTGTATGTGGGACAATATGAGAGGTACAGGTGAGTATACCATATTGTTTTTAGTTAATAGGAAACTTGTGAGGAGGTTCATTATGTTTGAACAGGAGATTGAGAGTATTGCAGCAGGCGGAAGTAATGAAGAGATTTATTACAATCTGCTGAATTTGACCAAGAAGGCGATTGACCGGAAGGGACGGATTGAAGGAAAGAAAAAGGTATATTACATATCTGCAGAGTTTCTGATCGGAAAGCTTTTGTCCAACAATCTGATCAATCTGGGACTGTATGACACAGTCAATGAAGCACTGAAAAAGCATGGAAAGACAATGGCAGATATTGAGGAGATCGAGCCGGAGCCATCCCTTGGTAACGGAGGTTTGGGACGTCTGGCAGCGTGCTTCCTGGATTCCATTGCAACACTGGGACTGCCGGGAGACGGTGTTGGTCTCAATTACCACCTTGGCTTATTTAAGCAGGTGTTTGAGAAGAACATGCAGAAGGAGACAGCGAATCCATGGATTCAGGATCAGAGCTGGCTTCGCAGAACGAATGTCGGTTATCCGGTTATTTTTAATAACAAGACGGTACAGTCTGAGATGTATGAAATTGACGTAACCGGCTATGATAATAAGGTCAATACTCTGAAGCTGTTTGATCTGGACAGCGTGGATGATTCCATTGTGCAGGATGACAGCATCTGGTTCAACAAAGAGGAGATTGCAAAGAATCTGACGCTGTTTTTGTATCCGGATGACAGCGATGTGCAGGGACAAATGCTTCGTATTTATCAGCAGTATTTCATGGTCAGCAATGCGGCACAGCTGATTCTGGATGAGGCAGTGGCAAAGGGAAGCAACCTGTATGATCTGCCGGATTATGCGGTTGTTCAGATCAATGATACCCATCCGACAATGGTGATCCCTGAGCTGATCCGTCTTCTGGTCAACCGTGGTATCGAGATGAACGATGCAATCGGTATTGTAACCAGAATGTGCGCATATACCAATCACACGATTCTTGCAGAGGCACTCGAGAAGTGGCCGATGTGGTATCTTGAGAAGGTTGTTCCTCAGCTTGTACCGATCATTAAGATGCTTGATGTAAAGGTAAAGGAGAAGTATTCTGATCCGGGAGTTGCGATCATCGACGAGAATAATACCGTGCATATGGCGCATATCGACATTCATTACAGCAGCAGTGTCAACGGTGTGGCATATCTGCATACAGAGATCTTGAAGAACTCTGAGTTAAAGCCGTTCTATGATCTGTATCCGGAGAAGTTCAACAACAAGACGAACGGTATCACATTCCGCCGCTGGCTGCTTCACTGCAACCACCAGCTGACGGATTACATTAGCGGCAAGATCGGTTCGGACTTCAAGAAGGACGCATCCAAGCTGGAGGATCTGTTAAAGTATAAGGACGATCAGAAGGTATTGGATGATATTTATGAGATCAAGACAGAGAAGAAGAAGGAGCTTGCTGCATACCTGAAGGAGAAGGAGAACGTCGAGATTGACGTAAACTCTGTATTCGATGTACAGGTAAAGCGTCTTCATGAATACAAGCGTCAGCAGATGAACGCATTATACGTGATCCACAAGTATATGGATATCAAGGCAGGCAATAAGCCAAAGACACCGGTTACCGTGATCTTTGGAGCCAAGGCAGCACCGGCATACACGATCGCAAAGGATATTATCCATCTGATCCTGTGCCTGTCCGAACTGATCAACAATGATCCGGAGGTAAGCCCGTATCTTAAGGTTGTTATGTTAGAAAACTACAATGTATCTTATGCCGAGAAGGTGATTCCGGCAGCAGATATTTCCGAGCAGATCTCTTTAGCTTCCAAGGAGGCGAGCGGAACCGGTAATATGAAGTTCATGCTCAACGGAGCGGTTACTCTTGGTACAGAGGATGGAGCGAATGTGGAGATCCATCAGTTTGTTGGCGATGACAACATTTATATTTTTGGTAAGTCCAGCGAAGAGGTGATCGAACATTATGCCAAGGCTGACTACAGTGCGGAAGCGATTTATGATGCTGATCCTGAGATTGCAAAGCTTGTGGACTTCATTATCAGCAAGGAGATGTTCGCCGTCGGCAATAAGAAGAGTCTGATCCGTCTGTATATGGAGCTTTTGACCAAGGACTGGTTTATGACGCTGCTTGATGTAAAGGAATATATTCAGGTGAAAGAGAAGATGCTTCAGGACTATGCAGACAAGAAGGCATGGGAGAAGAAGATGCTTGTCAATATTGCAAAGGCAGGATTTTTCTCATCAGATCGTACGATCGCACAGTATAATGAGGACATCTGGCATCTGTAGAGGTGAATTATGAATACGGTGCTTACGGCAATCGTATCTCCGGCAGTGGCAGGTGTTATGCTGGTTGTTATACTGGCAGGCGGTTCACTGATGTATCACATCATCCAGAAGAAATATGGATATACACCGGAGAGACAGAAAGAGCTTGACGAGGTGCAGGAAGGAAAAGCCTCGGAAGATACATCGCACCATTCGTGTGAGAAGAAACGTTACTGAGATAAGAGTATTTGGGGCGCTTTGGGGGCGCAGAATTGGAGGGCAACGTGAAAAGAATCGGTTTTTTGACAAGTGGTGGTGACTGCCAGAGCTTAAATGCAACCATGCGTGGCGTGGCAAAGACATTATATCAGGCGGATCCGGAGGTGGAGATCTATGGTATCCTGGAGGGATACAAGGGACTGATCTACGGCAATCGCCGTAAGCTGGAGCCAAAGGATTTTTCCGGCATTCTGACAGAGGGTGGTACGATCATCGGAACCTCCCGCCAGCCGTTCAAGAAGATGGGCGAGCCGGATGAGAACGGGCTTGATAAAGTAAAAGCTATGTTAGACAATTACAAGAAATGGAAACTGGATTGTCTGGTTATCCTCGGTGGTAACGGTACCCATAAGACAGCGAATCTCCTCAGTGAGAAAGGCTGTAACGTGGTAACGCTTCCAAAGACCATCGACAACGATATCTGGGGAACCGATATCACCTTCGGCTTCCAGAGCGCTGTGAATATCGCCACCAATGCAATCGACTGCATCCATACGACAGCCGCTTCCCACGGACGTGTATTTATCGTTGAGGTTATGGGTCATAAGGTTGGCTGGCTGACTCTTCATGCCGGTATTGCCGGTGGAGCGGATATTATTCTTCTGCCGGAGATTCCATATGACATTGATTCTGTGGTCAGGGCTCTGGAGAAAAGAAGTGCGCAGGGTAAGCGTTTCTCGATCCTTGCGGTAGCTGAGGGCGCGATCTCCAAGGAGGATGCAGCCTTAAGCAAGAAGGAATTAAAGGCAAAACGAAAGAAGATGGCATATCCGTCTATCTCTTATGAGATCGGTGCCAAGATCCAGGAGAAGACCGGTCAGGAGGTGCGTATTACCGTTCCGGGACATATGCAGCGAGGCGGCGAGCCTTGTCCGTATGACCGCGTGCTTTCCACAAGACTGGGCGCGGCGGCAGCACAGCTTATCATCAAGAAGCAGTATGGTTATATGGTTGGTATTGTCAACGGAGAGACTGTGCCGGTTCCACTTTCTGAAGTGGCAGGTAAACTGAAAATGGTTGATCCGAAGTCATCCATTATTCAGGAGATCAAGGATATGGGCATCTGCTTCGGCGATTAACAGCAGGGGGATTTTATACCTTATCTGAAGAGAATTACAAGACTTAATGAAACAGGAGGCGAATATGTCATACACGGCATTATATCGCAAATTTCGACCATCCGGCTTTGATGAGGTTAAAGGACAGGATCAGATCGTGACAACACTCCGCAACCAGATCAAGACAGACCGGATCGGTCATGCCTATCTGTTTTGCGGTACAAGAGGTACCGGTAAGACCTCGGTTGCAAAGATCATGGCAAAGGCAGTCAACTGTGAGTCGCCGGTAGATGGAAGTCCATGCAACCAGTGTGCAATGTGTCAGAAGATCAACAGCCAGACTTCGATGAATGTGATCGAGATTGATGCGGCATCCAACAATGGTGTCGGCAATATCAGGGATATCATTGATGAGGTACAGTATTCGCCGACAGAAGGGCGTTATAAGGTTTATATCATTGACGAGGTGCATATGCTTTCTACAGGAGCATTTAATGCACTCTTAAAGACGCTGGAGGAGCCGCCGGAGTATGTGATCTTTATTCTGGCGACGACAGAGGCACATAAGATTCCGATCACGATCCTTTCCAGGTGCCAGCGGTACAATTTTAAGAGGATCACGATCGATACGATCCAGGCACGTCTGCGGGAGCTGGTCGACAAGGAGCAGCTTGAGGTTGAGGACAAAGCACTGCGCTACATTGCGAAGACAGCGGACGGTTCGCTGCGTGATGCACTCAGTCTGCTGGATCAGTGTATTGCCTTTTATCTGGGGCAGGCACTGACCTATGATAAAGCACTTGAGGTGCTTGGTGCGGTTGATACCGCCGTGTACAGCAGAATGTTCCGGTATGTGGCACAGTACAATGCTGTCGGTTGTCTGGAGCTTGTTGAGGAGATGATGGTCAGCGGACGTGATCTGACGCAGTTTATCAATGAATTTATCTGGTATCTGCGTAATCTGCTGTTGATCGCGAGCTCCGAGCAGGGCAGTGAACTTGTGGATGTATCAAGCGAGCAGCTTGTAAGTCTGAAGGAGGAGAGCCTGATGCTTCCGCAGGAGACGCTGATCCGTTATATCCGGATCTTATCGGAATTATCCAATCAGATCCGGTATGCCGTGCAGAAGCGTATTTTGATCGAGGTCGCACTGATCAAGCTCTGTAAGCCGCAGATGGATGAAAAGCAGGATATGACAACGATACTGCAGCGGCTGGATGCCATGGAAAAGCAGCTGGAAAACGGCGTCGTTCATACACCGGCACAGCAGGCAGCAGCTCCGGTGAAGGCAGAGCCGAAGGAGGATGTTCCTAAGATTTACCCGAAGGCAGTGCCGGAGGATATCAAAGAGTTGTTAAAGCAGTGGCCGCAGGTGATCGCACAGTGTGGTCCCGTAGAGCGGATCGCTCTTGAGAATGCCAAGAGAACCGTTGGAGAGAACGGAGCACTTGTGCTGCAGTTTGCCGATGCGACGGATGGCGGAATTTTCCAGCAGGATGATGGCAAGCGTCTGGAGGAGCTGAACGTGATCGTTCAGGGAATCCTCGGCAAGGAAGTCGAGATCCAGACCCGCATTGTCTCCGAGAAGGTGCAGGAGCAGTATGAGGACATTGGTAATATTATCCATTTTGATGGAATAGAAATCGTAGACGAATAGAAAGGCAGGATTTTAATTATGGCAAAAAGAGGTGGATTTCAGGCGGAATGCCGGGAAATATGAATAATCTGATGAAGCAGGCACAGAGAATGCAGCGTCAGATGGAAGAGAGAACAAAGGAGATGGAAGAGAAGGAGTTCGAGGCATCTGCCGGCGGTGGAGTTGTTACCGTTAAGGTATCCGGCAAAAAGGAAGTGATTTCCGTAAAGCTTTCTGAGGAGGTTGTAGATCCGGACGATATCGAGACACTCGAGGATCTGATCGTGGCAGCAACCAACGAGGCACTTCGTAAGATGGATGAGGAGAATACTCAGATGATGCAGCAGCTCACAGGTGGTCTTGGCGGACTCGGCGGCGGATTGTTTTAATTTGGATTTCAGGACATGTGAATAACATAGGCAGAAGTACATGAAAGCATAGAAAACCGAAGGGAAAGTGACCAAAATGGATGTATACAGCAGTCAGATTACGACTCTTGTAGAACAATTATCGAGACTGCCGGGAATCGGTGCCAAGTCAGCACAACGTCTGGCATTTCATATACTCAATATGCCGGAGGATCAAGTGGCAAGTCTTTCTCAGGCGATGACAAATGCCAAGAAGAATGTACACTACTGTAAGGAGTGCTGTACATATACCGATCAGGAGCTGTGTCCGATCTGTGCCAGCGATCAGCGGAATCATCGTGTGATCATGGTAGTAGAGAATCCCAGAGATCTGGCAGCCTATGAGAAAACCGGCAAGTTTGACGGTGTTTATCATGTGTTGCATGGGGCAATCTCGCCGATGCTTGGAATCGGACCTGCCGATATCCGGCTGCGCGAGCTGATGGTGCGTCTGCAGAAGGACGTCGATGAGGTGATTGTTGCCACCAACAAGAATCTGGAAGGCGATGCCACGGCGACTTACATTAGTAAGCTGGTGAAACCGACCGGGATCAAGGTCAGCCGAATTGCAAGTGGCGTTCCGGTGGGCGGCGATTTAGAGTATATCGATGAGGTGACGCTTCTGCGGGCTCTGGAGGGAAGGACGGACATGTAATGCGTTCAGGATCCCCTGGTGTGATGAAGCCGGCAAGCTCGGCGACCGTCAGAAGCTTTGTTGTCTGCAGCGTCAGATGATTATTGCTTCCTGAGTGATTGACAATACCGGTGATGTGGATGTCGCCGGCGGCGGGAAGACTGCGGCTGACACCGATGCCGGGACGGAGACTGCCGGTACCGAGAGTGACGAAACCGATGTGCTCCGAAACACCAAGCGACGCATCGATCGCAATAATAAAAGGATCTGAATAGCGGTTATATATGGAAGAGAGAGTATCTGACAGATTACCGGCATGCACGGTATGACGCAGACTTCCGTATACAGCCGCTTTTTGTTTTTGGCTGCCGTTTCTGCGGTTTCCTGCTGACAGAACGGAGGAAAGCTGCTCGCCGATGATCGGTCCGAGACAATCTCCGGTCGCACGGTCTGAGCCGATACATAGAAAGACGATCGGGCGGTCATGAACCTGAGCGATCATTTGAGAAAGAGCACTGCAGAATTTGTTCTGGCTCTTTGCGGCAGCAGGTGTAAAATAAAGTGTTGTATTTGTCATAGTAATTGTTTCTCCATATATTTGATTTGCGTTGATTGTTATAAGTATGCCCGGCAGAGGAAAAACTAAACCTCCATTTTTCGAATGGCATGTCGAAATGTTTCCTGTGATATCCGAAAACGGCACATTGCTTCGACAGAAAACATCACCGGCAAAGTGCTATAGTTACAACTGAAAATTCCGTAATCAGAACGGATGAAAATCAGGGAAAACGTAGTGAGGTGTAAGGTGATGGAGGAGACAACAAACGGTGCAAAAGAAGAAAAAAATATTTACGAATACAATAAATACCCGAAAAATGTCCGCCAGATAGGTGTCCCACTTCCGGGACAGAAGATATATCTGGAGGACTATGTGATCACTTATCTGAAGCAATGCTTTGTCCATGCGCAGGAGCCGGTGGTTGTTCTTCTGCTAGGAAAGTATGGGGAACAGGAAGCAAAGGAAGCAGTCTTTCTGTATGGAGCGATGGCTCTTGAAGAGGAGAAAATTCTGGAAAAGGGCGGTATCGAACAAGAAACCTGGGATCAGGTGCACCAGAGCATTGCTGAAAATTTTCCGGAGGCGCAGGTGCTCGGATGGGCGTGCGGAGTTCCGATGTGGAGCAGTAATGTGGACAGTCAGGTGCGCCGTCTCCAGAAAAAGGAATTTGCCAGAGAGAACAGGACTTTATTCTTGTGGGATTTAAGCGAGAAGGAAGAAAAAATCTTTCTGTGGCAGAGGAGCATGCTAAAGGAAATGTCCGGCTATTATGTGTATTTCGAAAAAAATCCGCAGATGCAGAATTTTATGCTTGACAGCACAGAACCGGAGAGTATCGACGGAGACTATAAGGATACCGTAACGGTATCGATGCGTCATGTGATAGAGGAAAAGGAGGAGCACAAGAAGAACATGCAGCTTCTGGCATACTGCGGAGCGGTGGCGGCCGGAATCGCCCTGCTGTTCGGTGTACATACGATGTTGGACAGCACGGCACGGATCCGGAAAATGGAACAGACAGTAGATACGCTGACCGAATACGTCGGAAAGCAGCAGGAGGATGTGGCCGCCATGTCGAGACAGGCGCAGAATACCGAGGACACTGTGAAGGAGATTCCGAGACAGAGTGCTGAATCGGTACAGACGACGGACGCATCATCGCGGAGAAAAACAACGGAGCAGGCTGGTGAAGCTGTACAACAGGGAGACGAGAATGCAGGGACAGCGCAAAGCGGTGCGGACAAGCAGGATAAGGAAGAAATTGATACAAAGACGAGTCCTGAAAATGGGACAGATCAAAAGCCGACCGGAGCAGGAAAAAGTGCGGCAGGGACAGAAAGCAAGCAGTCAGCCGGCAGCCGTGCAAAGAAAACAAGCATCGGAAGCGGGACGCAGAGCTACATTGTGCGAAAGGGCGATACGCTATCGCAGATCGTCTGGCGGCAGTACCATGATCTTTCCTATGAGAAAAAGATCAAAAAGGCAAACGGTCTGAAGGATGCCGATGCAATTTATGAGGGGCAGTGCATCGTTCTTCCGGATTATAAATAAAATGTCCGGGGAGAGTGCAGAAAATAAAACGGGTGTTGTATATTCGACGAAAGTTATGTAAAATAAGTGGTAGTCCAAGTGGCTATCACTTATTTTAGATTGGAGCAAAACTATGTCTGATGAAATGAATCCGGCAGAGGCAAAGGTTTCCCTGTGGCATAACAGAATGTTCATTGTGATCTGTCTTGCCAGCGTTGTTGTGGCAGTGGGAATCTTTATTCTTCTGATCAACGGATATATCAATAAGCAATATACAGAATATGAAGTCCTGAAGGAGACGCAGAGACAGGACGCGGGGACGGAGCGCTATATCAATAATGATGACTCGCTGATCAAGTACAGCAAGGACGGAATCTCAGGTGTGGATATGGAAGGGAAAACACTCTGGACCGGAAGTTACGAAATGAGTAACCCATCAGTTGTGATCAGAGGCGAATATATCCTTGTGGCAGATATTGGTGGCAAGGATGCGGTGATCTACAATGGCAAGCATGAAGCAACAGAGCTGTCGGTAGATTATGAGATCAAGCAGGCGGATGTATCGAAGCAGGGACTCGCAGCACTTTTGTTGGAGGACAGTTCCTCGGATATGATCAATATTTACAATCCCTACGATGTCTCCTCAAAGCTGCTTGTGAAGATTCCGACCAATGTGGATGACGGTTATCCGGTCTGCATGGCGATCTCGCCGGACGGTACGAGCGTGGTTGCTTCCTATATCTGTGTCGTGAACGGGACGGCAGAGAGCCGCGTTGTATTTTATAACTTCTCGGATGTCGGAAAAAATTCCGACTGCATTGTCGGAGCGAAGAATTATCAGAAATCGCTTGTGACGGATGTACATTTTCTGTCGGACGATCAGGTGGTTCTTTTTGCGGACAGCGGCTTTTATATCTGGAAAGGAATGAAGCAGCCCAAGCAGATCGTCCGGAAAAAGGTGCGAAAGAATATCAAGAGTGTTTTCTATAATAAGAGCGCGATCGGGCTGGTGTTGGATACGGGCAGTAAGAAAACTCCGTATCATATGGACATTTACAATACCAAAGGAAATAAGACTTCATCGTTTGATTTCGCAAACGATTATAATGATATTCAGCTTGATGGGAATGAGATCCTGTTTTATTCCGCAAAGGAATGCGGGGTGTTCCGGCTGAATGGTGTGCTGAGATTTCATGCATCGGTGGAAGAAGGCGTTGATTATTTCTTCCGCGGCAATGGCAGGAATCATTATTACCTGTTTAATGACAGCACGATTCAGGAGATCAAGTTGAAATAAATGATCTGATGATACATGCAACAGACTTCTCCGATTTCTATGTTTGTGACTTCTCTCAGAAATTACAAAAATAGCCGGAAAAGTGCTTGACAAACCCTTCCGGTGGGCATATACTGAACAAGTGCGTGTTTTTCGCGTACTTTTTTGCGTATTTTTATTATGATCACAGGAGGTGAAAATTAATGCCAACATTTAACCAGTTAGTAAGAAAGGGAAGAAAGGTTTCTTCAAAGAAGTCTAATTCTCCTGCACTTCAGTACACCTACAACTCTCTGAACAAGAAGACGGTAGCTCAGAGTTCTCCACAGAAGAGAGGTGTTTGTACTGCAGTTCGTACTGCTACACCTAAGAAGCCTAACTCAGCTCTTAGAAAGACCGCCAGAGTTCGTCTCTCAAACGGTATCGAGGTTACAACTTATATTCCGGGTGAGGGTCATAACCTTCAGGAGCATAGTGTCGTACTCATCCGTGGCGGAAGAGTAAAGGATTTGCCAGGTACCAGATATCATATTATCCGTGGTACACTCGATACAGCCGGTGTTGCAAACAGAAAGCAGGGCCGTTCTAAGTATGGAGCAAAGAGACCTAAGAAGTAATCATTCACTAATTTGGGGATGTGCCGGATTAATTTTTACTGATTAACCTGGTGCGGACACAGAAATTCGTGAGTACCGATGAATTAATGATGGCAATACGCTGATGCAGTGTCGGCTGTGTAGTATTGTCAAATAATATTAAGGAGGGAAGTAACGTGCCACGTAAAGGACATATACAGAAAAGAGATGTATTAGCAGATCCTGTCTACAAGAGCAAGGTAGTTACAAAGCTGATCAACAATATCATGTTAGATGGTAAGAAAGGTGTTGCTCAGAAGATCGTTTATGGTGCATTTGAGCAGATCGCTGAGAAGTCCGGTAAGGACGCACTCGAAGTATTCGAGGAGGCAATGAACAATATCATGCCACAGCTTGAGGTTAAGGCAAGACGTATTGGTGGTGCTACTTATCAGGTACCTATCGAGGTTAGACCTGACAGAAGACAGGCACTCGCTCTTCGTTGGCTTACAATGTTCTCACGTAAGAGAGGCGAGAAGACAATGAAAGAGAGACTTGCTAACGAGATTCTTGATGCATCAAACAATACTGGCGCTGCCGTTAAGAGAAAAGAAGATATGCACAAAATGGCAGAGGCAAACAAGGCATTTGCACATTATCGCTGGTAAGATCATAGAGGAGGTAAACGACCTTGGCTGGAAGAGAATATCCACTTGACAGAACAAGAAATATCGGTATCATGGCTCATATCGATGCGGGTAAGACCACTTTGACAGAGCGTATTCTTTATTATACCGGTGTAAATTATAAGATTGGTGAGACTCATGATGGTGCGTCTACGATGGACTGGATGGAGCAGGAGAAAGAGAGAGGTATTACAATTACCTCCGCTGCTACAACATGTCACTGGACACTTGAGGATCATCATAAACCAAAGGCTGGTGCATTAGAGCATCGTATCAATATCATCGATACTCCGGGTCACGTAGACTTTACTGTAGAGGTAGAGCGTTCACTGCGTGTACTGGATGGTGCTGTCGGTGTGTTTGATGCTAAGGCAGGTGTTGAGCCACAGTCAGAGAACGTATGGCGTCAGGCAGACACATATAATGTACCACGTATGGCATTCATCAATAAGATGGACAAGATGGGTGCTGATTTCTTCATGTCTGTTCAGACAATCATTGATCGTCTGGGCAAGAATGCTATCCCAGTACAGATTCCAATCGGCAAGGAAGATGACTTTATCGGTCTGATCGATCTTTTCGAGATGGATGCGTACTATTATAAGAATGATGAGGGTACTGACATTGAGATTACAGAGGTTCCTGACGATCTGAAGGATCTTGCACAGGAATGGCATGACAACCTTATCGAGAAGGTTTGCGAGTTAGACGATGATCTCCTTGAGAAGTATCTTGAGGGTGAGGAGCCATCTATCGATGAGCTCAAGAAAGCACTCCGTAAGGGAACAATTGCTTGTGAGGCAGTTCCGGTATACTGCGGTTCCGCATACAAGAACAAGGGTGTTCAGAAGCTGCTCGATGGCGTTATCGAGTTCATGCCTGCACCAACAGATATCCCTGATATCACAGGTGTTGATGAGGAAGGAAACGACGTTGTTCGTAAGTCATCTGATGACGAGCCTTTCGCAGCACTTGCATTCAAGATCATGACTGATCCGTTCGTAGGAAAGCTCGCATTCTTCCGTGTTTATTCCGGTACACTGAACTCAGGTTCTTACGTACTGAATGCGACAAAGGATAAGAAAGAGCGTGTCGGACGTATCGTACAGATGCACGCAAACAGCCGTAGCGAGATTGACAAGGTTTATTCCGGTGATATCGCTGCAGCAGTAGGTTTCAAGATTACCACAACAGGTGATACCATCTGTGATGAGCAGCATCCGGTAATCCTTGAGTCTATGGAATTCCCTGAGCCGGTTATTGAGCTTGCTATCGAGCCTAAGACAAAGAACGATCAGGGTAAGATGGGTGAGGCTCTTGCAAAGCTTGCAGAAGAGGATCCTACATTCCGTGCTCACACAGATTCAGAGACCGGTCAGACAATCATCGCCGGAATGGGCGAGCTTCATCTGGAAGTTATCGTAGACCGTCTCCTTCGTGAGTTTAAAGTAGAAGCAAATGTTGGTGCTCCACAGGTAGCATACAAGGAGACAATCACTAAGGCTGTTGATATCGACAGTAAGTATGCTAAGCAGTCCGGTGGACGTGGTCAGTACGGACATTGTAAAGTTAAATTTGAGCCAATGGATCCGAACGGTGAGGAGACATTCAAGTTCGAGTCTACCGTTGTCGGTGGTGCAATTCCTAAGGAGTATATCCCAGCAGTTGGCGAGGGTATCGAGGAAGCAGCTCAGGCAGGTATCCTTGGTGGTTATCCGGTGCTTGGTGTATATGCTAACGTTTGGGATGGTTCTTACCATGAGGTCGATTCATCCGAGATGGCATTCCACATTGCCGGTTCTATGGCATTCAAGGACGCTATGAAGCAGGGTAATCCTGTTCTTCTTGAGCCAATCATGAAGGTCGAGGTAACAATGCCTGAGGAGTACATGGGCGATGTTATCGGAAGTCTGAACGCTAAGCGTGGTCAGATCGAGGGTATGGACGATATCGGTGGTGGAAAGATTGTACGTGCATTCGTACCGCTTGCTGAGATGTTCGGATACTCAACAGAGCTTCGTTCCAGCACACAGGGACGTGGTAACTACTCAATGTTCTTTGAGAAGTATCAGCAGTGTCCTAAGAATGTTCAGGACAAAGTGCTTGCTTCTAAAGACAAATAATAATTAGAAAATGTTATTAAAAATGTGTCTCATAGTATAAAAAGCACTTGAAAATTCCTTGAAAGTGCAATATAATAATGCCCATAGCGTGAAATTTGTCCGTGATGGGCAGACTATGAGTCGTATGAATTTAAGGAGGATAATTAAAAATGGCTAAAGAAAAGTTTGAAAGAACCAAACCCCATTGTAACATTGGTACCATCGGTCACGTAGATCATGGTAAAACAACACTTACTGCTGCTATCACAAAGGTACTTGCTGCAAGAGTTCCAGGTAACGCAGCTGAGAACTTTGAAGATATCGATAAGGCTCCAGAGGAGAGAGAGCGTGGTATCACAATCTCTACTGCTCACGTTGAGTATCAGACAGAGAAGAGACATTACGCACACGTTGACTGCCCAGGTCATGCTGATTATGTAAAGAACATGATCACCGGTGCTGCCCAGATGGATGGTGCTATCCTCGTAGTAGCTGCTACTGATGGTGTTATGGCTCAGACAAAGGAGCATATCCTTCTGTCCCGTCAGGTAAACGTACCTTATATCGTAGTATTCCTTAACAAGTGTGATATGGTTGACGATGAGGAGCTGATCGAGCTCGTAGAGATGGAAGTAACTGAGGCACTTGAGGAGTATGGTTTCGAAGGCTGCCCAATCATCAAGGGTTCTGCTCTTAAGGCTCTTGAGGATCCAAACGGTGAGTGGGGCGACAAGATCATGGAGCTCATGGATGCAGTTGATGAGTTCATTCCAGATCCAGAGCGTGCTACAGATAAGCCATTCCTGATGCCTATCGAGGATATCTTCACAATTACCGGTCGTGGTACTGTTGCAACCGGTAGAGTAGAGCGTGGTGTTCTCCACCTCAACGAGGAAGTTGAGATCGTCGGTGTTAAGGAAGAGGTTCAGAAGACTACTGTAACTGGTATCGAGATGTTCCGTAAGCTTCTTGATGAGGCTCAGGCTGGTGATAACATTGGTGCTCTTCTTCGTGGTATCAAGAGAGAGGACATCGAGAGAGGTCAGGTACTTGTAGCTCCTGGTACAACTACTTGCCACAAGAAGTTCACAGCTCAGGTTTACGTACTGAAGAAAGAGGAGGGTGGTCGTCATACTCCTTTCATCAATAACTATCGTCCACAGTTCTACTTCAGAACAACTGACGTAACAGGTGTATGTAACCTTCCTGATGGTGTTGAGATGTGTATGCCAGGCGATAACGTAGAGCTTACTGTAGAGCTCATTCACCCAATCGCTATGGAGCAGGGTCTTAACTTCGCTATCCGTGAAGGTGGACGTACAGTAGGATCTGGAAAGGTTGCTACAATCATCGAGTAATACAATCTGAATATAGATTTGTTATCGTAAGATAACGTTGTGTCCAAACGTAAGATACCCGTAGAACTTCGGTTCTACGGGTTTTTCAGTTGCCTGGAAATATATAAAAGGGCGGAAAAGAATAACGAACAGCGTAGAAAAACGGTTGCCGGGAGAGTATCCTGACAACCGTTTGTGATAATAGAATGATAACAAAATATGAAATTTTCACCAATTTGATAACAGATACAGTGGATTTGTTCATATATCACAGATATGGGTGTGGATTAAGTCAGATCATATGTCTTAATGTCATTACCATCTGTGCCCTTCTTAACAATAGTGTGACACCCTATCGTTGTTCCCATAGCACGCAATTTCCATTCTTCCTGGGTAGCGTTTAGCTTATCCAGTTCTTTCTGTCTTTTATCTTCATCTTCGATAGCTAATATCTCAGCTTTTTCCTTTTCATAGACATTTTTAAATTGACACCATTTCCTGAAAAAGTCCTGCATTGTAGGATTTTCGAATGTCAGTGCAACCTTCTGCTCAGGTGTTTCAGCAAGTGAGAGGTTCACCGAATCATCAATAGAAAACAACAGAGAGAGTACATCTCCGACTGTTTCAATATTAAAATCCAGAAAAACACTTACATTTAATCCCAGTGCAGTTGCAATCTTTTCTAACTGATCCGGTTTCGGATTCCGGATTCCCAGTTCATATTTTCTGATTGTTCCTACGTTAATGCCGGACAGCTCGGCTAACTGTATCTGACTGTATCCTCTAAATTCCCGGAATGCCCGGATTTTTTTGCCAACCATAATGCTGCCTCCTTAATAATATTTGTGCTTCTATTCTAGCACAAAAGTGAATGATACAAAAGAGTGAGATTTAACAAATTGCCGATACGCAAGCAATAGGTATGGAATGGAAAAAATAAATTCGCAAATGTTTATTGACAAATTCACAAAAGTGAATTATTATAAGAGAACAACGAAAGAGTCACAAAAGTGACTGGAAAGGAGGACGCTATGAGAACTAATTATATGATGACTGTTGATGATGTCATGGAAGAATTAGGCGTGAAACGCAGTAAAGCATATTCCATTCTGAAGCAGCTTAATGATGAACTGGCAAAGGAAGGATATGTGGCAGTTCGTGGAAAGATTCCACGTCCCTACTGGGAAACAAAATTTTATGGATGCTCTCAGAGAGCAGTGTGAAGGAGGTTTTAGATGTCAGCTTACAAGGACAAAACACAGGGAACCTGGTATGTGAGCTTCCGCTATATTGACTGGACAGGTAAGAAAACGCAGAAGCTGAAAAGAGGGTTCAAGACAAAGAAAGAAGCATTGAATTATGAAAAGGAATTCATAAGAAAGACTGCAGCGGATATGAAAATGGAGATGAACAGTTTTATTCAAGTCTATTTTGAAGATAAAAAGAATGAACTGAAAGAAAATTCAATCCGTAACAAGCAGCACATGATGAACAAGCACATTGTTCCGTATTTTGGAACAAGAAAAATGAATGAGATCACACCGGCAGAGATTATCCAGTGGCAGAACACCATTCAGGAAAAAGGTTACAGCAAGACTTATGAGCGTATGATTCAGAATCAGTTAAATGCACTGTTTAATCATGCACAGAAAATTTACAATCTGAAGGAAAATCCATGTAAGAAAGTAAAAAAGATGGGGAAATCGGATGCTAATAAGCTGGAATTTTGGACGAAAGCAGAATATGACAGCTTTATCGCCGGGATTGAGCCGGGGAGTGAAGATTATCTGATATTTGAAATTCTGTTCTGGACAGGAATCAGGGAAGGAGAGCTTCTGGCATTGAGTCTTTCGGACTTTGATATGAGCGGAAATCTCCTGCATATCAATAAAACTTATAACCGGATCAGGAAGAGAGATGCGATTGATACACCAAAAACAGAGAATTCGGTCCGTACTATTGATATTCCCAATTTTCTTAAGGAAGAGGTACAGGAGTATGCAAAGAAGTATTATGGATTTCCGGAAACTCAGCGGTTGTTCCCAATTGTGGCGAGAACACTGCAGAAACGTCTTAAGAAATATGAAGCACTGACCGGTGTAAAACCAATCAGAGTGCACGATATCCGGCATAGCCATGTGGCATATTTGATTTATCAGGGCGTAGAGCCATTGATTATCAAGGAGAGACTGGGACACAAAGATATTCAGATGACATTGAACACTTATGGGCATCTGTACCCATCACAGCAGAAAAAAGTAGCAGAGATGCTGGACAACAAACGTTAATACGGAGGAAGAAGCAAATGAAAACAAAGAAAGTAGTCGGAAAAATATTTGATGCAATTAACTACAGTAAGAAGTTGAAGATAAGTTCCATTTTACCAGATCGAGATTCAGATTATGTGATTCTTCTTGAATTAGAGGACGGAAGTAAATTTGAAATCATTATTATTCCTACAAGGAGATTTGTGTAAGGAGCAAAAGCTATGACTACTGACAGACAAAAAGAAAAAGCCCAGACAAAATATCTGAGCAAGTTCTCTGATAATCAGATTCACTGATATACCATCTTGGCAGATTAAGTATATCACGAATTGAAAGATACAACAATTCCCGAATATCTGTTCATCAGAGACTTGCCCGGAGGGGCAGGAGGTAGAAGTGACATTATTTGAACAGGTAAAAGAATGTGTGACAGCGAGACAGGCTGCGGAGCATTACGGGATTAAAGTAAAAAGAAATGGAATGGCGTGTTGTCCGTTTCATAAAGACCGACACCCAAGTATGAAGGCGGATAAAATGTATCATGCTTTGCATGTGGAATGGGTGGTGATGCAATAGATTTTACAGCAAGGTTATTTGGATTATCACAGTATGAAGCCGCAAAAAAGCTGGTAGAAGATTTTGGACTGGATATTAAGGTCGGAAACAGAAGCAAATACGAAAGGACGCCCCGAAACAGGGCGCCCTTAAAGCGAAAGCAATCTAAAGTAGTGATGATCAGAGAAAAATTAGAGCAGTGGTTGAGACATGCAACAGACGTGCTGATCAGATATCTGAAATGGATTCAGTTCTGGAAAGAGTTTTACAGACCAGAACCGGATGAAGAGTGGCACGAATTATTTACGGAGGCATTGGCAAATGAAAGAAAGATAAATGACTATCTGGACGTGCTGATGTTTGGAACAGGAGAAGAAATTGTAGAGTTTTTCAAGATGAAGAGAAGGGAGGTTGAAAAAATTGAAGAAAGAATTAACGAATATCAGCGAAAAGTCCTTGATGGAATTAGAAGATATTGTGAACGAGGAGATGCTTACAACAGAAGATGTCAATAATATGCTGGAGCACACCGATAAAGGAAGAACAAAGCAGACAATCAGAAATTGTGTAACCGTATTACAAAAAGATCCAGTGTTGAAAAAAGCGATTAAACGAAATGAGCTTTCTGGAAGAATGGACATTGTGAAAGAGGTGCCCTGGGAACGGAGAAATAACAGTCCTACGGTTACAGATACTGATGAAAATAATCTGAAAATGTATCTGGAAGAAAATTATGAACTGACAAGTGAGCGTGTGATCAAAGCAGGAGTAGATATTGTTTCCAATGAAAATAAATATCACCCAATCAGAGATTATCTGGAAAGTCTGGTCTGGGACGGGGTTCCAAGAATAGAAAATATGCTTCCGCATTTTCTGGGAGCAGAAAAGAGCATATACACAATCGGAGTAATGAAAATGCACATGCTGGCAGCGATTTCAAGAATTTATGAACCGGGGATAAAATATGACATTATGTTGTGCCTGGTTGGAAGTCAGGGAGCCGGAAAGTCCACATTTTTCAAATATCTGGCGATAAAAGAAGAATGGTTCAGTGACAATCTGGATCATCTGGACGATGAAAATATTTATAGAAAACTGCAGAACCACTGGATTATCGAAATGGGAGAAATGAAGGCAACTATCACAGCAAAGAATATTGAACAGATAAAATCGTTTCTGAGCAGACAGAAAGAAACTTATAAAGTGCCTTATGAAGTTCACCCGGAAGACAGACCGAGACAGTGTGTATTTTGCGGAACATCAAATGATCTGAATTTCCTTCCTCTGGACAGAACCGGAAACAGACGATTTGCTCCGGTGATGACAGATATGTCGAAAGCAGAAGTTCATATTCTGGACAATGAGGCAGAGAGCAAAGCCTATATCGAACAGGCCTGGGCGGAGGCAATGGTACTGTATCGACAAGGGAATGTGTTCTTAGGATTTACAAAGGAAATTGAGGAAGAGGCAAAGCGTCTGCAGAAAGAATTTATGCCGGAGGATACCAATGCCGGAATCATACAGGCATTTCTTGATGACTACGATGACGATTATGTATGTACAAGAATTCTGTTTGATGAAGCACTGCACCGAACCGGAGAAATGAAGCAGTGGGAGGGTAAAGAGATTGCAAATATTATGAACAATGCGATTGAAGGCTGGAAACCACATGGCACACATCGGTTTGGAAAGGAATATGGAATACAGCGTTCATGGAAAAGAATGGAAGATTCTGTGAAGAAAGATAAAGACGGATTTATGGAAGTGCCAGAACAGTTGGAAATACCGTTTGAGTAAAGATTACTGTAAACGATGTAGACGGAACTTTAAGGAAAAACTTAAAAAGTTAACTTTTAAAATCTTTTAAGCTCCGTTTACAAATTCCGTTTACAGACAGGAAAGGAGCAGAAAATGATGAAACAGGGAAGATTAGGATATAACAGCAGCAATGGAAGATATGGATTATTATCATCAGACTTATGGATCGATACAGGCTTTCACTGTGGAGAAAATCTGGAAGTGCTGGTAGATGATGAATGGGTACAGACTAGAATGGAGATGAATCTGGCAAGAGAATGGTATCTGGTGGGGACACCGTACTGTGGAAATCTGGAATATGTACAGGCGAGGATACCAGAATAAACAGATCTATGATCCACTTCGGTCGGTGCAGAACAGACGTCCATAAGGACGTTATGCCCCCGGCAGGGCGCAAGGGGACTTTTGATGGACGGTACGGCTGTCGAAAGTGCTTTTGCGTTACTTTTGACAAAAGTAACAAAAGAGGGGCTTGTCCCCGATACTTCTCGAACTACTAATGTTCGAGAAGGTTCCTAAATATCGTATCCGGCGAAAATTTCTTAAATATCGCCATAACTGGCGTAAATAAAAATTATGTGCCATGTCTGGCACTCAAACAGAGAAGAGGTGAGAAAACATATGATAAAACGAACAATCAGTGGCATGATCGGAGCCGGCTCACTGGCTCATAACAGACGAGATTTTGTAGCAGAAAATGTAAATCCAGACAGAGTACAACTGAACATTTGTTATAAGAATGAGAATCTGAAAGAAGTTTATAAGGAACTGTTTAACGATGCTGTGGAGAGATACAATGTCGGGAAAAGAAAGGACCGGCAGATTGCAAATTATTATGAAAAAATCCGACAGGGTAAACAGGAGAAGTTGTTCCATGAAGTGATATTCCAGATAGGAAATCGTGAGGATATGGCGGTGGGAACGTCAGAAGGAAATCTAGCTGTAAAGGTACTGGACGAATATGTGAAAGACTTCCAGAAGCGGAATCCGACACTTCGGGTATTTAGCTGCTATCTGCATCAGGACGAAGCTACTCCGCATCTGCATATTGACTTTGTTCCTTATGTGACCAACTGGAAGGGAAAAGGAATGGATACTAGAGTTTCACTGAAGCAGGCATTAAAAAGTCTTGGATTTCAAGGCGGAAATAAGCACGACACAGAACTGAATCAGTGGATAAACCATGAAAAAGAAGTGTTAGCAGAAATTGCAAAGCAACATGGAATTGAATGGGAACAGAAAGGAACACATGAAGAGCATCTGGATGTTTACAATTTCAAGAAAAAAGAACGCAAAAAAGAAGTGCAGGAACTGGAACAGAAAAAAGAATATCTGACAGCGGAGAATGAAGGTCTGGTTTTTCAGGTTGCAGAAGCGAGAGCAGACATTAAGCTGCTGGAAGAAGAAAAAAATCAGTTACAGAAAGATAAAGAAACAGCAGAAAAACGTGCGGAGAAAGCAGAAATGGAATTGAAAAAACTGGAGGACAGAAGAGAATTCCTACAACCTGTGATGGATAATGTCAGTAAGGAAATAAAAGAATATGGAATGATCATAACATTTCTGCCGGAAGCTACAGCATTGGAACGTGCGGTAACTTACCGGGATAAGAAAATAAAACCATTATTCATTGAAATGAAAAACAAAATTGGTGCGATGGCTGCACAGGTGAAAGAACTCACAAGAGAAAGAGATAGTTGGAAAAGTAAGTTTCAGAAGAAAAAGCAAGAGCATGAAAAAACAAAAAAGGAACTGGCAGAAGTTCAGAAAGATTATCAGAAATTGTCTGGTGAGAAAGAAATACTACAGGGGCTTGCGGACAGATATAATCGACTTTTACGCATGCTAGGGAAAGATATGGTAGAAAGGCTGGTACAGGACGATATCCGGATACAGGAGGAACTTGAAGCGAAAAAGAGGAAAGAGCAAATGCCGAAAAAAATAGGTGACCGCATACAATGGGCAAGAGAACGAAGTGAAGAACACAATGCACAGATAAAGAAGAACAAAACAAAATACAGAGGAATGGAGTTGTAAGAATATGAAGAAACAGATTTATGATGAAAAGAACGGACTGAGCTATACATTGCATGGAGATTATTATCTGCCAGACCTGGGAATCAATGAGGAAGAATCCACATATGGGAAATATGGAATAATGCGAAAGCAGTTTCTGAAGGAGCATCGAAGTGCCAGGTATCAGTATCTGGTATTGACTGGGAAACTGACGGAGCATCTGAATCAGGTTGATAAAGAAGTAAGAGAAAAAGTCGAGATACTGGTGGAGCAGATGGCTGAACAGTGGGGCGTGACAAAAGAACTGAAGATGCAGGATCAGATGGAATGGGTTAGGAAAATGAATAATATTCGTAGCAGAGCAGTAGAGATTATAGATGTAGAATTGATTTGTGTTTAGGAGGACAAAGTGGCAGATATAATGTTAAAAGTAATTGCGTGCGCACGCATATTGTATTATAATACTGGTGGTTAGGAGGAATATATCTATGAAACTATTAAAATGGCTTTCAGTAACAGACCGATTTTACAAAA
The DNA here is from genome assembly GCF_003478445.1 of Roseburia sp. AM59-24XD. Taxonomy (GTDB): domain Bacteria; phylum Bacillota; class Clostridia; order Lachnospirales; family Lachnospiraceae; genus Jutongia. Next base: position 38,003 of record NZ_QUET01000021.1, read on the forward strand.
TCTATTTAGATAAACAGCTTGCCCCCTTTGGAATCAACAACAGCCAATATATGTTTTTGATTAAAATCTGTCGTTCGCCTGGCATTTTACAGGATTCTTTAATGGATATGTTTTATGTTCATCCGAGCAATATTGTACGGACAGTTGCGGCATTAGAAAAGCAGGGAATGATTATGCGTTCCCCAAATGATAAGGATAAGCGGACGTGTAAGCTGTATCCTACGGAACGTGCGCTGTCTGTAATTGATGAGGTACAGACGGTATGTGAAAAGACAGAAGCTCTTTTATTGCAAGGCTTCAGGGAATCTGATAAAAACCTCTTTATTGATTTGCTGATTCAGGCAGGTGAAAATATTACAGCGGAACTCCGTATAGAAAGAAAGGGGGATGAATTTAATGACTGAGAATCCCCTAGGCTATGAAAAAATTTCAAAGCTGTTGAAAAATTTTGCTGTTCCCAGTATTGTGGCGTCTCTTATCGGCTCAATCTACAATATTGTGGATCAGATTTTTATTGGTCAAGGGGTCGGTTATTTGGGAAATGCAGCAACCAATGTTGCCTACCCGTTTTCTACCATCTGCCTTGCCATTGCACTACTGGTCGGAATTGGCAGTGCTTCCAGTGTCTCCCTCTGTCTTGGACGCAAAGAGCCGAAAGCTGCCGCCAAAGCAGCGGGAAATGGTATTGTTCTGATGGGAATTTTCGGAATTATTTATTTGCTGGTTGGAGAAACTTTTCTGTCTTTGCTCCTAAAGGCATTTGGGGCAACGACAGATGTATTTCCATATGCAAAGCAGTATGCCAGCATAACATTGATTGGAATGCCGTTTCTTATTGTAACGAATGGTATGAGCAATTTGATTCGAGCAGATGGAAAACCAAAGTATTCAATGGTTTGCATGGTTATGGGAGCTATTATCAATACCATTCTTGACCCTATTTTTATTTTTGCTTGCGATTGGGGGATTGCCGGCGCAGCTTGGGCAACAGTTATTGGGCAAATTTTTTCCTTCATACTCGCACTCCGTTATCTATGGCGTTTCCAAACAATCCATTTTGAAAAAGAGTCGTTTTTATTGGACATCAAAGAAAGCATGAAAATTTGCAGCATGGGAATCAGCAGCAGCTCAAACCAGATTGCAGTTACCGTGATTCAAATCATTCAGTACAATTCGTTGACTTATTACGGCGCATTAACAAAATATGGAACAGATATTCCATTAGCTGCTTGCGGAATCGTTATGAAAACAAATGCCATAATCCTTGCGATTGTTGTAGGAATCTCGCAGGGAACACAGCCGATTATCGGCTTCAACTATGGGGCAAGGCAATACCATCGTGTACGGGAGGCTTACCTGCTTGCGGTAAAATGGAACCTTGTTGTTTCCACAATTGCTTTCATCGCATTTCAATTTTTCCCGCAATCTATCATTTCGCTATTCGGAGATGGGGACGAGCTGTATTTTGAATTTGCTGTTTTGTTCATGCGTACCTATCTTTTCATGGTGTTGGTAAATGGTGTGCAGTTGCTTTCTTCCAGTTTTTTTACCGCAATAGGAAAATCGTTAAAAGGTGCTCTGTTGGCATTAACAAGGCAGACCTTTGTGTTGATTCCGCTTACCCTGCTGCTCCCGCTTCGTTTCGGAATTATGGGAGTATTGCTTGCGGGACCTGTTGCTGATTTTTCAGCGTTTATGCTATCTGTTGTGCTGGTGGGTATAGAATTAAAAAAACAAAAAAATAACATGTAAACAACAGCCCTATGTGAAAACATTCTTTTTCCGCCGTTAAGTAATCAAGAAGCAAAAACTTAAAAACCGTTGCGATAAATTTTATAAATTTAGTAGGATAATATTTAGAAGTAAGGATTGAGAAAAATATGGAAACTATAAAATGGGTTCTATGTCCTATCTGTGGAAATAAAACCCGAACGATAATGCAAGAAGATACCGAATTAAAGAACTTTCCACTCTACTGTCCGAAGTGTAAACAGCAAACACTTAACTGATCTTGCAAAACGGAGAAAAACAGTAATTATAGCAACACATAATGCTAATATTGCAGTTGGCACACTTCCGTATATTAGTATACTAAGAACTCATGAGAATGGAGTATATAAAACGTATATTGGTAATCCTTTTTATGATGAACTTAGAAATATAAATGATGAAACAGACACTAAAAACTGGACTCAAGAAAGTAGGCATACTTTTGAGGGCGGTAAAAATGCATTTTATGATAGGAAGGATATTTATGAATCAGGAAAGCAAAGTGATTAATGTACATTTGGAGAAAAGAGAAAATAAAGATTATTTAGTATTTGGCTTTGAAGAAGTTGCAGAAGTATGTCTTAATGATGATGAGAGTCAAAATAATTTGAAAAGTATATTTGTAAAGTTACTTACGGAGATTACAAAGTATCCAATTGAATTACAGTTTTTGGAAAAACCAGAATATAAAACAGGATTATATATAGATGTGTGTAAAGAATATATAAAAGATTTAAATAAAGAGATTACGAATGTAAGAAAAAATATGCCAGAAAAACTAAAAATACATTGATAACACCATGATAACAAAAATTCCGGAAAACCACACGGACACAACGGAAAATCCGGATTTTTCCCCACAAATCACACGAAAAATCACCATTCGCACACAGCAATATAGCGGTCTGATATCGTGAGGGTGGACGTACAGTAGGATCTGGAAAGGTTGCTACAATCATCGAGTAATTAATAGAATTACAGTAAATTCAAGGCTTCCAAGGTTTTCCTTGGGAGCCTTTTTACATGCAGAAATAATGAAAATGAGTGTGAGCGGTGCCAAAACGGTGCCGAAAAGTGGAAAATCATATGAAGATTTATGTTTTGCTATGTTTGCTTGATGTCAAATATAATAGTCCTTTTGCATAAAAAACGAATATTACATGCATAAAAATGTGAAAAAAACACAAAAATATTGACATAGAATTCAAAAAAAGCTATATTATATATTATCTAGGAGGTGTTGTAATATGTTTGTACAGTTTATGTTAAAAAATGTTCTGTCGTTTAAAGAAGAGACAGTTTTAGACATGACAGCAATTAATGCGTATAAGGAACATCAATGTAATTTAATTGACTATGGGACAAAAGAGAAATATCTTAGAGTTGCAGCAATTTACGGTGCAAATGCAAGTGGTAAATCAAATATTTATATGGCTATGACATATTTTCAAAGAATTATTGCGGAGTCTTTAAATAATGTTGAAGATGGAGAGGCAACAGCTATTCAAACATATTATCAGCCATTTTCATTTGATAGTGAAAAAGAAAACTCAGAATTTCAGATTGTGCAGATTTTAGGAAATTTTGAATATAAGTATGGTTTTGAATATAATTCAAATTGCATTGTTACGGAATGGTTATATAGAAAAAATTTGCAAACTAAAAGGAGTTCAACAGTTTTTGAGCGTACAACAGAAAAAGTTGAATTTGGTTCATGTGTAAGAAAAGAATGTGAAGTATATAAAGAACAAATTCCAGTTGAAACTTTGGTTTTAACATTTTTCAATAAGTTAAAACTAAAATCTAATATTTTTAAGATTGTTTATTCTGGAGTAATGGATACATTAGTTGTTCCGACAGATTTTTGTGAGGATACTCGGCTTCTAGAAGCACTTTTGCCACGATTAATTGATGAAGAAAAAAGTGCATTGGTAGAGTTCTTGTCTGCTATTGATACAGGTATTAAAGATATTGATTATGATGATAGCGAGAAAGAAGTTAAATTTACAACTTATCATAAGGGGAAAGACGGCGAATTACATCCACTCGATTTATTTTTTGAATCAGAAGGAACGATTAAAAGTATTATGTTATTCATTTATGTACGTACAGCTATTCTTTATAATAAATCTATTTTTGTAGATGAATTGAATATCAAATTACATCCACTTTTATTGAAATTTATTATTGATTTGTTTTATGAAAATGAATCGCAAGCCCAATTAATTTATACAACACATGATACTACTTTATTGGATAAAAAGTTCTTTAGAAGGGATCAGATTTGGTTTGTACAAAAGGATGAATTTGGATATTCAGAATTGTCCGCTTTGTCAGATTTTAAAGTAAGATCAGATGCTTCGTTTGAAAGAGATTATTTAGCTGGGGTATATGGAGGTATTCCGTGGTTGAAAGAATTCAGTATGAAAGAGGGTAAGTAAATGGGTTCAGATGATTTATTTAAAAAGAGGCGAGAAGCTAGAACTCAAAGGAAGCATGAATACAAGCCCCCCAAGGCAAATTCTTATTTAATTGTTACAGAGGGAGAGCGTACAGAACCATTATATTTTAAGGGTATGCAGAAACTTATACAAGAGAAGGTAGGTGGAGTAGTAGATATTATAGAACAGCCGCTTATTGACGTACATGGTGAAGGTTGTTCTACGACTAGACTTGTTGAAGTAGCAGACCAAATTATAAAAGATGCAAAAATCATCTATCAAAATGTATGGATTGTGTTTGATAAGGATGATTTTGATGACTTTGACCAAGCAATACAAGAAGCTATAAATAGAGGATATAATGTTGCTTGGAGTAATCAGTCTTTTGAATATTGGTTATATCTGCATTTTTATTATAGTGATTCTGCGTTACACAGACACCAATGGAATGCGAAGCTAGATGAAATTTTTAAGAAAAATAATTTGGGTGATGGGACATATCAAAAAAATTATGATGATATATATAGCTTGGTAGATATATATGGTGGTGTAACTGTCGCAATAAAGCATGCAAAACGTAGGATGGCTGAATTTGAGAGAGGTGGATACAAACCATCAGAATATGATCCGGGAACAATGGTATATAAATTAGTAGAATCTTTGAAAGTGTACTTAGAGTAAGAAAAACATTGTAATGGATAAGATACAAGGTAAGTGCAAGTGAATGGGGTAGATTCACTTGCACTATTTTTTTACCATCCTTTAATCTGTTTTATCTGTTCTGCCGTTCGGGATCTCTGTGATACTGTAGCTTGAATTGTATCGTTTCAACCACTTCTTTTCTGGCTTCATCATCCAACTGGTAAAAGGAAGTCAGCAAATTATCCACATCCGGCATACTGTTTTTCCCGAAAAGATACATAAGCGGATACATGGAATTTTTTAAATACGTTTTTACCCGATTTCCGTCAAGAGCTCCGTTCAATCCATTGGGTAATGTAGGATATATTTCTTCTTCTGTGATTGCACCGGAAAAGGGACTGGCAGAGCATATCTCATTCACATCAATTTCTAATTCATTTGCCAGTCTAAGTGCAAAGTCAAATCGGATATTAGTAGCAAGGAGCGTGTTGCTAGTCGGCAGAGTGGAAGGAGAACCTAATATCAGAGCACTTGTTCAGATAAAAAATAATTTGGCACAGTTCGGACATCCCAAGGCATTTGAACTGATGGAACGTGGTTTTAAGTGGATGGGAGATTATGAGATTACAGCGGATGAAGTGCTTGGTGGTATTGCCCCAAAAGCAAATAAATTAGAGCAGGCAAAGCGGATGCTTCGGGAACTGGCAGAGACTTCTAATGCGGTACAGAGTAATGAGATTTTTGATATGGCTGAGGAACAGGGAATTTCTAAAAGAACATTGGAAAATGCCAAAAAGGAGCTGGGCATCAGGGCAAGAAAAATCAATAACTCATGGTATTGGGAACTGGATAAGATAAAGCAGATTTAAGGGAAGAACGCAACAATGCAGACTATATATAATTTGCGGTGATGAACTTTGCAAGGTTGCAAAATGTATAGACATTGCGTTGTTGCGGTCTTGATGGAAAGGATGGATTGATAGGATTGAAAAATGTGCAGATTTCAGAGGAATTATTTATTGCACTCCTTAAATATCACTTGGTGGAAAGGGATGATGTTTTATTGGAGATAAAGAAAGGTTTGGAAGAAAAATTGGAAGCTATGGTAAGGCGGGATTTATATACAAAATATAAGACTGCACCAACCGAGGAAGAAAGAGAAAAGGCACGACAGGAGTATCTGGAAAAGGTGGGAATGCACCGGAGCTTCCGATGGTAAATTTTTTTCCTTCAGTGTGTAGGACGGGAGCGTGCCACGCTCCTGTATATGGTAGTTAAGGAGAAAGTCGGATTAGGGTGTAATGACAAAATCGGACTACACTCACAAGCCCTCGGCGTTTGAGAGCGAAATACACCCATCGCACAAATCGGAGATTTGTACTCTGTGTATTTCGCTTGCAGGGGGCAAAGGACAGCGTGGCTGTCCTTACAAATGCTAACGCATTTGTGGTTATGCCGGATACGGCAATGAGTTCGTAAACGGATGCCTAAGCATCCACTCACGATAACAAAAGTCGCTATCATTTTTCAAAGAAAGTGGCAATGCCTATTGTAAGAAATTCATTTATACAGATGTCAAAGCTGCCTAATGTGAAAGGCAGAATTAGTTATATATCGAGCAAAGCAAGGCAGGAAAATCTGTATGCAGTTTATGAAACAACAGACCGCAAATTTTGGAGGGAGCTTGCTATGTGTAACCAAGAGGAATTTAGGGAAAGCGGAACGAAAGGAATCTGTATTGAAGCCAGGGAGCTTATCATTGCGTTACCGGAAAGTTTCGTGGATTATGAGCCGGACAAGTTGCTGAAGCTTTTTACGGAGCATTTTAAACAAAATTATGGTGTGGAATGTATTTCAGCTTTGCACCATAATAAACGCAAGACCAATTATCATATCCATCTTATCTTTTCAGAGCGAAAACTGCTTGATGAGCCTGTGGAGAAGATTGCAACAAGAAATATGTTTTATGACGAAAACGGAAAGCATGTACGCACTAAAAAAGAGATACTGGATGAAGCCGGACAGCTTCGGAGTGGCTGTAAAATTATCCCTAAGGGCGAGGTATATGAGCGGAACATTTTTACCATAAAGGACAGCCGATTTAAGAGCGACAGCTTCCTTGATGAAGTGAAACGCTCTTACACTGACCTCATCAATATTTATGTAAAAGATGACAAGCAAAAGCTCAAGGTTTTTGACAGAAACGGTGTGTATCTGCCTACAAAAAAGATTGGCAAGAACAACCCAAAAGCGGAGCAGATACGCACAGATAATCAGTACCGTACTATATGGAATCAGACTGTGGATAGAGCGTTGATTAGCGGTGTGCCGGAGAGGCAGATTTTGGAAGTGAAGCAGAGCGAAATCGGACAAAAAGTAAAGGCTTCCATTCAGAAGTCAGGGAGAAATCCGGCACTGCTAAGAAATTTGATTATGACTGCTATTTATGCTTTGGAGCTTCTCATTGGCAAGGTGTTCAAGATGGCTTCACAAAAGACAGATAAGGACATAGAAGCGGTTGTAAAGGCAGAGCCGGAGCAGACACCTGTTAAGGCGGTAAATTCGTTTGTAGAAGCCAAGAGTGAGCCTGTACCGGAGATGCCTAAGAAGTCCGAATTAGCTTCCAAGTATCCAAGACTTACGGATATTTACCATAAGTTGGAGAGGCAGAATACAGCCATTTATGAGAGGGAGCTACAGATTGCGAATGTGGAGAAGAAGATTGCCGGAGCAAAGGGCATCTTCAAGGCAAAACAGCGTAAGGAGTTGCAGGAGCAGGCAGAAGAGTTAAAGACACAGATAGCCAATATGAAGCAGTATTTATCGAGTGTTGTGCAGGGGTATGGGCACAAGAATGTAAAAGAGTTCCTTGCAGAGTATAAGGCTTCGAAGGTTGAATATGGCGATTATAGAAAGGCTGTTGCGGAGTGGGAGAAGCTGACGGGAGAAAAGGTGGACGATAGCTTGAAGGCGAAACTACAACAGAAGCAACAGCAGGTTAAGGAACAGTATAGGCATACCGAGTATCATAAAAAGAATGATAGAGGGGCAAGGTAGTATCAGAAGTGGAGTGGGAAACTGCTCCGCTTTTATATTGTAGGGAGCATAAAAAATCTGTGGAGAAATTGTATATATCATGATATAATTGTGTTCAATGAGGGCGAAAATTGAAGTTATATGAGTAATAATCAAAAAGGAAATAGATGGAATGAGCCTAATAAAAAATGATGTGCCAATTTTAGAATATGACACAAACAGTATGGCTGTTATTATGCCAGGACACAGTACAAATTTTCATTTTCCGGAGAGAGCGGTAATGTTGTTTATGGAAAAAGAAATTAACGATTATGCTATGACAAATGAATGCGAGATTATCGGGCAGTTTATTAGTATCACAAAAGTATTTCCTGTGTATAAAACGGTACATAATGGTGTTGAGTTGGCAATTTGTCAAGCGCCTTTAGGTGGAGCTGCTTCTACACAAATTATGGAACAGCTGATTGCGGGTGGCGTTAAGAAGGTTATAGCCACAGGTTGTTGTGGTGCTTTAGTTGCAGATAATGAAGGAGATTTTTATATCCCTACCTCAGCACTACGGCAAGAAGGTACATCTTATCATTATTTGCCACCTTCACGAGAAGTCAAGCTTAACCAATCAGCCATAAATGTGATTGAGAAAATCTTAATTAATCACAAATACAACTATCAAAAATGTAAAACATGGACGACAGACGGGTTTTATCGTGAAACAAAAGAAATGGTGGAATATCGTAAAGAGGAAGGTTGTTCTGTTGTAGAAATGGAGTGTGCCTCTCTGGCTGCTTGCGCAGAATTCCGAAATATAGTTTTCGGTCAGTTATTGTTTACAGCTGATTCGCTTGCAAATATAGAATCACACGATACAAGAAATTGGGGTAATAATACATTTGCGTTAGCTATGGATTTGGCAATGGACGCTGTGACGGAGGTGTAGTAATGCGAACAGAAAAAGAAATGTATGATTTAATATTAAGTATTGCGCAGAATGACAAAAAGATTAGGGCGGTATATCTTAATGGCTCCAGAACAAATCCAAATGTACCGAAAGACATTTTTCAAGACTATGATGTGGTTTATATAGTAACTGAAACGCTCCCCTTTATTGAGGATAAGAATTGGATTAAGTGTTTCGGAGAAATTTTATATATGCAATATCCGGATGAACATCCTGATTATCCGAGTGATAAAGAGAATTTCTACGGTTGGTTAATGCAGTTTACAGATGGAAATCGTATTGATTTGCATGTTGAAACAATTGGTCACGCACAAGAGAATATTATGAACGATAGACTGTGTAAAGTTCTCTTGGACAAAGACAATTGTTTGCCGGAGATTTTACCTTCATCGGATAAAAATTATTGGATACATAAACCTACTTTTGAACAGTATCAGTGTACTTGTAGTGAGTTTTGGTGGTGCTTAAATAGTGTAGCAAAAGGTCTGTGGCGTGAAGAAATACCTTATGTACAAGATATGCTGAATTTTGTGGTGAGAAAACAGTTGGAGAAGATGCTTTCTTGGAAAGTGGGTATAATGACGGATTTCTCAGTCAGCGTTGGTAAATCGGCAAAATATATGTATAAATGGGTTTCGGCACAGGAATGGGAAAAATATTTACAGACTTATTGCGGAGCAGATGTTGAAGCTATTTGGCAGTCGGTGGAGATTATGTGCTCTCTATTTGTAGAGACCGCTACATGGGTAGCGGCAGAACTAAACTATGAGTATAACAATACAGAAGCAAACAATGGCATGTATTTTTTACAATCAGTAAAAGATTTACCCAAGGATGCAAATGAGGTGCTGTAGGGAATTGATGAAGTTATGGTACAATCAAATATAGTTATGTATAAGCTAAAATTGGTGGTGTAAATGAACATAGCAATTAAAAATGCTGATATAAACCATATGTGTTATTGAATTTATAAGATATGCTCTTAAAGCTATTGGATATGATTTGTGGTGGTTATACAAAGGATAATATTCGTTCATATCGAGTTATGCAGAAGTTTTAATATACGAAAGAGAGGTAAAATGTTAGAAAGTTTAATGACAAATCCTTATGCATGGGCCTTTTTGGGAGCGTGTACAATTTTCTCAGTTGTATTTGGAATATGGCAATGGTATAAATCAAAAAGAAAAAAGGAATTATCTTGTTATAAAAATTCTTATACAATAGTAAAAGGTGGAAAAAGCCTTTTGCCAGATTTGGAACTTAAGTATAAAAATGAACCAATACAAGAATTAGTAATAACAAAATATGCGATATGGAATAGCGGGAATGAGGTTTTACAGAGGGAAGATATCGTAGAGATTAAACCGCTTCAAGTTTCTTGCAATGGAGAAAATACTAGAATTTTGGATGTAAAAATTTTACAGGAAAGTGATGAGACAAATCAATTTGTAGTTGTAGATATGGATAAGCAACATGCTAGAATTAATTTTGATTATGTGGCTCCAAAGGATGGAATTGTGATTCAAATGATGCACACTGGAGAGTCACAAGATGTTATGGTTGAGTGTAAGATAAAAGGTGGAAAGAGTGTTAAACCTTTAAATAAAGATAAAAAGTATAAATATAATAAGTTTGTGGAGAAAGCTATGGTAATCGGCTTGGGCATTTTGATTTTTGTTATGTTATTTTTTATGTTACTGGCTATTTTAGTGAGTGTTATGAACATGGGACAAAAATTCTGGGAAAACTTGATTTCAACTATCGGTATGGGGGCTTGTGTTTTGGTTGTGGGTGGAACATATTACAAATTGTTAAAAGATGTGTATTACATAAATATACCAAGTGGATTGAGAAAAACTATAGGAAATGATGAGTTTTATAAATAGCATATTGTCCCGGTGCCAAAACGGTGCCAAGAAATTATGCAAATAAAAATAGAGCATATAAAAACAACGAAAATATGCAGATTTCAGCCATAAAAAGAATAGAAAATATAACGAAAAACGCTATTGATATAGCGTGAGGGTGGACGTACAGTAGGATCTGGTAAGGTTGCTACAATCATCGAGTAATCTTTGATCCGGCTTGTATCAAACTAGATTTTAAAGAGCTTTCCGAACAATCGGAAAGCTCTTTTTGTACCACGTTTGTACTTGCACAAACGGGTGTTTTTTTATACTATATACATAGACAGATCATGCAGGGGACAGGAGGAAGCTATGATTAAAATTTTTGTAACCGGCGACAACCACTTTGGCAAAAAGTACGACAGATATCCGGAGATCCGCGACAGGCTTGTGGATAACCGTTTTGTATGCTTTGAGAAGATGGTTGAGAAGGCGGAGCAGGAGGGCTGCGATATCTTTGCAGTGACCGGAGATCTTTTCGACAATTGCAGCAGTATCCGTAAGTCGGATGTAGAAAGGGTCGTGCGTATTCTGGCGGGATTTGCAGGCAGAGTGCTGGTGCTTCCGGGCAATCACGATTATTATACCGGAGAGGAAAAGGTCTGGAAGGATTTTGATGATGCTCTGCGAACATGTGACAATAACATTATCCGACTGGATCGGTTTGAGCCATACCCGATTGAAATTGCGGAGGAGACCGTCGTTATTTATCCGGCGTTTTGCCGGTCGAAGCATTCCCGAGAGAATAATCTGGGGTGGATCAAGAAAATGAGTGTCCCAAAAAGCGGACAGATCAACGTTGGAATGGCGCATGGTGCAATTGAGGGGGTTACACCCGATATGCAGAAAGAGTATTTTTTGATGACAGAGCCGGAGCTGCAGGCAATCCCAATGGATGTATGGTTGGTCGGACACACACATATACCGTATCCGGGTGGACTTTCAGAGGACGAAGAGATTGGCGGATACCGTATATTTAATGCGGGAACGCATGCGCAGACGGATCTGCATAATAATACCCGTGGATATGGTTTTATTATTTCTGTTGACAAGCAGGGAGACAAAGCGCAGGTGTCTGCGAAGAAATATCAGAGTGGAACGATTTTCTTTTATGATATTGCAGTGCGGGTTTCATCGGCAGAGGGGGATTCTCTGGAAGCACTTCTGCAGGAAAAGCTGGATCCGTTAGAAGCGGAGTCTGTTGTGCGTCTAACAGTCACCGGAAGCGCGGTTAGCGAGGAATACAGCAGACGGCGGGAACTGTATAAAAAATATTGCGACAGATTTTTATCCTGGGAGCTTCAGGACGATGAACTGCACGAAGAGATTACATTAGACCGGGTGCGGGAAGAATTTGCGGAGAGCAGCTTTGCGGCTAAGCTTATGGAGGCACTTCAGGGGGATCAGACGGAACTGCAGATGGCATATGAACTGCTGCAGGAATGCAGCCGGGAATAACCGGCGCGGCAGTAAGGAGGATTATGAAACTAAAGGAAGTACAATGTGATCAGTTTGCCGGGCTGAACAGGAACGATCCGGCTTCCACGATCAAATTTGGTGATGGTCTGAATCTGATCGTGGGTGACAATGAGCAGGGCAAAAGCACGATGGTCGATCTGATCTATTATCTTTTGTTCAAGGATGTGAAACTGGATACCAGAAGTGACAAGGAATTTATTGCCAGATATTTTCCGCAGAAAACAACGGGACGTGCGGGAGATGTGATTGATGGTGCTCTGGTCTTTGAGGACGAAGAGGGCGAATGCTGCATCCGGAAGGAATGGGAGAAAAAGGGAGGAATCTGCCGTCTGACTTTGCCGGATGGAACGCTCATCAGGGATCCGGATGCGTTAAAACAATATCTTCGGGATACGCTTCCCTATCAGGAAGGAATTTACGGGGAAATTGTTTTCGCTTCCCAGAAGAGACAGTTAAATTGCGTGAAGAGCATTATGGAAGGCTTAAACCGCGACAAGGCGACAAAGGATAAGCTGCAGCAGACGAGGGAAACGTTGCTTTCGGTATTAAACCGTGCTGCCTTGGAGACCGGTGGCGTTGCATTGGATGAACTGGAAAAGCAGATTGAACAGAGACTTACACAATATAATGCCCATTGGAATGACCGGATGGAGCTGCCGGAGGGTGGCGTGAAAAGAGGTATCCATAACAAATGGAAGAAAGAAGTCGGACTCATCCTGCAGGCGTATTATGAGATGGAGGAGGTTCGCGGAAAGCTGCGGAAGGCAGAGGCGGACGAGGAAACCTGCGAGGAGATCACCGACCGGATCCGTAGCCTGGAGAAGGAAAAGGAGCTGCGGACAGCGGAGAAGGAGGAATTTTCCGGTGTTCGCACAGCACTTAAGACGCGCCGTATTTTATTAGAGAAGCTGACGGATCAGACGGAGCGTATCCGGGAAATGGAGAAGGTTTTACAGGAATGGCCCAAGCTTTCCAGACAGATCGCACAGGCACAAGCCTTGAAGGAACAGAGAAATCAGGTTACACTCCTGCGGCAGTATGAGCAGGCGGACCGGATCCGTATCAACCGGGAGGCTGCAGCAGACAGGCTGCAGCAGATGATGCCGGTAACGCAGGAAGACATTGATACATACCGGAAGGCACAACGTCGAAAAGCCGGTCTGGAAGGGGAAATGTCCGGTCTTAGTCTTGTTGCAAGGATTCAGATGGAGAAAGATATGCCGGTGCATGTTTCGCAGCTTGCTTCCGGAGAGGAACTGGCGGCGGATGGTAATGAATTTCAGATCAATGCTGCCGTGGAGATTGATATCCCGGATGTCATGAAAATGCAGCTCCTTCCACAGGATGTGGATGTCGATGTCCTTCGGGAAGAGATCAAAGCGTGTGATGTGGTTATGAATCACATCATGGATCAGTATAAGACGGATTCCTGCGATAAGCTGGAGGAGATGAAAACATCATATCAGCAGTGTCAGTTCGAAATGGAACGATTGGATGCACAGTGGAATCAGATCCTTGACGGTGCCGACTGGGAAAACCTGAAAGCAGCCGGAGAAGCAGCACGGCAAAAGTACAGCTTGGAAACGACCGGAGAAATGCGGCAGAGTGAGCACAGCTTGGAGACAGCCGGCGAGGAGACGGCACATGAATACAGTCCGGAGACAGCGGCGTATACAGTCAGCCCGGAAACAGAGGAACAACTTCCGAACCGCTCTCTTGATCCGGACGAGATTGACGACAGGATTCGCGCTCTGTGCGGCGCAGGCGTTTCGCCGGAGGAATATCTTGGCGGAAGAAAGGCAAAGCAAAGTGCCTGTGAAGACAAATATCATTCTATTGAGGAATTAAAGAAACAAAAAGAAACGCTGGAACAGGAGCTCGGACAGACACAGAAAGAAGCAGACGAAGCGAATCAGATTCCGGATAAATATAAGAGGATCCCTGATCCGGATCGCTACCTGACAGAGCTGAATGAAGAGGTGAAAGAACTCGAGGAGGATATCCGCCGGAGTAATGCCCGGAAGAACGAACTCAGCCGGAGTATGGATGAGGTGGCAGCGGAGGAATACGCGGAGTTGTTAGAAGAGAAGGTACAGAACTATGAAAAGACAAGAAAAGCATACCGGCACTGGAAGCACATTTCTGAGGTTTTTCAGGAACTGAAGGAGCAGAGCAGTGACAATCCGGTGCAGGATATTGAGGATCACTTCCGTAAGTATCTGGCAGAAATATCACAGGATGCCCTGGATGCCTCCATGGACGAGAGGATGGAGGTTGATCTGGCAAGCGGAACACGCCGTCTGACATATGATACACTTTCAGATGGAACAAAGGATACGATCGCGCTGGCATTCCGGCTGGCGATGTTAGAGCATCTGTTCCCGGAGGGCAACGGTCTGGCGGTGTTTGACGATCCGTTTACGGACATGGATCCGGGGCGTGTACGACAGGCGTGCAGGCTGGTGCAGAAGTTTGCCGAAAGGAATCAGGTCATCTTCACAACCTGTGATAATAAATACGAAGAAATCTTTGGAAACGGCCCAGTGAATGTGGTTCATATCGGTGCGGACTAAATCATTTAAGAATCCCCAAAACAGGGGATTCTTTTGCTTTAATAAATGTAAAAGCTTGATTGACGCGATTATATAAATTTGTTATCATAAAGATGGTAATTCAGGATGGATCGTCCGAACGGACAGAAGGGAGATTACATGAAAAAGAATTTTGGGAAACAAATGAAAAGACGCTGTCTGAGCCTTGCTCTGGTATCAGCACTTGTCATCTGTACACCGGCGGCAGATACGCTTGGTTCCAGTGGAATTCTTCCACAGATCGTACAGAAAGCAAAGGCTGCATCCGGTCAGATCAATGACAATCAGAAGTTAAACAGTGACATTATTGCAGATGCAGCATTGTTAGCATATCTGAGAGACAAGACAGGCAAGGGTGACGCAGCAACTGTAAAGGATCTGCGAAGCGCAAATCTAAGGAACATCACAGTCCCGGCGGAGGTACATGACCTGACAGGACTCGGATATGCTCTGAGTATGACGACACTGGACCTGAGCCTGTGTAAAGCAGTTGAGATCAACGAGGATGAGTTTAACGGATGTACGGCATTGACACAGGTAAAGCTTCCGGCGTCAGTGACAAGGATTGACAAGAACGCCTTCAACGGTTGTACATCCCTTGAGACAATTGATCTGTCTCAGGTCGATTATTTTGGAGATTCCGCATTCGGTGGCTGCTCCAAGCTTACCAACGAGTCTGTTGGAAGCATGAAGTCTACCGTAAAGGAAATGGGAACAGCAGTGTTCAGTGGATGTAAGGTGATCACAGAGGCGAAGGTTCCGATTATCACCGGCGAGAATGCACATATGGTGCCGGCACAGATGTTCAATAACTGTGAGATGTTAGAGAATGTTATTTTCTGTGACGACAAGATCACAGGTATTCTCGATCAGGCATTTGCGGCGACAGGAGCATTGACCTTCGGCACGGACAAGAGTAATAAGCTTCCGTCAACCATCGAGTCGGTTGGCCAGGGTGCGTTTTCAGCCAGCAAGATCACATCGATCGACCTGAAGCAGACGAAGATGACCTGGATCAGCAAGAATACATTTATGAACAGCCAGCTGGCGGAGGTAACGCTTCCGGATAAGCTGACAGATATCCGTGAGGAGGCATTTGAGAGCTCCCGTATCGAGGAGATCGTTATGCCGAACACGGTGGAGAAGATCGGAGAGGCTTCCTTCCGTTATGCAGGTAATCTGCTTCGTGTAAAGCTTTCTGTAAATATTACAGAGATTCCGCGCTATGCATTCCAGATGGCAGGCTCCCAGCAGTTTACCGGAGACATCGATAACATCACCAACTGGGATGACCTGATCGACGGCATTGAAGGCATGAAAGTAACCTACAATGGCAATGCATCCGACAGCAAACTGGAGAAGATCGGTGTCAGTGCCTTTAATGCCAGCACGATCTGCAACGAGGACTTTTTAAAGGATCTGACAAAACTTGATTCGATTGGAGAATTTGCGTTCTCTTATACGGATTTCAAGAAGCTGACGATCCCGGCAAGCGTTACAACGCTTGGAGAATCCTCTTTTGCGGGAATGTATGAGATGAAGTCGGTTGTCTTTGCGAAGGGAAGTAAAGTTACGGAGTTCCCGAAGGAGCTGTTCGGAAGCAGCAAGACAGCAACCGACAAGAAGACATACGCGGATCTGGTACTGGAATCCGTACAGCTTCCGGATGGTCTTGAAAGTATTGGTGAAGACTGCTTCGGTAATTGCTGGTCTTTGGAGACGATCGGTTATTCCGGTAAAATGATCGAAGGTGAGCTTCATTTCCCGGAGACGCTCAAAACCATCGAAAAGAAAGCATTTGAGAACTCCGGATTTTATGAAATTACGAAATACGATGAGGACGGCGTTGGGTACGCAGCAAAATATTGTGTCCCTGTTTACCCGGGCGGTTATCGTGCCGTATATATTCCGGATTCCGTCACAACGATCGGTGATGGTGCATTCCAGAACTGTCGTATGATGGAAGAGATCTATTTCGGCGACGGTCTGACAGAGCTGCCGGCAGATGTATGTGCCGGCGCAGGCTCTTATCCATATAAGGAGAATACGACCAGCAAGGTAAGTGAAAAAGATTGCCTTGTGACACCGACACCGGTTCCATCCGGAGAGAACGGAGAACTCGGAAAGACAACATACAACCCGATCACCTTCGTCGGTCTTAAAACCGTAAAGCTTCCGAAGAATGTCAAGACAATTGGCAACAATGCATTTAAAGAGTGTTATGCATTAGAGGGCTTCTATGATCCCGATGCCAATGCAGTGACCGGCGACTTTACCGGTGCACTGGAAGAGATCGGTAACAACGCATTTTTGTCCTGCAAGAGTCTGGAAGATGTTATTTTACCATCCTCTCTTGTAAAGATCGGTGATTACGCATTCGCACAGACCTCACAGGATGTCAGCAGCAGTGTTACTTCGTTAAGTACAAGAAGAAGCGTATCGTTCTACACGCAGTATACGGGACTTGGCAATGTCGATTTCCGGTTTGCGGAGAATCTGGAATCCATCGGAAGGGGAGCATTCCAGCGTTCCAATATTTCACAGATTGATTTCCGTTCTGAGAAGCTTGAGGAGATTCCGGCAAGCGTCTGCGAGGACTGTTACAATCTGGAGCGCATTTCCATTCCGGATACGGTTAAGAAGATCAGTCAGAATGCATTCCGCAATACATATAAGTTAGACAGCGTGACCGTGCCGCTCTCTTCTGAGTGGTCTGATCAGCTCTTCTCCGGTGTGGCAGGTTATGCGAAGCAGAAGGTAACTGTGATTGCCAATCCGGTTACCAAGGAGAAGAATATTTACCATCAGCAGGAGAACGCCGTTGATTTTAACTGCGTTAAGAATTTCCGTGACATGTCGATCACGGTAACCGATGAGCTGAAGGACAAAAACGATGAGACAGGTGACCTGTTAAATAACGATTCCAACGAGTTTGTTACCGTAAGAAAGGAAGACGACAGCTCCGGAAGATATCAGGCGATCAGCATGTACGGAAAGAAGCAGGGTGACGCGAAAGTGCGTGTCTCCGGTACAATTCGCCTCGAGGGAGATATCCACAGCGAGAACAACACCACAGCGCTCAATGATGCACGTCTGGTGCTGCAGGTTTCACAGCTTTACAATATCCATGTGGCACAGAATCCGATCAGTGTGCTGACACTCTCCGCAGAGCGTCTTGCACAGGAAGCTAAGGAGAATGTGATCTATCTGGAGTACGGTTCTAAGAATGCGGTTGACTTAAAGGCATCCTACATGGGTGAGGACAGCAGCGAGGAGACAACGGACAGCGTAACCTGGATCGTTGACAATGCATCTGTTGCTACGATTGACGGAACACCGATTCCGGCGCAGACAACCACACCTGAGGGGGAGAAGATGGGAATGTCTACCATTAAGCTTCTTCACAGGCACTTGGCGATACAAAGGTAGTTGCAAAGAGCAGCTCCGAGAAGTCGGCAGAGTGTAAGATCCGTGTCCGGCTTGCTCTGGATCGTATCTCTTTATCCAGAAGAAATGTCGGCATTGATGTCAACAAAGAATTTACACTTTCTGTTGATGAGAATAATTACAGCAAAGATAATGCAAAGCTGCTCGAACAAAATCCGGGCTGTCAGGATGTATATCGTTTCTCCTCAAGCAATGAGGATGTTGTAACAATTGATCCGATCACAGGTAAAGCAAAATCTGTGGCAGAAGGAGAAGCAACGATCAAGGCAGTCAGTCTTGTCAGCGGCAGAAGCGACAGCTGTACCGTGAAGGTGCAGGGGGGATATGTCTCACCGGCAGAGTCCGTGAAGCTTTCAGAAAAGGAACTGACTATTAATGTCGGAGAACAGGCAAGCCTGACCGCAACCGTATTGCCGGAGGATGCCGTTCAGAGCGTGGAGTGGTCAAGCAGCGATGACAAGATCGCAACCGTAGCCGGCGGAGTTGTAACCGGTAAACAGGACGGTACAGTGACAATCAAGGCAAAGGCAGAAAATGGTGTTTCTGCAACCTGTAAAGTTAAGGTAAAGGTTCCTGTTGCATCCGTGACACTGAATAAGACAGAGCTTTTCCTTGAGGTTGGAGGTTCTGAGTCCTTAAAGGCTGAGGTGCTTCCGAAGGAAGCAACCGACAAGAAGATCACCTGGACGACCAGCGATGAAAATATTGCAACGGTAAGCAGCTCCGGTAACGTCAAAGGTGTTAAAGTGGGAAGTGCAACGATTACAGCAACGGCGGACGGTAAGAGTGTGACATGCACTGTTAAGGTTGGTGCGGTCGCTGAATCGGTTGTGATTTCTGCACCACAGAAAAAGGTTGCCGTAGGTGGAACGGTGACACTGACAGCGAGCGTGACTCCGTCCGATGCAAATCAGGCGATCGAATGGAAGTCCAGTGATGAGAAGATTGCTACCGTTGTTAATGGCGTTGTAACCGGTGTAAAGATCGGTGTCTGCAACATTACGGCAAAGGCATCCGGAAGCTCCAAAGAAGCAGTCTGCAAGGTTATCGTAACGGCACCGAAGGTGAAGCTTACGAAGGTAAAGAACGTCAAGAAGAAATCCATCCAGATCAAGTGGAAGAAGATTGCTGATGTGGCAGGCTATCAGGTTTCCTATGGCAAAAAGAAAAAGCTGACCACCGCCAACAGCATCAAGATTAAGAAACTAAAGAAAAAGAAGAAGTATGCGGTAAAAGTAAGAGCTTACACCGTTGTCGATGGAAAGAATGTATACGGCAAATGGAGTAAGGTAAAGAAGGTAAAAATTAAAAAATAATGGGAAATAAATTGAAATTTCTACCAATTTAGGGTTGCAATTTGTCTCAGTTTGGGTATACTAATAATTAGTAATGCGACCTAGTGATATATTAGATATCATGCATTACGATTCCCCCCTCTGAGAATAAAATGTCAGTAAAGAGCTGTTTTCTGTGAATGCAGAAAACAGCTCTTTTACCGTTATCCGGGAAATGCTCCTCCGTTCCATGAAAAATTGCCATCAAGGGGGATTTACAGAATGATCCGGTAAAATACTGCTTGACGAATGCGTATAGTGCGTGTATGATAGATAAGGTTAGTTAAATAAGTAGAACTCTTATTAAGAGTGGTGGAGAGTGAGGCTCTGTGAAACCACGGCAACCCCATATGTGGAAGGTGCCAATCTGAGCGAGCAATCGAACAATAAGAGGAGTTGAGTGAATCAAGTCCATCTTTTTGATGGATTTTTTTACTTTATAAAACTTTGTTATTACAGTAGTCAGGAAACATTGATAAGTTTAGGAGGTACAAGATGGAGAAACGTTTATTTACGTCTGAATCAGTAACCGAGGGACATCCGGATAAAATATGTGACAATATTTCTGACGGAATTTTAGATGCGCTGATGGAGCAGGATCCAATGAGCCGTGTGGCTTGTGAGACCGCTATCACAACAGATTATGTGCTGATCATGGGAGAGATCACCACGAAGGCAAAGGTTGATTACGAGAAGATTGCCAGAGAGACGATCCGTGAGATCGGTTATGATGCTGATGAGAAGGGCTTTAACTGTGATACTTGCCGCGTGAAGGTGCTGCTCGATTCACAGTCGCCGGATATCGCAATGGGTGTCGACAAGGCACTTGAGGCAAGAGAAAACGATATGTCCGATGAGCAGCTCGAGGCGATCGGTGCGGGAGATCAGGGAATGATGTTCGGTTACGCAACCGATGAGACCCCGGAGCTGATGCCATATGCGATTTCACTTGCACACAAGCTGACCAAGCAGCTTACCGGCGTGCGCAAGGACGGCACACTGCCTTATCTTCGTGCAGACGGCAAGAGTCAGGTGACCATAGAATATGATGAGAACGACAAGCCGGTTCATGTCAATGCGGTTGTCATTTCCACACAGCATGCAGAGGAGATTTCTCAGGAGCAGATTCATGAGGACATCAAGAAATATGTGATCGACCCGATTGTTCCGGCAGAGCTGATCGATGAGACAACCAAGGTTTTTATCAATCCGACCGGACGTTTCGTTATCGGTGGACCAAACGGAGACAGCGGACTCACCGGACGTAAGATTATCGTAGACACCTACGGTGGATATGCGCGTCACGGCGGCGGAGCATTTTCCGGTAAGGATTGTACAAAGGTAGACCGTTCTGCAGCCTACGCCGCAAGATATGTTGCCAAGAATATCGTGGCAGCGGGACTTGCAAAGCGCTGTGAGATCCAGCTTTCCTATGCGATTGGTGTCGCACAGCCGACATCTGTTATGGTAGACACCTTTGGAACCGGTAAATTAGACGATCAGAAGCTGGTTGAGATCATCCGCGAAAAATTCGATCTTCGTCCGGCTGGTATCATTAAAATGCTGGATCTGCGCCGTCCGATCTATAAGCAGACCGCTGCTTACGGACACTTCGGAAGAAACGAACTCAACCTCCCATGGGAGCAGACAGACAAAGCAGAGGAACTTCGCAGCTATCTGTAATCTGCTTGACATATTGTCTCAAAAAGTATAAAATTAAATCGTTGTATTGTGCTTAAAATATACAACGAAATCATATAAGGAGGTGTCCTTTTCGATGTCACCGGTAGCATATATTATTATTGCTATTGTTGTTCTATTGGTTGGGATTATCGTTACCGCGCTTGTCACAAAAAAGGTGGCTGTAGACAGTTACATTAAGTCAGAGGAGCAGCAGCTTGGTTCTGCACAGGACAGAGCGAAGCAGATTGTTGATGAAGCTCTGAAGAATGCAGAGACTACAAAGCGCGAAGCATTGCTTGAGGCGAAGGAGGAAGCGATCAAGACAAAGAATGAAATTGAGCGCGAATCCAAGGAACGCCGTGCAGAACTTCAGCGATATGAAGAACGAGTATTGTCGAAAGAGGAATCTCTGGATAAAAAATCAGGACAGCTGGAAAGAAAAGAGGCAGCCCTTAACAAAAAGGATGCAAGTCTTGATGCCCTCAAGGAAGAGTTAGAGCATGCAAAGGAAGAGAATCTGCATAAGCTTGAGGAAATTTCCGGCTTAACTTCTGAACAAGCGAAAGAATATCTTTTAAAATCTGTTGAAGAAGAAGTAAAACATGAAACAGCAGTTCTTGTAAAAGAACTGGATCGTAAGGCGAAGGAAGAAGCGGACAAGAGAGCAAAGGATTATGTAGTCAATGCTATTCAGCGGTGTGCGGCTGATCATGCAGCAGAGACCACGATATCAGTTGTCCAGTTGCCGAACGATGAAATGAAGGGACGGATCATCGGACGTGAGGGACGTAATATCCGTACTCTTGAGCAGCTTACAGGTGTTGATCTGATCATTGATGACACACCGGAGGCAGTTATCATATCTGCATTCGACGGAGTAAGACGTGAGGTAGCACGTGTTGCTTTGGAGAAGCTTATAGTAGATGGTCGAATTCATCCTGCACGGATTGAGGAAACAGTCATTAAGGCTCAGAAGGAAGTTGAGTCAATGATCCGCGAGGAAGGTGAGGCTGCGACACTTGAGGTGGGTGTTCACGGCATTGATCCGGAGTTGATCCGTTTATTAGGACGAATGAAGTTCAGAACCAGTTATGGACAGAATGCGTTAAAGCATTCGATCGAGGTGGCGCATTTATCCGGTCTGCTTGCGGCAGAGCTTGGTGAGAATGTCCGTATTGCAAAGAGAGCTGGTTTGTTACATGATATAGGTAAGGCAGTTGATCAGGAGATTGAGGGAACGCATATCCAGATCGGTGCAGACCTGTGTCGCAAGTATAAAGAATCAAAGGTTGTTATCAATGCCGTGGAAGCACACCATGGTGATGTAGAGCCGGAGTCAATTATCGCATGCATCGTTCAGGCTGCAGATGCTATTTCTGCGGGCAGACCGGGAGCACGCCGTGAGACTTTGGAGACCTACACAAACAGATTAAAACAGTTAGAGGATATTTCGAATAGCTATGAAGGCGTAGAGAAATCATATGCCATTCAGGCTGGACGTGAGGTGCGGGTTATGGTCGTACCGAGTCAGGTAAGTGACGATGATATGGTACTTATGGCGCGGGATATTTCCAAGCGGATAGAGTCTGAATTAAAGTATCCGGGTCAGATTATGGTTAATGTGATTCGGGAATCCAGAGTTACCGATTATGCAAAGTAGACACAACAATATCTAGAATTAGAAATCGTCACGGATTAATTTCCGTGACGTTTTTTTCGCTGTAAGGGGAGATTCCGGAGACAGCGGAAACACTTCGCAACAAATCTTAACACGAGGTGAGAATATGCAGATCATTCGTGCGGCAGCCACTGACACAGTCAAGGGGAATGCCGCGTATGAAATACATGAAAAAAGAAAAGAAACAGGCCGGCAAAGGTCTGACAGGCATGATCCGGAGAAGGCAGGAACATTGTCGGAGGAGGCATCGTTACAACGAGGGCGGTATGGTCTGGCGGTGGATGTCGGGACTACAACTGTAGTCATGGAACTGTATGAGCTTATCTCCGGTCAGAGGCTTTCCGGTCTTTCCCGTAGGAACAGCCAGACACTTCTTGGGGCAGATGTGATGATGCGTCTGATGCATTGCCAGAGAGGGCAGCAGGCTAAGCTGGAAAAACTGATCAGACAACAGCTTGAGGAGATGGCGGAGGAGATCTGTGCGGGCTTTTGCGAGCCGGAGCAGGTTGAACGGATCGTGGCAGTCGGCAACACAACGATGTGTCATATCCTTCTGGGGCAGGATACGTCAGGGTTGTCTGGCAGTCCGTTTTGCCCGGCATACCGTGGTATATTCCGGTGCCAGGGAAGTAAGCTTGGCATGAAACGGCTGAGGGAAGCACAGGTGATCGTTCCGGCCGGGATTGATGCACATGTCGGAGCGGATGCGGTGGCAGTGATCAGCTCACTGAATTTCATGGAAGCGCCGGGCAATGTGCTTGCTGTTGATATCGGTACGAATGCAGAGATTGCACTGAGCAGCCA
This sequence comes from Roseburia sp. AM59-24XD, assembly GCF_003478445.1. Lineage (GTDB taxonomy): Bacteria > Bacillota > Clostridia > Lachnospirales > Lachnospiraceae > Jutongia. The sequence continues at coordinate 61,773 of NZ_QUET01000021.1, forward strand.
TGGCAGGCTCACAACCTGCTCGGCACCGGCGGGACCGGCATTTGAGGGAGCGCAGATCGAGCAGGGGATGCGTGGTGAACCCGGAGCAATTGCAGGTGTAAAGATTGCCAGACAGATTGGCAACATTCTGTTAGACGTGATCCCCGGACCGGGCAGGGAACCGCTTTTCGTAAAGGGAATCTGCGGCTCCGGTCTGATCGATGCAGTAGCGGCTCTGCGCCAGTGTAATGTGATACGGCAGGATGGGTATCTTTTGCAGTCTCCGAGCGAGGAGAAGCTGCCACCGTTTCTTGCAGAGCGCATCACCGACAAAGGCTTTATGCTGTATCAGAGTCCGGAGGGAAAGCATGTGTATCTGACCCAGAAGGACATCAGACAGTTTCAGCTTGCCAAGGCATCGGTGCAGGCGGGAATTGAGATGCTTTTACGACGGCAGGAGATCACGCTGGCGCAGGTAGATACGTTATATATTGCCGGTGTGTTTGGCGGCCACATTTCCAAGAGAAATGCTGTGCTGACAGGATTATTCCCGGACATTGCACCGGAGAAGCTTGTGATTGCCGGGAATGCTGCCGGGAAAGGAGCTGCACAGGCACTTCTGTCGGAGACATTTCTTGAACAGACAGAATGGATCGGCAGCCATGCCGGTCATGTGGAGCTGGCACAGCAGGAAGAATTTCAACAGCAGTTTATGGATGCCATGGCAATTGTGCCGTGGTAGTTATTAACAATAGGATGCAAGGGTCAGAAGCGACCCGGCAAGCAGTTTTGTTTGCAAATATACAGAACCATCGATGTTTGCGGACAATGAAAGGAGAGTATATGAAGGTTGGATTTATCGGAGCAGGCAACATGGCAACTGCAATGATCGGAGGAATGCTTCAGAAGGGATTGTTGCAGGCGGAGGATATTATTGCGTCCTCTGCCACGCAGAAGACGGCAGACAAAGTGGCTGAGCAGTTTGGAATAAAGACCACATTAGACAACAGGGAAGTCGCAAAGGCAGACATTGTGATCCTTGCGATCAAGCCAATCTACTGTGAGCAGGTCATTAAGGAAATTCGCGATGAGATCCGTGAAGATCAGATCATCGTAACGATCGTTGCCGGAAGATCGCTGCAGTGGCTTGCTGATACCTTTGGAAAGCCGCTTAAGCTGATCAGGACTATGCCAAATACGCCGGCACTTGTCGGGGAGGCAGTGACAGCACTCTGCCCGGGGGAGCTGGTAAGCACAGAAGAGACTGAGAAGGTCTGCAAGCTGTTCAGGGGCTTTGGTAAAGCAGAGGTCGTTGGTGAGCATCTGATGGATGCAGTTGTTGCGGTCAGCGGAAGCTCTCCGGCATATGTTTTTATGTTTATTGAGGCGATGGCAGATGCAGCTGTTGCAGAGGGAATGCCGCGCGCGCAGGCATATCAGTTTGCGGCACAGTCTGTACTCGGAAGTGCCAGAATGGTATTGGAGACCGGAAAGCATCCGGGTGAGTTAAAGGATATGGTATGTTCCCCGGCAGGAACAACGATTGCCGGAGTGTGCAAGCTCGAGGAAAAGGGATTTCGCAGCAGTGTCATGGAGTGCATGAAGGCGTGTGCGGAGAAGTCCCGCAATATGTAGCATAAGGTATAATCATGGGATGGATGTCGTATATATACATTGAGTCTGCGAGCCTTGTTGACAGGGGAGCGTGTTCATGGAGAGAAATATATGGCATCATAATATCAGAAAATATGTTATCCTTATCAAAGCAGGACTGGTCGCTTTGTTGATCGTGGCGGGACTTTGGTGTGCGGAGTATCAGAACCGCTGGCAGAGCCGGATGGACAATGCACAGGAGCTGATGCAGGATCTTAGGAAGCAGGATGCCGAAGCGCTGTTTCCGAAGCTCTGGCAGGACGCCAGATGCTTTCCGGTGCGAAGCAGTGACAGTACGCAGCAAAACGGAGGCACACAGCGGGAAAACGGTGGTTCACGGCAAAGCGGCGGCACACAGCAGGAAAACGGTGGTTTGCGGCAAAGAGGAGGTTCACAGCAAAACGGCAGTTTGTCGAAAAGCTGGGGCTTTGATGATGGATATGGAGAGGGAAGAAGCTACGGCGGCAGCAGACGTCATGAGGGAATTGATATTATGGCGGTCGATGCCGATGCCGGAGAATTAGAGGTGCAATCCGTTTCGGATGGTACGGTCGAGCAGATGGGATGGCTCGAGTTAGGAGGATACCGGGTTGGTATCCGGAGTCCGGGAGGTTTATATTTTTATTATGCACATCTGGATTCGTACGCAGCAGGTCTTCAAAAAGGAGATACTGTCAAGGCGGGAACCCTGCTTGGCTATATGGGGGACACCGGATACGGGCAGGAGGGTACACGGGGAAAGTTCCCGGTGCATCTTCATTTTGGCGTTTATTATGACAAAAACGGAGAAGAGAAAACAATAGACCCATACCGGCTTTTGCGGTGTCTGGAAACGAAACTATGAAAAGGGGATGAGACAGGCAATGGAAATTCAACTGTGGAGGGAAATATTAGATCCGTACCGGCAGGCGGTCGATGAACTGACGGTCAAATTTGAACATATGATCGAGGAACATCACAATGCAGGACTGTATTGCCCGATCGTGCAGGTCAGCGGACGTGTCAAAAAGATATCCAGTATTCTCGAGAAATGTCAGCGTAAAAACGTGCCGATGGAGGAGCTGGAGGAAAAGATTGAGGATATTGCAGGAATCCGTATTATCTGCCAGTTTGTAGAGGATATCGAGAAGGTAGTGGAGATCATCCGCAAACGCAGCGATGTGATCATCAAAAAGGAAAAGGATTACATTACGAACAGCAAAGAAAGTGGTTACCGCAGCTATCATGTGATCGCGTACTATACCGTGCAGACGATCAACGGACCGAAGAATCTGGAGGTGGAGATCCAGATCCGGACGCTTGCCATGAACTTCTGGGCAATTATCGAGCATTCCCTGCAGTACAAATACAAAGAAAACATGCCGGACGAGGTCAGAGGACGTCTGCTTCGTGCTGCCAAGGCGGTGGACGCACTTGATATGGAAATGTCGTCAGTGCGCGATGAGATCATGGATGCACAGAATTCCAACAGGCGGCGGGCAAGCATTGTCAGTGATATACTGAACAATATTGAGAACCTTTACCGGACGATGAATAAGCGCGAGGTTGGCAAGATACAGGATGAGTTTTTCCGGGTATATCAGTCAGACGATGTTGCGCTGTTAGAGCGTTTCAACCGTCAGCTCGATGTGCTGTCTGAGTCTTACCGGGCGCAGAGCTTAGATTGATCAAAGAGATTGGAAGGATAACGAACAGATGACAGTCACATTACCACAGCAGTTTCAGGATACGATGAGAGAGCTGCTTGCAGAGGAATATCAGGACTATATAAAAAGCATGGAGGAGCCTCGCATACGGCGCTCAGGGTCAATACGCACAAAATATCACTGACGGAGTTTGCAGAGCTTTGTCCGTTTGCATCGGAGCCTGTGGCGTGGGAACCGAAGGGCTTTTATTATGACAGTACCGGTGCGGCGGTGTCGAAGCACCCGTATTACTATGCCGGTCTGTATTATATACAGGAGCCAAGTGCCATGATCCCGGCAAAGCTGCTTCCGGTGGAGAAGGGCGACCGTGTTCTGGACCTGTGTGCCGCACCGGGAGGAAAGGCAACGGAGCTTGCGTCAAAGCTGGACGGAAGCGGTATTCTGGTGGCGAATGATATCAGCGTTTCCAGAGCAATGGCGCTTGCCAAGAATCTTCAGGTGGCAGGGACCACGAATGCGGTTGTGACTGCCGAAACACCGGAGAAGCTGGCAGATACACTGCCGGAGTTTTTTGACAAGGTGTTGATCGATGCACCATGCTCCGGAGAGGGAATGTTTCGTCGTGATCCGTCCATGGTTAAAAGCTGGCTTGCACACGGACCGGAATATTATGTGCCGATCCAGACGCAGATCCTGGAGCAGGCATACCGTCTTCTGGCGGCAGGCGGCGATATGGTATATTCTACCTGTACATTCTCTCCGCTGGAGAATGAGGGGATGATTCAGTCCTTCCTGGACAGGCATCCGGACATGACGATCTGTGATGTGGAACGCTGTCCGGGCTACTCAGAAGGTATGCCGGAGTGGATCGACGGCGGTGATGAGAGCTTACGCAAATGCGTCCGTATCTTTCCGCACCGTGCCGGAGGAGAAGGTCACTTTGCAGTGCTTCTGCACAAGGCGGGAGATCCGGATGAAAAACGCATGACCTCGCTTGCGGAGGAGACTGGTGTTGGAGCGGATGGAAAGTGCATCACCTCCTTTGCGGAAGAGACCGGTGTTGGAGCGGATGGAAAGTGCATCATCTCCTTTGCGGATGAGACCGGCAACGGAGCGCGTGAGGAAAACACCTTGCTAAGAAAGGCAAAGGCAGAAAGAAGAAATCCTCCCGCAGGGATGATGGACGCGACCGTGGATTGGGAGACAGACGGAAGGGGCAGGAGGAGCCGGAAAGCTTTTTTAAATCGCTGTCTTCGTCAGCACCATTTACAGAAAAGGATCTGTCCCGGAAAAAGGACACCTACCTTATCGAAGCACTGCATCAGAATGAGATGAAAGGTCTTCGGATGGTGTCTGGCGGTCTGATCTTTGGAACAGACAAGAACGGCAGGTTCGAGCCGTCTGCGCAGCTTGCGCTGGCAATGAGGCAGGAGGATTATGTGCAGCGGATCAATCTTACCGCCTCGGACGAGCGTGCCGTGCGGTATCTGAAGGGGGAAACAATCCTTTCCGACTGCATGGACAAGGGCTATGTGCTGGTGTGTGTGGATGGTTATCCGCTGGGCTGGTGCAAGGGCAATGGCTCCGGTACCTTGAAGAACAAATATTATCCCGGTTGGCGCATGCAGTAAAACAGACGCGCAACACCGGCAAGGACATCGACGTACCGTTTTGCGGACGGGACAAGCTTATATCCGTTGATCGCAGAAAAACAAAATGGAGGAAAATTATGCTGGAAAAAGGAAGCTTTGAGTATATCAACAAGAAGAAAAAACGGAAGATCATTATGGTAATTGCGATCATTGTGATCGCATTGGCAATCTTTGGAGTCGGACTGTTACTGAACAAAATGTCGCGGGCAAATATCTTTACGGTGCTTGCGATCCTTTGTGTGCTTCCGTGGGCGAAGCAGCTTGTCGCACTGATCGTATTATTTCCATATCACAGTGTGAGCAGGGAACGCTACGAGAAGGCAAAGGAGTGCGTTCAGGCAAATGGGCTGCCGGATGTGAAGCTGTATACGGATCTTGTGATCACTTCTCCGGAGAAAGTGATGAATCTGGATTTTGCGGTTGTGGGAGCCGGTCATGTGATCGCACTGGTCGGCAAGAGTGGTCAGGACGTAGAATATATCCGGAACTATCTGACTAACGGAGTACACCAGTGGGGCGATTTCCAGGTGCAGATCGTCACCAGTGAGAAGCTGTTTCGTAAGGAGACAGAGCGGATGCAGGAGCATGCGGTGACAGAGGACGAGGCAGAAAATGTAGATTCCTATATCCGGTCACTGATCGTATAGAAAACGGATAAAGCAATGAACAGAGAGCAGATCAGAATGGAGAGATAAATGCGCGTATTAAAGGTAAGTGTCCAGGAAGAGGGACAGAGGCTGGATCGTATGCTGGCGAAATATATGCAGCTTGCTCCGCGGAGCTTTTTCTATAAAATGCTGCGCAAGAAGAACATTAAGCTCAACGGCAAAAAGGCAGATGGTTCCGAGAAGGTTGCTGAGGGGGATGAGATTACACTGTATCTTGCCGATGACACGATCGACGGCTTTCGCAAGCAGAGTACAGCCCGTGAGGAGAATGCGAAACAGCCGGAGAAGCCACAGATGAAGATCGAGGTTGTCTATGAGGATTCCGATATTCTTGTGTTAAATAAACCGGTCGGTGTTCTGTCCCAAAAAGCGGACAGAAAAGATTATTCTCTTGTGGAGTGGCTGGGGGATTATCTGGGACAGACATCAGGACAAACCTTCCGTCCCGGCATCTGCAACCGTCTTGACCGCAACACCAGTGGTCTTGTTGTGGCGGGCAAAAGCGTGCGCGGTCTTCAGTGGATGAATGAGATGTTTCGCACCAGAGCACTGGAGAAATATTATCTCTGTCTTGTACATGGAGCACTGTCGGTGGAACAGAGCCTCCACGGTTATCTGAAAAAGGACGAAAAGAAAAATAAGGTTATGGTGCTTCGCAGACCGGAGGCGGGTACAGTGGAGATTGAGACGAAATATAAGCGCTGCAGACCGTCCGCTGGGGGGGAGAAGCATACACGCTGTTAAAGATCCACCTGATCACCGGAAAGTCCCACCAGATCCGTGCGCATCTGGCAAGTATCGGTCATCCGGCAGTGGGGGATACCAAGTACGGTATTCCGGGAGGACAGGCAGAGAAAACATTTCATCTGCGCAGCCAGCTTCTGCATGCATGGCAGTTAAAGCTTGGGGATGCAGACATTCTGCCACAGATCTATCATGGAAGGAGCTTTCAGGCAGAGCCGCCGGCGAAATTTAAGAATGTGCTCGAGAGAATGGGGTTTGCGCCGGCCGCGGACCGGTAAGACCGCTTCCCACTAAGAAAGGCAGGAGAGAATATGGCTTCATGGAATTCCAGAGGACTTCGAGGTTCTATGCTGGAGGAATCCCTGAATATGACCAATGAAAAGTACCGCAGAGAAAAGCTGGCACTGGTACAGAAGATTCCAACGCCGATCACGCCGATGGAATTTGACAAGGAACACCATCATATTACACTTGCGTATTTTGAACAGAAAAGTACCGTGGATTATCTGGGAAATGTACAGGGAATCCCGATCTGTTTTGATGCAAAGGAATGCGCGGTCGATACATTTCCGCTGCAGAATATTCATGAGCATCAGGTGAATTTTATGACCGAATTTGAACAGCAGGATGGCATTTCATTCCTGATCATTTATTTCAGCCATTGCAATGAATATTATTATGTGCCGTACCGGGATATGATGCGGTTCTGGAACCGTGCAGAGGCGGGAGGACGCAAAAGCTTCCGGCGGGAGGAGCTGGATCAGAGCTACCGTATCCGGGTGCAGGGAGAGGTATTTGTTCATTATCTGGAGATGCTGCAGCGGGATCTGGATGGCAGAGAGGACTGAAAATGGTGCGAAGCCCCGAATATACAGGGATTTGCGGCATTATACTATATATTGTGGTTAGACTGTTGCAGAATACAATATGTTGCTATGTTTATATTGACACGTATCATTGGATATGCTAACATTGTTATTGTGACCTGGAAAGGAATACCGGGTCACAATTTTATGTATATCGTTATCAGATAAGGCAGGTTGAGGAGAATGAAAATTATAAAAAGAAGCGGGACAGAAACAGTCTTTGATATCACAAAGATCACGGCAGCGATCACAAAAGCCAATAAGGAGATCCCAACAAGCGATCGTCTTTCATTACAGCAGATTCAGGAGATTTCAGACAATGTCGAGCAGATGTGTCTGGAGATGAGGCGTTCACCAAGCGTGGAGGAGATTCAGGATATGGTGGAGAACCAGATCATGAACAAGCGTGCATTTGCACTGGCGCGAAAGTATATCACCTATCGTTATACGAGAGCCCTCGTCCGAAAGTCCAATTCGACGGATGACCAGATCTTAAGTCTTCTCGAGTGCAATAACGAGGAGGTCAAGCAGGAAAATTCCAACAAGAATCCAACGGTCAACAGTGTTCAGAGGGATTACATGGCAGGAGAGGTCAGCAAGGATATCACCAAGCGTTTTCTGTTACCGGAGGATATCGTTCATGCACATGAACAGGGAGTCATTCATTTTCATGACTCTGATTATTTTGCACAGCATATGCACAACTGCTGTCTTGTGAATCTGGAGGACATGCTGCAGAACGGCACTGTGATCAGCGAGACTGCGATTGAGCGGCCGAAGAGTTTCTCAACCGCCTGTAACATAGCGACACAGAGCATCGCCCAGATCGCCAGCTCCCAGTATGGTGGACAGAGCATCAGTCTGGCACATCTGGCACCGTTTGTCGATGTGAGTCGTCAGAAGTTCCGCCGGATCGTGCGGGAGGAGTTTGAGGCATCCGGCGTCAATGCGACGGAGGAGCAGATCAATAAGGTTGCCGAGCTTCGTGTTCTTGATGAGATCAAGAAAGGTGTACAGATGATTCAGTATCAGGTGATCACGCTGATGACCACCAACGGACAGGCACCGTTTGTTACGGTGTTTATGTATCTGGATGAGGTGCCGGAGGGCAAGGTGCGTGATGATCTGGCACTTGTGACAGAGGAGATCTTAAGACAGCGTATTCTCGGCGTCAAAAATGAGAAGGGCGTATATATCACACCGGCATTCCCGAAGCTGATCTACGTGCTGGAGGAAGACAATGTCAGAGAGGGCAGTAAGTACTGGTATCTGACAAAGCTTGCCGCAGAGTGTACCGCAAAGAGAATGGTGCCGGATTATATTTCCGAGAAGAAGATGCTTGAGCTCAAGGTTGACAAGAACGGTGAGGGCCACTGCTATCCATGCATGGGCTGTCGTTCCTTCCTCACGCCTTATGTGGATGAGAATAATAAACCGAAGTATTACGGAAGATTTAATCAGGGCGTTGTCACCGTCAATCTGGTGGATATTGCATGCTCCTCCGGTGGAGACATGGATAAGTTCTGGGAGATCTTCGATGAGAGAATGGCACTCTGCAAAAAGGCATTGATGTGCCGTCATGACCGGCTCAAGGGAACACCGTCCGATGTGGCGCCGATCCTCTGGCAGTACGGCGCACTGGCAAGATTGAAGAAGGGCGAGACGATCGATAAGCTGCTGTACGGCGGTTATTCTACGATTTCCTTAGGCTATGCAGGTCTTTGCGAGTGTACAAGATATATGACCGGAAAGTCCCACACGGATCCAAGTGCGACTCCGTTTGCACTTGAGGTTATGAAGCGTCTGAATGCGGCATGTGCGAGGTGGAAGGAAGAGGAGAATATTGACTTCAGCCTTTACGGTACACCGCTCGAGTCCACAACCTATAAGTTTGCCAAGTGTCTGCAGAAGCGGTTTGGCATGATCAAGGGTGTGACCGATAAGAACTACATTACGAACAGCTATCACGTACATGTGACAGAGCCGATCGATGCATTCGAGAAGCTGAAGTTTGAGGCGCAGTTCCAGGAGCTTTCTCCGGGCGGTGCGATCAGCTATGTCGAGGTGCCGAATATGACAGACAATATCGATGCGGTACTTAGCGTGATGCAGTATATTTACGAGCATATCATGTATGCAGAGTTAAATACCAAGAGTGATTACTGTCAGGAATGCGGCTATAACGGCGAGATCCGGATCGTCACCGATGAGGATGGCAAGCTGATCTGGAAATGTCCGAACTGCGGCAATACTGACCAGAACAAAATGAACGTTGCAAGACGAACCTGCGGATACATCGGAACGCAGTTCTGGAATCAGGGAAGAACCCAGGAGATCAAGGAAAGAGTTCTCCATCTGTAAATAGAATTTGAAACCAAAAAGCTCCGGCGGCTGATCACCTTTCCCGAGAATGGGGAATGTGTGATCCGGTCTGCCGGAGCTTTTGAAATACTGCGGTATGCTTGTCTGACTAAGATTTACTTTTCGAAATGCTCATTTTCGGAAGTCTGCAACAGGAAATCCTTCAGGCGGATCGCAATCCGCTTGTGTCCCGTTTTATGGACAGACTGTGGGATAAACTTCAAAGTAGGGAACGCCTGCATGATACGTTTATTGCCAAAGAAAGGATTCTTTTTCTGGAAAGCAGCATGACGCTCCTTGTATTCGCGGAAGCGAGCCTCGATATCGGCAAGCTTGGAATCCTCGCCGATATGGTTTGCCTTCAGTTCCTCGAGACGTTTTAGGAAGTTCTCGGCACGTTCGTTCTGCGTGTGGATCTTTGAGAAGATCGCCTGGCGCAGAGGACTGAAGCGTTCTTCCTCAAGCTGCGCCACCAGCTCGTCCCGGAAATGGTACAGAGCCTCCAGCTGGCTGCGGAAGTTGATCGTTGAGATTACGGTGTATGTCAGGTCACAGGCGGCGATCACGGTGACGACGATCAGAAGGATCACGCCGGTACGGTAAGGGATCGCATTGATGATCGATGAGACTGCCGGCTGCAGAAAATCAAACGCAAGCAGGGAAAGGAAGCCCCAGAACATGGACGGTACAAGTGCGATGCGTCCCTCAAAGTTGTAAGGGTCCCGGCTGTAATCCCACCACTGTGCGTGGAACAGCTTCTCCATACCCCATGAGGTAAAATACTCGATCGCCGTGGCGAGAAGCATGCCGCCCAGATACAGCAGGGACGGGTGCGGCTCCAGAGGACGCAGGAATACATACACGATCGTCCCGCCAAAGCCGTAGAGCGGCAGAAGTGGTCCGACCAGAAAACCGCGGTTGATCACCTTATGCTCCTTCAGAGAACAGAAGGAACATTCGTAGATCCAGCCAAAGAAGCTGTATAAATAAAAATCCATCAGAATAAAATACCATGATAAGCCTAAAAACATATCTTCACCTCATATATTTATGTCGTTTCACTTTTGTTATAATGAAGTATATTACAGGAAATGAGAGAAAAAATCAAATTGGGGGTTCCCAAGCGGAACGGTTTGTGTTATAGTAATTGGTATCAAAAGCGAAGAAGAGGAATAGTAGCTGTCGAAGCCTCATACAGAAAGCTGTTGGTTGATGCGAAACAGTTGATGTGAAACAGTGAACTCGCCTTGGAGCTGCCGGTTGAACGATAGTAGATTTGGACGGACTCCCACCGTTACAGGGGAAAGGTATTGGATTCTGTTTTTCTTGTACCTGTGAGAGCATGATATATTCATGAATAAGAGTGGTACCGCGTGAGAATATTCTCCCGTCTCTAAGAGTAGAGACGGGTTTTTATTTGCTGAAATATTTTCTGAAAGGATGTTTGGCAGATAAAACTCCGTGAGAAATGGAACAAAATTAATTCAAAATGGAGGGTTAGAATCATGAAGGGATTTGAAAAGTATCAGAAAACATATTTTATGCCGTCAGAGGTAACCTATGACTGGGTGAAAAAGGACAGCATCACAGAACCGCCGGTATGGTGCAGCGTTGATCTGCGTGACGGTAATCAGGCACTCATCGAGCCGATGAGTCTCGAGGAGAAGGTGGAGTTCTTCAAGATGCTTGTGAAGATCGGATTCAAGGAAATCGAGGTTGGATTCCCTGCTGCATCCGAGACAGAATATAATTTTCTGCGTACTTTGATCGATCGGAAGCTGATCCCGGATGATGTTACGGTGCAGGTTCTGACACAGGCGAGAGAACACATTATCCGTAAGACCTTTGAGGCGGTTGACGGAGCACCGAATGCGGTTGTACATGTATATAATTCCACTTCCGTGGCACAGAGAGAGCAGGTATTCCGCAAGTCCAAGGAAGAGATCAAGAAGATCGCCGTTGACGGTGCAAAGCTTCTGAAGGAGTTAGCAGCAGAGGTAAAGGGCAATATCCGTTTTGAGTACAGCCCGGAGAGCTTCCATGGTACAGAGGTTGAGTATGCGGTTGAGGTCTGCAATGCTGTTCTGGATGTATGGCAGCCACAGGCAGATGCCAAGGCGATCATCAATATTCCGTCTACCGTAGAGAACGCAATGCCTCATGTATTTGCAACACAGATCGAATATGTCAGCAAGCACTTGAAATACAGAGACAACGTTGTACTTTCCCTGCATCCGCACAATGACCGTGGCTGCGGTGTGGCTACAGCGGAGCTTGGTGTTCTTGCCGGTGCAGACCGTATCGAGGGAACATTGTTTGGTAATGGAGAGCGTACCGGTAACATGGATATCGTTACCATGGCAATGAATATGTTCTCACACGGCGTAGATCCAAAGCTGGACTTTTCCAACATGCAGGAGATCGCAGACACTTACGAGCGTCTGACCAACATGCAGGTATCCATGAGACAGCCATATGCAGGAGAGCTTGTATTTACCGCATTCTCCGGTTCGCATCAGGATGCGATCTCCAAGGGTATGGTATATCGTGAGGAGAAGAACTGCGAATACTGGACGGTTCCTTATCTGCCGATCGATCCAAAGGATGTGGGACGCACTTACGATTCCGATGTTATCCGCATCAACAGCCAGTCCGGACGTGGCGGCGTCAGCTATGTATTAAAGAACAGCTTCGGTCTGATCCTGCCGGATAAGATGAAGGAAGAGGTTGGATATCTGATGAAGAGTGTTTCCGATCATCGTCATGCGGAGCTTTCTCCGGAGGATATGAGAGATGTATTCAAGGAGACTTATCTGGACGTTGAGAAGAAGTTCGATGTATCTGAGTGCCACTTCAAACAGAAGGACGGTATCGGTGCTGAGGTAACGATCGTTGTTGACGGCAGGGAAAATGTTGTGGATTCCCATGGTAACGGTCGTCTCAATGCAGTAAACCATGCGATCAAGAAGTACTTTGATCTGGATTATGCATTGGATGTATACGAGGAGCATGCGTTGTCAAAGCGTTCCGATTCACAGGCGATCTCCTATGTAGGTATCAAGCCTGCCGGACAGGAGAAGCTGTACTGGGGTATCGGCACGGATGATGATATTATCAAGTCCTCAATCGACGCACTGGTCAATGCGGTGAACCGTTATATGGAAGCAAAATAATACGATGCAGAAGCCGGAAGCAGACCGTGATGGCTGCGCCGGCGATGGCAAAAGTTGTTTGGCTTCGAGATTATAAAAAAGGGCAAAACCAGCGTTTTGTCCTCCAAGAATTGCTTCGCAATTCTCGTTGGCATTCCACCACATTACATGCATTTTCCTATACCATCAAAAAGGAGTGTCCTAAATTTTGGACACTCCTTTTTGTCATGAAAGCCTATTTCTCATATTTGCGGCAGGCTGCCAGTCCGGCAAGCATCAGTACCGGGAAAATGATCGCGGACAAAAGTCCGAGCTTCAAATTATCCTGCAGTGCAGAGGAGATAAAACCAACCATGGTTGGTCCGGAGGAACATCCGATATCTCCGGCAAGTGCGAGAAGTGCAAAGATCGTGGTGCCGCCCTGTGGACAGACCTTAGAACTGATACTGAAGGTGCCGGGCCACATGGCTGCAACCGACAGACCGCAGACACCGCAGGCGGCAAGAGAAAGTGCCGGGAGCGGGGAGAAGGTAACGATCAGATAGCTGATCATGCAGAGCACGGCACACGCACTCAGATATCCGGTCAGAGAGAAACGCTCGGCAACATGGGCGTGAAGAACTCTGCCGGAACCCATCAGAATTGCGAAAAAGCACGGACCGGCAAGATCACCAACCGTTTTGGAAACATGAAGACCTGTTTCGGCAAGGGCAGATGCCCACTGGCTCATCGCAAGTTCCGATGCGCCACTGCAGACCATCAGAAGGGCGAGTACCCAGAATACCTTTTCTTTTAACAATGCCGTGATCGTCATGCCGCGTCCCTCGTCGGCAAGAGAGTTGATCGGTACAAAGCAGAAATAAACAGCATTGCAGGCAGGGATAATTGCCCAGAGGGCTGCGATGATCTTCCATGAGCTTAAGCCGACTGTGTTAAACAGAAGCGTGGAGACCAGAACAACCAGCACCGAACCCCAGCAGTAGAAGGAGTGCAAAAGACTCATGGCAGCCCCCTTCTTATCCGTCGGGCATGCCTCTACGATCGGGCTGATGATCACCTCGGTCAGACCGCCGCCGATGGCATAGATCACGACGGCGATGCTGATGCCGATATACGGATCCGGTGTGAGCTCCGGCAGGATGCCGAGAAGCACAAGTCCGACGGCAGCAAAAACATGTGCCAGAACGGCATTGATGCGGTAGCCGATCCGATCCGTGAATTTCGCCGAGAACAGGTCCACCAGAATCTGTGTGACAAAATTGATCGTCACCAAAAGACCGATCCGGGAAAGGGAAATCCCATAGGTACGGTGAAATGTCACAAACAGAAGCGGGGCGAAATTGTTGACGATCGCCTGTGTGATGTAACCGATATAGCTGGCGGCAATGGTGTGTCGAAAATCAGTTTTAATACTCATAACTAACTCCAATCTTTATCCTGTGTCAATGAATTTTCTGATAATAGCCTATCACGTTATTTTTCGAAAATCTGTAATAATATCAGCGACTATTAACACTATTTTGACAGATGAAATTATGGTCCATCCGTTGTGAATCCGAGGGAAACATGGTAAAATAGAAGTAGTGTGGGATTCCGGCCACAGGTGGCGGGGATTTCATCCGGAGAAAGACGAATATGAGGAAACGAGGAGAAAGCGATGAGTGATATCAATAAAAAGATCAGGGAACTTGTGAATTATGGTTTACATACCGGACTTGTTGTGCCGGAGGACGAGATGTACACGATCAACCGACTGCTAGAGATCCTGAAGCTGGACGAGTATAAGGAGCCGGAGAATGCGTGTCCGGTGCCGGATCTGGAGAAAACGCTGAGTGACATTATGGACTGGGCATATGAAAACGGGGTTCTCGAGGAGAATACTGTAGGTTATCGTGATCTGTTTGATACAAAGCTGATGGGCGCACTTGTTCCGGCACCGAGTGTCGTGATCGCAAAGTTCCGGGAGCTGTACCGCGTATCTCCTCAGAAGGCGACCGATTTTTATTATAAATTCAGCAGAGATACCGATTATATCAGACGTTACCGGATCTCCAGAGATATGAAATGGACGGCAGAGACGGAGTACGGCACACTTGATGTCACGATCAACCTGTCAAAGCCGGAGAAGGATCCGAAGGCGATTGCGGCAGCGAAGAATGCAAAGCAGTCTGCATATCCGAAATGTCTTTTGTGCAGGGAAAATGAGGGCTACGCCGGACGACTGAATCACCCGGCAAGACAGTCACACCGTATTATTCCGCTCATGATCGAGGGGGAGAAATGGGGCTTTCAGTATTCTCCGTATGTATATTATAACGAGCACTGCATCGTATTTAATCAGAAGCACACGCCGATGAAGATTGATGAGTCGGCATTCCGTAAGCTGTTATCCTTTGTAAAGCAGTTTCCTCATTATTTCCTTGGCTCCAATGCGGATCTGCCGATCGTAGGCGGATCGATTCTGGCACATGAGCATTTTCAGGGTGGTCATTATGAATTTGCGATGGAGAGAGCACAGATCAAGACAAAGCTTACGATCAAGGGCTACGAGGATGTGGAAGCCGGTATTGTTAACTGGCCGATGTCTGTCATAAGAATCCGTCATAAGGACAGTGAGCGTCTGGTTGCTCTTGCGTCCCATATTTTGGATACATGGAGAGGCTATACCGATGAAGCGGCATTTATCTTTGCAAAGACCGATGGCGAGCCGCATAATACGATCACGCCGATCGCGAGAATGCGTGACGGACTGTATGAGATGGATCTGGTGCTTCGTAACAATATCACGACCGAGGAGTATCCGCTGGGTGTATTCCATCCGCATCAGGAGCTGCATCATATCAAGAAGGAGAATATCGGTCTGATCGAGGTAATGGGACTTGCCGTTCTGCCGGCTCGTCTGAAAAAGGAAATGGCAGTATTGGAGGAGTATATCGTACAGGGCAAGGATATCCGCAGCAATGAAGAGATTGAGAAACATGCCGACTGGGTAGATGAGTTCCTTCCGAAGTACGATAACGTGACGGAGGACAATGTGGAGGAGATCCTGCAGAAGGAGATCGGTATTGTCTTCAAAAAGGTGCTGGAGCACGCCGGTATCTATAAGAATACGCCGGAGGGACAGGAAGCATTTCTGCGATTTGTAGAAGCACTGTAGAGTGCACGAATGAAGTGGTGTCAATTTGCAAATGTTCTAAGATTTCTGACGCTCGTTGTGCATTGAGGTTTTATTATTCATGAATACAAGTTCTCAGGTTGATATGTGTCCGGTTTGTAGGATACATATCAACCTGAGAACTTTTTCACATTATAGGAAACTTGTCGTTCCCTATAATGTGAAAATGCTCCGCGAGGATGCGATCACCGCACAGAGGAAGATTGCGTAAGCAATTGTGCGGTGACGCGCAAAGTGGGCAAGCCCACTTTGTTCTTTGTTTGAAAAAAGGTACAGATTACACGGAATAGTTCTAAAATACATGGTCAAAATGAGCAAAAAAGCCCCAAATTGACCAAAAATGGCGTTTTTGTGTCGTTTCGTGCAAAAGCTATTCTTTTTTTGACTAAAATATGTTAGGTTGTCAGTAAACAGTACGTGTAATGTAAATTTAGAGAAGACGACCTCACTGTTCACGAATAGAGCAGACAATGTTGCAACAACTTAATAATAAATTTAACAGATAATTTTGATAAAAAATAATAAATAATTAACTATTTGATGACAAGTATGAAAA
>NZ_QUET01000022.1 GCF_003478445.1 Roseburia sp. AM59-24XD
CTGAATCCCACCTCGGAGCGAGTACGGCAGGATGCGTTTATCAAAAATCAAAGCAGCAAAGCAATTAGACTTTTTGAAATCCGTAAGTGACAAGACAATTTTAATACCACCAGCTCACGGTTGTTCAAAAAATCAAGGCAAAAAACCAAATTAGGCTTCGGACATAAGAAATAGTATGGGCGCAATCAACTAATCGGTGTGCGAAGTTTGAGTAAATTATTTTTATTTCCATGCAACATTTCGTGATATAATACCACATATGAATAGAACATCATTTGATGAGCCAATCCTGTGTATTATCGGAAACGGAATTTCTTTCGAACCAATATCAATATTAGAATCATATAGGAGGTGATTGCAATGACAACCGGATTAACTTTAAGTGCTGTATGTATCCTTGGGCTGATCGTGATCGTTGGTGGTATCGTGATTGGTTTCCATTTCTGGGATAAGGATTGAACCGCAGAAGTCACAAGGGCAAAGCTGATGCTTTGCCCTTGTTTTGACTGCGTTACGAACAGCTTTCTAGAACAAAAGGGCAAAACCAGCGTTTTGCCCTCCAAGAATTGCTTCGCAATTCTCGTTGGCATTCCACCACGTTACGAGCATTTTCCTATGCCAGAACAAAGTGGACAAGCCCACTTTGTGCGTCACCGCACAATTGCATATGTAATCTTCCTCTGTGCGGTGATCGCATCCTCGCGGAGCTTTTTTACATTAATAGGAAACTCGTTTCCTATAATGTAAAAAAGGAGCGGAGAGACATATTGTTTCTCCGCTTTCCAGATTCAGATTGCCCAAAATTCAGATTGAACCGAACATTTCCAGGCATTCCCGGTTGGTGCCGCGGAAGATGTCATCTTGTCCCTCAAACATCCGGCAAAGCTGTTCGAGACGATCCCAATTATCCTTCACATAATATTCGTAGCTATGTCCCCAGATGTAGAATAACAGCTTCTCGCCCGGTGCAGGCTCCACATCAATAAACTTCTGCGCCAGTTCAAACAACTGCTCATCGTCGTGATGACAGGTTGCTTTTAAGAGGATCGGCTTCTCCGGTACCGCAAAGCCGTGTGTCGCTTCCACAGTGCGGCCGTAACGGATGCCGTGACGCAGCAGGTAATCGACTGTCGCCTCATCGTACGCACCATAGGCATACGCCATGCCTACCGGTCTCTGTCCATAAAGCCTTACAATGTTGTCAATGTCTGTCTGATACTCCTGATCCATCTGCTCCTCGCTCAGATCAACTGGGGCACAGTGGGTGAGTCCATGAACGGCAATCTCATGCCCCTGATAAAGATCCCCGATCGTCTCCTGATCCATCCGGTAGATTTCCTTACCGTCAATATCAAAATGGCTTTCTCTGCTCTGGATCCCTGTATTCAGGTTAAACGTACATTTCATGCCGTATCGGTTGAAGATCTCCACCAGCTTCCGGTCAGATTCTATTCCATCATCATAACTAAACGTGATCGCTTTCTGATAATTCATTACTTTCTGCTCCTTTCGCATCAATATCCTTCACATATAATATATCTTTCTGTACCACAAACCGCACTTCATGTCCGGCAAAGGTCATGCCATAGACCCGCTCCGGATCCTGCTGGTAACGCGGTCTTGGATCCTGCTCCAGCACCTTCGTCAACGCCAGAAGCTTGTCCGCAGGCAGCCCGCTTGCTGCAGCGACCTCCGATGGAAGTACCACAGAAACCATCCTTGCCTGTGTATGCCCGGTAAAACCCGCCTGAGCGTCCGGAACGCTGTCCGCATATGGAAGATATGGCTTAATATCATAAATCGGCGTCCCGTCCATCATATCCACACCTGACACCCATATCACCGGAGCCTCCGGTCCTTCCCTCTCAATCCGCTCGAGCTTCACGCAGGAGAGTGCAATCGGATTCGGACGAAACGGAGAACGTGTTGCAAACACCCCCATCCTCCGATTACCTCCCAGACGTGGCGGACGTACCGTCGGCGACCATCCCTTTCGCACCGCCTCAGAAAACTCCCACACCAACCACAAATGTGAGAAGTCCTCCATGCCGCGAACCGCATCCGCGTTACGGTACTCCGGTTCAAAAACAATCCTGCCTTGTAGCTGCGGCACAAGACCGCTCTGTCTCGGGACACCAAACTTCGATGCAAAATCCGTATGGATCCTTGCAATCCTTTTCATCTCCATACAAGTTCTCCTTTATCAAATCCCCCTAAATGCGAAAAAGGAGCCCGACACCGCTTACGCGCTTATCGAGCTCATCTCTTCATCAGCTACATCTCCGGACAGCTAATAATCAGGCACGTACCAGTTCTACCTGCCAAAATCCCTCCGTATGAGATGGTCCCTGTGTAATTTCGACTTTAAACTTATACATTGCCTCCTCCAACTTACGCTGGAACTGCACCTCGGAAAGATCTGAATCTGGCTCCTGCAAGATGATTGTGTCACCTACCTTTGCATAGCTGTACGCCGAACCTAATGTCTTAAATGTCGCCTTCCAAGTTTCCTTTTTCTTTAAAAAATCAAACACAATAATCACCTCTGCTTTCTATAAATATATGTCAGCTTCAAAATCCCGTGCCACTTATCCGCTATATAGATAGATTATAACACATTTTTCTATAAAAATAAAGGGATTCGGCTTATTTTTCACGAAAAACCGTAAAATAAATTACGATAATACCATTCGTACTGCGCCATACATGCCGGCATCGTTGCCAAGCTCCGCCAGACGGAACTGCTTGCCCTTCAGTGCAAACATAACATCCTGCTCATACTTCTCCTGTACGACATCCAGCACGATCTGTCCATTCTTGGAAACACCGCCGCCAATGACGAACGCCTGTGGATCAACCACTGCTGCCACATGGGACAATCCCTTTCCAAGATAACTTGAGAAGGTATCTACGATCTCTTTGGCAAGTGCGTCATCGTTCTTATACGCCTTAAACAGCTCCAGACCGGTGATCGGATGATCATACTGTCTGAGTTCTGACGGTGTATCTGTGCTCTCGAGCTTCTCTGCAGACATTCTGGTAATGCCGGTTGCCGAAGAATACTGCTCCAGACATCCTTTCTTGCCACAGCCGCAGGTACGTGTCTCGTGTGGATTTACAAAAAGATGACCGATCTCACCTGCCGCGCCGTTACTTCCGGTTAAGATCTTTCCATTCAGAATGATCCCACCGCCGACACCGGTTCCGAGTGTCACCATAACGATACTGTCAAAGCCTCTGCCGCCACCCTTCCACTGCTCGCCGAGTGCTGCAACATTGGCGTCATTACCGACCTTGATCTTCTCAACGCCGGTCAGCTTGCGAAGCTCATCTGCAACCGAGAAAATTCCCCAGCCGAGGTTAGCACATTTAAGCACTCTGCCGTCCTCTGTGATCGGTCCCGGCACACCCATGCCGATACCAAGAATATCTTCCTTCGCAATTGACTTCTCCTCGTTCTTATCTGCAATCGCCTTTGCAATGTCCGGCAGGATCTGCTCACCGTTATTCTCCTTACGGGTAACGATCTCCCACTTCTCGAGCATATTGCCCTCACCATCAAAAAGCCCCATTTTCACTGTTGTTCCACCAAGGTCTACCCCATAAATATACTTCATCTGTTCTTTTCCGCCTTTCCTTTATTGAACGCCAAAGCCTTCTTTGACATTTATGAGCGATAATCACCGTTTATTTTAACATAATCATAGGTCAGATCACAACCCCATGCCTTTGCTGAGCCATCACCCTGCTTTAAATCAATGTCGATGTAAATCTCATCCTCTGCCAGTACCTTTGCCGCAAATTCCTCAGAGAAATCAATACCGGCACCGTTTCTGCATACCTCAAGCGTACCCGCCGTTGACGAAAGATCCACATCCATCGTGTCAATCGCAAAGTCTGCATCTGCGTAGCCGATCGCACAAAGAACACGTCCCCAGTTTGCATCCTCTCCAAACATCGCACATTTAAAGAGAGGGGAACGAATCACGCTCTTGGCAACAATGATCGCTGTCTCCTGATCCGGAGCGCCCTTGCAGGAGCATTCTAAAAGTTTCGTTGCTCCCTCGCCGTCCTTTGCCAGCATCCGTGTCATATTCATCATGACAATATAAAGCGCCTGCTTAAATACCGCGAAGCCCTCTGCCTCCTCAGTGCTGATCGTAGCGTTGCCGGCAAGACCATTTGCCATAACACTCACCATATCATTGGTAGAGGTATCGCCGTCAATACTCAGACAGTTGTATGTGATCTTAACGATCTCATCCAGTGCCTTCTGGATCATCTGATGGGAAATTGCCACATCCGAGGTGATAAAATTCAGCGTAGTTGCCATATTCGGATGGATCATGCCGCTTCCCTTTGCCATACCACCGAGGCAGCACTTCTTACCGTCAATCTCAAACTCCACAGCAACCTCTTTCCTGACTGTGTCCGTTGTCATGATCGCTGTGGCAGCTTTCTCATGACCTGACTCACTCAGCCCGTCCACAAGCGCCTTCATGTGATCCGCAAACGGAGCAACCGGCATCAGCTGACCGATCACACCGGTCGAAGCAACAACCACCTGCGCCTCATCAATGCCAAGAGCCTCTGCTGCAAGCTTTGATGTCTCTGCTGCCACCTTCTCGCCATCGGCATTACCGGTGTTGGCATTCTTAGAGTTGACAAGGATCGCATGCGTCACTCCATTGCCAGCTGCCAGATGCTTCTTCGTCACACGGATTGGAGCACCCTTCACCTTATTCTGTGTATATACGGCCGCCGTCTCACACGGCTCCTTGCTAAACACCATACCAAGATCATTTTTATTTTTGTCCGGGTTCAGTCCGCAGTTCAGACCATTCGCCTGAAAGCCCTGTGCGGCACAAACACCGCCGTCTACGTAGCGGTAACCCTCAAATTCTGTCATATTCACAATAATCTTCCTTTCTTAAGCCCGCCTTTGGTCCAAGCCTCATTGTATTTGCTTTAGGCAGACCCACTTTAAGTTCCCCTATCCTCTCACTCGTAAGGGGCTTATCACACATTTGCGGCGATCGTGTCTTATATCCATATATCAATTACAGCTTCTCACCGGTCAGCAGCTCATATGCCTGAAGATACTTGGAAATGGTCTTCTCCACAATATCCTCTGGAAGAGTCCAGTCGTTGTCCGGATTCGCCTTGAGCCAGTCACGCGCAAACTGCTTATCAAAGGATGGCTGACCATGTCCCGGCTCATAGCCCTCTGCCGGCCAGAATCTTGAGCTGTCCGGAGTCAGCATCTCGTCACCCAGAACAATGTTACCGTTCTCATCAAGACCAAACTCAAACTTTGTATCAGCAATGATGATCCCCTTCTCCAGTGCGTAATCGGCGCACTTCTTATATAATGCGATCGTGTAATCACGAAGCTTCTGTGCATACTCCTCGCCCTTGCCCGGGAAATACTTCTCGAGATGAGCCACGCTCTGCTCATAAGAAATATTCTCATCATGATCACCGATCTCTGCCTTTGTAGATGGTGTGTAGATCGGCTCAGGAAGCTTATCGGACTCCTTCAGTCCCTCCGGCAGCTTAATGCCACAAACCGTGCCATTCTCCTGATAACTTGCCCAGCCGCTTCCGGTGATATATCCTCGAACGATACACTCGATTGGAAGCATCTCCAGCTTGCGGCACATCATGCTGTTACCGTCAAACTTCGGCTGCTGGAAGAATTCCGGCATATCCTTCACATCGACTGAGATCATGTGATTCGGCAAAATATCCTGTGTCAGATCAAACCAGAACTTTGACATCTGAGTCAATACAGTTCCCTTTTTGGTTACTTCGTTGTGAAGGATCACATCGAAACAACTGATTCGATCCGTTGCAACCATGATCAGGCTGTCTCCATTGTCATAAATCTCGCGTACCTTTCCTTCTTTCATCGGCTTTAGCTCTTTCATTTTTCCTCCAATCCCACACACCGCTCTATGTCGTCTGTGTGCGTGCATTCTGTCATTTTATTGCAGAGTTTGTCATTATCTCTTTAAGTATAATATTTTCTGGCAAAAATGCAAGTCAGGATTGGGAAAAGACGTCTTTGCGGAAAATATCACTCAAAAAAGCAGCTGTACCGGCAGACACATAATGATCCGCCGGCACGCTGCTTCTCTTTCATGCCATCGCAATATAGCGATACCGATTTTACGTTGCAATGCAAAATTCCGAAAATATTTCTCCGGTACAACAAAGATCCGATACGGATCATTCATTTACACTAACATTTCTTCTTATCAATCTGTGGATTGTATGCGTAGAAGTTCTTAGGATTTCTCTGATCCTGAATGCGGCGCAGACATTCCCCGAAACGCTGGAAATGCACGATCTCACGCATTCGCAGGAAACGGATCGGATCAGCAATTTCAGGATCCTTGATAATGCGCAGAATGTTATCGTAGGTCAGACGTGCTTTCTGCTCCGCAGCCATATTTTCGTAGAGATCTGTGATCGTGTCACCGGTACTCTGAAACTGGCTGGCACTGAACGGCTCCCCACTGGCAGCCTGCGGCCAGATTGCAAGCGTATGGTCAATATAATATTTATCAAAGCCTGATGCCTTGATCTCCTCCGGTGTCAGATCCTTCGTGAGCTGGTGGATGATCGTGGCAACAATCTCAAGGTGACCGAGCTCCTCTGTGCCGATGTCCGTCAGCGCACCGGCAACCTTGCGGTCTTCCATGGAATAGCGCTGTGAAAGATAACGAAATGCAGCCCCGGCTTCCCCATCCGGACCGCCGTACTGACTGATGATCACCATCGCCGCCTTCGGATCTGTCCTGGTAATATGAACCGGATATTCCAGTCTTTTTTCATAATTAAACATATGACAAACTCCATTCTATTTTATTAAATATGAAATTAAAATGTCAGAAACGCGAGCCGGTAAATGTCACAGCTCCCATGGCCACGGGGTTTCAACCCATGTCCAGTAATCCTTGCAGTTTACCTGATCCGCCTGAAGCGGTCCATACTTCTCGCTGTATTCCTGCACTGCCTCCTCACGCTGCTTTTTTACCATCTGATAATAACTCAGTGCTACCTTATCGCATGGGTGGGTGTCCAGATAGAGGTTTGTCTCCGTCAGAGCAAAGCTGACTTGGGAGATATATTTCAGTAATCGCATCTGATCCTTGCTCATAATCTGCCTCCTTTTGCGCAGCCCTGCGGGATGCATCCATAAAATTGCAAATTCAATTCCGGAAAGATCGTTCCATTGGCGAGACCGTCTGCCGGATCGTAGATTTTGCGCCACTGCTGCCACGGGACATAGCCGATGGCGAGAGGCATGCCGTAAAGAGGATCGGTACAGCTGTCACCGGCAGAATCATTCCGGCATTGTCCCTCTGCCGTGCGGCATGCGGCGTCCTGAGGAGTCATATTGCAGGATGGGACATTGTCCGGCATGCAGTCGCAGGATTCCGGAACGGCACGACAATTTCTGTTTCCGCGGCATCCCATATTCCCGCGGCATCCATTCATTGAGTTCATAGATATACTTCCTTTCTGCTTTTTTGAAATATCAGGAATATTTCCGTGATACTTTTAATATATGCAGGAACGAAAAATCGTTTACAGATAATTGGATGACATGAATTGTCTTGACGAAATAATTATCAAAGCGTTCGCTTGAGTAAAAAGGATCAAAATACGAAAAAGGTAACACCTCCGCTTTTATGCAAGGTGTTACCTTTTATAGCAATATATTATGTCGATTCAGCCTCCTGATACTGCCTACAAACCTAATTCTTTCAGTGCAGCCTCACTCGAAACAAATTCTTTGCAATCCGGATCATCATGTATTTCCCTCAACATCACTCTGTCCCACTCGTCAGGTGCAACAGTCTCTATATTATCCCAAGAACGTAGCGGAAAATTATGGATGATCAAATTCCACACAATCTCAGCCTCATTATCATTCATAACAGCAACCGCTCCCATAATTCGTTCCTTAATTGCTGACATATAAATACCTCATATCTTTTATAAACCAGTCCCCGACTATCAATTCTAATTATGTACAAAACAAAACCATCGTTATTAAATACTATACGATAATCTCCTACCCGCAAGCGGTAATTTTCTTCTCCCTGCAACTTTTTAACATCTCCAGCCGGAAGATGATTGGATTCATGTAAAAAACAATATAAACATTGTTTTATCAACATATAAGTTTATCCCCCTCGATGTTAATATGATCAAGAGGATATGTAATCCATGTAAAATTTTCTCATCACCCTCCATTTCCATTGACTTCCCATTTCTTTTCCCATATACTTAAATCGAAGCATTTTGACACGAAACACATGAACAAATGAAAGAAATGAGGGCATTTATGAAAAAAAGAAACAAACTTTTCCGAAACATCATCGTCTGCGCCTTGTCCGCCGCCATGGTGATTACCTCCGGCGATTTCTACGCAGCGAAGCCACAACATGCCGCAGCGGCTGACGTGATTCAGGCACTTGATTATGCCATTGTGGAAAACGTAGCGGATTTCCGCAGCTACATTGACAACGACTATCCGGCAAGCTCGCAGGATATCATTGAAACGGACTGGAGCGGAGATACACCTCTGTATGAGATCAACCTCCCATGTCCGGGTACACTTCTTGTGGCACCGATCAGCCCGGAGGGCTATGCCAAAGGCACCGTCTATATGGACCTTGCCAAAACGACTCCTGTGTTTAAGGCGGACGGCTGCGATTCCAGCCGCGACGAGATTTCTTCTTATACGATAGCCGCCGGTACATACTACTATCAGGCATCCCGCTGGAACGGAACCAATCCCCTGACAATCTCTTCCTTCATCGGCTTTATCCCGGCTAAGTCCGGTGGTCTGCGCTACACCAATGTACGCCCGGACTTTACCATTACAACCGATGTGACTGTTCCGGTCATCAGCAAGAAAGAGGATCTGACCTCCGCTGTCAACGCAGAAGCTTCCATTACGACAGACACGATCACGACTGACTGGAAGGGCTACAGTAATGTACACAGCTTCGTTGTCGAGGAAAGCGGCTGGCTGTTGGCGATGCCTCTTTGCGAAAATGACTATATCACTTGGGAGCTTTTCTCTGACACGGCGATCACATCCCGTATCTTCAAGGGAAAAACCCTCCAGAGCACGCAGGACACAATGTATAGCTGCTATCTGACACCGGGAACTTACTATTACCGTGGCAA
The DNA here is from genome assembly GCF_003478445.1 of Roseburia sp. AM59-24XD. Lineage (GTDB taxonomy): Bacteria > Bacillota > Clostridia > Lachnospirales > Lachnospiraceae > Jutongia. The sequence continues at coordinate 9,211 of NZ_QUET01000022.1, forward strand.
CCGCTGGAACGGAACCAATTCTCTTTCCTTTACGACATATCTTGGATTCATTCCGGATGCACCACGCTTCTCCGTAACATCCAACACACTGAATGCCGATGCTTCCGGTGCCAACGTTACCTTCCAGGGAGAAACCGGAACGATCCGTGTTATGGAGGGAGATTATGATCCATCCATTGTGATGAGCGACACATTCTGGAATACCTCCAACCGGGTAAATGTTATCAACGGCACTTCAACAACGATCAAGAAGAACGGTAAATACGTTGCCCGCCTTGAGACGGCCGATGGACTGTATGTGATGGTTCCATTCACGGTGTCCGGCGTTATCGAAAAGGTTGTTGTGATTCCAACCGCAACACCGGTGCCAACGCAGACACCGGCTTCAACACGGACACCTGTCACGACACCGACTCCGGGCAAGACAACCACCCCTTCCACAACTGCCACACCGGCGAAGAAGGTCTACAAGATCACGGTTGCCAAGAAAAAGCTGAAGATCAAGGTGAAGAAATCAAAGAAGATCAAATACACGATCACAAAGGGTTATGTCGGTCTGGTTCGTTTAAAGACCTCCAACCCTAAGGTTGCAACGGTCAACAGCAAGGGCGTTGTTACCGCCAAAAAGAAGGGAAAATGTAAGATTACACTGTCTCTGTCCAACGGTAAGAAGGTCGTTGTTCAGATCACTGTAAAAAAATAATTTCTCATACATCACTAGCACTTCAAAGGGGGTGTCCCAATATTGGACACCCCCTTATCAGACCATTTGCCGCATGATCGCGCCTTCCTCTCGCATCATACTTTAAAGCACTTCTAATTGTACAGCGAAATATTATAACGAAGCTTGCGGTAAATCTTGTAGAGGATCACACCGATCATACCAACAACCGTGCCTCCTACAAGTGCAATACCAAATGTTCCTCCAATTCCTAATAATATCATTCCTAAAATTTTCATTGATTATCAACCTTTCTTTCACTGCGTGACGCAGCTTAATAAAGGCCTGCAGCCTGTCGTGACCGCAGGCGCATCACCGGCAGCAGCCGCCGGCTTCTCCACTTCCACCGCCTGCTGCCGCATTTATTCCGTTTATATTAATTCATACCTTTATAAAATTCATACTGAAAGAAGCCCCTTTCTCCCGAAGAAGCAACTCCTCATATAAAACATTGAAATGTCCGATTCCGGACGGAAAACGGCATACTGCCGTCCTTGAAAACAGAATGATGCCGTGCCTGGCAAAAGGTATCCCTGACGGATGCCTCAGATTGCCCGATTGCATCATAGATAGGAATGATATCAGCCTTTAGAACCGTCCTGCTGATGTATGTATGCGATGATCACTGACTCACACGTCACGATCGCGCCTGCGGCATTCATTGCACGGCTCCGGAATATATTGTCCGAAGCACCACCGGCAGCCACGCCCAGCTTCACAAAGGAGCTAAGCTTTGAAAAAGTACGGTTCCTCTGACCGGATGCAGTCCGTCTGAGAACCTCGCCCGTACTGCGCAGCATCGAATCGCCAAGCTGCTCGGACGAACACATATCCTGACTGTCTGTCGGATTCTGCAAACTCTGGAATACGCCGGACGTCACAGTTTTGGACACGCCAAATTCAGGATCTGTCTTGACCTTCTCAAAACACATCCCTGAGAGGAATAAAACCACGATCAGGCAGATACTCATCCACCGCTTCATCTTATAAGTCTCTCTCATCTGTGACACCTCGTTTCGACTACATTTTATCAAATTTTAAACGTTTTGTCACGTCCCCTTTGTAACCACCCGGTTTACGCCCAAATAGATTTACCCCTTCGAAGAATTCCTTAGTTAAATATTATAAATTCCCTCTCTCCTGCATCTCCTTACCCAGGATCAGGAAAATCACACCGGTAAGGATCAATGCCGCCGGTCCGAATATATTGCCGGTCTGCAGATCCAGATTATCCACTAAAATATACGAAATCCTTCCGTTCAGGAACAGATTAAAGATCAGCATCGCCAAAAAAGAAACCGCCACCGAACGAACAAGGCATGCAATCCCATAGACCAGACACGCCGAAAAGAAGCATTGTATAAATAAACCAATAAAATCTTCCGGGTAGATATAATCCGGCCATCGATTCATGATCCACAGACATACCGGTACGATCATAATGTCATACAGCACAAAGTAAATCAGGACATCCACCCATTTATTCCTCTCATATAAGCCGAACAGTTCTCCCTCCTGCCCCATGACAGGCTCTACACAAAGCGCCGTCCACCACGCCGCCATGATCGGATAGATCAGCGCTATCTGATTCCACATGGTATCCAGCAGATGATACGTTGTCCCCGCAGACTGCAGTATGTAAATCGTAACCGGAACCAGAACATAACACACCAGAAACGGAAGATACTTTAACGGTCCCATTCCTCTCCACTGTAACGCCGTCCTGTCAAAACGGTTCATTATTTTTTCAATAAGCATATATAACCATCCTCCACTGTCGACTCCAGCGCATTTGAAACAGCTTCTCTCAGAATGACACGATGCATTTTTCTTCCCTTTTTGAGATATGTCTTCTCAATCTCACCATCAATTCCCTGTTTCACCTGTTCCTCATCCACCTCGACGATCCTTCCGGCTGCATATCTGCAAAGCTCCAGGGTATCTCCCTGATAAATAAAATTTCCATCTGCCATTACAATTGTTTTATCGCAGCTCGCCTCAACATCCTCTACGATATGCGTGGACAAGATAACAATCCTTCCGTCAGAAATATTGTCAATGACATTCTTGAACCGGTTTCGTTCCTCCGGATCCAGTCCTGATGTCGGCTCATCCAAAAGAATCACTTGCGGATCTCCCAGGATTGCCTGCGCAATTCCCACTCTTCGCACCATTCCTCCGGACAACGTCCTAATCTTTGCGTCCCTTTTGTCCTCAAGATTCGTATAGGTCAGACTCTGATCAATCTGATCCTTCCACTCTCTTCTCGAAAGCTTTTTGATATTGCAGAAATATTCCAGCATCTGATATACCGAAAGCTCCGGGTATCCGACAAACTTCTGCGGAAGATATCCGATTTTCCTGAGTCCCATTTTGCGGACATTGCTTTCATTTAAAATAATATCTCCCTTATATTGATAATACCCCGTCATACATCTCATCAGAGTTGTTTTCCCTGCTCCATTTGTGCCGAGCAGACCATAAACACCATTCTCCAGATCACAGCTGATCCCATGCAGGATTTCTTTGCGCCGGAATGATTTTCTGACCTCTTTTAACTGCAAGCTATTCCTTGTTTCCATAAACTTCCCTCATTATTCTAAAGATTCTATCCGATTATCGATACCCAGTTTAACCTCTGTATCATCCTCTGCCGGATACAGCATTCCTGTGTTTAATGTCTCAATGATATCACGTTCTCCCAGCAAAGTATCCACAATGTGATCGTTTGCAACGCACCAGTTAATATAATTATAATCCGGCGATACAATAAACGTTTTCCCTTTCATGGAATATTTCGTTTCCTGATCAATTTTGCGAAAAAGCTCTTTATATTTTGAAACATTTTCTCCCTCCGGAACATTTTCACAATCCAGACGGGAACATATCACCCGCACTCCTTCTATGTTCCTCTCCACAAGATAAGAATTTCCTATCAACGTGATGCCATCACTTCTCCCGGAAAGCTTCCATACCACAAATCCATGCTCCTTTGTTTGCGCGAGCGTCTTTAGATTCGAGGCAACCGGATATTTTCCTTTGCACCGCAGCGTCACTTTAAAATCCGTCTCCTCCGAAAATACCTCCCTTGAAAAGCAGTCGTCGCCCACGATCTTTCCTTTCAGCCCCGGATACGGATCGCCACTTTCCAAAAAGATCCTGTGCCATCCCGGCATCGGATAATATGCATAATTGGCAGGTAGCATCATTCCCTGCGTCGTTGCATAAAAGCCTTTGGTCGTACCATGATAAACAATCCGGATCGAATGCAGCTTCCCACGGGAATTATGAACCAGAAGATAATCCTCATCCTGCTCAAAAGTCAACTTCTCTCCCCGCTCATCCGTCACCTGATCAACCTGAAAAATATACTGCAGCGTGAACGGATACTCCTTTTGCGTCCCATCTGTCGGAACCACACAAGCTTCTGCCTGAAACTGATCCGTCACCGTAACATTCATATCATAACTCTCCACCTGAAAAGCCTTCTTATTCTGTCCCTTTTTCGTCAGAGAAATATCGGAATATTCCGCCTGCCGGTATCGTTCCACATACGACACAGAGTCCCATGTATTCGGAATATTCATCATAAAATAAACGGCTCCTGTCGGCTGAAAAAACAACGCCAGAAAGGTCACTGCCAACATTCCGGAAACAACACTCCAAGCCTTTCGTCCCGCCTGCTTCCACAATATGATTGCCAGCATGAAACACGCAAAAAATAACGCTCGGTAAATATGTACGTTTTCTGCCGTCAACAGATAATCCGCATCCCTGCAGATTCCACGTCTGCTTTGAAAGAAAAAGCTAAATAACGTTGTCAGTTTCCACAGAAATTCATGCTTGTCCGACATACTGCTTAACAGCGACAAAAAGCTCATATCGAAAACATAAAATGTAAGAGCGATCAACGCCAGACCATATAACCGGCTGGTAACCAGTGATATTACCCAGCCGATACATATGGCCACCAGAATCATCAGAAATATGTATATAAAGATAACCCTCACCGTGTACAGGACAAGTGCTTTACAAAGCACATCCGCCTGACTGTAACACATAATGTGAAATGCAAACAGATAAACGGAGCCCAGCAGATCCGCCCCTAATAATACAACAAACTCTTTCCCCTGCGCCCGCAGCAGTTGTCCGTTTCCAAGAAGCAGCTCCTCCATATGAAAACGTTTGATGTCGTAAAAACACTCGTATGCAATCACCAGATAAACCAGAAAAATATACGGTAAAATCTCCATCATCAGATCAATCGGTCTATTGACTTCGTTCCAGTATATTTTGGTCGTAAACAGAAAATAAGACACACAGCCCCAGAAGACAAGAAGCACTCCTGCCTTGATGGGACTTTTTAGAAATCGGATCACACTGGTTTTTATCATTTCACTCTCCACTATCTATTTGCTAATACACCCTTCTCCATTTCATAGACCGCATCACATAATACTGAGATATCCTCAGAAGAATGCGAAGCGATCAGTATCGTTTTCCCCTGCTCTCTCAGGTCGATCAGATACCGTCGCATATCCTCAACCCCGTCCTTATCAAGCCCGTTCATCGGCTCATCCAGAATCAGAATATCCGGATCCTCCATGATCGCCTGTGCCAGACCCAGCCTCTGCCGCATTCCAAGAGAATACTTTTTCACATGCCGCTTCAGTTTCGGATCAAGCCCTGTCCTCTCCATCGCCTGAATAATCTCCTCTTTGCCAATCTTGTTCCGAAGCCCCGCCAGCAGCTTAAGATTTTTGTAGCCGGAATAATACGGAATAAAGCCGGGCGTCTCAATGATGATCCCCATATTTTTCGGAAAATCCACATCCTTTCCAACTCTCTTCCCGTCCACGACCACCACTCCCCGGGTCGGTCGGATAAATCCGCATATGCATTTCATCAGCATCGTTTTACCGCTGCCGTTTCTGCCGATCAGTCCATGTATCTTTCCGGCTTCCAGAGAAACCGTCACATCGTTCAATATCGCCGTTTTGCCGATCGTAAGACTGAGCCCTCTGACCTCAATAATATCTTTCATAATGATCCATTCCTTTCCGATTACAGCTCCTTATTCCACCTGTTCGACATTAAATAATTCCATCCGATGCACTGCCCGGGCAGTAAGCACCAGCATCACACCGATAGCAATCATAAAATAAGCAAACGAACACCACACCGGCATTTTCGGCGCATTCAGAATCGTATCATAATGCAGCCAGATAATCGTATTTGCCATCGGAAACAGCCACATTGTATCCGTTTTCAATGAACATGTAACAACACCGGCAGCGATCACAAAAACTGCCACAAGAAGTCCAAGTGTCTGAACATGTTTTAATTTAAAGAAATAAATGATCAGGCAGATCAGAAACAAATATGCACACATCATACACAATGTCTGTATCACCGTCACACGCAGCGGAATCTGATTATACAGATTGGACGGCAAAAGCCGGGCAGTAAAGCTGTTTGCTTCATCCGGAAAATTTGCATTGTACTTCGTAACAACATCACTCCATCTTCCGGTAAAATCACCGCCTGTCATCAAAAGACTTCCTCCAAATACAACCCCCAGATATGTAAGAATCGTCATCATAAGGAACACAAGCTGCCCTGCAAACCAGTTAAACCGCCCTGTTCTCTGCAAGAAGAATAATGTATTACCTGTCACCTTCGGATAATCACTGATCAGTACCAGAAACACACAGGGCATAAGCATGACCAGCATTCCCGAATTGCCGATTGCAACGAACGGCTCCATCCGTTCCAGCTCCGCTCCCAGCTTTGCCGCCCGGGTCAACAGCGGTTCCACCGCAAGGATCCGCATAAACACCAGCAAAACCGGCACAATGATAACTCTCGGGTTTGTAATCCATTTGATGTATTCGCTTCTGGCAACTGCCAGAATACACTTTATACTTTTATTCACCGCAATCAACCCTCCTGCTTTGCACCACCAGATACACAATATAGAAAAACAGCACCAGCAAACCATGGTATAGCAGTACTTCTCCGATCTGACTTCCACTCCCTGCCAGATCCGTCAACTGATCCGGATCCAGAAATGCAGTCATACGCCGAAGCCATGTACTTACTTTTTCCGGATCTTCCAACATACGCCATCGTATTTTTTCGCAGGTCTGGTTGATTCCATATTTTATAAAAAACGGAATGCACATTACCAGATATTTGTTGCGGATCAGAGCTGTCATCATCATAATCGGTGCCGCCCAAAACATACCATACAAAAACATTCCGCCGACTTTAACCATAATCGTCTGAATATAATGTGTGCCCGAAATTTGTATATGTATTGCTGCCATCATTTCTTTGTATTGCGTCTGCAACTCGGGACTGTATGCGTTGATAGATGGAAATAACGCATGAACGACCAGCACAAAAATGATAAATCCAATCATGACTGCAAGTCCTCCGCATAAACAGCCTGTCATAAACCGGGATGTATAATAACAAAACCGATTCGTCCGAAACACCTCGAAACGTACCGATTTCGCTTCATGTTCATCGCAGACCAGAGGCACAAAGGCAAAGGAAGCAATGATCGGGACAAACAAAAACAGCCAGTTTCCCGCACCATTCCGGACAACCTCAAAGGAGCAGAACATTGTATCATCCAACATAAACTGCCGGTCAAAGGTCAGCAGCGAGCGGAATACAGAATACTTGTTTCCTGTAACGCCATCTTCATAAATGTATGCCGCAAAACACAGCAGACAGGTAAAGATAATACACAGATAAAAACCATATCCACTCAGAATTTTCCGAAAATCCGTTTTGATATTCCGCAGTATCATTTTCCGTTCCCTTTCCACCACTTTGTCGGTATCATGGCATACCGGTAATTTTGTCCGTCTGCCGCATCCAGATAACAGACATATGTCATTTCATCGTTTGTATTTTCCAGTGTAATCTTCCATGCCGGCGTAATCTTTGCAGACGAATGCTCCGTATCAATATATCCATTCTTTGTTCTGGCAAATTGCTGTGCATAGACAAGTTCAATCTCATTCACCTTAAATTTGATATGCTCTGTCATTTGGCTGCTGACAGATTTGATCGCACTTTCTAATGATATAATCTCCGACAGATTTGTTCTATTGACCGCATTTTCCTTCAGATAAAAGCCATCTATAATATCGACATCTTTACTTTCTACCATAAATGCGTTACCGATCAGCGAAGAATACTTGTCATATCCCAGACGTCCCTCATATTCTCCTGCTCTCATATAATCAAAAGGAATCCCCTCATACTCCTTCGTCGTTATCATATTATATCCATAGATATTTTTTGTTACACGGTATACATCCACCTCTGTCACAACTGTTTTCGCCGTCTTGTCTCCTGCACCTGGAAGACTGTTTATGTACTTTTCCAGAAATTTTACCGCATCGCAGACAGCAATTTTACGATCCTCTAACTGGTACTTCTCGGTGCTGTCCGGAGAATATGATGCAACATATTCTAAGTAAGCCGATGGATCATATCCATCCAGTCCCGGATACACTTTCTCATGCGTATCATCATTTTCAACTTTACTGCCATTGAGGGCAACTGTTTTCCCTTTATTAACCGTTCCGTACCCATACCCGATCGGATTACCAAGCTCCAGACAAACAGAGGGCTTCCACTCCGTCATGTTTTCATTCCATGTATCATCATAAATATAATAAACTCGTCCTTCTTTCCCGGAAAGAATCTGATCCTTCCAGTCCTTCACCTTATTATAATCCTGAACAAGTTCTCCCGTCTCGTCATCATACTCCAGCTTCGAACTTCCGCCACTATACAGCAGGTGATTCTCATTCATAGAATGATCCGGGAATAAATATCGAAACATTTCTCGAAACTCACTGTCATAATCTTTCATATCCACATCAAAGTTATAATCGGCAGTATATTGATATACACTCGTCTTCTTTGATGGAAGCTTCACGGAAAGTTCCTTTGAGGCCTGAAGATTCGAACAGGAATTGATCGTATCTATCACCTTGTCATCGCTGATATGCAAATCTACTGCGGATGTCTTATCTACTTGCCTCCTGCTCTCTGTTCCATGATTCTTTCCTCCACCGCAGCCGGTAAAGCAAAGGAGCACGATTACTGACAATGTCAGGTATATTGTTGTCTTCTTCATAAGCTTCCCCCTAATAATACCTATATAATTTTGTCCACCAGATCCTCATAACAATGTGAATCTGGTGGATCTTGTTATTATAAAAACTTATCCTTTATTACTTGCTATTAATTTATTGCCACAATGTTTCCTTGAGAATTGTATGTATCATTTGTTGTCGGAGTATAAGCAGACACTTTATACTGTACCGAAATGTTAGCAATCGGACTTCCCACACTTGGGTTGCAAGTAGCTTTACCTGTATTCGTTATTGTTTTCTTAGTCATAGTATAATTTTCACAGCGAATATATGTATAACCCGTTGTAGCCTTGCTATTCGTGTGAGTGCTATAATTACACGTTGCAGTTGCACCTTTTGCTCGCTGCTTAACAATAATGCTTTTTGCAACACCTTCAGAACTAGGTGCACCCGAATAATTTGCATGAGAAACCGCCCAGCTTGTCGCTCCTACATTGGCACCTCCGATCCCTAATGCTGCAATTAATGCTACCGCCAAAACACTCATAGTTTTTTTAAATTTTTTCATAATACATATCTCCCTTCAAAATAAATAACTTTAATTATAAATAAGTTGCTGTCAAATATTTTCTGGCATGAGCTGTCATATAACATCAAAACTGTCATTTTACCAGATTTAAATCTTCTTTTTACATCCCTCCATTTCTCTTTGCTCTTTTTAACTAAGCTTTTGTTTCTTCTGTGATACTTTTTGAAGCTGTTAGGAACATTCATTTCCAAAAACAAAACATAGATACCGATATTATATTGTTAATCGTTTGTTTTTCTAAACATTTACTATTCTTTCAACAGCCTTATTGATATTCTATTCCTCCTTTCTGTTTTTATGTTAACACATTTCTATTCATAAATGTCATACATCGTCTATTAGGTATCTTTTATTGACTAACTGGTTATTTTATTTTGATTTTTAGAACAATCCGTAATATAAATTTAAAGATAGAAGAAGCGCCCGAACCAGTATTTTACCGGAACGGGCGTTTCTTGGTAAGAGACTTATTTACAATCTTTTATTAAATATTTCATTCTTTGATTTTTCTGCTATGCACAATAATTCTCTGCATTTAATTCTCCGGCCAAACCAGCGATTCTACCTTAATCTTACAAACCTCTACCGTTTTTCCGTCCATTGCTGAACTCATGTCATTATGATATGTCAACTGTGTCGTTACAGTATCAATCCCCGGAAGTCTCCACGGAAGCTCCACCAAAACATACTGCGTTTCTATTACAGTTGTGACAATCCCATCTTTCGCTGTCCAATCTGCCTGCAGATTGATGACCATGTCCTGATCCTTCTGCTCTGTGGAAGTTAATGTTACATCATAACCATCGGTAACCGGCACTCCTACCAATGCAACCGTATTCTTCTGGAAATACTCATCATCCAGACTCTTTAACTTCTCTGCAACTGCCGCTACCTTATTGTTCTTTGATGCTTTGGCTTCGAGTTTCTTTGCTGCATATGCTGCTTCTGCAGTCGTATAGATCAGATCAATCGATTCCTTTGAAATATCCAGATCCGCATTCGGTGACTGTGTCGGTGTTGTCGTTGGTGCCGGTGTCTGTGTTACCTGCGGTGCTGCCGACTGTGTTGTAACCGGTGCCTGCGTTGCAACCGGCGTCTGTGTTACCTGCGGTGCCGTTGTCGTTGCCGGAGCTGTCGTTGCTTCTACCTTTTTCTTTGTCACCTTGATCACAAATTTAGCGGCAAGCTGACCCTTTTTCCCGGTTGTTCTTGCTGTGACATTGGCTTTTCCAACAGATACTGCCTTGATTTTGCCGGATTTGTTCACGGTGACAACCGATTTGTTACTGCTTTTCCATTTCACATTTTTCTTTGCGAATGATTTGCTGACCTGCAGTTTCTTCACTGCTCCAACCGTCAGTGAAATTGTCTGCTTTTTCACTTTTGCCTGTGTGGAAACCACATTAGCAGGCACGATCAGTGTTGCGATCAACGCTCCTGCGGTTACCATTGATACGATTCTTTTCATAAAGCTACCTCCTTGTTTTTCTTGTGAATGTTTCTTGCGTAAATTGTTGTTTATTTTAACACATATTTTATTACAAATGTCATACATTATCTATTCGGTCATTCTGATTGTCATATTGGTTATTTAAGCTTTTCTTAATACTGCATACTACAAAACCTCATCAAACCAAATAGACGTTTCATGATATACTTATTTCCCACTATTTATGCTTATTCCAATATTCAACCATTGTCTCCTCAACGACTTTCTTTTTTCTTCTACTGATGGACAACTCAATGTTATTGTCAAGAACCAGTTTATTCTCATTTTTCCAAACCTTTTTTATATGTTTTTTATTCACCATACATCCTCTGTATATCTCTATGAATAACTGAACCTCTTCCCCCAATTCGTTTTTTAACTGTGTTATATTCTTCCATGCTTCTATCCGTTCCTCTCTGGTATAAATAATACATTTTCTGTTTTCTAATTCAAAATACATAATATCACTGCTCTTTACTTTTTGAATTCCCTGGGTATTCTTAATAATGATATATGTTCGTCTGGAAACTGCAAGTTTTTCACACGCTGCTTGTAATGCCGGCAGCAATTCCTCATTCATATGATCCTTTCGAATATAACGAAACACTGCATACTCAAAAGATTGATACACATACTTCGTATAGGAAGTCATAAATATCACTATTGCATTCTTCTGCTCATCCCTAATTTTTTGGGCAATATCTATGCCCGATAAATTCCGCATTTTTATATCTGTCACAAATATATCGTATGGAGAGGTTTTTGCATTTAAAATTTGAAACATCTGACTTTCTTCATGACAATATTTTATATTAACATCATATTTTATCTCGCTCTGTACAGACTCAAGATATTCCTTTGTTCTCTGTAAATCTTGCAGATTATTATCCAAAAAAATTATATTAAACATTTTGTCCTCTTTAACCCTGCTGAATTATAATAATTTTGTATCTTTATAAATGATCTTTTAATTTTTCAAATCATGCCACTTTCCGAACCCCTCCCGGAAAACGGCACCTGATATTTTACATACTCAAATGTGCTGTTGTTACTATAATTTTGTATCGTTAAAACCCTTCTACTCCACCCTGTAGATTACGGTTCATACAATCCGTGTAAGACACGCTTCCGATCCTCTGTGTATAATGCACGGCACGATATCATCGCATTATCTTCCTGATAATCACCGGCAGCTGCAGCACACCGGTCAATATCACTCCGAGCGCCACACAGGACGAATAACGGTTGTATCCCATTACATTCATAACGACAGAAACAAAACAGGCAGCAAGAACCAAAACGATCGTTGTGCGCTGATAACGCATCTTTTCCTGTTCCGTTAATCTCTTATTTTCATGATCAATAGGACTGTTTATCGCAATACTTATTCCGCTGACGAGTAAGAATAACGGTATCAAACGGCTTACTGAGAAATGGGACACGGCATACAGACACCCTGCCAGAAGTCCGGTCGACATGATCATACAGATATACGCATGCTTTGCATGATACCCGCCGCCAAATTTCCGGATCGCCATAAACGGCATGATGATCAGAAAGCCCTCCGGAAACATACCAATAATACCGCTGATGACCAGAAAGATCACCAACGGTACAGTAGAGATTTGTCCGAAATCTGCTCCGGACAATTAAATTTTACTACTTTTTCAAGAACAAATCGATGGGGTTTGCACGAAACGACACAAAAACGCCATTTTTGGTCATTTTGGGGTGTTTTTGGCGATTTTGACCATGTATTTTAGAACTATTCCGTGAAATCGTTACCCGTTTTTCCAACTGTGACGGAACTATTCCGTGAGACAAACTTTTCCCGTGTTAAAGAGCTACCACCTTACACTTTGTATATTTCCGGTACTTTGCCATCACCTTTCTCGGGACATGCACCGTCAGATCCTTACAATTCCTCCATTTGCTGACGGATGCAGCGTGGAACTTCTCGCTGTGTATATAAAGATCCCTTTTAATTCCATTAGCATTCCAATCTATGCCCTGATACTTTCCATCCTTTTTCCATCCCCATTTAATTTTCTTTTTGGTCATACAATAAATTTTTTTAGTATGACCGGAATACCATTCGCCGATTGGAATCTTACTGACCTTCTTACCAAAAATGATCTTTTTCGCTTCACAATCACTAAAAGCATATTCACTCCACTCTACCTCATCCTCCACTCGGATCGTACTTTCCAGACTGTATTCAAATGCATCTGCCAATACCTTTTTTACCCGGTTCCTCCGAATAACAATCGTGCTGCCTTCCCCTTCGGCATCCACAAGACCTTTTTGGTAAATGACCATTCCGTTTTTCTGTGTATGCTTCTCCATCCACCATGGCAAATCTTTTAATGCACCCACATAATCCAGATTTGTAAACTTATCAAATTTAATGTTTTTCAAGTTCACACAATCCTTAAAGGCTTCTGACTCTATCGTCCTCATTCCCTTAGGGATCACGATCGTTTTTAACGACTTACATCCCATCAGATCCACCCACTCCAAGGAGTCTGTATCATCTGCCATCTCATAATACTCCATGTTGCTGCATCCACATACACGGCAGAACATAATGTCCTCTTCGTCTGATTGGGTGGAATATTCACTCCATCCGCTATATGCCGCCTTAATCCGCAGGCTTTTTATCTCATAGTGATCAATAAAGCTGTTGCAGTCTTTTACCGGAATCCCATCGATCTCCTTAGGTACTACGATATCCGTATATTTCGCGTTTCCATTCGCATCAAACTCCTGTTCAAAGGCGATCAGTTCATAAACCGGATCTGACACATCAAATCCATGTTTCTTCGGATAATACCACGATTCTCCCGCCGTTGTCTTATGATAGCAGAGTCCGTTCTGCTTCAGAGATATCGCTTCTTTCTGAAGCGGGGACAGCGTCGCTGCCGGTCCCCGTATCTCCTCTGCCTGCGCCTTGGGTGCGTCTAAACTGGAAATCAGTTTGTTTTCCCCGCTGTCCAGCCCACTGCCGGCTGTTATAAAAATGACAGCTGTAGCGAGAAACGTTCCAAGTAGTATCTTTCTCATAATACGACCTCCCTCTTCCTATAGTCTTTCTCTCTTTGAATTATCATCTATCATACAATGCTGATGTTTTAAAGCGCTACCACCTTACATTTCGTATATTTGCGATACTTTGCCATTACCTTTTTCGGGACATGTACGGTTACGTTCTTGCCGCAACCCCATTTCTTTACCGATCCCGTATGAAACTTATCACTATGTATATAAATATCGAGGTTTTGGGACTTTGGGGTATACATATCCAATCCTTGATAATTCCCATACAAGTCCACTCCCCATATAATTTTCCCTTTTGAAAGAATATGTACTTCTTTCAAATTATCATTGCCCCCAAAACACTGGTACGGAATCACATTTATTTTCTTTCCAAGAATTATTTTTTTTGCATTACAATCATCAAATGTCCACATACACAATTTCGGTGCACCGGTCACCTTGATTGTTTCTGCCTTGCTGTTTGCAAATGCATTCCCCATTATCTTTTTTATCTTATTTCCATGAATAGTCAATGTTCCTTCACGTTTTCCAGCATCAATCAGGCAATTTTTATAGATAACCATTCCGTTTTTCTTCGTATGTTGTTTCCGCCACCATGGTATTTTTTTCACTCCCCCTATGATTTCCAGATTAGAAAATTTTTTAAATATAACTTTCTCCGGTTTTTTGCATCTACTAAATGTATTGGCAAAAATCTTCTTCATACCTTTCGGAATAACGATCGTCTTCAATGAATTGCATCCCTCTAACTGCCACTTATCCAAATACACTGTATCCTCCGCCATTTCATAATACTCAAGGTTGGTACAGCCTAAAACACGAGATTCCACATAATCTTCTTCATACGATTGGGTGGAATAAACGCGCCAGCTACTATATGCTGCTTTAACCCGCAGGCTTTTTATCTCGTAATGATTATAAAAGCTGTTACAGTCTATTACCGTACCCCCATCAATCTCCCTGGGTACAACAATATCTGTATATTTCGGATTGCCGTTCGCATCAAATTCCTGCTCAAATGCAAACAACTCATAAATCGTATCTGTCGCTTCAAATCCATATTTTTCCGGATGAATCCACTCATCTCCTGCCGTTGTCTTATAATAGCATAGTCCATCCTGCTTCAAAGATAGCATCTCTTTCTGAAGCGGAGACAGCGTCGATGTCGGTCCATGTGGCTCTTCCTCAGCCTGTACCTTGGGTGCATCCAGACCGGAAATCGGCTTATTCCCCGTGCTGTCAAATCCACTGCCTGCCGCCACGAAAATAGCGGCAGCCGCAAGAAACATCCCAAGCAATATCTTTTTCATGTGCACTCCTCCTTCTTAACATATAAAATAATCATAATATACGTAATCTGTCTCATTATTAAATACCCGTAAAGACGGATCCTTATGATTGTAATTCACGCGATATACATCTGTACTGATCGACTCCAGTCCCTCATTTGTATATCCATTGCTTTCTCCATAGGCTCTAAGATTGTTTAACTTCAGAGTATATCCTACACCTGCAATAAAAATCGTATATGGCGAAAATGCACTATGATATAGGAAGCAGAAGCCCTGCCATATCATGATGATCTATCTCAAGCGACTGTATGATCGCCTCCGCATTTTTCCTTAGATTGTCATAAGATAATGCCACAACTTTTCCATTACCAACACTTCCTGATGTTGTTATAAGTAATGCCGTATTATCATCCAAATTGCTCCACACATCATTGTATCTTCTTTGATATCTCGTATATTGATGATATCCGGATACTCTTCGATAGTTTCTGCTTTTCAGTTCTCTCACTTGTTCTTCGTGTCGAAACTATTTAATTAAAATGTTTTTATGAAATCCTTTTTTTAAATTATCCGTCACATTCTCTACTTCTATTTCATCCTCATTAACCACATTACTCTGCTTTCCTCCCACATTTGCAATTATGTTCTGTTTTTGAGTACATACAATACTAATCTCTTTATTTGCACATTTTAACAATATGTGGTCTTTTTCAACCTGCCCTTCCGAAATCCATATTTTATTATTTTGAAGTTTTCTCACATTGTACATAAGATGAATCCTATTACTGATTCGAAGATCATCCTTACTTATTTTCAGCACATTGATGCATAACGTTACCATGCCATAGCCCTGGGTCGAGACAACAATAATCTCATCTTCCCCATCACCGTCAAAATCTCCACCAAAAACATCGCTCGTTATCTCCTCCAGTAAAAGCCCTTTTTCCCTATTAAAAATAATATATTGCTGATGCATATTGTCTTTTCCATTCCACGTCTTTATTCGATTTATTTGAAATCGCGTTTGAAGCCACACGGCATCGCTTACTTCACTGTTGACAGGATACACTTCGTATCTGTTCCATTCCGTCACTTCCGAGGAGATATCTTCTTTATCATTACTTTCATTTGTAAAATATTTCAAATGAATTCTACTGGAATCTATTTTTTTATCAATAGCTGATTTATAATATAAAAATATCAATCCTAAAATTGTCGCTACACAAATTACATATATGTTTTTTTTCATTTCATTTTCTCCACTCTTTTAACATACATATGCAATCAAAACAGTACTACTAACATGTTTTATTTAAAAATTATATTAAACATTTTGTCCTCTTTAACCCTGCTGAATTATAATAAATTTGTATCTTTATAAATGATCTTTTAAATTTTTAAATTATGCCACTTTCCGAACCCATCCCCGGAAAGCGGCACCTGATATTTTACATACTCAAATGTGCTGTTGTTACCATGATTTTGCATCGTTAAAACCCTTCTACTCCACCCTGTAGATTACGGTTCATACAATCCGTGTAAGACACGCTTCCAATCCTCTGTGTATAATGCACGGCACGATATCATCGCATTATCTTCCGGATAATCACCGGCAGCTGCAGCACACCGGTCAATATCACTCCGAGCGCCACACAGGACGAATAACGGTTGTATCCCATTACATTCATAACGACAGAAACAAAACAGGCAGCAAGAACCAAAACGATCGTTGTGCGCTGATAACGCATCTTTTCCTGTTCCGTTAATCTCTTATTTTCATGGTCAATAGGACTGTTTATCGCAATACTTATTCCGCTGACGAGTAAGAATAACGGTATCAAACGGCTTCCTGAGAAATGGGACACGACATACAGACACCCTGCCAGAAGTCCGGTCGACATGATCATACAGATATACGCATGCTTTGCATGATACCCGCCGCCAAATTTCCGGATCACCATAAACGGCATGATGATCAGAAAGCCCTCCGGAAACATACCAATAATACCGCTGATGACCAGAAAGATCACCAACGGTACAGTAGAGATGATAAAACTATAAATTGCGTATTCGTACAATTCTTTATCGTCAGACGAAATGGCACGGTTGTGAATCAGCCAGTCCGTTAATTCTGACAATAGACGATCCACTATTTTTCTCTCCGGAAACGTCCCAGCTCTTTTGGTGCTTTGGGCTGATAAACCACGAAGCAGGCTGTAGAATTAGCCTCTGTACGCAAAACGTGAGTGAGTGTTCTGGCTGTAAGTTCAGCCGCCTTGCTTTCAACTTTCTTCTTAAGATTCATAGTTGTATACCTCCTTGTATAAAATTGAGTATGTAGAGATTTGTCCGAAATCTGCTCCAGACAATTAAATTTTACTACTTTTTCAAGAACAAATCGATGGGGTTTGCACGAAACGACACAAAAACGCCATTTTGGGTCATTTGGGGGTGTTTTGGGCGATTTTGACCATGTCATACGGAACTGTTCTGCGAAATCGTTACCTGTTTTTCCAACTTTGACGGAATTATTCTGTGATACAGACTTTTTTTGCGGTCGAAGTTGTGATATACTGGAAAGAAGAGGAGGTATCCCCATGCAGGACATTCAACAGGAGACGATTGGACACCGCATCCGGCTCAGGCGCCGGGAACTGGGCTACAGCCAGCGAGAGATTGCCGGGCTGCTTGGCTTTTCCAAGAATCATCTTTCTTCCATTGAGAATGGGCGAACCGGACTAAGCCTTGATAAGTTCGTGGAACTATGCAGCATTCTTCGTGTGTTTCCCGATTATCTTTTACTGGGGGCATTGCATTCCGATCATATCCCTCAGAATATCATCGACAAGCTGCAGCTGTGCAGTGAGGAGGATGTGAAGCTATTGGAGCAGATCGTTGAGCTGATGGTAACACGCAATCAATCTGCCTGGACCAGGGATCCGGACAATCCGTAGGCTTCATATAATGTTTCATTTCGGACAGGAGGTGTTTTTTTGCGAATTGTGATCTGTGATGACGACAGGGAGCAGATTGAGCAGCTTACCCGTCAACTGAGACAGTTTTTCACCAGCTTGCACAGCAAGCTTCCGGATATTGTCAGCTTTGAAAGCGGAGAGGCACTTCTTGCCGATACCGGTTCTAAGGATATCGTATTTCTTGATATCGAGATGGCCGGACTAAACGGCATCTATGTTGGCAAGGCATTAAAGGAACAGAATAAAAACACCATTATATTTATCATCACTTCATATGTGGAATATCTCGATGATGCGATGCGTTTTCATGTGTTCCGTTATCTGACGAAGCCTCTGAATCCCCAGAGACTCTATGACAACCTGAAGGAAGCACTCCACCTGTACAACACCTTAAGTACCACGATCGCGATCGAGACAAAGGATGGGCTGTACACCTACAATGCGTATGAGATCATCTGTGTAGAGGCGCAGGCACGAAAAGTGATTCTATACACGCTGCAGCGCGAGTTGGAATCCATTAATAGTATTGATTATTGGGATGAAGAATTGTCCCTCCCCTGCTTTTTCCGCTGCCACCGGAGCTTTATCGTCAACATGAAATACATTGACCATTTTGATCACTCGCTGATCCATTTATGCAGTGACCGGTACACGGCATATCTGACCAGACGCAAATATTCCGAATTAAGGGAAAAGTATTTGCTTTATTTAGAAAGTACGAGGTAGAAGGATGTCGATTACTATTTGCTACGCAGTTATTTATTTTTTGGAGGCATGCATTTTATTGCAGTATTGCAGGAATCTTTTTACCGGGAAACGCTCTGCTGCTTTCCGGATCACGGCATTGACGGTCGGATATTTCATTTTATTTGCGGGCTCTTTTCAGGAGAATTTCACGCTGAATCTGATCCTGTTTCTGTCCGTGCATGTGATCTTTCTGTATCTGGCATATGACCTGAAACCGCTGACAGCATTGTTTCACTCTCTGTTTATCACGATCACCATGGTGCTCAGCGAGCTTGTCATCATCAGTCTTCTCTCTTATTTTGCGCCGGACTTTTATAATGAACGCACCTATTTCCGCAATGTTGTGATCCTGTCTGTGATCAGCAAATTGATTTATTTCTTCATTCTGCAGTTTACTTCGTATTATATCCAGAAGAGGTTTTCGCGAAAGCTGGTTTATGACAAAAGCTCTCTGGTCTTAAATGTTGTCCCTCTGATGTCGTGTGGGATCGCCATTGTTTTTACAAACGTCTGCATGAATATCGGTCTGAGCTTTTATTTGGACGTGCTGATCTCCGTATGCACGCTTCTGCTGCTGGTCATGAATATTTTCCTTGCCTGGTATCAGACCATGGTTCAGGAAAAGAACCGGCAGTTTCTGGAATTACAGCTCCTGCTGCAGAAGGAGCACGACACCACGCAGTATTTTCATTCCCTGTATGCGCAGGATGAGAAGCAGAAGATCCTGATCCATGACATCCGCAGGCATCTGCTGACAATCTCCAACCTCGCCAGGAATAAGGAGTACGATAAGATCACGGCATATATTGACCAGATCGTGCAGTCCTCGGATCTGCAGGAATCTGTCCGCTTCTGCGATAATAAGCTGTTAAATGCGATTCTTTACCGCGCAAAGCAGCAAGCCCGTAGCAGCGATACGACTCTGATCACCGATATCCGTTCCGGCTGTGCCGATCTTTTGTCCGAGCATGATATTACTGCGCTGTTTGGCAATCTTCTGGATAATGCGCTGGAGGCAACGCAGAACATTCCCCGCGCCTCCATTGAACTTGATATCCGGCATCATAATGCAAATATGATCGTGATCACACTGATCAACAGCTGCCGCAGCAATCCGTTCACGGCGAATAAACAGTTGTTTACGACCAAGCCGAATAAGCTCCGGCACGGCTATGGGTTAAAAAGCGTGCAGCGTGTTGTCGAGAAATATCATGGCGAATCGCAGTTTTATTTTGATTCCGATAATTTTACCTTCCACTCCATCATTATGTTGAAAAGTGATGTCCCTATAGCAGACGCAAAAATAGGGGGATAACCGGACCATTTCTTCATCCGGTTATCCCCCATGACTTAACAATCTTAATACAGTTCGCGGTAGATCTTGATCATACGCTCCCTGTCCAGAGGTACAAAGTTGTTGGCAAGCAGGCGCTGCTGGTTTTCGATGACGGAATCCGTAAACTCCTCGATCTCTTCCTCACGCATGCCATACTCATGCAACGGCTTCTTCTGGATCAGATGATTCAAAAGCTTCTCTAACTCCTCGTACACATTCTCTGTGGAGCAGCCCAGAATGTCCGCAATGAAACGGTTGAGCGTTGCAATCTCGCCGTCCGTCCTGATCTCCATGTAGTTCTTCATGACTCCGGTAAACATCGCATAATTGGACTCTCCGTGAGGCACATGATAGGTTGCCCCAAGCGGGTAGCTCATGGCATGCACTGCGGCACAGCCGGCGTTGCCAAAGGCGATACCGGCATAGTTGCTCGCCATCAGAAACTGAGGCAGAAGCGGCTTTCTCGCCTCCGGACCATGTGCGGCAATCTCTTTATAACCGTTTAAGATCATGTCGATCGCTTTGTAACCGAACATGCGGGTTGTCTGATTGCCCTTCGGGGACAGACTTGACTCGACCGCATGCACAAGTGCGTCAATGGAGCTTGTGGCAAATACGCCGAACGGCAGGCTTTCTAACAACTCCGGCACAAGCACTGCGCTGTCACCGTACATCTCGTCAACGGCAAGTCCCTTCTTGGTGCCGCGGCTGTTGAGTGCAAGGATCGCAATGTTCGTTACCTCGCTTCCGGTTCCGCAGGTGGTTGGCACAAGCACAAGCTCTTTGTCCTTGACCGGAGGGATCTTTCCATCGTACAGATCCAGTACCGGCGAAACGTCCTTCAATGCAAACAGCTTGGAAATATCGATCACGGTACCGCCGCCCACAGCGATCACACGCTTGTGCAGTCCCTTAATATCCTTGTACATTGCCTCAACCATGTCGTCGGAGGGTTCGCCCTGTCCGTATTTCTCCTGGAAGATCACATCGCATTTCAGATCCAGATCTCCGAAAAACGGCTTGTAAATATATTCGTTTGTGACCATCAGATCTCCTTCGCCGATCTGAAATTCCTCCGCAAATTCCCGCACCTTGTCAAAATGATAGATTTCCGGTTTTATCATTAATTCTTTCATATTCGTTTTCGTTCCTTTCTCTATGCAGTCAGCTTCGCAATGGCAGCCTCCATAATATCAAGACCTGCTTCAAGCTGCTCATCGGTGATCACAAGCGGAGCAAGGAAACGGATGACATTTCCGTAGATTCCGGCGCTCTCAACGATCAGTCCGTTGGCAGCGCATTCCTGTACGAGATCCTTGACGAGTGCCGGGTTTGGCTCCTTGGATGCCTGATCCTTGACAAACTCCAGACCGATCATGGCACCAAGTCCACGGACATCGCCGATCACACCGTATTTCTCCTTCATTGCCTTATAGCGTGCTGTGACCTTCTTGCCGATCTCCATCGCACGTCCGGCGAGATCGTCCTTCTCCATGATCTCGATCGCCTTGAGCGCGGATGCACAGGAAACGGCATTACCGCAGTAGGTTCCGCCGATCGTGCCTGCTGGAACTGCCTGCATGATCTCTTCTCTTGCCACAATGGCACTCAGCGGCATACCACCGGCAATGGACTTGGCGGTTGCCAGAATATCCGGTGCGCAGCCTGCCTCTTTCCAGTATTCGGAAGCAAACATGCGGCCTGTTCTGCAGAAGCCTGCCTGTACTTCATCGGCTACGAGAAGGATTCCGTTGTCATCACAGATCTTACGCACTGCCTTGACCCACTCGATCGGTGCCGGGATGAAACCGCCCTCACCCTGAAGCGGCTCTACGACGATTGCTGCGATCGTGTCTGCAGCACCGCACTCCTCAAAGACATCGTAAATGGAGCTGATGTAATAATCAATTGCCGCATCATCCGGCATTCCTGCCGGTTTCCGGTAGAGATATGGAAATCTCGCACGGAATACGCCGTGGGAAAGAGGTCCCATGCTTGTGGCATATGCTTTCTTGGAGGTCATCGTCATGGTCAGCTCGGTACGGCCATGGAAGGCACCGGAAAATACAATGATGTTCGGGCGCTTTGTGTAACCTCTGGCGATCTTGACGGCATTTTCATCTGCCTCGGCACCGCTGTTGGCGAAGAAGGTACGCTTCTTACCGCCCTTGACCGGAACGATCTCATTGAGCTTTTCTGCCAGTGCAACGTAGCCCTCATGTGTCACAATGTTAAACATACCGTGGAAGAATCTCTCTGCCTGCTCCTTGACAGCTTCTACCATAGCCGGCTGGCTGTATCCGACATTCAGGACACCGACGCCTCCGACCCAGTCAAGGAAATAGTTGCCATCCAGATCTTCCACCATGGCTCCCTCACCACGCTTGATCGCAACCGGATAAGCACAGCCGATGGCATCTGGAACTGCTGCATGTCTTCTGTCGATCAGGGCCTTTGACTTTGGGCCCGGTACACTCTCCGTAATAATCTTAGGTAACGCTTCTCTTAACATATCAGATTCCTCCTTGCATGTAATTTGCTTTTCTTTTGATATCAGAAATCTTAGCACAATATTTTGGCGTATTCTATGTGTTTTAGCATAATCATCCGGGAAGTTATTGTGCTGTCAGCACAATTCATGTATACTGATCCTTAGAAGCAGAAATTATCCGGAATCTCATGAAAATTTACAGGAATGTTATCTGAGTAGTCGAAATATCACGAATATTTACGGAAACGGGGGAAGCACTATGGCATTAACTCTAGAATATTTTTATCATCACACCCAGTCAAAGTATCAGCTCTGTCTGCTGACGCCGACCGCGAATCTGGACCGTCTGATCTCCTGGGTGCATCTCGTGGAGGACCGCAGCAACTGCAGCTTCCTGCGCGGCAATGAGCTGATCATCACGACCGGTATGGAGACCGCCAAGCCCGGCGAGCTTCTCCCTTTCGTGCAGCAGCTTGCCGATCAGCACGCCTGTGGGCTTGTCCTGAATATGGGACCGTATATCAGCTCTGTCCCGCAGGAGGTCAATGACTGGTGTCTTGCGCACCGTTTCCCGCTGTTTGCAATGCCATGGGAGGTTCATATTGCGGATATCATGCAGGACTACTGCAACGAGATCATCTCGGAGAAGCGGACGCAGGATCTGCGCACGGAGGCGCTGGAGCATGCCCTGCATATGAATATTTCCGAAAAGGACATTCCCGTGCTGGAGGGCTTCCGCGGCTGCTTTCTGCTGGTGAGCGATCAGGAGCTTTCCTTCCCGTGGTACGCCCATGTGCGGATGGGAGAACTGTTTTATTATGCTTCTGTCACACTTCCGTCCGTTCCGAAGGAGGCGCACTGCGGGGTGAGTGAACCTGTTTCTTCGCCGTATTCCCTGCCGGTGCAGGCAAAGCATGCCGGACGTGCGCTGACGGTCAGCCGGATCCGTAGCGAATCCCTGACGCATTTTCGCAATATCGGTCTTTACAATACGGTACTTGCCATCGATGATCCGGAGGTGTTTGCGCAGGCAGAGAAGCTTCTGTCACCGCTGACGGATCCCACGCTACGCCAGACACTTCGAAGCTGGCTTGAGCATGACGGCAGCATCCAGGCGGTGGCACAGGAGCTGTTCATGCACCGCAATACCGTGAATTTCCGGATCAAACGGCTGCGCCGGATCTTTGCGCTGGACACGGCTCTCCAGAAAACAGAGCTTTTACTGGCGTTTTACATGGAGGATGTGCGCCGTATTATGGCTTCGGACGAATAGCCTCGAATGCCCCGTACAGATCAAGCGTGCCATACCCCCACTCTTCGTTTGGGAAGCGGCGTCCGTCCCGGTTTGCTCCGCGGATCAGGTATTTCTGTACGCCGACCGTGTCCATGTTGATGTCGTTGCCCTTGACGATCCCCCACTCCACCAGAAGAATGGCAGCCCCCGCTGTCACAGCCGCCGCAGCACTGGAACCGCTGCGGCTCACATAGCGCACCGGTCTGTCGGGCTCCGCCGCCACATTGCCGGGCTCCGGTGCCGGACCGTAGATATTGATGCCGGGTGCCGCAATGTCCGGTGCAATCTCCCCTCGCACATTAAAGCCCCTGCTTGCCTGCGCAGCCACACTCCGGTTCGCACCATCGTAGTAGGAAACGGTGATGATCTGCAAATTGTTAGACGGATCGCACAAGGTCGTATTGGGATCCGGGCGCAGAAAATAAGTCCCGTTATTAATAAATTCACGGATCGGCAGCCACATGTCAAACTGCGCCGGAATGTCCGTCTCATTGTACACACGGAACCGCCAGATCCCCTCCTCGGGACCAAAGAAGCGGAGACGGATGCATTCATCCCCACTCTCAAAGGAAACCAGCAGATAATCAATATAGACAACGGTCTTTTCCAACAGAAAACGGATCATCTGCCGTTCGCCGACACGGGCATAGATTCTGCCACTGAACTCCCCGCCGGGCGAGATCAAAGCCACGGAGCAAAGTCCGGGCGCCTTGCACCAAAGCTCTGTTGTGAAGTCGGTCTCAGCAGGATCGACCCGAAGCTCCACCTCCGTCTCTCCCCGGGCGGCAAGCTGCTCCTGATGATAGTGGTGTGATTCGTTTCCCTCATTGCCGCCTGCTGCCACGACAACAAAGCCCCTCAGATCGCCATAGGACTGCGCAATATGACCGAGTGCCCCTCCCCGGTAATGGCTTCCGAGACTTGTTCCCATGCCGATACACACGACCATCGGCTTTCTGCGCCGATAGGCGATCCTTGCCAGATAGCGGATCCCCAGCATAATATCATTTTCCATAAAGCACGGCACATCCGGGTCGATCCCGTAATAATCACGGATGTTTCTTTTGGCAGCTTTGCATTTCACAACGACAAGCTCCGCCAACGGAGCGATTCCCGAAAATTCCTGTGCCGCATCTTCGTTGCCGCATGCCACGCCCGCCATAAAGGTTCCATGTCCCTCGGTATCTCTGCTCGGTACGATATCGTAAGGATTTGCCGACTGCAGCGCGCGGTTGATGGCTTCTCTTCCGTATTCCGTGCCATAGGAAAGCTCCTCCGGCAGTCCGCCCTCCTGTCCCGAATTCGGGACATACGGAATGCTCTGATCCCAAATGGAATAGATCCTTGTCGTTCCATCAGCATTCAAAAAAGAGGGGATCGTGTAATCAATCCCCTCTGGTGTGCGATAAAATTTTATTTATATAATTGCTTCGCAATAGTGCAATCCATCATTTAGTGGTAAATATCTTTTCGTATGTCCATACACTATTTATCACTTCCATGCACGAAGTCCGGCGTAGAATTTCCGCCCGGTTCCTGCCGATGCAAGTGCTGCCCGCTTCACGCCCCTGACAAAGCGGACACAGTCTCTGATCTCTTCCTTTGAACCGCACTCTCTGTCAAACCGCGCTCTCTCAAGCTGACGGAAATACCTCCCTGTCATGCCGCTCTCCACGCCCTTCGGATCAAGCCCGCTAAGAAGCGTAAGATATTCCTGATCGGTCATGTGCTCCGGCTTGCCAAAGCCACAGCAGCGAAGCACCTGCTCGAGCTGATGGTTCAACTCCAGAAGATATGCACCGCCTCCATGACATTTTCGCAGACGGTATCTTCTGCGCAGACGCTGGCTGTACCAGATCAGCCACAGAAGCAGTAAGACTGCCACCGTTCCTGTCACGGCAAGCAGGATTTTCTTCTGCTTCGGAGAAAGTGCTTTCCTGCCTGCATCGCTTCCGGCGGATGTACCGGAACTGCTTCCGTCTGAGGATGCGTCCATCTGATCGCTGCTTCCGCCATTCTGTCCGTCGGCATGCTCAGTCGCAGCCGGTTCCTCGGTGATCTCAGGTTCTTCCGTTTCAGAAGGATCCTGCGCTGCCTTTTCGCTGCTCTGCGGATCATTCTCAAGGAGGTGTCATCGCCGTAATCCGGCTCCTCGGTCGGTGCGGTCTGGGTAAATCCGGATCCGTTGTTGTTGATCTGACCGGTCGCATCCTGTGCGCTTGGTGTCATATCCGCCACGGTCCAGCCGCTGCTCAGACTGTAGACCTCCGTCCACGCATGCGCTTCCTGATCCAGCACCTTCGCCGTGTAGGTTCCATCCCCGTTGTCGACAAAGTCTGATGCCGGTACACGGTAACCGGACACATAGCGGGATGGGATTCCCATCGCACGAAACAGCACAGCTCCTGCTGTCGCATAATGCTCACAGTAACCAAGCTTCTGCACGAAAAGGAAATTCTCCACATAATCGGTACCGACTTCCTTTGCCTTCAGCGTCTGACTGTACTTTGTATTTTCATTCAGATAGATTCGCAGCGATTTGATCGTCTGATCCGGAGATACGAAAATGGTTCTTCCGCTTCCGGTGGTCTTCGTGATCGGAACATAATTGACCAGAAGATCCTTTGCAAGCTGCTTCGTCTGTGTCAGACCACCCGGCAGCCACAGATCCTCACTTAACACATACTGGAAATACCTGCCGAGATTCGGATCCGATACGGCAACATAGTACTTTCCGTCCTCTAACGACGGCATATCTTCCCCATCCGTGATCTGCTGCTTATTCGAGCCGAAATTGTCATCGTCTGTCTCATATATCGTAACGGATTCCTGATTTCCCAATCGTTCCCCGGCATAATACGGAACGCATTCCTTCTGCAGAAGTCCCGCCGAGCTTGCCTGAAAACGAAGACCCATTCTTGTTTTCTGGGTAAGCACCTCGTATTCGCTGACGTCATCGCTGCGCCGGAAGCCCTTGTCGTAATCAAGCATCAGCGTTCCCATGGAGCTTTCATCCAGCTTGGAGAAATATGGAAAGTACGCAAACGTTGTCGGGTTGCCCTTCTCATATTTGATCTTCATATGCATGGCGTTCTTTTGCCCCATCGAATCCGGATCTGCCAGATATTCCTGATACGATACTGATCGGTTGTCCGAAGCAAGCTTTCTTGCCTGATATACGTTATAATCCTGCGTCAGAAGCTGATAGCAGGTCTCGGTTCCAAACAGACCGGATATTTTCTTTTTCTTGGAATTGCTCCATCTGCCGTTTTCGTATCTTGTGCCGATAAAACCGCGCAGATAAATATCTTCCGTCGGTTTCTTGTCTACGGTCAGCGTAAGCACGGTCTCCCCGGTAAATTTCGGGGAAGTATTGGTAAGCACACCCGGCTGCTCAATGCCAAGAAGTGCCTGAATCTTCTGCACGGTCCGCACCCCAAAGTTCACAATCTGCTTTTCCATGGTGTGCTGCGTCTTAAGGAGCTTCTCCTCTCCCTGCAACGCCTGATCCTTCGTTGCTACCGACAGTCTGGCTCCTGCTCCAAACAGCACCAGAATACATACTAACATGATCGGATAGAATAAACGGTGACGCACAATGGAAACACTGATCTGGCGGAAATGTCTGGAACCGCCTACATGAAATTCATCGTAGCACATCTGTGTTCCCAGAATACCGGCGATCAGAAGGATCATTGCCGGTATGGTCGGCGCCTTTCCCCAGAGAAGACCACAGGCTACAAGAAGTGCCGCAGGCAGTGTCCCCCAGAACATGCCGTGACGGTGTGCATACACCCGTGACATAAACAGTCCGGCAAGAAGCTCCAGATCCAGAACGATCCATGTTCCAACGGCTCCGTGATACCGGTCCGCATACGGCTGAAATGCACCGGATACACCGTAATTATACTGTCTCTGACGATGCGCGACCGCATCCGTCAGTGTCGTCATATCTGCTTTGATGTGTCCCAGATATCGGACTGTCAAAATCCCCCATATTATTAGAGTAAAAAGCAGAAACAGATCCGCCACCGGATACTTCACAAACGGAATCTTATACCGGCTCTTTACCTTATGCTCCAGACGCCGGAGCGGTGCCGCTGCAAGCACGGTAAACCAGATCGACGCCACCGCAAGTGCAATGGCAAATTTATATAAGCTTCCTGCTTTCAGAAAGATGGAATACACACACAGATGCATTCCGAAAAGCTGCATGAAAAGACAGATTCCCTGCATAACGAACGGCTTTCTTTTCATGATATTCCCCCTTTATTTACAAGCGGCCTGTCCCCTCCGCTAAACAACTAATTTCTTCGCGCCAAGCTGCCTCTCGATATCGGAAACATCCCCGCTGTATCTTGCCTGTGTCTCGCCATTCAGCTTGAGCACCAGCTCTGTGTCAAGCTCCAATGTCGTAATACCCGGCATCTCATGATATTTCTGCCGATAAAGTTCAGTAAGCTCCTTCCGGCTGTGATACACCGGAAGCTGCCCCAGACGAAACAGCATTTCGTATATATTTTCCTCTTTCTCGATCCGGTATCTGCAGATATCATTTCTCTGACTGTCAAACCAGATGACATGATGACGGCATCCTTCTAACACCAGCGAATGGCTGATCGAAGCGATGATCTGCAGATAACTGTCGCGCTTTGTCTCATGCTTTCTGCCATGATGCCCCGCCGGCTGATACAGATCCAGATAGAAATCGACCGGACAGCCCAGCGGCAGTGACTGCTCGCGAACCATCATTTCGTCCGTCTTGGCTGTCAGCTTCCAGTGAATGCTGCGAAGCTTGTCTCCCGGCTGATAATCACGGATCTTGAACACCTCGGACGGATCATCTCCGCCGCGTTCTTTGGAATAATCCTCGCTCTCCCCCGCAAAATCACGGCTCTGGCGGCTGACCATCACCGGAACCTCGCAGATTCTCGGCAAAACGAGCATCGTCTCCGGCTTCAGTGCCTTCCAGTACTTCGCAGAAAGCGGCACTGCGACAAGTCCGAGAAAATCATAGCACCAGACCTTCCCGATCTCCATATGGATATTACCGACGCAGCGGGCATGATATTCTGTCTTGATGACGGCTTCCTTTTTGCTGCCCGTCAGATGTGAATAGAACCAGGTTTTCTCTGTTTTCTGTCCCATCGGCAGCGTTCCTTTCACCTGCACCGCAATCCTTCCTCCGATTGGAAAGCTTCCGTTGCGCACCCGCAGTAATACCGGCACCTTCTGTCCCTGCTCTACCACGGGAATCGGCAGCTCCATTGTAAGTCTCAGACTGCGCATTGCCGGCAGGAGAGTAAGCATCAGAAAGAACGGCAGGGCAAGCTCCACATAAAACAGCATCAGAAAACTGGTGCTCCATAAAGCACCGCTGTATAAAATGTCAACGCGATCACGATCAAATATGTGATGAGTCTTTTCATGGAATCACACGCCTCTCCGATTATTTTCTGACCTTCGGTTTCTGAACGCTGGAAAGAATCTGCTCCAGCACGGTATCTGTGGATACATGTCCAACACGTGCCTTGGAATTTAATACGAGACGATGTGCCACCACAGCACTAAATACTTCGGTGACATCGTTTGGCACAACAAAGTCACGGTCTGACAGGAATGCAGCCGCCTTTGCCATCTTTGCAAGTGCGATGGTTCCACGCGGACTCATACCAAGCTCCACAAGCGAATGCTCTCTGGTGGCTCTTGCAAGATCTACAATATAAGAATAGATCTCATCGTGCAGATAAATATTCTCAACCTCTGCCCGGATCAGGATAAGCTCCTGTGCCGGAATAACTCCCTGTACATCGTCAAGCTGTATGCCGTTGCTTCTTCCCTTTGCGATCGCAATCTCGTTCTCGGCATCCGGATATCCCATGGTCATACAGATCATGAAACGGTCAAGCTGTGACTCCGGCAGAAGCTGGGTTCCGACGCTTCCGACCGGATTCTCCGTCGCAATTACCACAAACGGCTCCGGAACACGTCTTGTCACACCGTCCACTGTGACATTGCCTTCCTCCATAACCTCAAGCAGTGCCGACTGTGTTTTCGGCGAGGTGCGGTTGATCTCATCTGCCAGAAACAGGTTACACATGATCGCACCCGGCTGATACACAAAAGCTCCCTGTGCCTTTTCGTACATGGAAAATCCGAGGATGTCCGCCGGGAGTACATCCGGCGTGAACTGCATACGGTGACTGTCCATCTCCATAGCTCCCGCAAATGCCATCGCAAGTGTTGTTTTACCGACACCCGGTATATCGTCGATCAGGATATGACCGCCTGCAAGGATCGCCGCCATCGCGAGACGGACACACTCATCCTTACCGATCACTACCTTTTTGACCTCGTTCATTACTGCACATGCTTCCTGATAATATCTTTCATTCATTTTGTTTAACACCAAACCTTTCCCCATTGCTCTGTTTATCAAACTCCATCCCCCGTATCAACAATCCCGAACATTACACCCTGTCCGAAAAGCTCTAACTGCGACTGTCTCCTGACTCTCGCCGCCCCTGTCTCCTCTAACGTCTGTGTTGAACTCAGAAGACCAAAGCATCGTGGTATCACAAGCTCTGCATTTCTGCGGCTCTCATCGACCGCACTGCCCTCCAGATAAACAACGGCAAACCGGAAATCTGCCAGCTGGTAACAGTCCGTCTGATACTGCTCCGACACCAGCTCCGACCAGCTGCCGTACTCCACGATATAATCTTCATATTCTTCGGAATATATTTTGTCCTGACAATCCACAACAGTGCTCCTTATACTAAGATGCTACGTGAAAGCAAAGGGTTCGAAAAAGCTGTGCTTTTTCTCACTCGCAGGCGCATTCACATAGCGTCCGCCTTCACGCATATAGATAATATATGCACTTAATCGTTGCGCTGTGTCAGAAGCGTTGCCTCACCGCTTTCCCTCATCTCAATCTTCGGCGAACCGTGATTTTCGATGTAGTCCTTTGTGATCGTTACACGACCGATCATATCATCCTTCGGGATCTCATACATAATATCCAGCATGAAATCCTCGATGATCGCACGCAACGCTCTTGCACCTGTCTTTTTCTCGGCTGCCTTCACGGCAACTGCCTGAATGGCATCCGCATCAAACTGCAGATCGACCTCATCGAGCAGCAAAAGCTTCTGATACTGCTTTAAGATCGCATTCTTCGGCTCTGTCATAACGCGGGCGAGCATCTCCTCTGTCATTGCCTGCAGTGAAAAGATAACCGGCAGACGTCCGAGAAACTCCGGAATCATACCAAACTCCCGCAGATCCTCACGGTGACCTTGGATAAAATATTCTCATCCTTATCATAGGCATCGGAAAGCTCCGCCTGAAAGCCAATGGATGCCTGACTGGTAAGACGCTTCTTGATGATCTTGTCCAGCTCCGGAAATGCTCCGCCACAGATAAATAAGATATTTCTTGTATCGATCGTTGTCATCGGCACCATGGCGTTTTTATTCGTGGCACCAACCGGTACCTCAACCTCGCTGCCCTCCAGAAGCTTTAACATGCCCTGCTGTACGGACTCGCCGCTGACATCACGGCTGTTGGTATTGCGCTTCTTGGCGATCTTATCAATCTCATCGATAAAGATAATGCCGTGCTCTGCTTTCTCGACATCATTGTCCGCAGCGGCAAGCAGCTTGGAAAGCACGCTCTCGACATCGTCACCGATGTAGCCTGCCTCTGTAAGACTTGTGGCATCCGTGATCGCAAGCGGTACCTGCAGGATCTTCGCCAGCGTCTTGACCAGATAGGTCTTACCACAGCCGGTCGGACCCACCATGAGAATGTTGGATTTCTCAATCTCGATCTCATCCATCGTGTCCGTCAGAACACGCTTGTAATGATTGTACACCGCCACGGACATTACCTTTTTGGCATAGTCCTGACCGATGACATATTCATCCAGATGCTTCTTAATGACATGTGGTGCCGGAAGGTGGTGGATATCAACGATACCCTTCGTTTCTTCCGGCTTCTCTGTCTTCTCCTCCGCCTTCGGCTCTTCATGCTTTTTCTTTTTGAGTTTCTGATTGTTCGGAATCTCCTCGAACATGTTCTGATTGCCGTTAAACATGTCCATATACGGCGCATGCCGCTCATCATTCCCGGAAAGCCGCTCATGCTTCCCATGGAATCAAAGGTCTTCTGCATGCAGTCCGGGCAAATGCAGATATTGTTCGGAATATGGATCATCTTTCCTGCCTTGCTCTCGGGACGTCTGCACAGATAGCAGATTTCCTCGTAATCGGAGTTGTCTGTCGTGGTATTGTTATCTTCTGCCATTTTGTAACCATGCCTTTCTATTTTCTATCAAAAGTCATAAAAGCTCTTTCCGAAGCTTTCTTTTGTTTTCTTGCGGTTTTTCTTCATTTTCCTTGTACTCAGGCTGCTTCCGCTGTCTGACATGCTGCTTCTTGACGTTCTGCGGCTGCTTGTAAAATCTGCCCCGCGGCGACGACGTCCCTTACGCTTGCTTGCCGAGAAGGACTTGCGGCTGTTCAGGGACATTGCCCCGTAGGAGCGTCTCGTTCTGATACGGCTTCTGCGCTTTCTGCGGGAGTTCATCCGGTAATTTACCACCAGAAGAACAATGAGTAAAAGGATCAGCCCTGCAACGATCACCAGAATCACTCTGTCCTTAAAAAAGGACACCATATTGTAAAAGCTGTACTTGATTCCGGACAACTTTGTCAGGATCACGGCATGCTTTTTGTTGGTTTTGATCTGTTTGATCTCGGAATCAACGATCTGTCTGGATGCCTCGTCCAGATGAGAGGCTGACTTGGAGCTATCGTAAATAATATCGGTGGAGCCGACCATGCGCCCATCGTAGGTATATTTCACGGTTCCGATGACATTTTCGCCGTCTTGGATCTTAACGGAATCATCGTATTTGATCTGCTGCTTTGCTTTCTTTATGCCCACGCCCTTCGGAAGGACAACAGCTGATTCTGCAGACAGACGAAGCGGTGACTGCTCCGCATTAAAATAGCTGTCAAAGGTATTAAAAAGGTTCTCGTTCACATCGCTGTTCTCACCGTTGACTTCATGTTTGGAGAACTTTTCAAAGGCAAAGTCAAGAATCCTTGTCGTGTCTGTATATTCATTCGGCTCGCCCTGCTTCGGACTGTTGCCCTTCATAATAACGGAGACAACCTGCATGCCGTCCTTCTCCGCGAAGGTAACGAGCGTCGAGTGCGCCATGGATGTATATCCGGTCTTACCGCCGATCACGTAATCCTTCTCGTAACGGCTGCTTGTCTCATATCCGTTGATCATCTGATGATGGTTGAGAAGCTGTCCGCCAAGGATCTCGCCGGCTTTACGCTTGTTGGTCGACTTGACCTGATAGGTTCTGGTGCCACAGATCTTCTGGAAGGATGGATTCTTCCACGCCTCTCTGGCAATGCATGCCATATCGTATGCGGATGTATAGTGATCGTCGTTGTGAAGACCATTCGGATTCATAAAATGCGTGTCCTTGAGCCCAAGCTGCGCCACGCGCTCATTCATCATGTCCACAAAAGCACTGACGCTGCCCGCCACATGATCGGCTGCCACAAGACACATCTCGTTGGCAGACTGCAGCATAATGCCGTACAATACCTGCTCGATCGTAAACTTCTCGCCCGGCACGCAGTACATGGAGGAGCTTCCGGTCTCAATGCCGTGCGCCTCTGCCTCGGTAAACGTGACAACGTCACTCGGCGAACTGTTCTCCAGCGTCAGCAGCGATGTCATGATCTTGGTGATACTCGCCGGATAATGCTTCTGGTGCACGTTCTTGGAATAAAGCACGGTTCCCGTGGAGAGCTCCATCACGATCGCCGATGCACAGCTTAAGCTTTTCTTGTCCGGTCCCTTCGGCCACTTGGACGCCGCCTGTGCGGTCTGGCTGCATATACTTCCTACCATAAGAATCCCCGCCATCACAGCAGCGATAAACCTTTTCTTTTTCATATGACTAATCCTCATTTCAATCTATAAAACTGCGTTATCTGCACAACTACACATTCTATACAAGTATAATATTATTTGCATAAAAAGGCAAATCATGCTATACTTGACAGCGAGCTTGTGTTCTCGTAGTTAAATGGATATAACGGCCCCCTCCTAAGGGGCAGTTGGGGGTTCGATTCCCTCCGGGAACGCTGAAATATAGGATTTGAGACGATATTTGAGAATGGATGTTGTTTCGGATCCTTTTTCTTTACCGGTGTTTCTTATATTTTTCTTAAAATCCGATGAAGCCATAGCATTCTGACCGCGAAAAATATATCATCAAATTGGTTTCTATGTCATAATTTTTGTATTGTCACAATTTTTCAAATTTTCCTGCATAAGATCCATTGACATGAAAACAATAGAAGAATATAATAAAAGTACGAAAAAACATACGATTTTTTGTACAGAAACGAGGTGTTAAGCATGTTAGCAGTAAAGAGCATGGATGTAAGAGAAAATTTCAAGGCATTATGTGATAAGGTTTTCCGAGGGGAAACATTGATTGTTTCAAGACCTAAAAACGAAAATATAGTGATGATGTCAGAATCTGAATACAATGCGCTTATGAAAGCGAAAAGAAACGCGGAATACCTCGCTATGCTGGATAAATCCATGGCGGAAGCAAAAGCTGGTGGTTTTATCACAAAGACAATTGATGAGTTAGGAGAATACGAATAATGAATGTAGTATTTACTCCGACTGCATGGCAGCAATACACGGACTGGCAGAAGGAAGATAAAAAGATTGTAAAACGGATCAACGAGCTTATAAAGAGCATAGACCGCGATGGCTTATTAGAGGGAATCGGTAAGCCTGAACCGTTAAAGCACAGGAAAGTATGTAGCAGACGAATAACGGACGAACACAGACTTACATATAACTTTGACAGCAACAAAAATCTCATAATATATTCTTGTAAATTTCACTATGAAGATTAGCACCGTTCAGGTGCTTTTCTTTATTGTCTGCATTAGTGCTTCTTCACATACAATTTATCATGTTTTTTAACAGAAATCTCCTAATCAATTCCAAGCAGCTCCAGCAGTGCGCTTTCTGCTGCCCCGGGCTCCTTCCGGAAAACATCGATCAACCGCCCGTCCCCGCTTCGATTTTTAAATGCGGGATAGAGGAATCCGCATTCCGGCTCTCCCGGCTCATAATCGTCCTCCAGCGGGCAGAATATTCCGATCAGAAAATCATAAACCTCCTCGGATTCCCATTGGCTTTCCCCGTCCGTTCCTTTCCGCGGGATATCGTAACCGCCGTGAAATACATACACCGCAAAACCGCCGCTTCTCTGGTAATGACGTCCGACCTCCTCGTAAAACATCTCCAGCAGAGCATCGTTTTTCAGCTCACTCTCATTCAGAGCGCAGAGAAGCTTTCGCATGCTGTCATCGGAAAGGTCCCTT
The DNA here is from genome assembly GCF_003478445.1 of Roseburia sp. AM59-24XD. Lineage (GTDB taxonomy): Bacteria > Bacillota > Clostridia > Lachnospirales > Lachnospiraceae > Jutongia. The sequence continues at coordinate 44,769 of NZ_QUET01000022.1, forward strand.
GTCCGGTAAGCGTACTCCTTCAGCTGCACATTCGTCTCCGCAAACGGAACTGCCTTCGCCAGCTTCAAATTCTTGTCCCGCTCCGGTGCGGTCAGATTCAGAAAATGCTGATTAAAGGTTCCATCAATAAAACCTTCTTCATCCATATATGCGCCCGCAATGCGGTCAAAGCAGTTTCTTTTGACAGTCATGCGCCTTGTCAGTTCTAACATGTCATCCCGATTGATCATTCCCATTGTCCTAACGTACCTTTCCATTGTCCGGGAGCCGTGAAACAAGCTCCCACAGACTGTATTTTTATGCTATACTCTAAATGTACAGCTTTTGCCGAAGCTGTTAATTTACATAATATATTCCTTTACACATAAACGCAAGCACAAGAAAGGACAAACAACTATGATCGATATGACAAACATTAAAAATATAATCTTCGACATCGGAAGCGTTCTGCTCGAATACCGCTGGGAGGACATGCTGATGGATCACGGTCTTTCCCGCGAGGACGCCATCAAGATCGGCACTGCTATGTTTACAGATCCACTCTGGTCCGGCATGGATCTTTCCTCCACCGGAGAAGAGCAGGCTATCATCGAAAGCTACCACCGGAAATATCCGGAGTACGGCGATACGATCGAGTGGTTCATTAATCACTGCGAATACATGCATGTTCCAAGAGAGGATGTCTGGGAGCGCGTGCATCAGTTGAAGGGGCTTGGCTACACGCTGTATCTGCTGTCCAATTATCCGGAAACAATGTTTCACAAGCACACCGACAATGCTCCGTTTATCGCAGATATGTCCGGTGGCATCATTTCCTTTCAGGTAAAACAGATCAAGCCAAATGCCGAGATCTACCAGTCACTTCTTCGCAAATATGATCTTGTTGCCGATGAATGTCTCTTCTTCGATGACCGCGCCGACAATACAGAAGGCGCCAGAAAGCAGGGGATCCACGCCATCACAGTAACCTCAAGACAATTCCTTGTCGATGAGCTGGACAAAATAATAGCAGCAAAGAACTCCTGATTCTTTGCTGCTCTACATTAACTTACCGATTTCATCAAAAATACAGTGACACTTCTCTTCCTCGAAGCTGACGTTCACATGCATGTGACCGAACATCCACGCCTCGAACTCTGTCGTGTTCTTGATCTGATCCAGATAATCCGTCAGATAATCCTTCTGATAGAAATCCGGGTATCCATCCATCTGCTCCAGAATAGAGGAGCATGGACTGTGCGTGATAATATAATCAACCTTATTGCCATGTGCCGCAAGGTTATCTAAACCCTCCTGCATCTCCTCCTCAGACGGAAGCTCACGCTCCCACCAGGACAGATGGTTGATCCGGAACATCTTACGCATCTTGTACCAGCTCTCGATCCGCTCATCATCCGGCTCCAGCACGCCGTCCGGAATATCATGGCAGCTCGCACCGCCAAACGTAAAGATACTGCGGTCGTCAATATCAAAAACCTGCCCTCTCATCAGATGGATCACGGATGGACGGATAAAGTTCACCTTACCGCCATGCCATTCCTCCACCGGAAGATTGTCCAATATATCATAGTTGCTGTGATTACCTGCAACAAACAATGTCGTAAATTTCCTATTCTCCAGCCAGTCGAGATTGCCATTCTCTCTCGGACTGTCATCCCAGATTCCAAAATCACCGCAGATGATCACATAGTCATCCTTTGTCAGCTCTACCCCTTCCGGAAAAACATACTTGTTCAGTCTGCTCTTCCAATCGCCGTGGGTATCGCCCGTTACAAATACCATCTCCATCAGCTCCCAATTTTATTTGCGCGTGCGCACGAAATTTGAGTCATATATTTTATTATACATGTATTCGGGGCAAAATGCTACCAAAAAAATAATTTGGTAAATTTCATCAACTACTTTCACACCGGGAGCCTGATTTTCAGCATTTATGCCGTCTGCACCGTCATCCGCAGCACGTCCGGTCACCTACAGGGAATATTTACCTCTACTCCGTCTGATCCGCCGCCCACACGGCCTTCGGTCCGTGTTCCCCGGTACGGATGCGGACAACGTCCATCAGCTCGTAAACGAAGATCTTACCGTCGCCGTGTTCTCCGGTGTGTGCCGTGCGGCAGATCGCGTCCACCGTGCGCTCCGCCCACTCCTGGCTGGAGACAACAATCTCGAATTTCACCTTCGGAAGAAGGTTGATATCCACATCATAGCCCCGGACCTTCTCCTTATATCCCATCTGCGTACCGCAGCCCATCACCTGAGAGATCGTCATTCCATGCACCTGCAGCTCCTGCAGGGCATCCTTTACATCCTCCATCTTATCTTCGTTAATGATCGCATCTATTTTAATCATGATTCCTACCTCCATTTCAATCAATATGTTTCACTGCACAAATCCAAGCCATTCGCTGTTCACCGCATTAGTCCAGACCGTTAAAGGAAGGATATGCACTCTCTCCATGCTGGCTCTCATCAAGACCCATGCGCTCATCATACTCTGTGACACGAAGCGGTGTGAACAGCTTGACAATGGATGCACAGATCAGTGTTCCGACAATCGCCACGGCGATCGTTGCGACAATGCTGATCACCTGCGCCAGAAATAAACGATAATCGCCGTAAATCAATCCATCCCAGCGGGCAACACCATTGATCGACTTCTGTGCAAATATTCCGGTTGCGATACCTCCCCAGATACCACCGACGCCATGACATCCAAATGCATCGAGCGCATCATCGTAACCAAAACGCTTCTTTACAACAGACATCATGAAATAGCAGATCGGACTGACGACGATACCGATGATAATTGCAGACCAGAGCGGTACGAAGCCGGCTCCCGGAGTGATCGCCACAAGTCCGAGCACCGCACCGGTACAGGCACCGATCACGGTTGGCTTTCCATCACGGATCATATCGATCGCCATCCAGGAAAGCATTGCACAGGCTGCCGAAGTGTTCGTTGTCATAAAAGCGTGTACGGCAAGACCGTTGGCGCCCAGAGCACTTCCTGCATTAAACCCGAACCATCCAAACCAGAGGATGGAAGCTCCCAGCAGAACAAACGGAATATTGTGTGTGCGGTATGCTGTTTTCTCGTAACCGCGGCGCTTGCCAAGCATCAAAGAAAGCACAAGACCGCTGACACCGGAGCTGATATGTACGACATTGCCGCCGGCGAAATCGACAGAGCCGAGCACCTCTCCGAGAAGTCCTCCCTTGCCCCATACCATATGTGCCATCGGGAAATACACAATCAGAAGCCACAGTGCGATAAATGCGAACAGTGCTTTGAAACGCATTCTTCCTGCCACGGAACCGGTGATCAGTGCCGGCGTAATGATTGCAAACATCATCTGAAATGCTGCAAACAGCAATGCCGGTATTCCGTCTGCATATGCACCCGGCTCCCAGCCTACATTTGCCATACAGAAGCTTTTCAGGTTACCGATCACGCCGCCACAGTTGCCGCTGAAGGAAAGGGAATATCCCACAAGCACCCACATCATTGAGGCAAGCCCCATAATAAAAAACGAAGAGAGCATCGTGTTCAACACGTTCTTCCGGCGGACAAGTCCACCATAGAAAAATGCAAGCCCCGGCGTCATAAAGAACACAAATGCCGTTGCTATCATCATAAATCCAGTATCTCCAGAATTTAACATATCCGTACCACCTTTCTGTCCATAACCATTCTCCTGCCTTCCAAAAATAACATATCTTCGTATTTGCCTTTTTCAGAAAACAAAAAAGGCGCTTCTATCTTGAGATAGAAGCACCTTCGCTCTTTACGAAAGTCATCATAGCACAATCAAAAATCATTTTCAATAGTTTTTTCAAAATAAACTTGATTTTTCTTGGTACGGTTTCGGCAAAGACTTTTCAAAGCAAAGCGGACGCTTAATTTTAAAAAGCTTATAATCTTAGCATTGTACGTTTTCCATCTCGTTATACGTTGTGACGGTACTCGTATGGCAGCACCTTCATTCCGTTGTAGCTTGGACAGTCACGCACCCACTCCAGAGATTCTTTGACGATGGCGGTCTGCTGTGGAATGTTGTTTGGCTCACCGGCGTTGGAACCGATCGGCACATGCGGTGCGGTGATACGCGGTGCTCCCTGCTGTCTTGCGATCGGCGGAAGTGCGGCGATGACAACACAGCTCATGCCGGCTTCCTCGCAGCAGCGTGTTACGATGGTTGCGGAGCGGTGACAGGTGCCGCAGCCGCCGGTACAGAGAACGATATCAACACCCTGCTCCTTGAGCTTTCTGGCAATCTCCGGTCCTGTCTCCTCACGGAACTTCTCAACATTTCCGCCGCCTCCCATGAAGGTGTATGTCTCATCTGCCAGCGATCCGATGAATCCGGCGTCGACAAGCTCATGGAGACGGTCGATCGGGAACATTGCATTGACGTCCTTGTTGATATCTGAATTATCAAAGCCTCCGTGTGTTACCATCAGCTGGTCAGACGGCGTATCGAACGGAATGGTCCGGTAAGAAAAGTCGCCGGAGGTGTTAAACGGTGTCTGATCCTTTTTGTGGATACCTCCCGCTGTGATAAATGCGACCTTGCACTCGCTGAGCGGTTTCTTAAGCTCGGTAAATACAGGCTTTGATGTGATCGGTACAAATATTTCTGACTGCATTCCTTCTACTGTCGTTAAATTCATAATTGCCTCCTTATCTGTGCATTCTCCCGGAATGGATGTCATCCCGCAGGCACTGAATACTGTTATTATTCTTCAATCGTAGCTGTTTGTGTCATCAAAACTATTTCTTTAATACTTCAAACATTATTGCTTCCCTGTGCTAGATGGATTCCACCGGGATATCCCGTTTCCCGACAACCTTCATACAGCTAAAATAAAATTCCGTTTCCTGTCCGTTTTTCAGGACAACAGGGGTAAATATCCATCTTCTCGGAACGGCAATACAGCCGAGATCATTCATGATATTTACCTTGACCGCCGTGTCGTTGACCTCCACGATGCGGCCTCCCAGCAGACAGGGTTCGATCTCATGGTCCGTCACCATATCGGAGCTGTCATAATCGTATGGATTTTCTACAACCTGAATGTAGCTGAAATAAAATTCCATCTCATGACCCGGCTCCAGAGGTTCGGAAGTGATGACCAGACGCTTCGGGATCGTGATGACCCCGAGACGACCGTGCAGATGGACTTTGATCCGGTCATCCTGTACTTCCTTGATGAGTCCTCCCATTTTGATCGGATTGATCATATAATCCATTAGTGTAATGTCCCGTTATCAAGCAATTTTGTTTCCGGAAGTCCTAACAGCTTGTTATTCGCATTGATAACATCGTTGTTCCATTTCTTTGGTGCAGGCTTGATCTCTACACCAGCCATCTTATTCTTCAACATCTGAATTGCACGGGTTGCGACTTCCTTCGTTACACAGGAGCAGCCGGCCACATTATTTTCAAAGCCGCCCTTGTCCATATTCTCCTCAACCATTGCTGAGGCATATTCATTTCCAACAACAAGCTGTCCCTGATAAGCACAGAAGGAAACGCCCACAACAGGGATTCCGCGCTTACCTGCCTGACCGATATGCTGGATAAAATCAATATGGTTATTTCCAAAGCCCTCTGTCGTGATGATGCAGCCGTCAATATCGAGCGCTTCGAGCAGAGATCCGAGCCGTTCGGAAACCCACATCTTCTCATCGTTGACCTGCGGTGAACCGACGCAGACAACGCCGATCAGATCCAGCTCCTGATCTGCCGCAAGTCCTTCTACCAGCGGCTCACGGATGTAATGTCTTGTCATTTCCTTTGTTGCCGGTCCGATACATGTCAATGCATGGATGGAACCGTCACGCACCTGGTTCGGTGTCAGCATGATCGGCACGTTGCCGCAGTCTACGTTTTTCTGACCGCCGAGAATACCACACGGCTCTGTCGGGCAGATAACATTGTCATGCATTGCGCCCTGTCCCATGATCTCCTTTACCAGTACGACACGCGGGTTTCCGCTGCGGCGGATGTCCTCGCAGGTCTCCTCACGGATCACTTCACCGTCATATTTCTTCAGCTCATTCCGGATCGCCTGAATAATGTAATCCTGACATTTATGTGCGGCAAACGGACCCGGACGGCTCATACCGGTCTTCCTCTCGATCACGGCATGGCAGCGGATGATAATATCATTTTCATCGGCACAGCCCGGATGACCAAAGTACATTTTCTCATCAAGATATCCCTCGGATGAACCAAACTCATGAACCTGTACGCCATCCTCATCGACACCGGTCAGCATAAATACAACGCCGTCTGCGACCTTGGTAACGCCCTCGCCAAGCTCACCCTCTACCTTGGTTGCGATTGGGCAGACGTCCATGATCGTCTCGGTGTAAACATGACGTTTGTCCGGATAGATCACATCGAGTGCAAGGCTCTTGCAAAGAGGATCCTCCTTGACCGCCTTATCCACGATCGAACCGTCGATCGTAATCTTTCCATCCTTGATCGATGTCGTATCTCCAATCTCCACATCGGTGATCTTAATGTGCTTTTTGATCAGGGTGCGGATCACCTTTTTGATGCTCTCGTCAGATGCCGGTGCCTCCGGCGCTTCCACAACAGCAGGTGCTGCCACGCCGCCTCCTACCGGTACGTCCAGCTTAAAGCCCTCCAGGTTTGATGCCTTATCAATTTCAATATGTATCATGCCATTCCCTCCTGTCGTGGTGCGAATAACCGGGGTCTGTGCTGCCTCAACCGGCTCCGGTGCTGCCGGTGTTTCCGGTTCTGCGGCTGCCTCCTCACAGTCATTCACTTTATCTACTACTTCTTTCGTGATCGGTGTCAGTGCCTCGACATCCGTAAGCAGGGTGCTTCCAAGCACCTGCTCGATGCGAAGGCCTTCCGGGCTTAAGGTAAGAAGTCCTGCCTCTTCCATGTCATCAAACAGTCCCGGATCCTCCAGATCTGCTTCACTGATGACAAGTCCCTTTTCCCTGCGGCAACAAAAGATTGCCGGATCCTTTAAATGCTGCTGTAATGTTTCCTTTGTAATTGACATAGTGCTTCCTCCTTATCTATTTTTGATCTTTCTAATAAGATGAAAATTAACTGCCCGAAGGGCTGCGTCGGTTGAATGATACACCGGAAGCCCAAGCTGCGGCGCACACGACATTACCGTGTTGGAGCAGTCGGTACAATTGCCGATCAGCACCGCCTGTGCGCCGGCCTTCTTTAATGCCATGACCTTCTGCACCTGCCCCGGACATCTGCCCGGATTCTCGCATTTGAGACTGCCCTTCACCTCTTTCGCCTGCTTGCATTTCTCTACTCCCACAACCTCCGAGCCAAGACTGGCTGCAATCTGCTCCATTCTCTCCTGACAGGCACTGCAGGCACATACAAGAACGCCGATCTTTTCCGGTCCCTTCGGAAAACATTCCGTGGCGATCAGTCCGCCGGTTGTCTTGATGACAGGTGCATCAGGCGATGTCCGTTTCCCGGTAAACGGTCCTCCCATGATCAGCTCGCCATAGGAATCCCCCAGCCCGCCTGCCTTCTCAAACATGGCGGAAACCTTTGTGCCGAGCGGCACATCGAGGAATACCTGAATCAGCTTATCCTGCTCGTTGCCTGCAATCTTTCCTGCCACCGTCATGTCCTTGTCGATAAACGGTTTATGTTCATCCACTGCCTCCTGAATCCTGCAGGCGGTCTCAGCATTGGTAACAATAGCATCCGCCGCCAGCGGAAGATCGGTCACCTTCAAAAGCTTTCCAAGCACCTCTCTGATAATGGCTCTTTCTTCGCCCATCGGATACATGTCCTCCAGCAGTGTCAGCGAAATGTCCGGATCCTTATTGGCTTCCCTCAATGCCTTCACCGCCTCAGTATGTTTCTCCTTGATCGCGATCACTCCTTTTGTGGCATGAACCACATCCATCGCGATCCGAAGCCCCCGCAGGAGCTGTTCGGGCTTTTGCCTGATCCTCTCTATATTATGGGAAAGGATCGGTTCGCATTCTGCCGCATTGATGATCACTGTGCCGCCGTGTTCAAACGGTTTGGAAAGTTTTGCGTAGGTTGGAAATCCGGCTCCGCCCAGTCCAACCAGTCCCGCTTCCCGGATCAGCTCTAACGGCTCGCTCCCCTTTAACGCTCGTAGTCCGCTGTCTGCTCTCCGACAGCTTTAATGAAAATGCTTTGCTCTGTCACCTTCGTGACGACTCCCTTTACACTGGAATACAGGTTTGCTCCCAGAGTGTTTTCCCTCTGAAACGCAACAAGTTGCCCCCGGTTTACGCTGTCGCCATCGACAACCACGGGAACAACTTGCTCTCCAAGATGTTGTTTCAAAGGATATTCATAAATATCTTCCATACGAATATCACCTCTGCTCTATTTCATTTTGCTTGACTTCCTTGCTATGGCACTTAGTATACGGTAGGTCTGACCATAAGTAAAGAAGCAATCCTGCATCCATCCCATAACAAACTGTTATGAGAAGAGCGAAAAACCGGCAGACTGCCATATCACAATCTGCCGGTTTTTCGCATCTTTATTTACGATATTTGTAATGTCTCCTTGATCGTCTGCGCAAATTTTCTCGCCGCCGGCGACAACCCGGAATCCGCACGCGCACCGATTCCAAGCTCTCTGGAAAAATACGGTTCCAGCGGCAGCGCAAGGATCTTGCTTTGCGCCGTGCCAATCACAAGATTCGGAAGAATACTGACGCCGAGATTATTGGATACCATGGAGATAACGGTATGATCATCTGTCGAGGTGTAGCGGATGTCGGGCGTGATCCCCGCCTTCTGGATGGCGTTGTGAACATCATAATCCACGCCCTCCGCCGAAATGATAAACGGCCACTTCTCAATCTCCTTCATCGGGATCGCCTCCCTGCCATTGACCGGATAATCCTTTGGCAGAATCGCCATAAGTGCATCCTCGTAAAGCGGCGTCCAGCGCAGAGAACTGGCACGCTTTTTGCTGAGCAGTCCGAGATCCGCCTGACTGTTCTCGACCCACCCGACAATATCATCCGTGCCGCCCTCCAGCAGCTCGATCTCAATACCCGGATATTTCTGTTTGAACGCAAAGATGACCTGTGGCAGCCAGCTTCTGGAAATACTGGCAAATGTAGCAATACAGAGATGACCGGTTTCAAGTCCGTTAATGTTGCTGACCGTCTGCGTGAGCTGCTCATTAACTGCCAGCAGTTCGCGCACAAGCGGCAGGATCGTCTCCGCATTGGAGGTCAGCGTAACCCCCTTCGGCGTGCGCAGGAACAGAGGAAAGCCAAGCTCCCGCTCCATCGCCTTTAACACATGGCTGACACCGGGCTGCGTGTAGCCCATACGCTCCCCGCTTTTCGTGAAATTCTTTGTCGCCGCCACGTCAGCAAAAAGAATGTATTTGTTGATGTCCATCCAACCACTCCTTCCCATAATTGACACCACGTTATGAGCATTTTCCTATATCCACAATTTAAAAAACGGGGACATCCTGTGTTCAGGACATCCCCGTTGATATCGTTTCGTGTATCATAACACTATGTTATGGGAGTCGTCAAATGGAAATGATGTAATCACTTTTAATTTGTCCAAAACCCCAATTCAATATTTCGACAGGCAATCTCTTTAAATCTTGGCAACGTAAAATCGATCTTTCCGTATCCCTTATCAATCAGTATGTCTTTCGAAATAAGAATTCTACGATATTCATTGTAAGTATTCTTATTCATTTGTGAAACACGCAATATTTCCCGGGTCGTCAGTTCCTTCGCCTGAAACATTGCCTGTAAAACCTCTTTTTCTTTTTGTGACATATCTTCCCAGATAATATCATAAACATTATTCGTCATCTTTTCATCAAATTGATCAATGATTTCTTTGTAATTTTTCTTTGTCCGAAAACACAGATAACCCAGCACCTGAAACGCATAAGAATAGCCCTTCGTAAATAATGCCATGTCACCGGCTTCCCTATCTGTCAGCTGCAAGTTCTTTTGGTAATCCAACATAATCGAATTTAAGCTTAACTGTTTTAAATCTTTCTTCTCTGCCCGTTTCAAAAAACTGATACGATCATCTTTCTGCAAAGACAAAATATTTTTCTTCAATCCTGCCATTAATATTACAATGTCATAATCTTTTCTTAACCAGATATTAAATGATTGAAAAAAGGCTTTGATATTCTGCGTATTGGAAATCTCATCTATTGTAAATAAAATGCGTTTCTTTTTCTTTGTGATACATTCCAAATATTGTTCGATCTTATGATTTGCACTTTCAATCGACTGCGTCTTTTCCAAAGTGATACCCACCACAGAAACACTGATCTTTAATTCGTCTAAAAGTTTCTTCTGCGACAAATGTTCCAATGTCTGTTCAAACATATCGAGATCTCTGTTCAAAGAAATAACAATGAAATCTTCCCGCTTCCGAAAATATTTTTCCACAAATGACAGCGCAACTGTTTTCCCGCAGCCACGAAGACCTGTAAGAGCATATGCCCGGATACTTGGTTCTTGTTCCAGATAAGTCTCTATAATTTCATTTAACTCTAATTCACGATCAATATAATTTCCCGGCATTTTCCCAAATACCAGGGAATAAGGATTCTCCATGGACGCCACACTCCTTTATACATTTTTATATACTTCATATCTTTTTATACATTTCTATATACTTCAATATTTATTATATATTTCTATATACTTTATGTCAAACAAAAGAAATGCAAAGTCCGATGGATCATCCCTGTTATTCCCGATCAGAAAACTTCTCCTCAAGAGTGTCTAATCGTGATTTACTAAATCGTGATTTGGCAGTTGTTATACCCGGATTTACGCGAAAAAGGAGGGGGAGATAAGTCACACTGTTCTTTCGTATGTTCTCTATTCCCATAACAAACCGTTATACCATTCATTAAAAAATGTCGTTTCCCCTATGTCACCGTCTGTTTTATAATGATTATAAAGTCAGGCAAGGGTGCAGCTTCTATGCATCTTTGCCTTTTATTTTACAAAAAACTGTCGAATTGAAACATGATATACAGAAAGAAGGGGATTTGCATGAATTGTACCTATAATGAGAATCTTTATGAGCATTCCTTTCGCACGATCGATTCCCACACGATGGGAGAAGCAACACGCATCATATACGATGGATTTCCGGAGCTGCCGGGACAGACTATGATGGAGAAGAAGGAATATCTGATCAGCCATTACGATCACTACCGCAAGGCGTTGATGCTGGAGCCGCGCGGTCACCGCGATATGTTTGGCGCACTGCTGACACCGCCGGTGCATGAGGAAGCGGACTACGGCGTAATCTTTATGGATTCGGGCGGATGTCTGAACATGTGCGGACACGGCAGTATCGGCACCGCCTCCATGCTGGTGGAAACCGGCATGGTCGATGTTTCCGAGCCTTACACCGATGTTGTGCTGGATGCCCCTTCCGGGCTGATCCGCACACGCGTCAAAGTACAGAACGGTAAAGCGAAGCAGGTCAGCATTCTGAATGTTCCCGCCTTTCTCTATAAGGAAAACCAGACGATCGACATTCAGGGCTACGGCATGATCCAGTATGATATTTCCTTTGGCGGTTCGTTTTTTGCCCTGGTTGACGCAGAGCAGATCGGTATTGACATCACGATGGAAAACGTTGACATTCTGTCGGAGCTCGGCATGCTGCTTCTGAAAAAGATCAATGAAACCGTGCCGATCAAGCATCCGTATCTGGACATCACAACCGTGGATCTGGTGGAGTTTTACAGCCATACCGACAAGCCGGAGGCGGACATGAAAAACTGCGTGATCTTCGGCATGGCGCAGGCAGACCGCTCTCCGTGCGGTACCGGAACAAGTGCGAAAATGGCGGCTCTTTACGCGAAGGGCGAGCTTGCCCTGCGCACACCATTTGTCTACGAGAGTGTTACCGGCTCGCTTTTCACCGGGGAAGCTACGAAGGAGGTCGATGTCGGCGGATACCGCGGCATCATCCCTCAGATTACCGGAAGTGCCTATATGACCGGCATGAACACATGGCTTCTTGATCCGGAGGATCCGCTGGAGCTTGGATTTCTTCTGGGTACACAGAAAAAGGCACCGAAAGAGAGTGACCGCAGCCGCATCGTGCGCGCCGCATGGCAATTATTTCATGAGAAAGGATATGATTCTACATCTGTAGAAGATGTTGTGGAGCTTGCCGGCGTGACATCCGAAATCTTCCACCGGTATTTTCAGGAAAAGGATGATCTGGAATACACGCTCGGCGATCTGTTTGACCGCAAATACGCAGACCTGATGGTGCAGATCAACCCACGGCTCAGCCGCTACGAGACACTGCTTTATCTGAACCGTGAGCTTTTCCATCTGATCGAGACGGAGGTTCCTCTTCCTCTTGTGAAACATTTGTATATGGAAGACATCGATACGAAACACAATCTCCTGAATAAAAAGCGATTCTATTATTCTCTGATCCCGCAGATCATTGAAGAGGGACAGGACAAGGGAGAGTTCCGCCGTTCCGAAAATGCCAGAGAACTCGCCGATAATTATTTCTCGCTGGAGCGCGGCATCATTTACGACTGGTGCGTTAAGGACGGAAAAGACAGCCTCGTCCACAAGGGACAGCGGTTACTGCAGATCTTCCTGAAGGAGCTGCTGGCATAAATTTTCTTATTTCTCTGCCGGCTTCATATTGCAAAGCACCAGTGCGCCCAGGATCAGAACCATTCCCGCCACGCCTCCGAGACTCATTTTCTCGTGGAATATCACAATTCCAAGAAGCGTTGCCACAAGCGGTTCAACCGATGCAATGATCGAAGCACGGCCATTTTCCATCGTATTTAAACCATAATTATATAATGTGTACGGAAGCACGGTGCTGATCACGCCGAATACCAGAAAAAATGCGATCATGCCACCGCTGCTGACCGTCACACTCCAGATGCCCGCTCCGTTGATAAACGGAAGCGTGGTCACTGCCGCCACCAGAAAGGTATAAAAAGAGATCGTCAGAGAATGATATCCCCGGTCGATCGCATACCTGGAAAAGATCGAATAAAGTGCATATCCAAGGCCCGAACCAAGTCCGGTCAGAATCCCCGCCGCATTTAATGAGACGGCATCTCCGATGATCCCCGTCACGAAAATACAGCCGACAAATGTCATGACAAGTGCCGTCACCTTCCGAACCGTAAAGCGCTCGCCAAAAAGGATGCGCGACAGAACCATGACAATCGCAGGTGCCGTATAAAGAAGTACGGCTGCCACCGACATGGAGGTCAGGGAAATCGTCTTGAAATAGCAGTAATTAAAGAAAACAATACTGCCTATCCCTGTTCCGAGAAAACACCACAGATCCCGCAAACGGATCCGAAGCAGTTCCCTGCGAAAAAATATCATAAACACAAACATGGCGATCACCGTTGCCATTGCACGTATCGCCACAATATCCATACTCTGCAGCCCTCTTGCGTTATAAACGCGAACAAAGAGTCCCATGGATCCCCAGAGACTCCCTGCCGCCAGAATAGCGGGTACTGCAAATGTTCTTTTTTTCTGTTTTGCCACAAGCATCGCCTCCCTGCTATGCGTCCGGTTCATCATCCTTAAACCGCATCTGTACGATCTCCGCAAGAATCTGCGCAGTCTGTTCCACTCCCAGCAGTCCGCTGTTGATGATCAAATGCTTGTGCGCCGGATCGGACGAACTAAACTTCGCATATCTTTTGTGATAACGGTTTCTCGCTTTATCGACCTCCGTGATCATCTTCTTGGCTTCCTCTTCCTTCATACCGAGAGGTCCTGTACAGTTGGCAAGACGGTCCTTATAAGATGCGTAGACAAACACATGAAATGCATTCGGCTCATCGCGCAGGACATAATCGGAACAGCGTCCTACGATAATACAGGATTCCTTCGCCGCAAGTGCCGTGATGATGCCACTCTGTGCCTGAAAGATCCTTGTCTGACGGTCTGCAGATTCTGTTCCGAGCGGAAACAGCATTTCAAAAAATCCGGAAGTGTCCTTTTCCTCCTCATTACTAATGACGGAAACCGGCAGATCCAGCTTCTGTGATGCCGCCTCGACAATATCTCTATCATAATACTCCACATGAAGCAGCTCTGACAACCGTTTTGCGATCGGACGTCCCATGCTTCCAAATTCTCTTGTGATCGTTACGACAAATTTCTTCATAGTCTCCCTCGATTCTGTGCCGCCGAATCCGGCTTCTTTTCTGTCTGCACCGCGGCACTGGTGCAAACGCCCTGGTTTCGTATTATCGTGTCTGTCCTATTTATCGGACATATGGCATTATTGGTGTCTCTGTCCTATTTATTGGACATATGGCATTATCGGTGTCTCTATCCTGTTTACCGGACATATGGCATTATCGGTGTCTCTATCCTGTTTATCGGACATATGGCATTATCGGTGTCACTGTCCTTTTTATCGGACACTACTGATTTAAGAATCTGGACAGGAATGCTTTCGTACGCTCTTCCTTCGGATTCTCCATAACCTCCTTCGCCGGACCTTCCTCCACGACATATCCGTCTGCCATAAAGATGACGCGGTCTGCCACATCCCTTGCAAATGCCATCTCATGCGTAACGACGATCATAGTCATTCCTTCCTTTGCCAGATCCTTCATAACATTTAACACTTCTCCGACAAGCTCCGGATCCAGTGCCGATGTCGGCTCATCAAATAACAGCGCTGCCGGCTCCATAGCTAGTGCTCTGGCGATCGCCACACGCTGCTGCTGACCACCGGATAAGGTTGACGGCATCACATGTGCCTTGCTCTCAAGACCAACTTTTTTCAGAAGCTCCATACCGATTTCCTTTGCCTCGGCTTTGTTGCGATGCTTTGTCAGAACCGGAGCCATCGTCACGTTTCCGAGTACCGTCTTGAGCGGAAACAGATTAAACCGCTGAAACACCATTCCCACTTCCTCCCGGAACTTCCGGATATCTGCCTTTGAATCGCAGATATTTTCCCCTTTATAAAGAACTTCTCCCGAGGTGGGTGTTTCTAACTGATTGATGCAGCGCAGGAATGTACTTTTTCCTGAGCCGGACGGTCCGATGATACAGACAACCTCTCCCTCGCTGACCTCCATATTAATGTCCCGCAGGACCTCCAGATCACCAAATGCCTTCGACAGATGGTTTACCTTTATCATTGTATTTCCCATATGGCACCTCCTATTTATTGGCAATCCGCTTTTCAACCATCTTCTGTACGATCATCAGGACAGACAAAAGTACCAGATAGAAAATGGCACACACGGTATATCCCGGAATCGTTTTGTAGGTTCTCATAACATAATTCTGCGTCTGTCTTGTAATTTCATTGACCGAAATCATGGACAGAAGTGCCGTGTCCTTTACGGAAATAATAAACTGGTTAAACAAACTCGGGATAATAGAACGAAATGCCGGTGGAATTATAATATGTATCATAATCTGCATCGGATTTAAGCCAAGCGACGCTCCCGCTTCCTTCTGTCCAATATCCACGCTGTCCAGTGCTCCCCGCACAAGCTGTGATATAAATGCACCTGCATTTAATGTGATAACAAGGATACCGGCCAATGTCGGATCCAGCACCACTCTCTCCCCCTTGATCAGTCCGATGATCTCCGGCACCACAAAATATACATACAATGCCTGCACCACGATCGGGGTACCACGCATGATCCATACATAAATATTGGCAATTCCTTTTGCAATCTTATTGCGGCTCTGCAGAGCATATCCGCAAAGAGAACCAAGGACAAAGCCAAACAGTATACCGATCACCGCAATCTCCATGGTGACCTTCAAACCACGAAACAGCATCGGACCAATGGCCTGTAATAATTCAAGATCAATCCCCATGTCCTGCCTCCTTATGAAATCCGGGGCACCTTCAAGCGCCCCGGCAATGTGTATTTACGAAAAAGATAATATATTGGTCTATGCAAAAAAGCGAAGCTTTTTCAAAGGTGAAACTGTAGTACTTCCTGACTGCAAATTTCTATGCGAAAAAGCGAAGCTTTTTCAAAAGTGAAACTGTAGTACTTCTTGACTGCAAATTTTTTGCAGTCTTAGAAGTACTTTTCACCTTATTCGCACCAATCCTTCTTCAGCTTATCGATCGTACCGTCATCCTGCAGCTCCTTAATTGCCTTATTGAACTGCTCAATGATATCCGGATATTTCTTGCAGATATCAAAGGAGAATGCAAGTGCGTATGGTGCCTGACCATTGTAGAACTCATCACCGACAATCTTAAGCTTTACCTCACCGGTCTTAATTGAATAAGAGGTACCCGGTGCATCGTAGATCGTCGCATCTGCCTGACCACCCTCGACTGCCTTATATGCTAACGCCTGAGAATCAAAGTTCTGCAGACATTTCTCCGGAAGCTTTGATGTTGCATATTCGTAAGCGATCGTTCCGGTCTGGACTGCTACCTTATACTTGCCATCTGTCAGGTCATCCACAGACTTGATGTCGTTGTTATCCTTACCAACTGCAACAATGATACCTGCGTCATAATAAATATCCGAGAAGTTCATGACTTCTTTTCGTTCATCAGTCGCACAGAGTGCTGCGGCACCGAGATCGATCTGTCCCTGCGTCAGTGACGTTGTCAGCGGACCATAATCCATATCCTGAATCGTATCATTTTTAATTTTAAATCCAAGCTTATCCTGCAATGCTTTCAACAATTCCACATCAAAACCCTGCAGTGTCTTTCCATCCTCCTTAAAATAAGAAAACGGTGCGTATGTTCCTGATGTTCCAACGGTTAATTCAACCTTACTCAGATCAGTTGTACCTCCCGCCTCAGAACTGCTGCCTGCCCCGGATGAACTTCCTGCATCTGAACTACTTCCGCATCCGGTAAGCATTGTCGCTACCAGTGCACCTGTCATCAATACCGAAATTGCTCTTCTCTTTACTCTTTTTAATGTTTTCATAGTCATGTCTCCCTTCTATACGATGTCTTCTCCTCCGGCTACGATTAATTTCAATGTATGTAAAGAAAAAAACAGACGACGTGCTTACTTTTATAAGCTCCATCGCCTGTTTCAATCCAATTGAAATTATGCACCTATTATAGACAAGGTTTTATCATTTGTAAAGATATACTTTTTTATTACTTCCATAACACTTTGTAATGACATCCCGAAAATGTTATTGCACTTTTCCGGTCGTCACGGACGTCTGCTTGCTTAATCCTTTCTCGCGGAACAGCTCCTTATACTCCTTCATTTTCGCCTTTGGGACGGAAATCTTAACCCTTTTATTGATGCCCTTAAATGCGTTCTCTCCAATATCTGATGCTTTCAGTCTTGGAGAATAAATATAAAGAACTTTGATATTTCTGCAGTTTGCAAATGCTTCTTTTCCAATCTTATCAACTCTGGAACCCAGAGATACCTTTTTCACTCTCTTGTTGCTGCGGAATGCCCGCTCGCAAACCGAAGTAACGGAATAACTAATTCCATTAATCGTTACCTTCGTACCAATCTTTACTTCCTTACGTCCGGAACCCGGACGATACAGTGCAACCTCTGGATTTTTCACTTTGCTGCTTGTCACCTTGAAACGGTAGCCTGCAGAAGAGGTAATGATCTTGCCAACCCTTGCCGGCTTCTTCCGATTCGTCTTCGGAGTTGAAACAGGGGTCGGTGCCGGTGTCGCAGGAGTTTGTGTTGCCTGTACCGTCTGTGTCGGAACAGGTGTCCGGACAGGTGGTACAACCGTCGGAACTGCCGGGACTGTCGGCTCCGGTGTGATCTCCGGCACTTCCGGTTTCTGCGTTGGCACTTCGGTCGGTACCGGCGCATCTGTCGGTACCGGCTCCTTCGTTGGCTCTATCGGTGCAGCGGTTTTCGCTGGCTCACGGGTCGGCTCCATTGTTGGCGCCTCGGTCGGTGCCGGTGCCACCGTTGGGTCTACCGGATTCGGTGTGATTTCCGGTTCACGGGTCGGCTCTGCTGTTGGCGCCTCTGTCGGTGCCGGCGCCATGGTCGGCTCTTCGCTCGGCATGGTTGTCGGCTCCTCCGTTGGTACCGGGGTTGGCTCTTCGGTTGGCATCGGTGTCTCACTTACTCCCGGCGTTGGCAGGGGTGCCTCAGTTGGCTTCGGCTCCTCCGTTGGTTCTGCGGTTGGTGCCACTGTCGGATCCTCACTTGGCATCGGTGCTGTCGTTGGCTCTTCACTTGGCATCGGTGTCGTCGTTGGTTCCTCCGATGGTGCCGGGGCTGTCGTCGGCTCCGGCGTAATCTCCGGTTCACGGGTCGGCTCTGCACTCGGTGCTGTCGTTGGCTCTTCCGTTGGCACCGGGGTTGGTTCCTCGGTTGGCACCGGTGTCTCACTTACTCCCGGCGTTGGCAGGGGCGCCTCCGTCGGATTCGGCTCCTTCGTTGGTTCTGCGGTTGGATCCTCACTCGGAGCCGGCACCGGCTCATCGGTCGGATCCGGTTCCAGAACAGGGATTGTCACATCCTCTATCCCCACCTCATGATATCCGTCCTCATCTAAGAAAAGCTTTCCACAGGCAGAGCAGACAAAATACTGTATATTGCCCGGCTCAGTCTGAGTGGCTTCCTTCTCTTCGACCAGTTCAAGCCGGTGCTGTATCGGAATATACTCACCTTTATACAGAAGATTCCCGCACACACCGCAGTAATAATCTCCGGTATATCCAGACTGCGTGCAGTCTGCCTTCTGCTCATCCTTAAGCTCCCGCATATCATTAGGATGCTGACAGTAATCTTTCCATATCTCTACATCCTGATATATGTTCGCATAATACTCTGCATTGTCACCCACATATTCTGCGGTGGCTTCATACCAGTTTCCAAACGGAAGTACAAGATCTGCATCTTCATCCTTCCATTTCCATCCTTCCGGAAGTGGTACTTCTCCCACAGTGCTGACGGTGTACTCAACATATTGTATTCCATCCGGTCTGTTCGGAGGAAACATCTCCTCAGAATATCCGACACGCACGGTAAAATCAAAGCTCATACCTATTCCACAGTCATAGGTATAAATGATCCGATCCCCAAGCTGCAGATCCGTCAGCTTATAATCGGAGCCTTTCAACTCATCAAAAATATCCGTTCCGCTCTTTCCGGCTTCTGCCTGTTCTTTTGTCAGCTTCACGACCTTCTGAATCTTTCCGGTATCAAAATCCGGAAACATTTCCGGATCCAGAAAGTCAATATTTTTCTGTGTTAAATAGGTAACATTATTCTCACAGTTAATCTGAGTTTCAGATGCGTCCAGGCTTTCCGGGAATTTCAGGCTTGTAAGACTGCATTCATCGCAGTACAATCTGATAGAAGTCCATTTCTCATTAAATTTTAATACCTTGAGCGGATTGCCCGTACAGTTAAGCTGGTCCAGGTGATCCAATCCACTCACATCCAACACTTCGATCTGATTGTAATTACATTCTATCAATTCCAGCTTACAGTCCTCTCCAAACCGGATAGATGTAATCTCATTATCATCACAATAAACACTGGTCAGATTAGGGAACATCTGCAAATCCAGTTCTCCGCTGATATTATTCAATCGGATATCCAAAGACTTCAGATTCCGGAAATACTCAAGCCCCTTCAGATTTTCCAGTTTATTATATATTGCTTCCATTTCTTCAACGGCATCCAGCTCACTTTGTGAAAAATAACCGTCATCGTTCTTATCAAATCCACTTTCTTTGAGATAATTTCGCAGGTTCTCATCCGGAAAATTCTCCTTATCAATTGCAACACCTTCTTCTGTCTGCTCCGCTGCATAAGCCATATTCTCCGGCAGCACACCGCTTGTGCAGATCAGTGCAACGGCAGTAACAACCGCTGTCAGCCTCTTCCGGTGACGTTTTCTCATTCCTTTCATACACATTCCTCCATTCTTGTTTCAATTTTCATACTTTTTCCTTTAACTCTCCGAAAATACACGGCATTTTCAAACGCCTTCTCCTGCGTTTATGCAAAATAAGGTGTATTTTACATCAAATATAACAACATTTATATAATAAGTCAACTAATCAAACGGCTAGTATGGAGTAAATTATCCCTTTCAGCACACCGATTTCATGCGAAATATCATCTGTATCACCCCGGACTTCACCCCAGTGCCACATCAAGCACCATCATCAGAGCAAACCCCAGCGCCGCCCCAATAGTTCCGATGTTGCTGTGTACCCCGTCCTGACATTCCGGAATCAGTTCTTCGATCACCACATACATCATGGCTCCCGCTGCAAATGCCAGAAGATACGGAAGCACCGGAGAGATCGCCCCCGCGATCAGAATTGTGATAAAGCCACCCACAGGCTCCACAATCCCGGACAACACACCGCACACAAAGGCTTTCCTGCGACTCATCCCCTCTCCGCAAAGTGGCAGCGAAATGATCGCCCCCTCCGGAAAATTCTGGATCGCAATACCAAGCGCCAGAGCAAACGCTCCCGCCACCGTGATCCCCGCCCCCTTCATCATACTGCCCGCATACGCAACCCCGACCGACATTCCCTCCGGGATATTATGCAGCGTCACCGCAAAAAGCATCATCGTCGTTTTGGACAGGCGCGGCTGTCCGGCGTGAAGCCCCTCCGGCTCACTGCTTTTCAAATGAAGATGTGGTATCACCGTATCTAACACAAGCAGAAAACCAATGCCGAGCAAAAATCCTGTCACCGCCGGCAGCCACGCAAGCTTCCCCTGTGCCTCTGTCATCTCGATCGCCGGGATCAGCAAAGACCATACAGAAGCGGCGATCATCACTCCCGCCGCAAATCCAAGCAACAGCTTCTCAATTTGCGGTGCAATCTTATCCTTCATGAAAAATACCATCGCCGCCCCAAGAGATGTCCCCAGAAACGGAATGCTAAGTGTAATCAGTTCAGACATTCTTGTCTCCTTTCTGTGTTCCTGCAAATATAGAATCTGCAGGGTTTCAGACAAAATATCACATATTGATTCTATCTTATCTTTATCTATATGCAAAAACAAAAACATGGCGATAGTTAGTCGTATCTAACTATCGCCATATTGTAGCATATAACCTTTAAAAAAGCAAAATTCCTTCTACCTGCCGTGCGTTGTCAGTATCCCATACATTTCCGGTCGTCTGTCTCTCCACACCCCCCAGGATCTGCGGTACTCCTCAATCTCATCCAGATCAAAGCTCTGCACAAGAACCGTCTGACTTTCCCGATCCGCCCCCTGCAGAATCTGACCGGTGTGATCCGTGATAAACGAGGATCCATAGAAGGTCATACTCGTCTCGTCGGTCTCCGTGCCAATGCGGTTTGATGCGATGACCGGCATGATATTTACCGCCGCGTGTCCCTGCATGCATCGTCTCCAATGCGGCATGGAATCAATCGTCTCCACCGCCTCACTGCCGATCGCTGTCGGATACATCAGAATTTCCGCGCCCTGCAGTGCCATCCCTCTTGCTGTCTCCGGGAACCACTGATCCCAGCAGATGCCTACGCCGATCGTGCCAAACTGCGTTTTCCAGGCACGAAAGCCTGTGTCTCCCGGCGTGAAATAGAATTTCTCTTCATATAATAAGGAATGCGGAATATGCGTTTTGCGGTAAACGCCCGGAATGCTTCCGTCCGCATCGATCACTGCCACGCTGTTGAATGCGGTGTTGCCCGCCTTTTCGTAAAAGCTCACCGGAATGACAAGCTCCTTCTGCTTTGCCATTTTCTGAAAATATGCAATCGCCGGATTTTCTTCCACTGTGGTTGCAAGCTTCAGATATTCCGTACGCTCCTGCTGACAAAAGTACGGTGTCTCAAAAAGCTCCTGCAACAGAACAATGTTGGCGCCCTTCTGTGCCGCCTCCTCAACAAGACCTGCTGCCCGCTCCAGCGTCTCCTCACGATCCCATGTACATGCCATCTGCGTTGCCGCTACTGTTACATTTCTCATTGTTAAAACCTCCTTGTCACCACATAGATTTCACCTGCACTTCGGCTGTTGCATCGTAATGCAGTGAATATTGCCACCGCCATATACGATCTCGCGCGTATATACGCCAATAACCTCTCTCTCCGGAAAGATCTCCTGTATCTGTTCCAATGCCAGCGCATCATTTTCATCTCCATACTGTGGCACGATCACCGCACCGTTTGTGATCAGAAAATTCAGATACGAAGCAATGCAAAGCTCGCCCTGTTCACGCGGAATCGTGCCCGGCATATGATCGATCCGGAAATCATCGCCGATCTGCACCGGTTCTTTCGGACAGCAGACCCGGTGCACCTTCAGTTTCCTTTCTTTGGCGTCCGTCATCCCGCAAAGCTCCCGGTAACATTGCTGTGCCGTCTCATAAAACGGAGAGGACTCATCCTCCGTATAAATACATGCCACCTCGCCCGGGCGCACAAAGCAAGCTACATCGTCCACATGACCATTCGTTTCCTCCGGGTCAATGCCGTCCGAAAGCCACAGCACTTTGTCTGCCCCCAGATAATCACACAGCGTTTCCGCAATCTGCTCCTGCGTCATATGCGGATTGCGTCCTCTGCTCAAAAGACACATTTTCGTTGTGAGTACCGTCCCTTCCCCGTCCACATGAAAAGAGCCTCCCTCCAGCACAAAATCCGGCAGGCGGTAATAGTCTGCACCGATCATCTCACAAACCTTTCCGGCAATCTGATCATCTTTATCCCACGGAAAATAAAGACCATCTACAAAACCTCCCCACGCATTAAACCTCCAGTCACAGCCCCGCAGCAAGCCTTCTTCGTTCACCACAAAAGCAGGCCCCATATCCCGCATCCATGCATCATTGCCGGACATCTCCACCACCTGAATATCGGACGGCAGCTTCTCTCTGGCGTTTTGATACTGATCTCCATTCACACACATTGTCACCGGCACAAATCGACTGATCGCCTTTGCCACCTCTGTATACGCCTCCTGTGCCGGCTTTGCCCCATCCCTCCAGTTGTCCGGTCGCTGTGGCCAAAGCATCCAGACACGTTCCTGCGGTTCGAATTCTGCCGGCATATGAAAACCATCTCTCGCCGGGGTTGAGTTATAAATCGTCTCCGCCATAATATCCCTCCGTTCCATACAGATTTCTTATATACGAAAAGAGGCACATTCCATATCAGAAATGTGCCTCTTCGCATCTATGTTTATGAGTATAACATATCTTATCCAATTACGCCACCACATTTACCGGCGCCCCATCAAGAAAGCTGCGTACATTCTCCGACGCAATATCGATCAGACGTCCTCTCGCCTCCTTCGTCGCCCATGCAATATGCGGTGTGATCACACAATTATCGCAGGAAAGCAGCGGATTATCCGGCTGTGCCGGTTCCACAGATACGACGTCCACACCCGCACCGTAAATCTTCCCGCTCTTTAACGCCTGCGCCAGATCCTTCTCCACGATCGTACCGCCACGGCTCGTATTGATCAGGATCACGCCATCCTTCATCTGCGCGATCGTCTCCGCACAGATCAGATCCTTTGTCTCCTCATTGAGCGGACACGCAAGAAAGATCACGTCCGACTCCCGCAGAAGCTGTTCTCTCGCCACATACTCTCCGATGGCTTTCCCTTCCTCCGTCGCATGCGAACCGCAGGTGATGACCCGCATGCCAAATGCCTTCGCCACACGCCCGATCGCCTTGCCGGTCTGACCAAAACCAATGATGCCCGCCGTCTTGTGATCCAACTCCACCAGCGGATAATCCCAGAAACAGAAATCCCGTCCTCTGCTCCATCTGCCACTGTGCACCTCACTGCTGTGGTGCGCCACATGGGAACAGATTTCCAGAAGCAGCGCAAATGCCTGCTGTGCCACTGCCTGTGTGCTGTAGCCCGGCACATTGGTAACCGTGATCCCGCGCTCTGCGGCTGCTTTCATATCAACGACATTGTAGCCGGTCGCAAGCACGCCGATATAACGAAGCTTCGGACAGACCTCCATGATCTCCTTCGTAATGACCGTTTTATTGGTCAGCGCAATCTCACAATCCTGCAGACGTTCCACGACATCCTCCGTCTGATTCTTTGTGTACTCATATACGGTCAGATCTCCAAGTATCTTAAGCTTATCCCAGTTTAAATCACCCGGATTGCTTGTATAGCCATCTAAAATCACAATTTTCATAATAAATCAACCTTCCTTTCTCTCTTCATAGGCACAGGCTACCTTCTTGCCGCAAAACGCAATCCCGAAGAATCCGATCTTCGTGATGCCACGATACTCCATCTCTGTGCTGTACTGCTTCTCCCTGATCTGGCTGACCGCCTTCCCCGCAGTGTCAGAAAGTGCCTGCTCGGAAAGCTCCTTACCTGCCTTAAACTCGATGATATAGCCCATCTGCGTTCTGTCCCGCGGCTCAAGCTGTACATCAAACCGCCCCTCCCCGGACTCCCGGTTCGAAGAAATATAATACCGGTCCGACAGGATCGCAAGCATCCCAAACACCGTACCGGGATAAAAGTTCTCGCTCGCCGTGTCAAAGGTGCTGGCAGACTGCATCAGATAGGTCTGCAGCGTATCGGTAAAAAGCGCCGTATCGCCGGTTCGCAGTGCCACCTCGAAGTTTCGCAGGATCGATCCGCTGAACAGCTGGTTGTAACTGTCGAGGATCTCCTTCATGAACACGCTCTTGATCTCCCGGTTCGGAATCGCAAGCGAGCAGATCGGATTGTCATTCCACTCACTGATCACCGAGGTCACGCGCAGATATCCCGCCACCAGCAGGAAGCTGCAGATAATATCCGGATCACTGTTGACCTCCGGATAAATAATGTCCGTGTCAATGATCGCCTGTATCTCCTCCCCCTGCAGAAGCAGAGACAAATTCTGATACAGCTCCTTTCCGGCTCCGCGGATCAGCTCGCCAATGATCTCATTGCCGCTCGTCCGTGACCAGAACGCCTTCGGCTTACAGTTATTATTAAAGTAGTTGATCACAGACCACGGATTGTACACCTCCGTCTCACCAAACACATAGCCGTCATACCACTCACGGATCTGCTCCAGCTTCTCCGGCACCCCGTAATAAGCCGCCATCTGTGCCGCCTCTTGTCCGGTAAACCCGAAATACTCCGCATACTTATCATCAAGGATCGTATTGACAACCAGATTATTCAGTCCGCTAAACAAACTCTCCTTGGCGATCCGAAGGATACCTGTCAGAATACCAAACTCAAGGTTCTCATTATCCTTTAATGCAGAGGATAAGAGATTGCGCATAAAGCCGATCACCTCATCGTAGTAATGATGCAGATGCCCCTGCTGGATCGGCGTGTCATACTCATCAATGATAATGATCGTCTTGCTCTGATAACATGTCGTCAGCATCGCAGAAAGCTTGCCGAGCGCATACTGATAATCCGTGATCTCCGCCTTATCCTCTGTAATGTTCTGAAAGAAGCGCCTGTCGTACTCGTTCAGTGCATCCGACTCCAAAAGCTCTCTGTGACGCACAAACTCCTCGCGCAGCGTAAAGCAAAGGCTCTTATACATCGCCTCCCAGCTCGTCTGATGCGCATCCTTAAAGGAAAGAAATATCACCGGATACTTTCCCTGAAGCTTCCGGTACTTCTCTCCACAGAACCATATCTTCTTGTCCGTGAAATAAACAGAGGTATCCTCTGTGCTCCGCTCAAAAAACGTCCGTACCATGTCCATCATCAGCGTCTTGCCGAAACGTCGTGGTCTTGTAAACAAAAAGACCTTGCTGTGGTCATCGATCATCTGGCGCAGCAGCAGGGTCTTGTCTACATAATAGCACTCGCTGACCACCTCCTTATAGGAAGTGATCCCCACCGGGCATGGCAGCGGACTGTCGCCGTGCTGCTGTGTGCGCACTGTATATGATGCCTTCTCCCGCAGGAAATCCGGCTTCTTAACATCCGACGGAATCATCCAGAATCTTCCCGCCTTATATGCTCCCTCCAGGGAACCGTCCGCACATAACTGATTCACACGTCTCGGGGTAATTCCCCACTGATCCGCCAACACCTTCGCCCGAATAATATCCTGTCCCATACTCACGCCCCCATTCATCAATGCCGCCATACAATGACCCATATCGCATCATCGCATGACGGCTCTCTTAGAAAGTGTTCCTGTTCTCCACGTTTCCCAAACAATTTCTTTTATTTTCTATATTATAAATTGTTTTCGGGAAATTTACAAGAAATATTTTGGCGTTTTCGGGAAATTTCGGGAAATTTCATTTTGTTTCCCTTATCTTCTTTCAAAGGTTACGAAAACTCTTTTTACATCGTCTAAGATATTAAACTTTTCCGACAGGCTCGGATAGATATCCGCAGCGGCTTTATAACTTATCACTTCGTGCTTTACAACTACTTTAATACTCTCCGATTTCTCAGTAGAATCTTCTTTGTAGTTAACCTTGCAGGTAATCTGCGGATCATTCATGATCTTGTTCTTCGTCTCCGCCACAACTGCCATCTCCTTCTCACCCGTATTTATCTCCTCGGTCCAGAGATTGTCATATAATTCATCGGACACCTTCTTCGTGTCACAGATTTCTACAGAGACACCCTTACGGTTCTGATCCTTTGCTGAAACAGTGTAGGATTTATAATACTTTTCCGTCATACCGGGCTGATTCCCGGTCGTATTGAAGTTCTCAATAAATCTGTCCGATGGCTTATATTCTTCTCCATCGATCACATAAGACATTTTCTTCGGTGTGACAATGCGGAAAAATCCTTTATCAACCGAATAGGTGATCGTGTCCATTTTCTTTCCTTCACAGACTAACGGCGTTTCCACAGCATAACTGACAACCTTGTCCTTATCATTACCGGCCCAGGATTCTCCCTGACAGTCGGACGGATATACAATAAGCTGCTTCTCCCCCTGTTTCAGTTCCTTCGTCTCGGCAGCCTTTACCTTTACCACAAAGCCACTCCCCGTATTCTGTGCTTCCTTTGTCGTCGCAGGTGTGTCCGTTTTATGGGACATGTTATCAAATATCCTGTCCGGCAGATTTCCGAAGCCGATCCCTGCCACAAGTGCCGCACACGCTACCAGTGCAACCGCAGGCTTAAAATAATTTTTCTTTTTCATCATAGGTCTTCCCTCCATTTCATAATTGACTTTTATTTCTTCATCACTTACGGTTGGAGTAAGGGCATGTTGTAAAATCTGATCTAATTCCTTATCCTTCATATTTAACAACCTCCAATTTTGTTTTCAGAATGTCCTTCGCCTTGCGCATCCTGCTTTTCACTGTGTTTTCCGGAATCTGCAGACAGTCCGCGATCTCCCGTATCTTAAGCCCTGCAGAATAATACAGGTAGATGACGGTACGGTATTTATCCGGCAATGCCTGCACCTGTCTCTGTACAAGCTCCGTCATCTCCTTCTGTAAAAATGTTTCCTCCGGATTATCCGCCGGACGTCCTGCCATCCGGTCCCCAGCGTCCTCCATATGCTTTTCGTAACTTTCAAACGCTGCGATCCTGCGTCTCCAGGCAAATTTCCTTCTCTTGTTTTTCCACATAAGAATGGAAACAGAAAGTGCGTAGCTTTTCAGAGAATCATTCTTATTCAATTGGTTCGCCTGCTCCCACAGCTTTAGCATTGTGTCCTGATAAAGATCGTCTCCCTCTGCTGTTCCCCCTGTGTTCATTCTGCAGAATCGGAGAATGTCCTTTCCATTCTCGGACACAAACCGGTCAAATTCCTGTTTTGTCACTTATCTATTCCTTTCCTCTCACCTTGACGTCTCGGTAGAACCCTTACACTCTCATATTGTAATAATTCCCGGAAAAGTTCTCGAATTTTAAATTTTTTGAAATAAGTTTTTCTGAAATAAAAGATGACCCATTGTTTCTAAGTCTTCCCATACCTCAAATTAATGTATGCCCATAATATTTCCTATGTCCGGAAAATAAAATATCAATTTTGCCTGAGAAATCACTTGATCCGTGAACTATGACTAAAAAATTGGCGCAGATCAGTAGGATTTCCGAAAAATCTTTGCTTTGCAATGCTTTGATAAATACGCATCCGCACGACTGAGCCCCATAGGTGGGCTCAGCTATTTCGGACGGCACGCTCCCGCTACCACTGCACCACGCAGCG
>NZ_QUET01000023.1 GCF_003478445.1 Roseburia sp. AM59-24XD
GTGACCTCCTTTTGTATGCGGTAATCCCTGTTACCATTGTTTTTTTCCAATTCATAGTATACAGGTAAATCCACGATGCTACAAATTGGAGGTCATTACATATTGTCTTCGCATTCTGATTATTCAATTGCGGACATAAGAAATAGTATGGGCGCAATGATATATTTCACATGCGAAGTTTGAACCGCTTATTCGCGTTTTTCAGCCGGAAAGGATACGGTAACACGGAACAGATCTCCATCCATATGGATCTCAAACGTTCCTCCCATCAGCTCCGTCAGATTGCTTGCGATATAGAGACCCAGTCCGCTTCCGTCAGTTGTTCTGGATTCATCGCCCCGTACAAACCTCTCTGTCAGCTCCTGCGGTGTGATCGTTAACTGGTCTCTTGAAATATTTTTAATGGAAAATACTGCCTGAAACTCTCCCGTTTCACTGTCCTCTTTTTGGGACAGTGTTACGTATACCCTTGTTCCCTCCAGTGCATATTTTGTTACGTTGCCGTAAAGGTTTTCCAGGATCCGGAATACCCGTCTTCCGTCCCCCTGAAAACAGATCGGTTTCTCCGAAACATCAGCAACAAGAGTCAGACCTGCCTTTGCAAATTTCTCCTCAAACTCTCCGTTTGTCTGATTAACTAACTCCCCGAAATTTAAGGTGGTAATCTGAAGATCAATGGTTCCGGAGGACGCTTTGGATGCCTCCACCAGATCCTCGATCAGTTCCTTTAAGCGGAGTGATTTACGATCTAATATATCCAGATACTCCTGCACCCTTTCATTGTCAATATGCTCTCTCTTCAAAAGATCCACATAATTGATCACAGAGGTCAGCGGTGTCTTGATGTCGTGTGACACATTGGTGATCAGTTCCGTTTTCATCCGCTCACTGCGAACAGATTCATCAACGGCACTTTCCAGTCCCTGACGGATATGATTGATCGTATCTGCCAACTCTTTCTGATCCTTTCCTGCCTTTTCCGGCAGTTCGATCCGGTGCATGATATCCCCCTGCGCGATTTTTAGCGCACCCTCACGGATCTTTTCATCGGCGATCGCCGAAAACATTGTCTTTGCAAGAGCATACTCTCCAACGATCAAAAGCAGCGGCAATGCAATAAACAGGGTAAGTTTCTCAAGCACTCCGCCATAGCCAAGGATCATACTGATGCAGCAGATCCACACAAAGATCCACAAAATCAGATAAATGATCATCACACTTCCGTATCGAAGCGTCGCCTTTGCATCCTTATATTTCTCCAGAAACAGACGGCTTCCATCCATGAGAATAACTCCGCCCGCTTTTCCTTTCCTTCCACACCAGCACAAAATACTGTTCTGTGCCAGTCTGTTCTGCCGTAACCGCCGCAAAAGTTCAAAACCGGCTGCCATCACGAGCATTGCCAAGATAGCGATTCCAACGGAATACAACGGTCTTGCAACACTGAAATCTTCTACGATATCAATCTTCTCCATGTTCTGTTCCCACTTGGAAAGATGCATGAGCTTTTCAACCGCTCCACAGATCAGTATCAGACCTGCCACTCCGACCACTGCAAAAACTTCCGCCGGAATAGTTCTTTTCTTTTCACTCTCCCCTTCTGTTTCCGTCGCCACACGGCTCATTGATAGCACAAGCCCCATAAATGCAACGATCATAAGCAATACACTGACAATCAGAGCGATCACATTTTCTTCCACCACAGCCTTTGCCTGACGATATTGCTGCTGTTCCTGTTTGAAGGTTACCGCCCATTTTGCAACCACGCTGTTCTTTCCGGCAGTAAGCATTTCATCGGTGTTATAGCCCACCATGATCACCGCATTCTTGCACGGCTTGATCAGCTTCGCCAGAAATTCCTTCAGATTACCGGAATTGTGAAAGCCCTCGCAGAACCAGTTGCTGCTGTACACCTCTCCCCTGGCATCGTAAGCTGCAAACGAACAGTCGATATCCTTGACATCCTGATTCAGATTATGCTGGATCTGTGACGCCATATTGTTCCAATGTGCGTTTTTACTGGAAAGCGTATCTCCATCTGCTGAGGAAATCATTGAAACACTGTACCAAAAACCGGACTCCTCCAGAAATTTTTCAAGGGCACTTCCAAAGCTTAAGCAAAACTGCGCCATATCTGCAGCGGCCGCCTCATTACACAACGGCTTTTTCATCTTGCTTACCCATGGATAATACGCCGTTTGTCCCATCTTATTTTCTGCGGTCTTCTTCAGCTTAGCCGCATAGTCCTTTAAGCTTTTCTCGTACACATACCAATCATCGTCATTACTGACATTTTCATAATAAGCATTTGGATCCCAGAAAAAATTCTTCAGGGTAAAGGAACTTGTTCCTCCTTTGTAATACAAGGTATCCTGTTCATTCATCTTGACAACATGATCCACATCGGTCTGTCCGAAAATATACACAAGACCATCCTGATTGACAACGTGATCGCCTTCAATCTCGTACATATCTCCCACGCCATACGCCTTCTTATAGTCTGCCATTACAGCACTGCGGTATGCTTCATACGGAACACCGTCCTCGCCTGTCCCTTCAAAATTATTTTCACAGGCAAGTGCCGACTGATACAAAAGCCATCCGCTTGCATACCCCGGATACGCCTGATTCAGCCATTTTGCATAAGAGGATTTCAACGGAACCTTCTGTGCTGCCTTTTCAAATGGCACCATCACGGTTTCTGTTTTTCTTCCACTCTCCTTCTGCAGACTCGGCAGGAGTGTCTCCTGTCCGTCATACAGCTTGTTGGTGGCAACACGTCCGGACTCTGCCATCACCTTTTTCCACTGCTTTTTCGTCGGATTTTTGCCGGATGCCACAGTATAATACAAGGTGCGGCTGTCCCATTTGCCACCTGCAAAATATTCATCTTTCAGCGAAAAAATCGTTGATGCAAGCTTGTCAATACTGATATTCTGGATCGAATAATCCCCGAAGCCGTTCTGGAAATTCTTAAAATAACCGGAATAGTCGTAGTTATGTCCACCAAGCTCCGCAGTCTCCTGCACCGTAAGAACCTTTGTATCAGATCCACCGCCTGTCTTTAAAAACGGCATATCCGACAGCTTTCCGGTATAAAGGCTTCCATCCGCGCTCCCCATACATCGAATGGTCAGATAAAGCTTTAATGCCTGCAGATAGCCATCCGTGATCCGCTGAAATTCCAGACTCTCCTCCAGTTTTCCGTTCTCCGAAATGTTGTTTTTCCCGGAAAGCTGATCCATAGTCGATCTCGCCCCGATATAATTTACTCCTGAAAACGATGCTGCGATCGTGGACACCGCCAGAAGCAGGGTAAGGACTACCGAAATCATCTTTTTACCATTTGTTTTCCCATGTTGTTTTTTCTTTTGTTCATTTCCCTCATTATTCCTGCTCTTCATATCCCTACATTCCTTTCTGTCTGAAAGACTGTAAACCGTCTATCCTTCCAGCTTATACCCCACACCCCACACAACCTTCAGATAACGAGGCTCCTTCGGATCGATCTCAATCTTCTCACGGATATGACGAATATGTACTGCCACTGTATTTTCTGCAGCATAGCCGTCCTCGTTCCAGATGCTCTCGTATATCTGCCGGCTGGAAAAGACCTTTCCGGGATGCTTCATCAGCAGCAAAAGAATATTGTACTCAAGCGGCGTCATCTTGATCAACTGTCCGTCCATGTACACCTGCTTACGCTCGTCGTCCATCTCCAGACCTCCAAGCCGATATGTCATTCCCCCTGATGGCTTATCCTCGCTCATCATGTCATACCGCCTGAGCTGTGATTTGACTCTTGCCACAAGCTCCAGAGGATTAAATGGCTTTGTCACATAATCGTCGGCGCCGATGTTTAGTCCCAAGATCTTGTCGGCATCCTCGGATTTAGCGGAGATAATGATCACCGGAACCTTACTCTCCTCCCGGATCTTCATCGTTGCATGGATGCCGTCTAACTTCGGCATCATGACATCGATCACCAGAAGATCGATCCGGTTCTGTCTGATCTGTGCCAGCGCCTGCATTCCATCGTAGGCGGTAAGCACCTCATAGCCCTCCTGCTCCAGATAGATCTGAATTGCCTCCACAATTTCCTTATCATCGTCACATACAAGTATCGTCTGCATTTTGTCCTCTTTCCCGTACCGGTCCGGTACCTTTGCTGCTTTACATTATTTATCATAAATCATCTTTTTTAAGTCCACCGAATGAAATTCTTAAGATTTCTTTAATATTAACACAGAACCAATGACTTCTCCACTTTAATCCATTTTGGCTGACATTCCGGGCATTTTCCCATACCACAAAAAGAGGGCTGCCATATCCATTGATACAGCAGCCCCCAAGGCTCATTTATCATTTACAAGTTTATCACACACAATTTAATTTTAGAAAAGACCACCCTTTTATTTACGCTTATTCTGTGGCATCCTGAAGAGCATCGAAGCCCTCTTCACCGGTACGAACCTTTACCACATTTTCAACATCATATACGAAGATCTTACCATCTCCGTAATGACCGGTATAAAGTACCCTCTTGGCTGTCTCAATAACCGTTTCGATCGGAACAGAGCTGATCACGACTTCCACCTTAACCTTAGGGATCAGCATTACGCTCAGTTCAGCACCACGATAGGTTGTTGTAATACCCTTCTGTGTACCACAGCCCATAACCTGTGTTACTGTGATACCGTTGACACCGATCTGGTTCATTGCTTCCTTCAGCTCATCAAACTTATTCTGCTGACAGATAATGGAGATCTTGGTAAATTTCTCGGTCATATCACCCGGTTTATCCGCTATCGGCTTCATTGCAGGCTTATGATCGCTGCTCTTCTCAATAACAGGTGCAAGACCGCTCTTTGGTACAGGCATTGTTCCTGCTGAGTAGAACATGTTGCCGGCAGGCATGAAGTCTGCATATGCGGAAGTAAGACCATGCTCCTTGACATCGAGTCCGACAAGCTCTTCCTCCTCGGATACTCTCAGTCCCAGTGTTGCCTTGATGATCAGGAATGTGATCGTGATCGTAACTGCTGTCCATGCAATCGTGCTGAACATACCGACGAACTGAAGTCCAAGCTGATGGAAACCGCCGCCATAGAAAAGACCCTGTCCCTTGATCGCACCGCCATCCAAAGCAATCTGATAACCAGGTGCAGATTTTGTTGCGAAAAGACCAACGGCGATCGTACCCCAGATACCATTCATCATATGTACGGCTACGGCACCAACCGGATCATCAATCTTTAATACATAATCAAGCAGCCATACACCAAATACAACAAGCAGTCCGGCTACAGCACCGATCACTGCGGCACCGGCACAATCCGTAACATCACAAGGTGCTGTGATCGCTACCAGACCTGCCAGAGATGCATTCAGACACATGGAAACATCAGGTGCACCATATTTGATCCATGTAAAGATCATGCATACAACGGTTGCTACTGCAGGTGCTACTGTTGTTGTTAAGAAAATGGATCCAAGATCCGGGATAGAGGTTGCTGCAGCACCGTTGAAGCCGTACCAGCCAAGCCACAGGATAAATACACCGAGTGCACCGATCGTCAGGTTATGTCCCGGAATCGCATGCGGCTTACCGGTTCTCTTGCTGAACTTGCCGATTCGAGGTCCAAGCATTGCGGCACCGATCAGTGCGCAAATACCACCAACCATGTGAATACAGTTGGAACCGGCAAAATCATGGAAGCCCATCTGTGCGAGGAAGCCGCCGCCCCAGGTCCAGTGTGCTTCTACCGGATAGATGATCGCGGAGATCACTGCGGAGTAAACACAGTAGGAAATGAATTTTGTACGTTCTGCCATCGCACCGGAAACAATTGTCGCTGTTGTGGCACAAAATACAAGGTTAAACACGAATGTGGAATAATTATAATTTCCATAACCGGAGAAGATACTGAAATCAAGCTTTCCAATAAATCCTCCCATATCGTTTCCTAATAAAAGTGAAGCACCGATCAGGAAAAACATAAACGTTCCAATACAGAAATCCATCAGGTTCTTCATAATAATGTTACCGGCGTTCTTAGCTCTTGTGAAACCAGCCTCCACCATTGCAAATCCAGCCTGCATCCAGAATACCAATGCAGCACCGATCAAATACCATACACCATACAGGTTATCGTTGATGTACTGAATTACTTCTTTCGACATATAACATTCCTCCTTGGTTTTCATTTTTTCCTTTTCACATGTGAATGTTACAGTTAAGTAACGAAAAGAAAAAGGTGCCACGACTGCATTTCGCTTCGTGACACCTTTGTCATGTGTTTAATTATATGCATTGAAATGTATCTGTCAAGGAACTAAGGACATTTCTTTCCGAATTAAAGTTTAAAAAGTCATACGCTTAATTTTGTTCGGCTGTAACAAAAGAATTGAAAGTCTATTTGCTCTGCACAGCAAAATCCGGATTCACATCGCCATCTTTTAAAGTATCATCGGTCAAAAACTTAAGAAAAGCAGCCGCTTCCTCCTGTTTCTTGGAGGAATTTGTAATGCCTGCATATGCTGACTTCCCCAGACCTTCGAGTTCTTTATACTTCTTACAACCGGAAATCTCAATTCCAAAATTGTACTTGGTCGTGTCAAAATCCTTTTCACCGCGGATCTGCTCTCCGTCCACAACCGGACAGTAGAGACGTTTCTTCTCCGGCCAGTCCTTAAACAGCGCAACCGTATCCGAGGTATCCGGCTCCAGAAAATATCCGGCAGATGCATAACTCATAAAGCCTTTCTTCGGCGCGATCACCACATCACAGGTTCCCGCATAAATATAACTCTGGAGCTGCTCACTGAGCGTACCGTTGGAAGAATTGTAGTCGGTATTGATCGTCACGATCTCATGCTTATTGTCAAGTCCCAGATAGGTGCCAACCGCCTTTTCAAGCTTCTCCACCTGTTTCTCATCCAGATTGTCATCGCAAACCGCCACATACAATACCGTCTGAGGCTTTGTCAGAGAACCATACAGGTAGTAACCGCCAACGATCACCAGCACAGCGATCACAACGATCGTCTGCAGATAATAATCTTTAAAAAACTGGAACTTGCCCTTACTGTCCAATTTTTCGTACTCTGCTTTGTAATCTGTGTCATTCCGCTGCTGATAGATCAGCCCGTCCTTTTTCACCTTGCTCTTTTCATCCTCTACGGAATCATCAAAAATTCTTGCCATATATGCCCCTGTACCTTTCGTTGTTTTATCCGGCTTTGCTGTAATATGCAAAGCTATCGTTGTAGTGTACAAATTTCGTTGTCTACCATATAATTTCGTTATTTTCACCCTAACAGTATACAAAAATAATCCTGTCCCCACAAGGAGACAGAATCATTTTTAATAGTATTTATATTATTTTCATAATTGCAGATCATGCCGTTCCAATAATATAGATCACCAGATACATAAGAACCATCAATCCGTTGATGATCACACCAAGTGACGGAAACAGCTGGCGGATATTCTCCAGCTTCAGGCTGATCATCCCAAGGACAAAGCCCCAGATATTGATCACTGCCAGGACTACCCCCCAGATGCCGATCCATATACCGGCATTGCCGCCTGCCTGCCCGGACAAAATACAGAGTACCAGAAACAGGACCAGTGACAGCAGCCCCAGGATTGTCGATGCAATTCCCTGCTTTGGATGCTTTTTGTCGGTCAGATGCAGACCGTCTTTTTTGCGTTTTTTCTTTATCATTGTCCTTTCTCACCTGCCTTTTATGTTTCCTGCTGCCGGCTTTCCTTCTTTCTGCAGAACAAAATCCGGTGGAATATCCGAAACAGCACATAACCTGCCATTCCTCCAAGTGTATTCAGAAGCATATCATCCACATCACAGGATCCAACCTTTGATACAAGCTGGATCAGCTCCACCAACAGAGAGGTCAGAAAACTGAGCAATGTGACCTTCCAGAACTTGCGCTGATTGCGTGAGATCACCGGAAGGACAAATCCAAAGGGCATAAAGCATACGATGTTACCCAGAAGATTTAACATAACATAATACCCTCCGATTGCTCTCCAATAGCGCAGATACCTCCCGATCTCCTTAAACGGAACAAGACTATATTTGTATTCGTCACTCGGGACACGCCCAAGCTGCTCACTGAAGAACAGGAAATACACCAGTGCGATCAGGTAGATCACAAAGATAAACCATGACAGGATGCGGATTATTTTCTTCGCATTTTTCATTCCTAGCTCCTTAATACGATATCTTTCTCCTCCAGGGCACGGATAATCTTATCCATTGCCTTACCAACTTCCTCGTCCTTGAGCGTACGATTCGGTGCACGGAATACAATCTTGTATGCCATAGATTTGTAGCCCTGTGTCAGCTGTGCGCCCTCATAAATATCAAATAGAGTGACGGACTCAATAAGCTTGCCGCCCTTTGTGCGGATCGTCTCCTCGATATCTCCGGCAAGCACTTCCTTCTTCATCGTCAGACTGATATCTCTTGTCATTGCCGGGAACTTCGGAATGCCGACATACTTCACATCAAAGTTTGCCAGTTCAGAAAGCTGCTTCATATTGACAACAGCGATATATGCCTTCTGACCGATCGAGAAGTTGTCAAGTACCTCCGGATGAACCTCACCCAGATAAGCAACCTCGCAGCCCTCATAGATAACCTTTGCCTGACGTCCCGGATGCAGGAAGCTCTTACCTGCCTTCGGATCATACTGTGCTGCCTTCTTAAGCCCCATACGCTGCATCAGACTCTCCACAACACCCTTCATGGTAAAGAAATCTCCCTCACCGTACATTCCAAGAGTAAGCTGCATCTGCTCCTGTGGAAGCTCGGTAAGCGGCAGAGCCTTTGGAAGATAGACATTGGCAAGCTCATAGAGACGTACGTTCTGATTACGGCGGTTATAGTTTGTTGCGAGTGAAGTCAGCATACCGCCAACGGCTGAGGTACGCATCACGCTGTAATCCTCTCCCAGAGGATTCATGATAGCGATGCTCTTGCGGAGCACATCGTCTGCAGGAAGCAAAAGCTTGTCATACACCTTCGGACTCTCGAAGGAGAAGGTCATCCCCTCCATGAAACCGTAAGCTTCCACAATATCTCTTGCCATATTCTCATGCTGCATCTTCTCGGAGAGACCACCTGCTGTTGCAGAACCGGAAGGCAGGGTCATCGGAATATTATCATAACCGAAGAAACGTGCCACCTCCTCTGCAAGATCTGCAAGACGCTCCAGATCCTGTCTCCAGGTTGGTACTAATACTTCCTTTTTCTCACGGTCTACCGTAAGCTCCAGCTTCTCAAAATAAGCGACCATGGTATCTTCATCAATGTCTGTTCCAAGCAGTGCATTGATCTTATCTACATTATAGGTGATCGTGATCGGCTCCTTCTTGACCGGATAAACATCAACCACGCCGCCGACAACCTCTCCTGCACCAAGCTCCTCGATCAGCTGACAGGCACGGTTCATTGCATCGATCGCATTGTTCGGATCAAGACCCTTTTCAAACTTCGCCTGTGCATCGGTACGCATTCCGAGCTTCTTACCGGATTTACGGATGTTAGTTCCATCAAAAGTTGCCGCCTCAAACAGCATTGTTGTAACGTCATCGGTGATTTTGGAATTCTCGCCGCCCATAATACCGGCAACGCCAACCGGCTTCTCGCCATCACAGATCACTAACATGGTATCATCAAGAACTCTCTCCTGACCATCCAGTGTCATGAAAGGCTCATCCTTCTTCGCCTTGCGCACAATGATCTTATGATCTGCCAGCTTATCCAGATCATACGCATGCATTGGCTGTGCATACTCCTCCATCACATAGTTTGTGATATCCACGATATTGTTGATCGGACGGATACCGACAGAAGCAAGACGACGCTGCATCCACTCCGGTGACGGAGCAATCTTGATATTTTTAACAACGCGTGCGGTATAGCGGGAGCAAAGCTCCGGTGCCTGCACCTCTACGGATACATAATCATTGATGTCCTCACCGTTACCGGTCACAGTCACCTCAGGAAGCACCAGATCCTTACGGAAGGTTGCTGCCACCTCTCTGGCAATACCGATCTGACCGAAGCAGTCCACACGGTTTGATGTTACCTCGTACTCGAATACAACATCATGAAGACCTAACAGCTCAACAGCGTCAGAGCCAACCGGTGCGTCTGCATATTCCGGATTATCGCTTAAGATATAAATTCCATCCTCGGCCGCATCCGGATACATATCACAGTTTGAACCGAGCTCCTCGATCGAACACATCATACCAAAGGAATCAACACCTCTTAATTTACCCTTCTTGATCTTAAAGCCGTTCTCGGACTCGCCGTCCTTATGGCTGCTTGCCACATGACCACCATCCAGAACAACCGGCACCTTATCGCCTTCCTTTACATTGGCAGCACCGGTCACGATCTGTACCTCACTGCCTGCCTCATCGATCTGTACCTGACAGATCACAAGCTTATCTGCATCCGGATGCTTCTCGATCTTATTGATCTTTCCAACGATGATCTTGTCCAGATTCTTATCTAACTCTGTGTATCCCTCAACCTTCGTTCCCGATAAGGTCATTGCATCCATATATTCCTGTGCCGTACAATCCAGATCCGGCACATATGCCTTTGTCCATGACATTGAACTATTCATGTTATTTCCTTCCTTTCTTTCCGCTGTTTCTCTCTATGTGATTAGAATTGCTTTAAAAATCTGGTATCATTCTCGTATAACAGTCTCATATCGTCAATTTCGTACTTGAACAATGCAATTCGCTCCAGACCGACACCAAATGCAAAGCCGGTATACTCCTCCGGATCAATGCCGCTCATCTCAAGCACATGCGGATGAACCATTCCGCAGCCAAGGATCTCAACCCATCCCTCTCCTTTGCAGAAACGGCAGCCCTTACCGCCACACTTGAAGCAGTACATCCATCTCGGCACTCGGCTCCGTGAACTGGAAATGATGCGGACGGAACTTAACCTTTGTGTCTTCACCAAACAGTCTCTTTGCAAACTCCTGAAGCGTTCCCTTCAAATCAGAGAAGGTGATGTTCTTATCGACAACA
Source organism: Roseburia sp. AM59-24XD (assembly GCF_003478445.1). Lineage (GTDB taxonomy): Bacteria > Bacillota > Clostridia > Lachnospirales > Lachnospiraceae > Jutongia. The sequence continues at coordinate 11,087 of NZ_QUET01000023.1, forward strand.
AGTCCCTCGATCTGATGGAAAGTCGGAGAATGTGTTGCATCCACCTCATCGGAACGGAACACTCTTCCCGGTGCGATCATGCGGATCGGAAGCTTGCCCTTCTCCATCTCATGTACCTGAACAGAAGAGGTCTGGGTACGAAGAAGAATATCCTGTGTAATATAGAAGGTATCCTGCTCATCCTTTGCAGGATGGTCTGCCGGAATATTAAGTGCCTCAAAGTTGTAATAGTCGTGCTCAATCTCCGGTCCCTCTACAACCTCGTAGCCCATGCCGACGAAAATATTCTCTACTTCCTCTAAGGTCTTGGTATTCGGATGACGATGTCCCTCCGGAATGCGCTGACCCGGAAGCGTTACATCGATTGTCTCCGCCTTCATCTTCTCCTCGCGGAGTGCCTGCTCAAAAGCTTTCTTTTTCTCCTCAAGGTGCTCCTCGATCTTGCTTCTGGCATCATTGACCATCTGACCAACCTTCGGACGATCCTCCGGTGCAACATCCTTCATTGACTTAAGGATTGATGTCAGCTCTCCCTTCTTTCCCAAAAATGACACCTTGATCTCATTGAGCTTCTCCAGCTTATCAGAGGAGTCAATCTGTGTCATTGCTTCATCCATGATCTGTTTTAACTTGTCTTTCATCATTAACCTCCAGTAATTATTGTAAAATAAAAGAACGCGGAAACAAAAGTTTCCTAAAATAAAGAAAAACTCCCTGCATCGCAAGGAGCTTAAATATCATAAGGTATCCGGCTTCCTCCCGACACAGACATGTCAGGGACGGAGTCAACCGCGGTACCACCCTGTTTCTTATGTAAGCAAAAATATACACTGTATACTTCACATAAACACTTCATTGCACGTAACGTGTGCGAATCGTCAGACAATACTCAAACGAATCTGTACACCGGAACCCGGATCATATCAGATACGATTTTCCTGTCTGCAGCTCACATGGGAAATTCAACACTGCCGGGAACGTAAGAATGCTTTCAGCCGATGGCATCCTCTCTCTGACCGGATTGGCACTGTCTACTAAACACGATCACAGCCTTTACATTTGGTTGTATGATAGCATACTTTGAATCCTTTGGCAAGACCCTTTTGTTGTTCCTGTCATCGTTCCTGTATACTTTATCATTCCCGTAATTGTCTTTGTGGCTTTTACTGCTCCTGCAGCTTTTTCACGATCTTTTCGAAGTGCATCGCATGGGAAGCCTTGACAAGCACTGCGTCCCCTTTTCGGATCTCGCCGATCCCCTTTTCCAGAAATTCATCCAGATCCGGATAATACAGATGTGTTCCGTTATATCCGCCCCGGCTGCTGACATCACAAATGCCCTCCTCATAGTTTTTCGCAAGGGAGCCGATGGAAATGATCACGGAAATGCCCTTCTGTGCCGCATACTGACCGACCTCATAATGCAGCTTCGTCTCATCCGTACCCAGTTCAAACATATCTCCGATCACAGCGACCGTTCTGGCATCCTCGACCTCATGAAGTACATCAATGCCTGCCTTCATGGAGACCGGATTAGCATTGTAGCAATCGTCCATGATTGTCATACCGTCTGTCTGTATGATATGACCGTGACCGCCCACCGGCTCATAGGACTCAATGCCCTGCCTGATCTGCTCCAGAGAAAGTCCGAGAAGGAGTCCCACTGATGCGGCTGCAAGCGCATTGGAGATCATATGCTTTCCCGGTGCCGGTACCGTCACTGAGATTTCTCCCTCCGGAGTATGCAGCGTAAAACGCTTCCGGCCAGTCCGAGACTCTCACAGTCCTTTGCCTGAACAGACGGTGCCTTTGACGCACTCTCATCCCCACTGATTCCATAAAATACCGGCTCCGTGATCCGCGGATCCTTATCAAGTGTACTAAGCTTATCGTCATTCCAGTTTAATACAGCAGTCCCGTCCGGCTTCAGATAATCAAAAATCTCTGTCTTCGCTTTGAGAATACCGTCCCTGGAGCCGAGATTTTCCAGATGGCACTGCCCGATGTTGGTGATCACGCAGTAATCCGGTTTAGCCATCCTGGCAAGACGTGTCATCTCTCCGAAATCACTGATTCCCATCTCAAGCACTGCTGCCTCGTGATGCTCTCTGATCCGGAAGATCGTTAACGGCAGACCAATCTCATTATTGAAATTGCCGAGTGTCTTTAAGGTATCGTACTTCTGTGAGAGAACCGCGGCGATCATTTCCTTGGTTGTCGTTTTGCCGACACTTCCCGTGATGCCGACTACCGGGATCGTCAGATTCTCCCGGTAAAACTCCGCCATATCCTTCAACGCCTGCTCACAGGACTCTACACGGATATACGGCTTTGTCTCATCCACCGGCGGCTCTGTTGACATACAGCAGCACGCTCCGTCCTTATATGCCCCCGGGATAAATGTATTGCCGTCCACGCGCGCACCCTTGATCGCCACAAACAGTCCGCCCTTTTCTACCTGACGGCTGTCGATCGTAATGGCAGTAAGCTCCGTATTCTTCCGGCTCTCCGGTCCGGTATAAACACCGCCGACCGCCTGCGTTACTGCCTCCAAAGTCATTCCCTTCATAATCCGGTCCTTTCTGGTCAATATCTTCATATCCATTGTGAATGCTTCATCATCTCTGCTGTATTATTCGTATTTCTTCATTGCCTCCTGAATGATCGTCTCACAGAGTGTGCCGTAATCAACACCAACTGCCTTTGCTTCCTGCGGAAGAAGGCTGGTCGGTGTCATGCCCGGAAGGGTGTTGGCTTCCAGACAGTACATCTCATCGTTATCATTTAACAGAAAATCAATTCTTCCATATACCTCAAGCTTGAGTGCATGATAAACGTCCAACGCATACCCCTGCATTCTCTTTGTAAGCTCTTCACTTAACTCAGCCGGGCATACATCCTCTGCCATGCCGGCTGATACTTTGTCTTATAATCATAAAAGCCGGTCTTTGGAATGATCTCGATCACCGGAAGTGCCCTCCCCGCCACAACGCCGGCAGAAAATTCTCTTCCGTGAATGCACTCCTCAACGACGACCTCATCCTCATAATGGAAAGCAAGCTTTAATGCCTCCTCATACTGCTCCTCGTTCTCCGCAAAGCTTACACCGACACTGGAACCACCGCAGCAAGGCTTTACCACGCACGGGAAACCAAGCTCCTCTTTCACTCTCTCCGCAGTGTCCTTTGCTCCCTTTTTGAAGGAAAAGCCCTTCGGCGTCGGAACATTCGCTGCCTGAAACATCTTCTTGGCAACGCTTATCCATCGCCATGGCACTGCCCAGATAACCGGAGCCTGTGTAACGGATGCCCATCACATCAAATGCCGCCTGCACCTTTCCGTTCTCTCCCTCGGCACCATGAAGTCCCATATACACAATGTCCGCCATACGACAGATCTCGATCACGTTTGGTCCAAACAGACAATTCGGATCGCCCTCTCTCATGGCACGGATCTGATCCAGATCCGGATCGACAGACTGAATCTGATCGGACAGCTTTGTAAGCTGTGGATCCCCGTCAAAAATACCGGTCAGATCGTCACCGCTTTTCCCGTGTCCAAGAAATATATCAAGAATCACCGCCTGATGTCCCTTTTCACGCAGTGCTTTGCAAACCTGTGTTGCAGAATTGATCGATACGTCTCTCTCTGTGCTGAGACCTCCTGCTAATACTACTATTTTCATTACTAATCCTCCTTTTCCGCTGCTTCCGTCTGTCGGAAACGCTCCGGCGTTCCTTCTTCTCTATAATTCCGTATAATGACTAGTATACGGGACAAAATATGCAATAAATATACGGAAAATGTTATTCACTTTGCAAATCCTGCTCCTGCATAAATCCATCATACACCATATCAATATATTCCCAGATTTCCTCCCTGCCTTCCTTTGTCATGGAAGAATACGGAATCACCGGCGTTCCCTCAACAACGCCCAGCGTCTCCTTGATCTGCTTAATCTGCTTTGCCTTCTGGGAGCGTTTGATCTTGTCCGCCTTTGTGGCAATGATGATCGGATTAAACCCATAATGGGTGCACCACTCATACATCTGCAGATCGTTCTGATTCGGCTTGTGGCGGATATCCACCAGAAGAAAGATCAGGCGCAGTACCTTTGAACCGTCCAGATAACGGTTGATCATCTTGCCCCACTTCTCCACGGTCTGCTGGGATACCTTGGCATAGCCGTAACCCGGCAGATCCACAAAATAAAGAAGATCGTTGATATTATAAAAGTTGACGGTCTGTGTCTTGCCCGGCTGTGAGGATGTTCTTGCCAGAGATTTACGGTTCATCAGCCCGTTGATAAGCGTGGACTTTCCCACGTTGGAACGACCTGCAAACGCCACCTCCAGCTTGTCATTCTCCGGCATCCTGCTGGTGATTCCACATACCGTTTCCAGATTTACTGACTTTATTTTCATGACAGTCTCCATTTCTTTGATTGTTCAAATATAGTCTCTTCTATGCCAGAGCTTCCTTCAGGACATCCTCCACACAGTGTACATACTGCAGTATGATTCCCTCTAAAATCTCCGTTTCCATCTCTCAACGTCTCTGCTGTTTTCTTTCGGAACGAGAACCTCCTTGATACCTGCCTGCTTTGCAGCAAGAAGCTTCTCCTTTAATCCTCCGATTGGCAGCACGCGGCCGCGCAGCGTCACCTCACCGGTCATCGCAATATCCGCACGGACCGGCTTTCCTGTCACAGCAGAATAGATTGCTGTTGTCATTGTAATTCCGGCAGACGGACCATCCTTCGGGGTTGCTCCCTCCGGCACATGAATATGTATATCATGCTTTTCAAAGTAATCCTCATCCACCTCATCCTGTACCAGAAAACGGACATAGGTCAGTGCGATCCTAGCTGATTCCTTCATCACATCGCCAAGCTTTCCGGTAAGCTCCAGCTTGCCGGTGCCGTTTAATGCAACGACCTCGATCTCCAGCGTCTCGCCTCCGACACTGGTCCAGGCTAATCCGCGCACGATGCCGACCTCGGGCTTTTCATTGGCAGCATTCGGCTTATAAACCGGCTTGCCAAGATATTCCTTGATGTTACGGTCTGAAATGCGAAGCTTTGTCTTCGTTCCCTCATCCGCCTGCGCCACTGCCTTTGCAGCCTTGCGGCAGACAGAGGCGATTTTTCTTTCCAGTCCACGCACGCCCGCCTCTCTGGTATAACGAAGGATCATGGTGCGCAGCGCCTTATCCGTAATAGTAAGCTGTGATCTTGTAATTCCGTTCTGCTTTAACTGTTTTGCCCACAGATGCTCCTTCGCAATATGGAACTTCTCATTCTCGGTATAACCCGGAAGCTCGATCACCTCCATACGATCAAGCAGCGGTCTGGAGATCGTATCTGTCCCATTGGCGGTACAAATGAAAAATGCTTTGGAAAGATCAAACGGAAGCTCCAGATAGTGATCGGAGAAATGCTTATTCTGCTCCGGATCCAGAATCTCTAAAAGTGCTGCTGCAGGATCTCCTCTTCCGTCACTGACCATCTTATCAATCTCATCAAAAAGAATCAGCGGATTCTTGACCTTGGCATTCTTGACCGCCGTGATGACTCTTCCCGGCATTGCCCCCACATAGGTTCTGCGGTGTCCGCGAAGCTCTGCCTCATCCCGGACGCCTCCAAGACAGATCCTGACATACTTGCGTCCAAGTGCCTTTGCGACAGATTTTGCGATCGAGGTCTTACCGGTTCCCGGCGGTCCGACGAGACAAAGAATTGTTCCTGTTCCCTCTTTATTAAGCTTCTTGACCGCAAGGTACTCCAGGATTCTCTCCTTGACCTTTTCCAGCCCGTAATGATCGGCATCAAGGATCTCCTTGGCGTGCTCCACGTCGGTATTATCCTGACTTGCTTTCTTCCACGGCATTGCAAGAAGTGTCTCCAGATAACCACGGATCACTGCACTCTCGGAATTGTTGGAACTGATCCTTTTATAGCGTCCAATCTCCTCTTTGATCTTTTTCTTAACCTTTGCCGGTGCCTTTAGTTTCTCAAGCTTGCGTTCAAACTTATCTGCCTCTGACTCGGCATCATCCTCGCCAAGCTCTTTGTGGATCGCCTTGATCTGTTCTCGCAGGTAATAATCCTTCTGATTATCCTCCACCTGCTGCTTCACCATCTCCGTAATCTCCCCCTGCAGTCTTAGGATTCCAAGTTCCCGTTCCAGCACGATCATTAATTCCGTAAAACGATCCTCTATCTGATCATGTTCAATAATACTCTGCTTTAAATGATAATGGATCGGAAGATTTGCCGTGATCATATAAATAATCTGATCCAGGTCAATACTCTCGCTGACAATATCCTGAAGCTGCTGCCCCATCTTGCCCTGCCGTTCGGCATATTCCCGGAAAAGCTGCTTGATCTGGCGGATCATAGCCACACGCTTAAGCTGTTTCGTCGGCTCTCCGTGGTTTGACAGAATCTGGACATTATCCCAGACGTCCTCTTCGTCCTCATCCACCTGCACCGTTGCCATGATGTAGCCTGCATCAACCGTCTCCAGCGCCAACAGATGTGCTCTCTTCCCGCCCTCAAGAACAACACGGACATATTTGTCCGGCATTCTTGCGATCTGCTTTACTTTTGCAACAATTCCCACCTCAAACAGATTATCCATATTGACGTCACTGTTTTCTGCATCTTTCTTTGCCACGGTAAAAACCATCTGGTCATCGTTCATCGCTGCTTCCATTGCGCTGACCGTCTCTGCCTTAGCCACCTCGATATATGCTGTAACCCCTGGCAGTGCCACCACATCCCGCAGCGCCATTAAAGGTTTCTTGATCATAAAACTTCTTGTTTCCTTTCTATTCACAGATATCCTCTGTGACCGATTTATTGTCAAAAAGAGGGTGCCAAAAAGCAGCCCTCTCTTTTATCTTTTCTTACGCAATCTCATCCTTCGGCTTTGACTCTGAAGAAATCTCTCTGCGCTCATCATCCTTCGTTACCAGGATCGGCTCTGCATTTCCCTTCGCCGCTTCCTCAGTAATGATACACTCTACGGCATCCTCATCCGATGGTACCTCATACATTGCATTCATCATGACTGACTCGATGATCGCACGGATACCTCTCGCACCGGTGCCTCTCTCAATTGCTCTCTCCGCAATTGCACGGATTGCCCCATCCTCAAAGGTCAGTTTCACGCCGTCTAACTCAAACAGTTTTTTATACTGCTTGGTGATCGCATTTTTCGGCTGGACAAGAATGCGCTCCAGAGCCTCCTCGTCCAGAAGATCCAGACCTACGTTTACCGGAAGACGTCCGATCAACTCCGGTATCAGACCAAACTTGACAAAATCCTCCGGGAGAACCTGCTTGAAAAGCTCACCGACATTCTCATCCTGCTTATCTGCGATCTCAGAATTGAATCCGATGGACTTTTGTCCGATACGCGAACCGATGATCTTATCCAGACCATCAAAGGCTCCTCCACAGATAAATAAGATGTTGGTCGTATCAAGCTGATAAAACTCCTGATGCGGATGCTTTCTGCCTCCCTGCGGCGGCACGCTTGCCACGGTTCCCTCAAGGATCTTTAAAAGAGCCTGCTGAACACCTTCACCTGATACATCACGCGTGATGGAAACATTCTCTCCCTTGCGGGTGATCTTGTCGATCTCATCAATATAAATGATACCGTGCTGTGCACGTTCCATATCATAATCTGCTGCCTGAATGATCTTAAGAAGAATGTTCTCCACATCCTCACCGACATAACCGGCTTCCGTCAATGCTGTCGCATCGGCAATCGCAAACGGTACGTTTAAGATCTTTGCCAGTGTCTGCGCCAGAAATGTCTTTCCGGAACCGGTTGGTCCAAGCATGATGATGTTACTCTTCTGAAGCTCCACGTCCATGCTCTTCTCTGATAATACTCTCTTATAATGATTATAAACAGCGACAGACAATACCCTTTTGGCATCCTCCTGACCAATCACATACTCATCCAGAAATTCCTTCATTTCTTTTGGTTTCAGAAGATTGATCTCTGTTCCATTGTCGTAAGATAAGTTGCCGCTTTCCAGCTCATCCTCGATGATCTCGTTACACAGATCAACACATTGCTCACAGATGTAAACCCCCGGTCCGGCAATCAGCTTTCGTACCTGATCCTGTGTCTTGCCACAGAAAGAACATTTTAATCTGCCTTCGTCTTTCTTTCCTGCCATTCTAATCTCCAATCATATAATTTTAATGATATCCCACTTATGAACGCTTTGTAATAACATGATCTACAAGACCATATGCCTTTGCCTCCTCGGCGGTCATATAGTTATCGCGCTCTGTATCCGCTGCAATGATATCAAGCGGTTTTCCTGTATTCTCTGCCAGGATCTGGTTCAGGCGCTCTCTTGTCTTCAAGATCTGCTCTGCAACGATGCGGATCTCTGTCTCCTGTCCCTTCGCGCCGCCGGATGCTGATGGATCATGATCTCTGCGTTCGGCATTGCATAACGCTTGCCCTTGGCACCGCCTGCCAGAAGAAATGCGCCCATGCTGGCAGCAAGTCCCATACAGTAGGTTGCCACATCACACTTAATGTAGTTCATGGTATCATAAATCGCAAATCCGGCGCTCACAGAGCCTCCCGGACTGTTGATATAAAGACTGATATCCTTGCCCGGATCCTGAGACTCCAGAAACAGAAGCTGGGACACGATCAGACTCGCAATATCATCATTGACCTCATTGCTCAGGAAAATGATACGATCCTGTAATAATCTGGAATAAATATCATACGAACGCTCTCCACTGCTCGTTTTCTCAATGACGTACGGTATACTGTAACTCATACTAACCCTTCATTCCTTTCTCCGCCCGCAAAACTCACGCTGCGGGCACAATTATGCGTTTTCGTTGTAAAAAACGCCAGTCCCGCCTGCCGGAAGGGCAGGACAGCGACTGACGCCTGAAATACATGATTTATTTCTCAACGGCAGCGTCAACAACCAGTTCAACTGCTTTCTGTACAGCCAAATCAAGGGAAATCTGCTTCTTCTCTTCCTCGCCTACCAGCTCTTTTAACTTGTCTGCTTCCATCTGATACATCTCCGCCATCTTCTCAAGCTCTTTCTCAAGATCCTCATCAGATGTCTCAATGTTCTCTGCTGCTGCAACAGCCTCAAGAACAAGACGGCTCTGGATACGCTTTAATGCCTGTGGCTTAAGTTCTGCGGTAAGGCTCTCCGGTGTCATGCCTGTGAACTGCATATACTGCTGCAGAGACAGCCCCTGTGACTGGATACGCTGTGCAAACTCCTGTACCATCTGACGAACCTGTGTATCTACCATAGGATCCGGAATCTCCATTGTTGCATTCTCGATGATCTTTCCTACGACATCCTCTTCCTTTTCTCTCTTAAGAGCTGCTTCCTTGTTCTCAAGAAGCTTCTTCTTTAAGTCCTCTTTGTACTCGTCAACGGTATCGAACTCAGATACATCCTGTGCGAAATCATCATCCACCTCAGGAAGCTCTTTCACCTTGATCTCCTTTACCGTCACCTTGAATACTGCCGGCTTACCCTGCAGTTCCTCAGCCTGATACTGCTCCGGAAATGTTACGTTGACCTCTGTCTCTTCACCGATCTTCTTGCCGATGAGCTGCTCCTCAAAGTTATCAATGAAGGAATGAGATCCGATGGTCAGAGGATAATCCTCTCCCTTTCCGCCTTCAAACGGCTCACCGTCTACAAATCCCTCGAAATCAATTGTTGTGATATCGCCATCCTCAACAGCTCTGTCCTCGATCGTGATCATTCTGGAATTACTCTCACGAACCTTATCGATCTCAGCCTGAAGCTCCTCATCGGTCACCTCTGCTGTCTTCTTCTCTACTTCGATTCCCTTATAGTCTCCAAGAGTAACCTCCGGCTTTACGGCAACAGTTGCTGTAAAGATGAATGATTTGCCCTTCTCGATCTGAGTCACATCGATAGAAGGCTGTGCTACGATCTCAAGCTCGCTCTCCTTTGCTGCGGACTCATATGCTCCGGGGATCAGATCATTGGCAGCATCCTCATAGAAAACACCTGCGCCATACATTTTCTCGATCATCGCACGTGGTGCTTTACCTTTACGGAAGCCCGGAAGAGATATCTTGCTTTTGTTTTTCTTATATGCTTTATCTAATGCAGTTTCAAACTCCTCTGCGCTCACCTCGATCGTCAGCTTTGCCATACTCTTTTCTAAAGTTTCTACCTGTACACTCATTTTATAATTTCCTCCTTAATATTTCACGGACAATACGCCGCAATTAACCATTGATATACTATAGCATGAATAATTCCACATTAGCAAGTCTTTTTCACAAATTTATGGGATTACATGCCCCTTTTTATACAATACTTTGACAACCCGGTCGACATACTTCTCGCAAAGCTCCTGCGTTTCTGCCTCAACCATCACACGAATCACCGGCTCCGTGCCACTTTCGCGGATCAGGATACGACCGTTATCGCCCAGTGCCTTTGCGACCTCCTCAGTAGCTGCCACCACATCCGGATCGTTTTTGGCTGTCGGCTTATCCCCGACTCTGACATTTTTAAGAAGCTGTGGATAGATCGTCAGGCCCTTTCGAAGCTCGGAAAGCTTCTGTTTCTTCTCCAGCATGACCTCCATCAGCATCAAAGAGGTAAGCACGCCGTCACCGGTCACTGCATACTTGCTGAAGATGATATGTCCGGACTGCTCTCCTCCGAGAGAATGTCCATACTGCATCATGTTGGCATTGACGTACTTGTCACCGACCGCCGTCTTTTCATAGGAAATGCCAACCTTATCAAATGCCTTATACAGACCAAGGTTTGACATGATGGTTGTCACAACGGTATTGTTGTTTAACTCTCCCTTGTCCTTCAGATAACAGCCGCAAAGGTAAAGAATACAGTCGCCATCGATTACCTGACCCTTATCATCTACGGCAAGACAGCGATCCGCATCACCGTCATAGGCAAAGCCGATATCCAGATCATTGTCCACAACATACTTCTGAAGGTTTTCGATATGAGTGGAGCCGCAGTTATCATTGATATTGGTTCCATCCGGCTCCATACCGATCGCATAGGTCTTGGCACCCAGTGCATCGAACACACCCTTTGCCACGGAATAAGAGGAGCCGTTGGCGCAATCCAGACCAACACGGACATTCTTGAAGGAACGTGTCGCCAGTGACATCAGATAACCAATGTAGCGGTGTCTTCCGATCGCATAATCAACCGTGCGTCCGATATTATCCCTTGTCGCAAACGGGATCGTATCCTCCGGACTGTCAATATAAGTTTCGATCTTCTCCTCAACCTCTGCCTCCAGCTTGTGACCGTTTCCGTTGATCACCTTCAAACCGTTATCGTAATACGGATTGTGGCTTGCTGAGATCATGATACCGCAGTCAAACTGCTCGGTACGCACAACATAGGACACGCTCGGTGTCGGGGTGACATGCAGCAGATAAACATCTGCTCCGCTGGCAGTAAGTCCTGAGGAAAGTGCATCCTCAAACATATAGCTGGAGCGTCTGGTATCCTTTCCAATAACGATCTTCGCCTTGTGCTCCTGTCCATAATACCATCCCAGAAATCGTCCGACTTTATATGCATGTACCACATTAAGGTTTACATTCGCCTCTCCGCGGAAACCATCTGTTCCAAAATATTTCATAACTGATTTCATTCCTTTCCAAAAACACGTTTCTTGTAATTATCGCAGTATTTCAATCATATCATATTCATTTTTTGAAATCAATGCTTTTACCCGGCACGGTAAACATTTCCCTGTCCCCTGAAAAAATCTCCCTGTCTTTCTCAAAATTTAAAATTGCCGTGTACAACACGGCATATAGTAAAAATTTATTGGTAAAATTAGCATAATTTCTATAAAATAGTATTATAATCACCAACTTTTAGGAGGTACACAAACAAATGAAAAAAAATCCTGTCGCACTTCAGACCCAAGATTTTGCACTCCAGCTTGCCAAGCTGCGGGAAGCCAGAGAGATCAGCGCATGTGCCATGAGCTACGATCTCGGGCACAACCGGAGTTATATCAATGGAATTGAGCTCCAGAAATATCTTCCCTCGTTTACGGAATTTATTGAAATATGCAATTACCTGAATGCCACTCCCAATGATCTTTTTCTTTCCGCTTCGGATTCGGCTTCCCTTCAGGTTATTTCGCCATCCAAGCTTCTGACAGTACTGCTTCCCCTGTGTGACGAGCTGACTCCGCGTCAGGTCAGTTATCTGTATTATCTTCTCCGGGATTTTCTCCCCTGATCCGTCCCGGCCGTACCGGACCTGCTGTCATTCTCCGAAATGACAGCAGGTTTTGCGCTGCGACAATGTCTGGAACCGGTATCCTTTCTCTTCAAACATAGTAATGACTGCCTCCAGACTGTCAAGCGTTGCCCGGTTACTGCCGGAGTCATGCATCAGCACCACCGGATCCTGTACCCGGAAGGCATCTTTTTTCACATTAGCAAGAATGCTCTCAACGCCGGGATGCCCGACGGAATCCTCCGCACTGACGTTCCAGTCCGCAAATTCCATCTTCTCCTCATGAAGTCTTTCCACGATTTCTTCTTTATAAGAACGGATATAACAGTTTGCGCTCCCCCACGGGAACCGCCACAGCTTCGGCTGATACCGGAATTTCTCCTCCAGCAGATCCTTTACCTTATGAACATCCTCATAATATGCCTCACAGGACTGATAGATATCACACGATTCATGTGTATAAGTGTGAACTCCGACCTCATGCCCTTCTTTCAATTCCCTTTCAACCACCTCCGGCATCTCTTCCACCTGCTGCCCGATCAGAAAAAACGTCGCCGGAATATCATGCTTTTTCAGAATATCCAGATATTGCTGTGTCAGACAGCTTGGTCCGTCATCAAAGGTCAGATAGACTACCGGCTGTGATGTCGCTGCTCCTTTCGGGACAGCACTTGCCGGCTGCGTTGTCACATTTACGCTGAGCGTTTCGGTATACCTCTTCACCTGTTTTCTTTCAAACCCGAGTATTGCTGCAGCGGTCAGTAGTGTAAGCCCTGCCAGACATATCATTTTTTTCTTATTTTCCGTCATTTTTCCATCCTGAATATCACCCTTTGTTTCACCCTATTCTGTTTTCTTTCCTTCTATGCCGGGAATGCCGAAAATGTTTGCGAAAATCTTTAAGTATTTTCTTGATTTCCCCCTCATATTACGATATACTTTAATTACTTAGGTCTGTTTCAGACCGACATTATACTATATGCCGTGCTACGGCGGAATGGAGGACTATATGAAATTTGGTTTTTTTGATGATCCAAATAAGGAGTACGTCATCACCACACCGAAGACGCCACTTCCTTGGATCAATTATCTGGGAAGCACCGATTTTTTCTCGCTGATTTCCAATACCTGCGGAGGCTACAGCTTTTATAAGGATGCAAAGCTTCTGCGTCTGACCCGTTATCGTTACAACAATATTCCAAATGATGAGGGTGGACGTTATTACTACATCAAGGACGGCGATACCGTATGGAATCCGGCTGGATGCCGGTCAAAACAGAGCTTGACTCTTATGAGTGCCGCCATGGTATGGGGTACAGCCGTTTCACTTCTGTGAAGAACGGTCTGGAGGCATCTCTCCTTGCATTTGTTCCTCTGAACGACAGTTGTGAAGTCAATCAGATCAAACTGACAAACAAGTCATCCGAGAAGAAGAGCTTTACTCTCTTTTCTTACATTGAGTTCTGTCTCTGGAATGCGATGGATGATATGACCAACTATCAGCGTAATTTAAATACCGGTGAGGTTGAGGTTGTTGATTCTACGATCTATCACAAGACAGAGTACCGCGAGCGTCGTAATCATTTTGCAGTATATTCTGTAAATGCTCCGGTTGACGGTTTTGATACAAGCCGCGACGAGTTCCTCGGTGCATACCGCGGAGTAACAGATCCTCAGGTTGTAGAGGAGGGCAAGTCCCACAACTCTATCACCAGTGGATGGTATCCGATCGGCTCCCATCAGATCAATGTTACTCTTGAGCCGGGTGAGACAAAGAGCTTCATCTTCGTTCTCGGTTACTGCGAGAATCCAAAGGATGAGAAGTTCGTTGCTCCAAACGTTATCAATAAGAAGCCTGCCGATGTGCTTCTTGCAAAATATCAGACAGACGAACAGGTTGATGCTGCCCTTGCTGCCCTGAAAGCTAACTGGGAAGATCTTCTTTCCAAGTTTACCGTAAAGTCTGATGAAGAGAAATTAGACCGTATGGTAAATATCTGGAACCAGTATCAGTGTATGGTTACCTTTAACATGTCCCGTTCCGCTTCCTACTATGAGTCAGGAATCGGTCGTGGTATGGGATTCCGTGATTCCTGTCAGGATCTGCTCGGTTTCGTACATCTGATTCCTGAGCGTGCCCGTGAGAGAATCATTGACATCGCTTCTACCCAGTTCCAGGACGGAAGTGCTTATCATCAGTACCAGCCACTGACCAAGAAAGGTAATGCAGATATCGGATCCGGCTTCAACGATGATCCAATGTGGCTTGTTGCCTGTGTATCTGCTTACATCCGTGAGACAGGTGATACAACGATTCTCGATGAGATGGTTCCATTCGATAATGATGAGTCAACCGCAGTACCTCTTCTTGAGCATCTGAAGAGATCCTTCGATTACATCGTAAATCACAAGGGACCTCACAACCTTCCTCTGATCGGTCGTGCTGACTGGAATGACTGTCTGAACTTAAACTGCTTCTCTGAGCAGCCCGGCGAGTCCTTCCAGACCTTCGGTCCAAGTGAGGGACCTGTTGCAGAGTCTGTATTTATCGCAGGTATGTTCGTGAAATATGGTAAAGAATATGCAGATCTCTGTGAGTTCATCGGCAAGCAGGATGAAGCTGACCGTGCCCGCGCTGAGGTTTCTGCCATGAACGATGCGATCCTCAAGGACGGCTGGGATGGCGACTGGTTCGTTCGTGCTTACGATGCACATGGAGACAAGGTTGGTTCCAAGGAATGTGAAGAGGGTCAGATCTACATTGAGCCACAGGGCTTCTGTGTACTTGCCGGTGTCGGTGTGGAGACCGGTGAAGCCAAAAAGGCACTGGATTCCGTTAAGGAGAAGCTTGATTCCAAGTACGGTATTGTCCTCCTTCAGCCTCCATACACCAAATATCATGTAGAGCTTGGTGAGATTTCTTCTTACCCACCTGGATATAAAGAGAACGCCGGTATCTTCTGCCACAACAACCCTTGGGTTTCCTGTGCAGAGACAGTGATCGGTCGCGGTAACCGTGCATTTGAGATCTATCGCAAGACATGCCCTGCTTACATCGAGGACATCAGTGAGATCCACTGCACAGAGCCATATGTATATTCTCAGATGATCGCCGGTAAGGATGCACACTTCTTCGGTCAGGCTAAGAACAGCTGGCTGACAGGTACTGCTGCATGGACATTTGTCAATGTATCCCAGTACATTCTCGGTGTTGTTCCTACTCTGAAGGGACTTAGCATTGATCCTTGTATCCCTGCCGAGATGGGAACGAAGTTCACCATGACAAGAAAGTACCGCGAGGGTGTTTATAACATCACCGTTGAGAACGACAATAAGGTTGAGAAGGGCGTTGCCAAGCTGATCGTAGACGGCAAAGAGCTTACCGGAACAACTGTTGTTCCTTATGAGAAGGGTAAGACCGAGTACAACGTAACTGTTGTAATGGGCTAATCCATTCTCCTTTATATTGACCGATTGAGAACGATCCGGGATAAGAAAATCCCGGATCGTTTTTTGTTGGTATTCAGAGATTCTCCGATCATGCCGATATTATATCCGGGAAGGCAAAGGATGGCATTCACCATATCATGACAGAATAGAGGAAATAGAATGGATGCATCTGTAAACAAAGAAGAAAAAAGCACACAGAATATCAATCAGGTGATCAAGGAAGCACTGTTTAAAATGTCCGATCCGACACCGGACATGACGGATGAGGAGCGGGAAAGCTATCATCGGAAGCTTCTTGCGAAACTGGAGAGTGGTCAGAAGCTGACCTCACAGGAGCTGGCATTTCTGCGGACGAACGATCCTGCAGCATATCAGAAAGCACGCCGCATGGAACAGAAACGCCAGTGGCTGACGGAGCAGATGAAGAAGTGCAAATCAAAGCAGGAGGTTTCGGATGTGGTCAATGATGCGATCGCACATGTATCCGAGAAGGATCCGGACCGCAATGCGATCATTGCAACCTACCGGGAAGCTACAAGGAGTTTCGCAAAACTCCCGGTTACTGCAGACTTCCGGATACCAGAAAGGAAGCCGAGGAGGAAGAAAAACGCGGCAAGAAACGACAATATGCCGGAGATATTGACTCAGACAGCGATGTAACACCGCTTGCGGAGGTGTATGATGCACTTCCGGTATTTGATGCAAAGGGATGATCCGACAACAGTTGTTACAGTATAACACGATATAAACAGATAAGGCAGCCCCTTTTCTTAAAGGAAAAGGAACTGCCTTGTTTTGATACAGTCACAAACTCCACACATGGAATATATCACTGTACCCATAATCTTTCTTATCTTCCAAAAGTCTAATTGCTCTTTTGTTTCTTCTGATAGATCGTAAAATAATACTCGAGATCATAATAGGTCTGTTCGTCGGAGATGTGCGTCATCTCCCACTCCGGATCCTCATCGAGATTCGGAAAATGCGTATCCGCCTCATAATGATAATCAATCTTTGTGATATATGCTCTGTCGCAGTATGGAAGAAACTGGCGGTATATCTGCTCTCCTCCGATAATATAGATCTGTTCCTCCGGATAGGCTTTGATCTCCTCCAGTGCTTCTTCAATGCTGTGAACAATAACCGCATCGGAGTACCGATAATCCTGTTTTCGGGTGAGGATCACATTCTTTCGTCCCTTTAATGTCGTTCCTCCCGGCAGTCCCTCCATCGTCTTTCGACCGCCAAGGATCACACCGCCCATCGTCAGCTCCTGAAACTGCTTCTTATCCTGCGGGATGCTTACGAGCAGCTCCCCCTTATTGCCTATCGCCCAATTGCTGTCTACCGCTGCGATCAGTCTCATTACCATTCCTCCTTCGGTTTCTTATCTACAAATAAATATTCATATTCTGCCGGGATCTCTGCCTTAATATAAATCCCCTCGTTCCGGTAATCCTCCTCCAGGATCTTTCCAATGCCTCGCACCGTACTGATTCCAGCCGCCTCCGCATAGGAAAACGTCTTCTCCACGACAAGCTTTCCCTCTCTGGCAGTCTTTGAAATTGCTTCGATCAGATCCGGGATTCCGTCTCCCGTTTTGGCAGAAATACGAACCGTCCTGTCTGCCTTCAGATCCTTCAGCACATCTGCTCCGTCCGAAAGATCGATCTTATTAAATGCCGTGATGATCTTTTTGTCACCGACCTCCAGCCGGTGAAGTGTCTCATACACAGTAAACATCTGTGCATCCATATCCGGATTGGAGCAGTCCACCACATGAAGGATGATGTCTGCATATTTTGCCTCCTCCAGCGTACTGCGGAATGCCTGGATCAGATGATGCGGCAGCTTACGGATAAAGCCGACCGTATCGGTAAGAAGAAATTCCTCTCCCTCCTCAGTGGTCAGCTTCCTTGTCGTTGGATCCAGCGTTGCAAACAGCTTATCCTGCGACAATACCCCTGCTCCGGTCAGATAATTTAAAAGCGTAGACTTACCGGCATTAGTATAACCAACGATCGCCACAACCGGAATGGAATTTTCCTGACGCTTCTTCCTTGTCAATGTTCTCGTTCTTGTAACCTGCTCCAGTTCCTTTTTAAGCTGGGAAATACGATTTCTTATCAGGCGGCGATCCTGCTCCAGCTTCTGCTCTCCGGGACCTCTCGTACCGATTCCGCCTCCAAGTCTGGAAAGCTCTGACCGTTCACCGATCAGGTGAGAAGAACGGTAGCGAAGCTGTGCCAGCTCCACCTGAAGCTTCCCCTCATTGGTAGTCGCATGCTTTGCAAAGATATCTAAGATCATGACCGTGCGGTCGATCACCTTGACATCCAGTGCATCCGAAAGGTTGCGAAGCTGTGCCGGACTTAATTCATCATCACAAACCACGGTATCCGCCTGTCTGCTGCGGACAAGCTGCGCTACCTCCTCGATCTTTCCTTTACCAATATATGTGCCGGGATGCATGCGTTCCCTCTTCTGTATCACCATACCAACCGTAACTGCTCCCGCTGTCTGACCAAGCTCTTCCAGCTCCTCCAGGGACTGTCTGGTATCATCGCCCTCTGCCGTCTCTACCCCGACAAGAATGATACGTTCCTGCCGTTCTTC
The DNA here is from genome assembly GCF_003478445.1 of Roseburia sp. AM59-24XD. Taxonomy (GTDB): domain Bacteria; phylum Bacillota; class Clostridia; order Lachnospirales; family Lachnospiraceae; genus Jutongia. The sequence continues at coordinate 29,453 of NZ_QUET01000023.1, forward strand.
GGTATCATATAATCTGTCCGCCATAACTGCTCCCTTTCTGTCTCCTGCCATTCACACTCTGCCGTACCGGCTAATTTACGCTCTCCTGTGTATCAATATAAGAGGAGGCGGTACCTGCCGGTGTCGCCGTCGACGTTGTTCCTGCCGGCCGTCTCGTTGCCGTTGGTGCCGTTGTCGTGCTTGTACCGGTACGTCCTGTATCTGCTGTACTTTTAGGTGCTGCCGTGCTTCCGGTGGTTCCCATTGTTGATGTCTGCGACTGTGGAGCTTTCGTAGCAGTTGCTCTTGTTGCTGACGTTGACACGTTATCATTATCCGCTCCGGTACCCGCAGCTGTGTTATCTCCTGTGTCATCGCTGCCTGTTGTCTGTGATGTACCTGCATCTGACGTCTGGCTCTGTACCGCCTCATTGCCCTTCGCCACTTCATTTCTCGTCTTTAAGAAACGGCACTCCTTCTTCATTGCCTGATCATCCGGATACTGCTTTAAATACTCCTGTGCGATCGAAAGTGCCTCACCGAAAAGTCCCTGACGTTCCATCAGCAGCATCTGATTCTTCCAGAGCTGCTTTGCCGCAGCGCCCTTCGCCGCACGGCGTGCCTTTGACAGATATTCATCCGCCTGACTGTAATCCTCCTGCTCAATCGCAAGCGTTGCCAATGAATTATAAGCGTTAAGCAGATATTCCCCACTGCCGTTTTTGATATATTTCTCCAGATATTTCTTCGCCTTGACCTTATCCTGCTGCTCCAGATAGAGCATGCCAAGATAATATCCTGCCTCGCGGTCTCCCTTCTGACTGGCTGAAAGCAGATACTCCTGTGCCTGCCCTGCCGCATCGGAATCGCCATTGTTCTGATAGATCACACCCATGCGGAAATATGCCTGCCAGTTCTCTTTGTTACCCTTTACTGCATTCCGGTACGCTGTAAGCGCCTCATCCGGACGGTTCAGTGCCTCTAATACAACTCCCTCACTGCACCATATCCTGTTATCAAGAGAGGCTGTATTCGTAAGCTTCAATGCTCTCTTGCAAAGAGACAATGCCTTTTCGTACTTCTGCAGATGCGTGTAAGCGATTGCCTCACCGAGGTACACCTGCTTGTTATTTACATTGGCAATGGTATTCTCCGTATCCTGATAAGCACGCTCAAACTGCTTGACAGCCTCCTCATATTCGCCCTGCTCATTCAGGTACATGCCATAAGCAATATAATACTCGGCACGCTCATCATTTTCCTTGATCGCCTTCTTGAAAAATGTACCGGCATCCTCATACTCTCCTGCCTGCATCGCCTTGATCCCCTTCTGGTAGGAACGGTTGCCGGAACCGCAGCCTGCCATCAATACGCCACAGCTTAAGATTACCGCTGCCAGCCATGTCTGTTTTCTCATAATTGCCTCCATCTATCTATACAAATCGTATCGTTCTGGTTAACACATTCTGTCCTAAAAGTATAGCATAAAAACAGCAAAAGGGCAAAACCGGCGTTTTTCCCTTAATTCACACTGCATTACGAGCATTTTCCATACACAGGTAAAAAGAAAACCCTTCCATAACGGAAGGGCTCCCTTTCTCTCTCATTGTGACCTCAGGTCTGTACAAATGATCCTCTCAGGCTCAAAATCAATCCTTTGCTGCTGCAACAAGGCTCTTTAACTGCTTGCGTTCCTTTGCTGTAAATGTCTTCTTGTCGAACAACTCAGAAATGTACATCTCTAAACTGTCATCATCCCAGAACTCCACATCATCACGGATCATCTGGGTACGATAGGTATGCTTGTCGATCAGAATACGGTAATAGAAATATCTTCCGTCTCTGTACTGCTCAACAAAACCTTTGCGAACCAGCTTGCCAAGAAATGTAGAAACTGTCTGTGGTTTCCATTCCTTACCATACTTGTCGTTTGCAAGAGTCATAATACGTGATAATCTTGCTCCATCCCCTATATCCCATACGCACTTCATAGTGATCTTCTCACTCTCCGTCAATGGCTTTGCTCTCATAATGAAATCCTCCTAGTATATCTGTTTAGTCCTCTCACCATTATGCATAATTTAGTCTGCAAGAACTATTATATGCTTTACATTTATAATGTAACAAATCGTATTATATGGGTCAAGCACTTTCCTGTGATTTCTTTTTGAACTTTCTTTGTCCAAATTGTGAATGACAACTAAGAAACAATTCATAATAGTACATAACTCATAAAAGTAGAATTTTTCCATTCGAGTGCGGGTCAGATACAGTAATTGTCCCCACCTTCCCGGCTCCATTCCAACAGATCAGCGAGTGTGATATGATCGACCACACCATCGATCGCATCCTTTAATTTCTCCCAGACACGAAGCGTCACGCAGTTCTCGCTGCGATCACAGGTGTTGACATCGCTCTCCAGACAGGCTACCGGTGCAAGGCTTCCCTCTGTCAGCCGCAGGATCATGCCGACCGTATATTCCTCCGGCAGGCGAGTCAAAAGATAGCCTCCCTGCGGACCGCGGATACTGCGTACATACCCTGCCTTATTCAAAATAGAAATAATCTGCTCCAAATATTTATCGGAAATCTCCTGACGCATGGAAATATCCTTGATGCGTATCGGAGTTCCATTATCATGCTGTGCAATATCCAGCATAAGACGTAATGCATATCTTCCCTTTGATGATATCTTCATATATGATCAACCCTTTCTGCGCACTTGGGGCGCACTGCATTCCTGATAACTTTATTATTATAACTCATTTACCCGAATTTTTCCATAGTATTTATCTATGAATTAGCGGAATACTCAGCCAAAAAGGCAAAACCAGTGTTTCGCCCTCGATTCCCACCACATTACGAGCATTTTCCTATGCCACAAAAAAGGAGACTGTGCAAAAGCACAGTCTCCAGATCATCCGTCCGAAAGACAGATGCATGTATTACATTGTTCTGCAAAGCACCAGCTCTAATGCAGTCAATTATCCGATCACATCAGGTGTACCGGTTGGTTCTGCGGTTGCGGTCGATGCAGGAGCAGGTGTCTTATCCGGATCCGGTGTTGTGGTCGGTTCCGGTGTTGTGGTTGGTGCAGGAGTCGGTGTTGCTACTGCCTCCTTGGTGATTGCTAACTTCACTTCACCCTGAGCCTGAGGAGTGTATGGATTAGATCCCTTCACGCCTGTAGGCTGAACCTTGATGTAGTATACCTTATTTGCTTCCAGTACAACCTTAGAGATCTTTGTGGTAAGAACTGCCGGTGAATCATCGTCCTTAGCAGTTGTACTTCCTGCGATATACTGCATATTGGCATCAAACAGTGCAAGCTCAGCGCCGTTGTTTACTGCGGTTGATGCAGCCAGGTTATAAATGCCTGTCTCAGCCGGTGTAAAGCTCCAGATCACATCGCTGCCGCCAACAGAATTCAGAACTGCTTCCGGTGCAAGAGGATTTGCTGTATAAGCGGTAGCACCTGCAATATCGGTAGCAACTGCGTATGTCAGATTGATATCCTTCTGATTTGCCTTTGCAACTGCAACGGTTCCCAGTGTACGAACTGCATTTGCATAACGCATCTTCACGGTGTATGTTGCATCACCCGGTACAAATACCTTGTAATATCCCTCTGAATCCGTCTTAGGCTGTGCAACACAGAGTCCCTTATCGTTGTAGAAGTAGAGCTGTGTATCAGCAATTTTATCTGCAAACTGTGTCTGTGCATCAATGGAGGTTCCGTTGAATACAAGACCCTCTACAGAGTAGCGTGCCAGTGTTGCCTTGATCGTACCAACGGAAACATCCTTATTGGTAACATTGATATTCTTGCTGAAGTACTTTCTATTGCCCTTCTCATCCTTCACATATGCGGTATAGGTTCCTTCCGGAAGTGCAACGCTGAAGTTACCTGTTTCGTTGGTATCAACACCGAAATCGCCACTATATGTCTCATACTGATGATTCTTCCACTCAAATTCAATCACATCTTTTTTCAGTTTGTTGCCATTAGAATAGGCAGCCGTTCCGCTTACTGTATAGAAACGCTCCGGAACTGTAACATTTGCGATCTTGTCTGCCTTAGCAACCTTCAGCTTGCTTGTTGCCTCATATGTAACGTCTCCCTCTACCTTAACGATATAGGTATCTGCCGGAAGCTCTGCCTCGTAGTAAGCAACGGTAGCATATCCGTTACCATGCCGGAGTGATGCACCATTATATCTCCGAGAAGTATACGCACTGTCTACTTCCTCGCCTTCCTTCGGTGAGATAAAGTCTACACACACACCGCTGATCGGAAGACCATTGTTACTCTTTACAACACCGCTGATCGTGTAGTAAGGAACTACCTTTACAGTGATTGTTGCAGTACAGGTGCGGTTTGCATCCATCACATCAGCAATCACTACCTTGTAGGTATGTGTTCCTGCTGTAATAGAATATGGAATGCAAAGCGTTGTCTCATCGGCAGCCTTCTTTGTCACTGTCTTGGATGCATCATCAGCGATCTTATCGGTTGTCAGTCTGACATCTGCATTATCCGGTGTATCCAGAGTATATGTATAGGTTCCGGAACCACCCATTGGTGTGATCCTGTAAGTCTGTGCATAGCAGTCGCTTGGATCATCCAGCTTGTCGATATCAAGCTTTGTTGTGTTGGCTGCTGCCTGTGCAGCTGCATTCTCCTGCATCGTGTGAGTCCATGCGATCTCACCGTTGCTGTTTCCAACTGCAAGTGTCGTATTGTCATAAATACCAAAGTTTACCTTGAGTGTTGCTGATCTTCCCAACTCATCGGTTGCTTTGATCGTTACCTGTGAGGTCTTTGCCTCTGTAGGGATTCCCTTGATCATATAGAACTTCTTATCAAGCTCCAGACCTGCAGGAAGAGTTCCCTTTGTAATAGCGATCTTCACGTCTCCGATCTGGTTTTCAAACAGACGGCTCAAACTCTCCACACAGTTTTCGCCCTTTTCCAGCAGAACATCTACCGAACCGGTTTTGCTTTTTGCCTGGAACGGAAGCTTATACTGTGTAGAAGCCTTGCTGACACCGGAGGTGATCTGAACATATCCGCCATTGTTAATGGAGTCCATCAGATATACACGGTATTTCTTTGCGTTTACTGCAACGATCTTCTGGACATTGACTGCATTATTGAATGCACCGTTTGTCTCAGACTTTGTATTTACGGTAAGATCCTCTGCCTTCAGAGAACTGTCTTTCTTTTTCAGGTTCAGTACAAGACAGGAATCATCGTAAGTATCTACAGAAACAGACTTGAAGTTTGGCTTCTGTGCCTTTACTGCGATCTTACATTTGATCTTCTTTTTGCCGACCTTTGCCGTAACAACTGCCTTACCCTTTTTGAGACCCTTGATAACAGCTGTCTCTTTCTTCTTGCCGCTTACTGTGATCTTCACGATCTTTTTCTTATTGGTTGACCATTTTACCTTTTTCTTCGCATTCTTGACCTTTAAGGTTGCTGTCTTACCAGCATTGATCGTAAGTTTGCTTTTACTAAGCTTTGGCTTTTTGGCAGCCGTAGCGATGTCTGTATTGACACCGCTTCCGGATACCACCATGCTCAGAGCTAAACCTACGGCGAATGCGCGCTTTGCGAAATTATTTAATTTCATCGGTTCATCTCCTTTATTATAAATGAAGCAAGTTATTTCATTGCAATTTACCTGATCCGTGGTTTATTTTACCACTGCACTCACATCGATCGTTGTGTAAAGTGCTGCATCGGTATAGAATTCCAGATAAACATCGCCGGATTCATATGCCGTAAATGTAATCTTTCCGGCGCCTTCACCCATGCCGTTGATGGCATCATCGATGCTGTCAGAATTCTTTGTTACCTTCTCAAAATCATCAATATACTGATAAGAAACCGGTGAAACGGAAATCTGACTTGCGCCGATTGTCTTGGATGCATAGTTCACCTCATACTTCTTACCCTTCTCAACGGAAATCTTCACATATGCCGTATACTTGAAGTCCTTATCAGCCACATTCTTGGCACACACGATAGACGTCGGAGTTCCAATTGTCAGCGCAGTAGAACTCTTCTCATATGCAGCCAGATGCTTGGATACCTTAACACTCACATTACCAAGCTTCTGTCCGTAGCTGCCTGCCGGTGTTAATCTCATGATATAAGTTCCTGCAGAAAGATCGATCTTACCGTTCGTGCTGAAATCATCAACATACTGATAATAAGTTGTATCTCCTGCCGGCTCCTTATAAACAGAGATGAATGACGGCATATCTCCGCCATTGAGCATAGCAGTTACATCATACGCTACCTCTGTCTGTCCCTGTGTCTCAGGAATTGCAAACTTCACAAGCAGATCGTTGTTACCGGTAGAAGTAAAGACGCTCTCCTGCTCCAGTGTAAGAACTGCTGCATTTGCAAACTCAGCAGTCAATCCTGCTGACATCTCGTTGTATACGAAGTTCTGCTGTACATCTCCACCATTGATCGTAACTGTTCCGAGTGTACTAAGACCATCATAGCTGCTATCACAGCGAACGGTATATGTACCGTTGTCCAGAAGGACGTTTGAATATTTACCGTCATTTGGTCCGGATACTGTCTTATGCTGCGTTGAATCATAAGTCTTGTCATACCTGGTGCGTACCTTTGTCACATTTCCGGTTGCATCAAAGAAATACAGTGTTCTGTTACCGGTAAGTTTATCAACCTCAACATCCTTGCCGGAAGCACTGTCCCATTCTGTGGTATGTACTGAATATGTTCCGGATACCTCAAATCTTGAGATTGCCAGCTTGATATCACCAAGCTCTGCATTCATGCCATCCTGAACCTTGATCTGACCGGAAAAATACTGCTTCTGCTTATGCTCATCAAGCCAGTAAGCCTCATAAGTTCCGGCTGGAAGAGATGCTGTAAATACACCCTGATAATCTGTTCTGGCCTGGAAGGACATGCGCTCGTATTTCTTGTTGGTTGTTTCAAAATAAACCGTGCTGTTTGCAACTACCTTATCATTTGCAAACTTGGCAACTGCCTTGATATTTGCAAAACGAACCGGCATTGTCAGGTTCACTGCTGCAAGTGCATCAGCCGCTACGGATACGCTTCCGTCAAGCTGATATCTCACGCCGTTGGCACCCTGTACCTTGACGGTGTATGTACCTGCAGGTACCTCTGCCGCATAATTACCGGCCTCGATAACCGGCTGTGTAAATGGTGTTGCACCTGCGGAAGCTGCCGGTGCTGCTGTCGGTGCCGCTGCAGAAGGAGCCGCTGTCGGTGCCTCTGTCAGGATCGTAGGCTGAGGGAACGGACCTGCCTGTGCAGTATCTGTATGCGTATATACCTCATACTTATCTCCATTTGCACATTCATAGTCTTTGCGGCTTGCTCCATTCGTATATCCCTTTGGATGGTTTCCTGCCGTAAGCTCTGTGTAGCTGTAAGAAAAGCTTCCCGTACTCTGCTTTGGAGAACGCTTCAGGAATGTACGTCCTGCTACATAATCGCTGCTGCTATTCGCCTCTGCCGGATAGAAGTAGATCTTCTCATTGCCGGAAAGCGGCGTATCTGCTGTATCCTTGATCGTACCGCTGATGTTGAAGCTCTCAACAACCTTCACTGTAACAGTCGCCGTTGTTGTACGTGCCGCATCTGCTGCATCGGTAATGTTGATCGTGTATACATGATCTCCTGCTGCAAGACCATAAGGAATGTACAGCTTGGTGCTGCCTGCAGCCTTCTTGGTAACCTGATTGTTAGCATCTGTTACATCTGTAGAAAGTGTAACACCTGCATCGGTACCGGTCTGAACCAGATCATACTTGTAGCTGCCGGAGCCTCCCTTAGGCTGAATATCATAACTTGTGTATACCTTCTCAGGATCCGGTGTAACCTCCGGATTTACGGTAGCAGTAGCGGTCGGAGCCGGTGCTGCTGTCTTGATAGATGGAGCTTCTGACTCAGATGGATCCACGGAAGGTGCTGCAGTTGGAGCAGCTGTCGGTACTGCTGTTGCAAGTCTGCTGGCATTCATGGAAGCCATGTAATCATCCAGCTTGATCTTGTTGTCGGAAGAATCAGCAGCGGCGATCGTTGTCTCATCGTATACCTTAAAGGTAAGCTTGAGTGTTGCTTTTCTGCCTGCCTCATCCTTAGCGATCAGTGTAGACTCTGTCACACCTGCCTCGGTGGCAATCCCCTTAAGAAGACCTCTCTTACCAACCAGAGTCAATCCCTTCGGCAGTTTGCTTCCCTTCTTCAAAGAGTAGGAAATATAGCCAACGGACTGCTCAAAGAACCCGTCAAGATCGTATTGAGCAATCACATCCTTCTCTAAAAGAAGATTTTTGTTTCCCTCCTTGACATAGAACTTCTGCTTGTTCTGAACTTCCTTGGAGGACTTTCCTACGGTGACACGGACGTAGTCGTTCAGTCCGACAGAGGATGTCAGATAAACACGGTATGTCTTCTGGTCCTTTGTGGAAAGTGCCTCTACCTTCGGGTTCCCATTGTAGGCACCTGACTTGTATGCCTTAACGGCTACCTTGATGTCTCCTACGTTCAGTGCTTTCTTCTTGGCAAGCTTAACGGTTAATGCAGAGTAATCCAGCTTGTCAACAGCTACAGATTTGAGCTGGCTTACACTTACGGTAACCTTGCATTTTAATTTCTGCTTGCCTACCTTTGCGGTAACTACGGTAGATCCCTTTTTGAGACCGGTAATTACTACGGTGTCCTTTTTCTTACCACTTGTTTTTGTGATCTTCACAATTTTCTTGTTTTTTGCAGACCATTTAACCTTTTTGTTTGCTTTTTTCACCTTTAAGGTTACGGTTCCGCCCGCCGTCATGCTGACCTTTTTCTTAGACAGAGTTGCCTTTGTCTTTTTGGCAGCCTTCTTGGTCTTCTTTGCAGCAGAAACATTCACTGAGGAATAATTTCCACCGGTTACAACCATAGCTACCGCAAGACCACATGCCAGCACACGCTTCGCAATGTTCATACGCTTCATTTTTTCTCTCCTTTAATATTATTTTGCAGGCACTTAACCATTTAAGCATGTGTAAATGCAAGTGCTTACAATTGTCTTTTATTATATCATACGGTTTATGTATTCGCAACTGTCACTTTCGCACAAATCCTTATTTCACCGCCTTTTACAACGATTTTACTTATGAATATCCGTAAGAAAATCTCCTCATTTATTTCCAGATCCCCCATTTCCAGCCGCCTTGTAAAAACCCTTTTACATATTTGCAAAAGCCGGTCGCAGGAAATTTTATTTTTTTGCCGGTCTGTTTTACAGACCAAAAGGTCACTTCCCTTTTCCGCACGACAGAGTGCCCTGCCGCACCATCCGCATTTTGTAAGTCCGTGAAATATGTGACGGGGTCCTTTTTTATGACCGTCTGCAGTCGGGAACGGATGACACCGCTTATTTTCCATATAAATTTCCGGCGAAATAACCGCAAGCCGCTTATTTTTCTGTAAATACCACCCGCTCCTCGGCACTGACTCCGTTATAAAGCCATCCCGGTATCTGTTCTCGTACCTGTGCCACACATCGTTTCCGGCATAAACCGGATCATGCAGAATACGCCATACCGCAGCAGCCTGCCATACTCTCCGGTTCGTTCCGCCACCGCCGGACTGATTCATATACGCTGCAATTGACGGACAACTCTCTCCCTGACAGGACAGCTCGTAAATTTTTCTGACAAGCAACGCCTCCTCTTCAACGATCTCAAGCCTTCCCTGTCTGTCTCTGCGGTATCCGTACGGTACTCGACCCGCAGCATAAATGCCTTCCCTGCTTTTCCCGTAAAGCGCTTCTCTTGTCTTATGAGAAATATCTCTGCAGTAATATTCATAAAACAGGTTTTTGATGGCACTGTCCATATTGTAAGAGCTGCGTGCGCTGTCATAGCCGTCAGCGATTGAAATCACGCGGACCGGATAACCCGGAAGGATTAATTCCAACAGTTCCGACAACTGAAGATGATTTCTTGACAATCTGGAAAAATCTTTTACAACAAGAGCTTGTATTTTTCCACAAAAAATGCCGGCGAGTGCTTTTTGCACCGCCGGCCGTTTCATATTCGTCCCTGTATATCCATCGTCCTGAAAATATCGGATCTCTCCGCCACGCAGTCCTGCGTCCTGCCCGATCCACCGCATAGCAAGCTCTGCCTGATTGGCGAGACTGTCTCCGGACTCCCTGCTGTTTCCGGACTTTTTCGACACACGGCAGTATACTGCCGTCACACCGCTCTCTCCATCCTCTGATCTTGTCTGTGTGTTACTCATACTCTGCACTTCCACCATTATCTTGCCATATTATATGTATGGCAGACTCCATTTATTTCACAAGATCCCCTGTCTGTGTTGGCAGAATTATTTTACAAAAGCAAGCATATCATCAATAAAACTTAAGCCCACCTGATATAATACATACATGATCGTCAAAGATAAGATCAGCACAAGACATCTGTATACCAGATAGCCTCTGGCAAAGTTTTTCTTTGCCGGATGTATCTTCTTACTGAGTGCCAGAATAAGTACATAAACAAACCCGATAACCGGTATCTTAATCCAGCAGATACTTAAAAACCATTCGCTGACAGAAACACCCTCTGCATCATCAAATGCCACCGCGCTCTGAAACGATTTCATAAATCTGAGCTTCTTTTTCTCCTGCTTCTTTTCCTGTACACGAATCGCCTTTCGTTCTTTTCTCCGGTGCTGCTCCTGTCTCTTCTCCAGTTTCTTCTCCTGTCTTGCCGTACTGCCGTCTGAAGTATTATATTCCGCTCTCGCCTGTCGTTTCTTCTCGAGAAGCTGCTGTTGTCTGACCGCCCGCTCCTGCTTGGCGATCAACGAATCCTGTTCCCTCTTTTCCACGCTCATCCTCCCTGTCTGCTGCAACTGTTCCTCTATTATTCCGTATCGGTATCTTCGGTATCAGACGGATCATTCTGCTGGCTGGCTGCCTGATACTGCTCCTTTGTCGGAAGAGACATAAGCTTTGCCCGGTAGCTGACATAATCACTGTGAAGATCATCATACTCCGCATAGCTCTTACATGCCTCCACTGCCTGTAATGCCTTCTGGATCAGATCCGACATATTGGACGGCTGGTACTTATGCCCTGTCATACGTTTCAGTCGTGTCCTTGCCAGTGCAATCCTTGTCTTTTTTGTCTGTTCCTCTCTTGCCTGTTCCGCCTTTGCAGACGATTCCTCGGCAAGACGCTGGTTCTCTTCGGACTGCTGCTCCTGATATGCCTTCACGACGTCCTTCCATTTTACGGAATCATCCTTTAAGCTGTCATATTTATCCTTACATCTGGTGCTGTAATCCTTGCGTACATCATCATCCTGGATCGATGCGATCATATTTTTGAGACTGTTGTATGTCTCGGTGAACGTATAGTAATCCGCCATACTGGTGATTGTCAGCTTCTCGAACTTCTCAAGTTTCTTAAGTGCCCTCTCCTGCTTGGACTGATCGGTCTCATTATCCACATACTCCGTAGTATCTTCCAGAATATCCCGCGCAAAATAATCCATTCCATAGCTGCGCTTACGGTTACCGTTTACCTCGGTGCCCTCAATGATACGTCCCTTACTGTCATACTTGGCAAGACATACCGTCTCCGGCTTCTCAAAATCCTTCGGCGTCAGCTTCGCATGTATCTGGTTCATGTAATTCTTCCAGATCGCACCGGAAAGTGTGGCACCGTATGTACCCGGCATTGCTCTCGGCGTATCATAACCGCACCATACAACTGTCGTATAATAAGCCGAATAACCGCAGAACCACACATCCTTGCTGGAGTTCGTGGTACCGGTCTTGCCGGCTGTAATCTGTCCGCCGTTCAGCTTCAGCGCACGCGCTGTACCATAGCCCTCATTAAATACTCCCTTAAGTACATCACTCATCATCCATGCCGCACCCTTGGAATATACCTGTGTCTTTTCCTCGGCATCCTTATAGATCACACCATCGGAAACGTGACTGATCTTCCTGATACAGGTACGGTCGCTGTACTCACCATTATTGGCAAGTGTCGCATACCCCTTTGCCATATCCACAACTCGGACACCCTCGGTAAAACCACCGAGCGACAGTGCCATATTACCGTTGTCCACATAACTGAGATTATGAAAATGCATCTTATCCAGAAAGGAAAGACCATATTCCGGTGTGATCACTTCAAGCACCTGCCATGCGATCGTATTAATGGAACGCGCCACCGCCTCACGGATATGCACGCTTCCACGATATCCTCCGCCGGAGTTCTTTGGCCCGTTGCTGATCGGATGATCGTTTACTACCGTTGACGGAGAAAACTTACCTGACTCAAAGCCGGGTGCGTAATCGATCAAAGGCTTGATCGCGCTTCCGGACTGACGCGCTGACAGATATGCCCTGTTATAGGCATCCTTTGTGCCTCTTCCTCCAACGATCGCCACGACATAATTCGTGTTATTGTCAACACAGACAGCAGCCCCCTGCAATGCATACTTGCCGTTATCGGAGTTCTTCTCCGTGTTGTAAGCCAGTCCGCTGTCAATTGCCTTCTGAAGCTTTTTCTGTTTTGCCTGATTTAACGAGGTATACAGCTTATAACCTCCGGAACGGATATCGTCACATTTGGTGCTGTATACGGAAGAATACTGCGACTGATATTTCTCATACTCCTTTTTCGTCTTAAAGGTGTATTTAAATTCAAAATTCTCCTTCTCCATCAGAGAGATCGCCGCACAATGTACCGCATAGCTGACCAGGTAACTTTCGTTGGAGGTTTTCTCGGTAATCTGCAGTGCACTCGGCTTTGTCTTGACCGCCTTGTTGTATTCCTTTTTGGTGATCGCACCGCCCTCATACATCTTCAGAAGCACTTCGTTACGCTTCTGCTTCGCTGCCTTCGGATGGGCGACCGGATTATAAGCGGACGGCGAATTGGACAGACCGATCAGCATCGCCGCCTCCGCCGGCTCCAGATCCGCCGGTTTCTTGTCAAAGTAATACTTGCTGGCCGCTGCCACACCGTAACAGCGGTTTCCGTAATAGTTGCTGTTACAGTAAAACTCCATGATCTTATCCTTGCCAAACTTCTGCTCCACCGTCGGTGCGAGCAAAATCTCCGCAACCTTTCTCGTAAAGGTCTGCTCCTGAGACAGCAGATTGTTCTTGATCACCTGCTGGGTAATGGTACTTCCGCCCTGCGTGATCTCTCCGCGGTTCTTAAGCAGTGCCACACTGGCACGCATTGTCGCTAAAAGATCCACACCTCCATGCGTCTTGAAACGCTTGTCCTCCACCGCAATATATCCATTATAAATATACGGCGAGATCTTGGAGATCTTCGTATAAGTAAACCGTCCTGCATTGACCGAACCGATCTTCTTCCCCTTGTCATCGAATACCAGCGTATCCTCATTCATGACAAAATCTTCCTCGGTCATATTCACAAGGTTGTCAAAAACGACCTCCCTTGCCTCCGTAAACATCGGGATCACCTTAACATATACACAGATTCCCGCGATCAGACCCACGACAAGGATCGATGCCAGGATTCCGAAAATTGTCCCCAGAATAGTTGATATTACACCAAGATATCCGCCGACCACTCCAACGAGTGCCCGGATCCCCATTTTAATACGACTTAACCCCTTCTTCATTCGTGCTCCTCCATTTTGAAGCGATTTGTAAAATCTCTTTTCTCAAACGTCTTTTCATTATACCGCCATCCGGCGAAATTATCAAGTTGACACCCTAATTTCTGTCGATTAGAATGTAATTTGTGATTTATTTAAACCTATACAGAAAGGCATTGATTATTCATGGATTTATTACATTCGCGCAGCCACTTTGGCTTTATCGGACTTGGTCTGATCGGCGGCTCGGTTGCCCGCTGCATCCGCAGAGAGCTTCCGGATGCCCGGATCAGCGCTTATAATTACTACGAAACAAAGAAACACCCCCGTCTGGAAAAGGCACTCGCAGACGGCGTACTTACAGATATTACAACAGATATTTCCCGCGTTTCAGACTGGGATGTGATCTTTCTCTGTGCTCCTGTCCGCACAAATGTGGCATATCTTACCAGATTAAAGCCATACCTGAAAGCGGACTGCATTCTGACCGATGTAGGAAGCGTGAAGGGCGAGATCTACCATGCGATCCGTAACGTTGGACTCGACCACTGCTTTATCGGCGGTCATCCCATGGCAGGAACAGAACACATCGGTTACGAATACTCCTTTGCGGAGCTTCTGCGGGACTGCTACTATATTCTGACACCGACGGACAGAATTCCTGAGGAAAGCATCGCATGGATGCAGGAATTTGTCCGCAGCGTCACACATTCCCGCTGCGTCACGATCGATGTAAACGAACACGATGAGGCAACTGCCGGCATCAGCCACGCACCGCATGTGATCTCCGCCGCTTTAGTCAATGCCGTCCGCGCCAGAGACGATAAAGGCATGTACCGGCTTCTTGCCGCAGGCGGCTTCCGGGACATTACAAGGATCTCTTCCTCCTCTCCTGAGATGTGGAAAAGCATCTGTCTTGCCAACCGGGATGCCATTCTCGAATTTCTGCAGGAGTACCGGAATATTCTCGGTACCATGGAGCAGGCGATCCGCGAAGGCAAAGAGGAAGATATCGAGCATTTTTTTGCCACTGCAAAGGAATACCGCGATCAGCTCTTTTCGGATGACAGTAAATAAGCATTTGAACCAGACTGCCACAGTGTGCTATACATAGAAAGGATCTTTCATTGATTATGGAAAATATATTAGAGGGTTTAAATCCCCAGCAGAAGGAAGCGGTAGAACATTTCAAGGGACCTCTCCTGATTCTTGCAGGTGCCGGTTCCGGTAAGACAAGAGTTCTGACACACCGGATCGCATATCTGATTGACCACTACGATGTGAACCCATACCATATTCTGGCACTGACCTTCACCAACAAGGCTGCCGGCGAGATGCGCGAGCGTGTCGATCAGATCGTAGGCTTCGGTGCTGAAAATATCTGGGTCAGCACCTTCCACTCTACCTGCGTCCGCATTCTGCGCCGCTACATTGAGGTGCTCGGCTACAAACGCAGCTTTACGATCTACGATGCCGATGACCAGCGTGCTCTGATGCGTGAGATCATTAAGTATCTTGATCTTGACCCTAAGAAGTATAAGGAACGTGCCTTCTTAAATGTCATCTCCAACGCCAAAGACGAGCTGATCGGTCCCGAAGATTACGCCGCACGCGCACAGGGCGACGGTATGCGCGAGATCTACGCCAGAGCCTATCAGGAATACGAAAAGCGTCTCCACGATGCCAATGCACTTGACTTTGATGATCTCATCTGCAAAACGATCCAGATGTTCCAGGAGAACAGAGACATTCTCTCCTATTACCGGAACCGTTTCCGCTACATTCTGGTGGACGAGTATCAGGATACCAACACGGCACAGTTTAAGCTGATCAGTCTTCTGGCAAGTACTCCTTCCGACGATGGCGGTGTGGAACACAATCTCTGCGTTGTCGGTGACGATGACCAGTCGATCTACAAATTCCGTGGTGCCAATATCATGAACATCCTGAATTTCGAGCAGGAATATCCGGACACGCGTGTGATCCGTCTGGAAGAAAACTACCGCTCCACCCAGAATATTCTGGATGCCGCCAATGCCGTGATCCACAACAATACAAAGCGTAAGGAGAAGGCTCTCTGGACAAGGAAGGACAAGGGCGATTCCATTTACTATTCACAGTTTGAAAATGAATACGAGGAGGCAGAATCCGTTTCCTCTGCGATTGCCCACGCCGTCAGTAACGGCAAGGCTGATTATAAGGACTTTGCCATCTTATACCGCACCAATGCACAGTCCCGTGTATTTGAGGAGAAGCTGATCAACTATAACATTCCATACCGCATCGTCGGTGCCGTTAATTTCTATCAGCGCAAGGAGATCAAGGATATCCTCGCCTACCTCAGAACAATTGAAAACGGCATGGATGATATATCTGCAAAGCGTATTATCAACGTGCCAAAGCGCGGCATCGGTCTGACCACGATCGATCGCGTCAGCAATTATGCGATCATACACGGCACCAGCTTTTACAGTGCCCTGCAGGATTATGAATACATCGAAAATATCGGCAGAAGTGCCGCAAAGCTCGGCAGCTTCGTTGGTCTGATCGAATCCTTCCGCACGAATCTGGAAGATCCGGACTATTCGATCGAACAGCTCATCCGTGACGTTGTTGAGCAGTCCGGCTATGAAGCGATGCTTGCCGAGGATGACAGCGAAGAATCCCAGGCGAGACTGGAAAATATCGAGGAGCTTATTAACAAGGCTGCCTCCTACGAGGAGGATCACGAGGAAGAAGGTGCCACTCTGGGCGGCTTTCTGGAGGAGGTTGCCCTCGTCGCAGATATCGACAATGTGGATGACAGCACGGATATCGTCCTTCTCATGACGCTCCACAGCGCCAAGGGACTTGAGTTTCCGTATGTCTATCTGGTCGGCATGGAGGACGGCATCTTCCCGGGTGCCATGGCCGTGTACGGCGAGGATCCCGATCAGGCAGCCGAAGAGATGGAGGAGGAACGACGCCTGTGTTACGTCGGCATCACCCGTGCCATGAAAAAGCTCTCCCTAAGCTGTGCCCGCAGCCGTTTCCGTAACGGAGAGCATCAGTTTAACCGTCCATCCCGCTTTATCAGCGAGATCCCTCGTTACCTGCTGCATGCAGGCAGCAACTCTTCTACCGCCTCCTCCGGCGGAGTCAGTGCCGCTGAGTTTTTAAAGCATCAGCCGGGCGGCTCCTTCTCCTTCGGTGCCGGGACCGGCAGCTCTTCCACGCGAAGATCCGGTTCTACACGCTCCAATACGGGAGGCTACGGAACCGGCACCTGGAATCCTGCAATGGAACAGCGCACAAAGCAGGCAGGTCATGCCCGCGGCAAGAGCGGACTTGATCTGCTTGCCGGAAACCCGATGATCTCCAAAGGCTTTGGAGGCTCTTACAAAACACCTTCTGCCAAGTCATCCTCTGCCGCAGGCAACTCCCAGACGCTCTCCTACAGCGAAGGAGACCGTGTCCGCCATATGCGCTTCGGCGAGGGCAGTGTACAGAAGATCACGCCGAGCGGAGCCGACTTTGAAGTGACCGTTGCCTTCGACAATGGCAACACCCGAAAAATGCTTTCTTCGTTTGCAAAGCTAAAAAAGGTATGATATAATGATCCTCAAAGAAAAACAAGCGAACAGGAGGTATTTTATGATGAATAATTCAAAACTGGAAGAACTTTTAAACACTGCACGTATCAACGAACTTCTTCACAAAAAGGAATTAGAAGAGAAGAATAAAAACGGTATCATAATCGCACTTGCCATCATCGGCGCAATTGCAGCAGTCGCAGCGATCGCTTATGCAGTTTACCGTTATTTTACACCGGATTATCTCGATGACTTCGACGATGATTACGAGGATGACTTTGATGATGATTATATCGAGTTTTCCGACAGCAAGCCGGAGGCTGAGAACTAATCAGACAACGCGTCGGAATAGACGACAGACAATGCCAAACCGAAATGGATCTCCATTTCGGTTTGTTTTTGCGAACATATGAGACACAGGGGACGGTGTACTGCCTGCTCTCCCATCGTCTAACGAATATACATGCAGTACAGAAATGAGGATAATATGAAGCTTTGGGGCGGACGTTTTACCAAGGAAACAAATCAACTTGTACACAATTTCAACGCATCACTTTCCTTTGACCAGAAGTTTTATCATGAGGACATTCAGGGAAGCATCGCTCATGTAACTATGCTTGCCGATCAGGGTATCCTCTCCCATGAGGACAAGGACAGCATTATTCAGGGGCTCGAGGGAATCCGTAAGGATCTCGACGAAGGAAAGCTTGAATTTACGGCAGAGCATGAGGACATTCACAGCTTCGTGGAAGCTCATCTGATCGAGCGCATCGGAGACGCCGGCAAACGTCTTCATACCGGCAGAAGCCGTAATGATCAGGTAGCGCTTGATATGAAGCTATACACACGCCATGAGATTGAGGAAATGAACGATCTGTTAAAGGGTCTTTTGGAAAGCATCCTGCGCATCATGAAGGAGAACCTTCATACGATCATGCCGGGATTTACACATCTGCAAAAGGCGCAGCCGATCACTCTGGCACATCATATGGGTGCATATTTTGAGATGTTCAAAAGAGACCGTTCCCGTCTTTCCGATACCTTAGAGCGTATGAACTACTGCCCGCTCGGCTCCGGTGCACTTGCCGGCACAACATATCCACTCGACCGTGAAGAGACCGCAAAGCTGCTTGGCTTTACCGGTCCGACACTCAACAGTATGGATTCCGTTTCCGACCGCGATTATCTGATTGAGTTTTTGAATGATATGTCCATTATCATGATGCATCTTTCCCGCTTCTGCGAGGAGATCATCACCTGGAATACCAATGAATATCAGTTTGTCGATATCGACGACTCCTACTCCACCGGCAGCAGCATCATGCCACAGAAGAAAAACCCGGATATTGCCGAGCTTGTCCGTGGCAAGACCGGTCGTGTATACGGTGCACTGATGTCTCTTCTGACCACCATGAAGAGCCTGCCTCTCGCATACAACAAGGATATGCAGGAGGATAAGGAATTTGTCTTTGATGCGATCGATACGACAAAGGGATGTATCGTTTTATTCCACGGTATGCTTGATACCATGACCTTCCGTAAGGACCGCATGCGTGCCAGCGCAGAGGGCGGCTTTACAAATGCAACAGATGCCGCAGACTATCTGGTAAACCACGGTGTTCCATTCCGTGATGCACACGGCATTATCGGTCAGCTTGTACTCTACTGCATCGACAAGGGCATTTCTCTTGGCGAGATGAGTCTTGATGAATACAAGGCGATCAGCCGGTATTCGAGGAGGATATCTACGATGCGATCTCTATGGAGACCTGTGTCAACAAGAGAAATACGATCGGCGCTCCGGGTCCGGATGCCATGGCAAAGGTGATCGACACCTACGAGAAATATCTCGCAGAATAATAATGTTTAACGCAAAGAGGTATGCTTTCAAAAAGCATACCTCTTTTTAGGGTATAGAAAAATGCTCGCAATGTGGTGGGAAGCAAGGGCAAAACGCTGGTTTTGCCCTTTTTTAGTATATACAAAAATGCTCGCAATATGGTGGGATGCAAGGGCAAAACGCTGGTTTTGCCCTTTTTTAGTATAGGAATAAGATCCGGAGCTTGCCGCATTTCTTATCCCGCAAGCCCTGTTCCAAGCTTTCCGGTATATAACTGATAATACTTGCCCTGCTGCTCGATCAACTGGTCGTGCGTTCCTCTCTCAATGATTCTTCCCTGTTCCAGAACCATGATACAGTCACTGTTCTTAACTGTGGAAAGACGATGTGCGATCACAAAGGTCGTTCTTCCCTTCATCAGCCGGTCCATACCATCCTGGACAAGCTTCTCGGTACGGGTATCGATCGAGCTTGTCGCCTCATCTAAGATCAGTGCCGGCGGATCTGCGATCGCTGCTCTGGCAATCGCAAGAAGCTGTCTCTGTCCCTGACTTAAATTGCCACCGTCACCGGTCAGAACCGTATCATAGCCCTGCGGCAGATGACGGATAAACGAATCTGCATTGGCAAGCTTTGCTGCTGCCACAATCTCCTCATCGGTTGCATCCAGCTTTCCGTAGCGGATATTATCGCGGACCGTTCCGGTAAACAGGTGTGTATCCTGCAGAACGATTCCCAGAGAATGACGAAGATCCTCTTTCTTGATCTTATTGACATTGATCCCGTCAAAACGGATCTTTCCGTCCTGAATATCATAAAAACGGTTGATCAGGTTTGTGATCGTTGTCTTACCGGCTCCGGTAGCTCCTACAAATGCAATCTTTTGTCCCGGCTTCGCATACATTTCCACATCGTGCAGAATGATCTTATCATCATTATAACCAAAATCCACATGATCAAAGACAACCTCGCCGCGAAGCTTCTGATAGGTCACGGTATCATTATCCTTATGATAATGCTTCCATGCCCACACACCGGTTCTCTTCTCGCTCTCCGTGATCGTTCCGTCCGCTGCCTCGTTGGCACGTACAAGCTCGACATAGCCGTCATTAACCTCCGGCTTCTCATCCAACAGCTCAAAGATACGATCTGCGCCGGCAAGTGCCATAACGATACTGTTTAACTGCATGCTGACCTGATTGATCGGCATACTGAAGGATTTGTTGTAGTTCAGGAATGCCACAAGACCACCTACGGTAAAACCGCCGATCTTATTGAAGGCTAAAATTCCTCCGATCATGGTACAGAGTACATAGCTGACATTTCCAAGCTGTGCGTTGATCGGTCCCATGACGTTGGCAAAGGTATTGGCATTGTCCGCGCTGTGGAAAAGCTCATCGTTCAATGCATTAAACTCATCGATGCTCTCCTGCTCACGGCAGAATACCTTGACAACCTTCTGTCCGTTCATCATCTCCTCAATGTGACCGTTTACCTTACCCAGATCTCTCTGCTGCTGGATGAAGTATGCACCGGAAAGACCTGCCACCTTCTTGGTAACGATCAGCGTTACTCCAACCATAACCAGCGTAACCACGGTCAACGGAACATTGATGATCAGCATTGCCGCAAGCACACTGATGATCGTGATCAGACTGGAGAAAAACTGTGTCATACTCTGACTGATCATCTGACGGAGTGTATCAATATCATTGGTGTAGATTGACATGATATCACCGTGAGAATGTGTATCAAAGTATTTGATCGGCAGGGACTCCATATGAACAAAAAGCTCATCACGAAGCTTTCTTAAGGTTCCCTGTGTGACATTAACCATCAATCTGTTATAAGCCCAGGTTGCAAAAACACCAACGCCGTAAATACATGCGACCTGAATAATCTTGTGCAAAAGCGGCGTAAAGTTCTTCTCCTTTGCGTGAAGCAGAGGTGTGATATAATCATCGATCAGCGATTTGGTAAACATAGTCCCCTGTACATTTGCAAGCACGCTGACAATGATCAGGATCAGCACCAGCACCATGTACACACCATAACTCTTACCGATATATTTCAAAAGACGTTTTATTGTCTGTCCGGGATGCTCTAACTTTACCTTCGGTCCCATCCCTCTTCGTCCGCCGGGTCCTTTTGGTCCACGCAGTTTCTGTGAACGGTTTTCTGCCATTTCTCATTCCACCTTTCTATCTATCCTGTCCCAACAGGTACATTTCCGATTTACGAAACCATCTGTTACATTTCATCGAAATCTCCGCTGCCGGAGGTCTGAGATTCGTATACATCACGATAAATCTCATTATTCTCCATCAACTCATCATGTGTTCCGTATCCGTTGATCGTTCCGTTTTCCATCACAATAATATGATCAGCATTCTGAATGCTGGAAACACGCTGTGCAATGATCAGCTTCGTTGTACCCGGAATCTCCTCCGCAAATGCCTTGCGGATCTTTGCATCTGTGGATGTATCCACCGCACTTGTGGAATCATCTAAGACAAGAACCTTCGGCTTCTTTAAGAGTGCTCTTGCAATACAAAGTCTCTGCTTCTGTCCACCGGATACATTCGTACCGCCCTGCTCGATATAAGTGTCATATCCCTTTGGCAGCTTCTCAACAAACTCGCTGGCGCAGGCAAGATCACAGGCATGCATACATTCCTCTCTCGTTGCCTCCTTATCACCCCAGCGGAGATTGTCAAGGATTGTTCCGGAGAACAGTACATTATTCTGTAAAACAACGGCAACCTGATTCCGGATCACGTCGATATCATATTCACGGACATCTCTGCCGCCGACTATAACGCTTCCGTCCGTCACATCATAAAGACGGCTAAGCAAAGAAACAAGACTTGATTTACCGCTTCCGGTTCCTCCGAGAATACCGATCGTCTCTCCGGATTTGATCGATAAGTTGATATCCTTAAGTACCGGCTCCCTAGCATCCTTCTTATAGCTGAAGTCCACATGTCGAAACTCAATGGAACCATCTGCCACTTCCATAACCGGATCCTCCGGATTTGTGATATCCGGCTTCTCATTTAATACCTCAGCCACACGTCTCGCACTTGCCACACTCATGGTAACCATAACAAAGATCATGGAGAGCATCATCAGGTTCATCAAAATGTTCATGCAATAAGTAAGAAGCATTGACAGATCACCTGTGGTCAGTGTATTGCTGACGATCATATGTGCTCCCATCCAGCTGATCACAAGGATACAGGTATATACGGCGAACTGCATGATCGGCATATTCAGGCAGATCATTGCCTCCGCCTTTGTAAACAGACGGCATACATTGCCACTTGCTTTTGTAAACTTCTCTTTCTCATGGTCCTCACGGACATATGCCTTTACAACACGGATTGCAGATACATTCTCCTGCACACTCTCATTTAAGTCATCGTACTTCTTAAAAATACTGTTGAAATATTTGGTTGTTCTTGTCAGAAGCACAGCAAGAATTGCTCCCAGGATCAAAACCGCAATGAGATACACGGTGGCAATCCTTGTGTTTACTGCAAAGGACATCACCATGGCGCAGATCAGACTGAACGGTGCGCGCATACACATACGCAACAGCATCTGATATGCATTCTGAATATTGGTGACATCGGTTGTCAGTCTCGTAACAAGACCGGCTGTGCTAAATTTATCAATATTGGAAAAGCTGAATGTCTGAATGTTTTCATACATTGCTTTTCGCAGGTTTTTCGCAAAGCCTGTGGAGGCTTTTGCACCGTACTTACCGCCCATAAATCCACAGAAAAGACTGAAGCATGCTGCAAGCAGCATTAATGCTCCCATTTTATAAATGTGTCCGGCATCTCCTACCGAAACACCGTTGTCAATGATCGACGCCATCATCATCGGAATGATCGTCTCCATGATGACTTCGAGGATCATAAAGATCGGCGTTGCAATCGACACCTTTTTGTATTCCTTGATCTGTGATGCTAATGTCTTGATCATAGTCAGAAATCCCTCCTTTTTCTCTCATCCTGCTGCCGCTTTGTGTTGTCATTGATATTATGCGCAATGCGTTCCAGATAGTCCTTAAACTGCTCCAGCTCCCGGGTGGTAAACCCCTCCACCAGAAGCTTCTCAAACTCTGCGATCTCTCCTTCGATCTGCCGGTGTATCTCTAAAACCTTCGGCGTCAGCGTCAGCTTCTTTAATCTGGCATCATAATCTACCGGGGAACGCATTATCAGACCCTTGGAAACCATCTGATCCACTGCCTTTGATACATTTGATCTGGTCATGGCAAGAGCCTTCTCCACATCCTTCTGAAACACATCCTCCTGCTGATGATCCAGCATATAATGGATGATCCAGCTGTCCATTCTGGAGAGCTTCTCTCCCGGCATGCGGCGATACGCAGATCAATGCTTCTCCGGATCAGATTAGAAACACAGTTGATCTGCATACCAACCGCTCCATCCTTCTTCATCGGCTCTTCCTCCCTTCTGTATGTATTGTTTTCCTGTTTTAAATACATTGTTGAAAAGTAGATTGTTTCCATTTCAACAATAGGCGTGATTTTTATTATAGACAAAAAAAAGATAAAGTCAATAGACTTTATCTTTTTTTAAGGATTGTCAAATACTGATCACAATTTATTTCGCAACGATATTAACAATTCTGCCCGGAACATAGATTTCCTTAATGATATTCTTGCCCTCAAGCTTGTCTGCGATCGTCTCTTTTGCCTTTGCAAGCACATCTTCCTTGGCATCATCCTTGCCAATGCTCAATGTTGCACGGGTCTTTCCATTGATCTGGACAGCAATCTCAACCGTAGACTCTACTGTCTTTGCCTCATCATACTCCGGCCATGCAGTCTGATATACATGACCCTCTCCGCCGATCATTTCCCACAGCTCCTCTGTGATATGAGGTGCAACCGGATTTAACAGAGTAAGAAGTGTCTTATACTCGCCCTTTGTCACTGCATTCTTCTTGTAGAAGTCATTGATCAGTGACATCATTGCTGCGATTGCTGTGTTGTATTTCAGATTCTCGAAATCAAGACTTACCTTCTTGATTGCCTGATGCATCTTTGTCTCCATGTCAGAAGAGTATCCTTCCTCATCTGTCATGATCGTCTGCAGCTTCCATACACGCTCCAGAAAACGGCGGCAGCCTTTACTCCGTCCTCTGACCAGGATGCACTCAGATCAAAGGCTCCGATAAACATCTCATAGGTACGCAGTGTATCTGCACCGTATGCCTGAACGATATCATCCGGATTTACTACGTTTCCACGGGACTTACTCATCTTCTCACCGTTCTCTCCGAGGATCATTCCATGGGAGGTACGACGCTGATATGGCTCCTTGTTGGTACGATTCCCTGATCGTACAGGAACTTATGCCAGAAACGGGAGTACAGAAGATGGAGTGTTGTATGCTCCATACCACCGTTATACCAGTCTACCGGCAGCCAGTATTTCAGTGCTTCCTTGCTTGCCAGTGCCTCCGTATTGTGTGGATCGGTGTAGCGCAGGAAATACCATGAGGAACCGGCCCACTGCGGCATGGTATCTGTCTCTCTCTTTGCCGGACCGCCACAACACGGACATGTTGTGTTGACCCATTCTGTCATAGCTGCGAGTGGAGACTCCCCATTATCGGTCGGCATGTAGCTGTCCACCTCAGGAAGCAGCAATGGAAGCTCGCTCTCATCGAGCGGCACATAACCACACTTCTCGCAATGTACAATTGGAATTGGTTCACCCCAGTATCTCTGTCTGGAGAATACCCAGTCACGCAGCTTATAGTTTACTTTACGGTTACCGATTCCCTTTTCCTCCAGGAAATCCTTCATTTTCTCTTTGGCTTCTGTTACTTCCAGACCATCGAGGAAGTCAGAGTTGATCATCTTACCGGTTGCCACATCCGTAAATGCAGCCTCGTTGATATCAACAGGACCCTCCTTGCCTTCTACAACCTGAATCATCGGAAGATCAAACTTCTTTGCGAACTCCCAGTCACGGGTATCATGAGCAGGTACTGCCATGATCGCACCGGTACCATAGGACATCAGAACATAATCGGAGATCCATACCGGAATCTCCTTGCCGTTTACCGGATTGACTGCACTCAGACCACCAAGGATCACACCTGTCTTATCCTTTGCAAGCTCAGTACGCTCAAAATCAGACTTTCTTGCTGCCATCTCACGGTACTTCTGGATCTCATCCCAGTTTGTGATCTCATCCTTATACTTATCGATCAGCGGATGCTCCGGAGAGATAACCATATAGGTTGCTCCAAACAGCGTGTCTGGACGCGTTGTATAGACACGAAGCTTCTCGTCCTTATCCTTCAGGCGAAAATCAACCTCAGCTCCCTCAGAACGTCCGATCCAGTTCTTCTGGGAAACCTTAACCTTCTCAATATAATCTACATCGTCCAGATCCTTGATCAGCTTATCTGCATATTCTGTAATCTTTAACATCCACTCGCTCTTTACCTTGCGGACAACCGGTGCACCACAACGCTCACAGACACCGTTGACAACCTCCTCGTTGGCAAGACCAACCTTACATGAGGTACACCAGTTGATCGGCATCTCCTTCTTATATGCAAGACCTGCATTAAACAGCTTTAAGAAGATCCACTGTGTCCACTTATAATAATCCGGATCCGTCGTATTGATCTCACGATCCCAGTCAAAGGAATATCCGAGTGACTGAAGCTGTCCCTTAAAACGTGCTACGTTATTCTTTGTAACAATCTTCGGGTGGATATGGTTCTTGATCGCGTAGTTCTCTGTCGGCAGACCAAACGCATCCCAGCCCATCGGGAATAATACATTGTAGCCCTGCATTCTTCTCTTACGGGAAACGATATCAAGAGCGGTGTAAGGTCTTGGATGACCTACATGAAGTCCCTGACCGGATGGATATGGGAACTCAACCAAAGCATAAAATTTCGGTTTTGAGTAATCCTCAGAAACCTTAAATGCTTTCTCCTCCTCCCAGATTTTCTGCCATTTCTTTTCCACCGTATGGTGATTGTACATTTCTGCCATGATAATCCTCCAATTCTACATTTATTACAATCTTAATGTGTACTGTATCTCAGATCAGATAAAAGCCGATCCATCCAAACAAAACTGCTATGACTGCTCCTGCTGCCACATCCTTCGGAAAATGCACTCCCGTGATCACCCGAAAAACTGCCAGTGCCACGCCACAAGATCCTGTGGCAATGCCAAGCGGCAGATTGATCCAGAATACGGCTGCTGCAATGATCATGTTTGAAAAAACATGACGGCTCGGAAAGGAATTTGCCTTTGTATCCTTATTCAAAAGCGGCGTAAGGTCATAAATTTCGTACGGACGTTTTGCACCAACCACCTTTCGAAACAGTGTGACAATCACAAAGCCAACCGCCGGCACCAGGATAAACCGGATCAACCGCCCGTCCCGTCCAACCAACAGAAACGCCGCCATCACACAGTATATGGCTGCCGTCACCGCTGTCAGTGCACGAACCATCAGCCGTACCGATCCAATTCCTATATTCCTCTCTGTCCAATCCATACATTTCTGATAACTATTCTTCGTCATTCGATTCCTTTATTCCAATAGAAAGCTCTTCTAACTGCTTCTCATCGACTCTGGATGGAGCCTCTGTCATGAGGCAGGATGCATCCTTTACCTTCGGGAAGGCGATCACGTCACGGATGCTGTCCTGCTTTGCCATCAGCATAACAAGACGATCCAGACCATATGCCAGTCCTGCATGTGGCGGTACACCATACTTGAATGCATTCATCAGGAAACCAAACTGCTCATACGCAGACTCCTTGGTAAATCCAAGTGCCTCAAACATTCTCTCCTGAATGTCATCCTGATGGATACGGATGGAACCTCCACCGATCTCGGTACCATTTAACACGATATCGTAAGCTCTCGCACGAACCTTACCTGGCTCTGTCTCGAGAAGATCCAGATCCTCCTCCATCGGCATTGTAAACGGATGATGCATTGCCACATAGCGCTGTTCCTCCTCCGAATACTCAAACTGAGGGAACTCTGTTACCCAGAGGAATCGGTACTCGTTCTTGTCCAGCAGATCAAGCTGCTTTGCAAGCTCCAGACGCAGGTTACCGAGTACATCATAAACGACTTTATTCTTATCGGCTGCAAATAAGAGCAGATCTCCCGGCTGTCCGTCCATCTTCTGAACAAGTGCGGATAACTCGTCCTCTGTCATAAACTTGGCGAAGGAAGATTTATATGTGCCATCCTCATTCACACAAAGATATGCCAGACCCTTTGCACCGAAATCCTTTGCAAACTTCACAAGAGCATCGATCTTCTTGCGAGGCATGGATCCCTGTCCCTTTGCATTGATACCACGAACGGAGCCACCGTTTTCCAAAGCTCCGGTAAATACACCAAAGCCACAGCCTGCCACAACCTCAGACACATCGGTAAGCTCCATGCCAAAACGAAGATCCGGCTTGTCGCTTCCGAAGCGGTCCATTGCCTCCTGCCAGGTCATTCTCTGGATCGGCAGCTCAATGTCAATATCAAGGATCTCCTTGAACAGCTTCTGAAGAAGACGCTCATTGACATCCATAACATCATCCTCATCGACAAAGGAAAGCTCCATATCGATCTGTGTAAACTCCGGCTGTCTGTCTGCACGAAGATCCTCATCACGGAAGCATCTTGCAAGCTGGAAATAACGGTCATATCCGGAGCACATTAAAAGCTGCTTAAACAGCTGTGGTGACTGCGGAAGTGCATAGAAGCAGCCCGGATGCACACGGCTCGGCACCAGATAATCTCTGGCTCCCTCCGGCGTACTCTTATTGAGCATCGGTGTCTCGATCTCAAGGAATCCCTCATCCGCAAGAAACTGTCTTGTCAATGTCGCGATCTTACTTCTCATGATCAGATTTCTCTGAAGATCCGGACGACGAAGATCCAGATAACGGTACTTTAAACGAAGATCCTCCTTGGTCTTAATGTCCTCCTCGATCGGAAACGGTGGTGTCTGTGCCTCAGAAAGGACACGAAGCTTAGTTGCCACAACCTCAATCGCACCGGTTGGAAGGTTCTTGTTGATGCCACCCTCCCGTGCCACAACAGTACCAACGACAGCGATCACAAACTCGCTTCGAAGCTTATATGCCTTATCAAACAGCTCCTGTCCCAGCTTTTCCTCCTGAAAATTAATCTGAAGAAGTCCGCTGCGGTCGCGGAGATCCACAAAGATCAGTCCACCTGTGTTACGGGCTTTCTGTACCCATCCCATCACGGTAACCTCCTGTCCGATGTTTTCTTCACTCAATTCGGCACAGCGACAGGTACGCTTTAAGCCTCTCATTGATTCTGCCATGATAACCCTCCATTTATTAATTATTGTAAATTATAAACATTGTCCAACAGTCTGTTACAGACCATACCGTATAAGATAATACACCGAATCCCCAAAACATGCAAGCCAACGTTATTATTCCTGCATAATTTATCCGGCTAGATTCACATTTCTGTTATAATGCCTCCGCTTCCTTCACAAACAAAGGCAGATGTTCCTTCTGTAATGGTGATATCACTGTACACAGAGAGCGAAGCTTCTCCCCTGCCTCATTGTGGATCACCCGCTGAAATGCCAGAAAGCAGCGCATATCATAATCCTCGACCTCATCGATCATGATCTCCATCGCCGCAAAACGTTCAAAAGCCCTCCGGTAACTTCTGTCGGTTGTCAGTGCACAGTACACATCGCAGATACGCAGAATGCGTGCCATCCACGGGATCTTATCACCCCGAAGGTTTTCCGGATAGCCGGTGCCATCCACATTCTCATGATGATAATAAACTGCCTGTGTGATCCCTGCCGGATATCCCTCTGCCATCAGCATATCGCAGCTGTGCGTCGGATGCATCCGCACGATCTTCATCCTCTCGATCGTCAGTGTCTCCTCACTGCCTGCCTCGTTCATATGCTTCATCACCCAAAGCTTGCCAATATCATGTAACAGGCCTGCCACAGCGATCTGACGGCAAAACGTCTCATCCTCGCCAAGTTCCTTCGCTACCTCCTGTGCAAGATTACTGACCTTCACACCATGGCTCATCTCGACATAGATATACTCTCTCATTTTACTGCTCAGGGAAGCACTCTCCATGACGAGCTGCTCCAGATAATCCTCTTCCATGTTCTAATCCCCCATACCATGTTCTTGTTTCCGCTTCAGCATCTCATCAATGCGGGAAATATAATCCGTCACACTCTTGACATTCTCCACACGGCTGACAATATGCCGTTTCCTGTCATAGCATTTCGTGCTCGCCCCGGCACCGAGTGCTGCAATACTCTGCATTTCTTCCATGATCAGAATATTGTACAGACATTCTTTCCCCTCGCGGGCAAAGCCGATATTCTCCTGTCCGGAGCTTCCGGCATAGCCTGCTGTATTCTTTTGCCGGTACATATAGTACGGCTGATATCCATTCTTCCTCGCAAAAGCAAGCCCCATCTGCATCATCTGTTCCATGCGGCGGGCACGCTCCTCCTCCGGGACAGCTCCCTCATCCAACAGTCTGCGCAGCCTTGATGCACGCTTGACCACCAGTGAATGGATCGTCACGCTGTCCGGATCAAGCGCCTTCATCTGTGCCAGAGTATCCGCAAAATCCTCCGGTGTCTCTCCCGGAAGCCCGATGATCAGATCCATGTTAATATTGTCGAAGCCACATTCTCTCGCCAGCGCAAACACCTGCTTTGTCTGTGCGACCGTATGCTGTCTGCCAATGCTTTGCAGCGTTTTATCCTGCATTGTCTGCGGATTCACCGAGATCCTCTCTACGCCAAAGCGTCTAAGTGCCATCAGCTTTTCCCTTGTAATGCTGTCCGGTCTTCCGGCCTCCACCGTTATCTCGTACGCATCCTGCACCGGAAAGTTCTCATACAGACAGATAAGCAACTCCTCGAGCTGTTCTGCCGATAATGTCGTCGGTGTGCCTCCCCCGATATACACAGAGGTCAGTTTCTTTCCTTTCTGCAGCTCTCCGCAGAAACGAATCTCCCTCTTCAGCGCCTCAAGATAATCCGGGATCAGACTGCCAAACTGCTCCATCGGATATGACGGAAACGAACAGTACAGACAAGTCGACGGACAAAACGGAATCCCCACATAAAGACTGTAGCCCTTATCATACTCTGCCTTCTGTAAAAGAGCTGCCTCCCTTGCGGCAATGTCCAGACAAAGCTCTGCTTTCTCAGGGCTGCAGCAATACTCCTCTTTCATACTACGTCTAACGGTATCAAGAGGTTCGTTCTGAAGAAGACGGTTCATCGGAATCTTTGTCGGTCTGACTCCTGTCATCGTTCCCCATACCGGAATACTTCTGAGCATTCCCTCCTGAAGTGTTTCTTCTTCCATTTCACAAAGTATCGTAAAAAGCAATTTCTTTAATTTATTTTTGTAATCCGTCCGATACGGATGGGTGGTCTTATCCACGTGCTTATGAAAGTCCTGCTCACCGCTGACTGTTACAGACCGTTCGCAGTATTTTCCACCGTTTAGAAGCCACACCGTGATCTTATCCTGTCCAAAAAAAGCGCCGACAAACAGTGCTGCATCTGCATCGGTCTGTGCCAGTGCTTTTAAACTGTTTTCATCCTGCTTCTCAAGGATCACCACCCGGTTATGCTCCGCCGGGAAAAATCCAGTCACAAGCGCCTGTATTTCATAGTCGAAGTCCCGCTCCGACAAAACAATATCTATCATATTATTCTATTATTCCTCGATTTCTCATCATTTCTGACCGGACAGCCATACCCTCGTCTAACCCGCATACGGATTAAACATCTTCTCATCCCGGATCGTCGTCATCGCACCATGTCCCGGAAATACGCGGACCGCCTCCGGAAGCACCAGAAGACGTTCACGGACCGACTGCATCAGTGCCCGGTTACTACCGGTCGGAAAGTCCGTTCTTCCAACGGACTCCTGAAACAGCGTATCCCCGGAGAACAACATGCATGCATTCGGAAAATAGAAGCACATTCCGCCACTTGTGTGTCCCGGTGTCAGGATACAGCGCATCGTCTCACCTAAAAGCTCAAGCTCCTGTCCGTCATCCAGCCAGACATCTGCCTTCAGACTGACGTTATCTCCCATCATCACCGATACATTCTTCTGCGGATCTGCTAACAGCTCTTCCTCTTTTCCGGAGGCATAGATCTTTGTCTGAAATCTGCGGCGCACCTCATCTGCTGCCGTAATATGATCAAAATGTCCATGTGTCAGAAGGATCCCTACTACCTTTAACTGCTTTTTAAGAACATGTCTCTCGATCGTATCCGCCTCATAGCCCGGATCAATGATCAGACACTCCTTCGTATCCTCACGATATAAAAAGTAGCAGTTAGTCTGGATCGGTCCCACCATTCTGGAATCACATTTTAATAAGCTCATCTCTTTCCTCATTTCTTTCTTTATGAACGGCTTCTCTGAATATCTGTTACACTCGGCACATTGCGCAGCTTCTTGATCAGCTCATTTAACGCTTCCACACCGCGGATCGCAAAGCTGACATTGATCGTCGCAATGCCCTGCTTACTTGTTCTTGTATTCATTGCCTTCACATCAATCTTATTCTCTGTCAAAATCTTCGTGATATCCATCAGGATACCCATACGGTCATATGCGTAGATCACGATCTCTGCATCGTAATCCTCATCGGCAGAGCCCTGGGAATCCACACTCCACTCAGCTTCAATAATACGCTGGCGATCTGCCTCGGACAGATTCATCATATTAACACAGTCTGTACGATGAATGGAAACACCTCGTCCTCTCGTCACAAAGCCTATGATCTCATCTCCCGGCACCGGACTGCAGCACTTTGAAAAACGAACCGATACATCAGACAGGCCGGCAACCACAATACCACTTTTTGATTTGACCGCTGCTGCCGGACGGGATACCCCGGCATTCTCAGTACTCTTTGCCACCGCATCCAGAATCTCCTGATCGGTTGTATGCTTTGGATTCTTCTTGTCATATGCATTCTGAAGGCGATTAACAATCTGTCCCTCCTTCAGTCCACCGTGACCCAGCGCAGCCAGCACAGAATCCCAGTCTCTGAAACCGTATTTCTTCATACAGTAATCGGTATATTCCGTTTTCAAAAGATCGGACAATAAAACGCCCTGCGCCTTACAGTAATTAGCAAGAAGCTCCTTGCCCCGTACAATATTTTCCTCTTTAAACTGCGAACGGAACCACTGATTGATCTTGTTCTTCGCCTGCGGACTCTTCACAAGAGCCAGCCAGTCACGGCTCGGTCCCTTCGAATTCTGCGAGGTCATGATCTCGACACGATCACCATTCTGAATCTTATAATCAATCGGTACAAGGTTTCCGTTGACTCTCGCACCAACCATTCTGTTGCCGACAGCACTGTGCACCGCATAGGCAAAATCGATCGTTGTAGAGCCTGCCGGCAGGTTCTTGACATCGCCATCCTTCGTAAAGCAGTATACATGATCGGAAAACAGATCAAGATCACTTTTTAAGAGACTTAAAAACTCTTTATTATCGGACATGTCTCTCTGCCATTCCAGAATACGGCGCAGCCATGCAAGCTTCTCCTCCTCATTGTCGCGGTCTCTGCTTCCATACTGATTCTCTTTGTATTTCCAATGCGCAGCGATACCATATTCAGCGGTACGGTGCATCTCATAGGTACGGATCTGAATCTCAAACGGCTGTCCCATTGAACCGATCAGTGTCGTATGAAGCGACTGATAATTGTTCGGCTTCGGCATCGAAATATAATCCTTAAAATGACCCGGGATCGGCTTGTAGATCTCATGGATCACACCGAGTGCCGTATAGCAGTCACGTTCTGTCTCAACGATAATACGCACGGCAAACAGGTCATAGATCTGATCCAGCCTCTTGTTCTGTGTGACCATCTTCTTATAGACACTGAAATAATGTTTGGCACGTCCATCGATCGTTGCCTTGATACCCGCCTCCTCAATATGATGGCTGACCTCGTTAACGATCTTGCGGATCAGGATATCGCGCTGTTCCTTGCCATTGGCAATGCTTGATACAAGCTGGTTATACATCTCCGGCTCAAGATACTTAAACGCCAGGTCGTCTAACTCTACCTTTACTTTGGAAATTCCGAGACGGTCTGCGATCGGTGCATAAATATCAAGAGTCTCTCTGGACTTTTCCTTTTGTTTCTTCGGCGTCTGGTACTGCATCGTACGCATATTATGAAGACGGTCTGCCAGCTTGATCAGGATAACGCGGATATCCTTTGCCATGGCAAGAAACATCTTACGCAGATTCTCCGCCTGTACCTCGACCTTGTCCGCCACATAATCGAGCTGTGTCAGCTTTGTAACACCGTCCACCAGAAGTGCTACCTCATCTCCAAACTCAGCCGCCAGCTCCTCGCTGGTCATGACGGTATCCTCCACCACATCATGAAGCATACCTGCCACGATCGTTTCCTTATCTAACTCCAACTCTGCCAGGATAATGCAGACACACACCGGATGAATGATATACGGCTCTCCTGACTTACGAAGCTGCCCGTCATGTGCTTTATAGGCGATCCGGTACGCCTTCTCGATCATGGAAATATCATCGGAGGGATGATACTTTCTGATCATCTTAATCAGCTTTTCATACAATACCTGTGGCTCTGTAAAATCCTCCGGTATTGTGCTTGTGGCAAGTTCTCCATTATCAATTTTAATTTCAGGTCCGTTTTTATCCATATTAGGTCACTCCATTCTGCATCTGAATCTATCGGTTTTCCTCGTATCCTTTATCATGATTTATCAGGGGACAGTATACGTCCACGCCGATTTCGCCTGCCCCACAATGGTATCAATATCCCACCTCTTCTCACTTCTGGTAATACTGTTCGGATCATTTATCATCAGCTTTCCGTCATCGGTCAGCCCCGTCAGTACAATAAAATGACCGGTCGTTGTGAAATCACCCGGTTTCATGCTGCAGATCACCGGCTGTCCCTTTTTCAGGACAGATCTTAACGAATCTGCCCCCACCGATACAGATTCTGACTTCAGCCCCAGCTTTCTGGCTCCGGTGGACATTAACGACCATGCCGTTCCGGAAGCAACCGTACAGTAATTATTCTCCACACTAAACTCTGCCACCGCATCCGGTGATTTGGAGGTATCCTTTAACAGACCTGCCACTACCATGGAAAGACAGGTGGGACCACAGCCGTTGATACCGATATTATCATTTCCATAGGTAAGATATCCCCATCGCTCATCCCACTGCTGAAAGCGCGGGATCCCATTCTCGGCAGAATCCAGTTCCTCCTTCGTCACACTTCCCGATGGCTTGATGTCTGACTTGTGCTTTGGATAATTCTCTACAAACTCCAGTGCATCCGGATTGTTCGATGCAAGCTTTAACATGCTTTCGCTGTACTCATAGAGGTTGAGCAGGATATTTTCCACCTGCGGGTATTCTGATCTCATCTCCTCAAGCTTGGCAGCGTACTTCTCAAAGCCCTCCGGGATCGAATATTCCGGTGCTGCCTCCGTCGGCTTGATGGTCGCCTCTACCTGCTTGTTCTTCTGACTTGAGCCGCCCTGTACAGTCCTTACACCAAGCCGGATGAGCCCAACCAAAAGAAGCAGGATCAACACTCCTGCCACACCAACTATGGTTCTGGCGATCATTACCTTTCTGCGGCGTTCTCTGCGGCGTTTCAGCCGATGAAGATAACGCCTGTATTCTCTTTCTTCCTCTTCGGTTCTTTCCCTGCTCATCGCTTGTCCCCCTCTCCTTTACAGCTCACAGTCTATATCCATCAGCCGTCTCATCAGGGTCTCAAATTCCTGCTCATCAATTTTGTCATCCTCCAGCCGGTCCGTGATAAGCTCTTCAAGCTCATCCCAGGAATACTGGCTTTCCCCTGCTTCCAGACGATCAAGTTCTTTGTCCCAATTCTGGTACTCTGACATATACATCCTCCGTTCTTTTTCATCAATATACTCATGTAACATAATATAATAATTCGCTCTTTCCTGTCAATCTCCGGTTGCCAGCAGTTCCTCCACCAGCTGCATAGTTCTCTGTGTCGAGTGACCATCAAGTGCATCTAAAAACAGTCTCTGAAACTGCGTCTTTGTCATTGCCGGGGATGTCTCTTCTGTCGGATCATCAAGAAGCCCCGCCGCCGCTTTTATAAGTGCCTCCATATCCGAAATGATCTTTCCCGGCGCAAATGCCGCAAATTCAAAATAGAGATCTCTTTTCTCCAGATATTCCTGCAGATCAAACGTATAAAATAAAATAGGAATATTCAAAAGCACCGCCTCAAAAATAACCGAGCTGTAATCCGTGATCAGCACCGATGTGATAAAGAGCAGATCATTGATATTCTCTTCTCTCGAAAGATCAAGCACCCTGTCCTGATATTCCTCCGGGATCTCACAGCAGTCTCTGACAAACGGATGATTCTTGAGGATCAGCACACTTTCCTGTGGAAGCTCTCTCATCAGTTTCTCCACAGAAAACTTCTCCCACGGATAATAGGCTGTCTTATTACCGCTTCCCCGGAAGGTCGGTGCAAATAAAATGACCTTCTTATCCCGGCAAACTGGATAGCGTGTATAAAGTGCCTCCCGGATCTGTTCCCGATATGCTGTATCGAAAAAGACATCCGTCCGCGGAACTCCGACCGGCCGCACACAGCGCTCATCGATACCAAAGGCCTCGCTGTAAAAAGGAACAACACCACTGCTGCTCGCAAGCGCTGCCGTATAGCTGCGGTGATTCCTTGACGACTGCGTCAGGTGATCCACAACGCCAATCTCTGATAAACCAAACAGCTTAAATGCTCCACAAGCATGCCACATCTGCAGGATCTGTGTCTCCGGACGCATAGTCAGTGCATGAAGCTGTGGCACAAAGTCCTCCAGAATAATGAGCTTTGCCTCCGCCACCATTTCTGCACATTCCCGTATCTGCTTTCTGCTCAGCTTATGAACCGGCGTCTCTGTTAAAAATTCCCGGTAGGAAAGTCCCTTTTCCCGCACACAGGCACGAATGCGGTCCAAATTACCACCATTTTCCACACGCCGCTCCGACAAAAACAAAATCCCCTTTGTCTGCGGCACTTTGCGACAGGCATGTTCATAGCATTTTTTAAAATAACCGGTCTTATACTCCCTCACACTATAGCCGTAACCGGTCAGGTCATGAACCAGACCATGTGCATGATAGATCACGGCACTCTTCCCGTGGCGGCCGGCTGCTGCCTCATGCAGCGGATGAAGTCCTTTCACCGCCAGCACACCATCCAAAAGCCAGACCGGAAGAAGCAGTGTGCAGATTCCGTAAAGCACCACCGAACCCGCTTTCTGAAGAATATTCTTCGAATGCTGCTGCCGGATAAACAGTTCTCCCGGCAGATCAAACGATGCCGGCTCATAGCTCCATAAGGACTCCGGTTCACAAAACGCCAAAGAAAGCTTCACCCGTTCTGAAGGCTCCGGAAACTTTTCAAAAAAAACATACGAAAGATCCACCGAAACTTTGGAAAGATACTGTCTTTCCTGACCATTTTCCTGCTGATTCCCGGCTACAACCGGAAAATACCGTCTGCCACAGCCCGCATCAAATACAAGCGATCCCCGAAGCTTCGGTTCCGTATGCGACCGGCTCGTCCGGCATTCAATCTCGATTTCTAATATCTTATT
The DNA here is from genome assembly GCF_003478445.1 of Roseburia sp. AM59-24XD. Classification (GTDB taxonomy): domain Bacteria; phylum Bacillota; class Clostridia; order Lachnospirales; family Lachnospiraceae; genus Jutongia. The sequence continues at coordinate 66,271 of NZ_QUET01000023.1, forward strand.
CTCTTTATCTACATGATGTTTTGTGATCTGCACATTCATTGCTATGATTTCCTCCACGTCAGACTATATTTATATAGTGTATCACAAATGGCTGGTATTTCATATTACTTTTGAAATACCAGCCATCAAAAACAGTAGGATTATTTTATTTCTTTGTCAGTTTCGTCACATAGCTGACAGGCAGGGCGCATACTCTGTCTACACGCTGCTCTGCACTGTAGAAGGATACTGATTCAAACACAATATAGATACGGTTTCCACTGATCGTGATCTCCTCGTTCATGGTCGGAACAGCAACGGTGCTGCGAACCTTTCCAAGAGAGATAATACCTTGGATGCCTTTTTCAGATTTGGCTTATACACATCCAGCTGATGCATGTAACCACGCTTCTTCGGATCTGTCTGACAGGATCTGGAAACGATCAGTCTGCCATTGGAAGAAAATGCGATTCCCTGTACACGCGTCGGCATGGAAATAGTCTTAAGCGGTGTCAGTTCCGGCTTTGATCCCTTCTTGGAAATCTTATAGCTTACCAGATATCCCGGCTTTAGCTCATCATAGGATGCAACCCAGAGAAGTTTTTTGTAATAAGTTACCGTAGCTGCCTGCTGTGGCAGTGTGATCTCTACGCCATAGGAGGAAAGTTCCAAATAAGGTGCTTCCTCATCCAGGGCTTTCTTGATCGTCTTAAAAGGGATACTGCGCAGTGTTTTTGCCTGCGTGATCCAGAGATTCTTGCCATCAAATGCAATACCGCCGGCATGCGATTTATTTGGTAGAATGATGGTAGTAACAAGCTCCTTGTCATCCTTTGTCAAAACGTAAACAACGGAGTTTTCCTCCCCCCGTCCGTCATACGCCGTCACGAAGAAATAAGACTTCGCTAACGTGATTCCCTGTGGAACCATTGTTCCACAGCCAAATTCTGCCACATTTGTATTGAGCATACCCGGAATTGCAAAGCTCTTTGCATAGTCAAGCTTTTTGCTGAAGTCTTTGTTCTTTTTGCAGGCCGCAGACTTCTTAAATAATGATTTACTCTTGTAAAGCTTTGGCTGGGTGCTTGTCGCACTGACCTCCATTGGGATTCCGGTCTTTTCTATGGATGCCTTGCTCTCATAGACCATTCCGTTATAAACGTTGTTACGATATGCTGTTACATAATATTTATAAATCTGATTGTTCTCCAGATTTGTATGGATAAACTTCTTATTGGACTTTCCTTCCAGCGTTGTCAACAGCACATACTGGTCATTCTGGTTGATGTATACATGATAACCGTTTGCGCCCGTTACAGCTGGCCAGGTCAGTCGTACTCGCTGATTACCACCTTTGATCGTAACCGTCGGCGCTGCCGGCAGAGAACAGGTAAATACTGCCGGTGACTCCTCACCGACATTTGCTTCCGTTCCTGCATATGCCACGATCTTATACTGATATGTCTTACCGGCACTCAGCGTGGTATCCTTATATTCACCGGTTGATGCAACACCGATCTTTTTGAAGTTTCCACCGGTTCCGGCACGATAAATGATATATCCTGTCGCAGACGGAATATCTGTCCAGCGAAGCACAACGCTTGTCGTTGTATTGTCGGAAATCGTAAAGTTCTCAACCTTCTCCGGCTTCGTAAATACCTGTGATGATACAACAAAATCGCTTCGACATGCGGTCTGATCGTTGACTGCGTAAAATGCAAAATAATACTCTTCACCGGCAGCAAGACCTGCAACCTGAATACTCGTTCCGGTTGTCACCGTATAGAAATCGTATTTTTCCTGAACCGTATCATACTTATAAACATAGTAACTTGTTGCATTCGGCACAGCCGACCACTGATACGCAATGGAATACTTGGTGATCTCTACGGCTGTCACTGCAGACATCACGATATTCGGATCAACTGTCACTGCTGCTCCGGATACAACGATTGTCGAGGTATCCTGCGGTCCTGTAGCCGCCTTTGCCTTCTCCGTCTGCCAGATTGCCGCAGACGATGTGATCTGCAGCATAAATAAAAGAACTGCCAGACCAAACGCCAATGTCTTGTAGTTTCTGATTTTCTTCATTTCATCCTCATTTCTGTACTGTATATTTTCCCCCTGACAAGACCGCCACAGTACAGGCAGTCTCTAAAACTTTCAGCCTAATATATCCAGAATACGCCCACAGGCGTCTCCTTTCATATTATCGTATTGAAATTTGACAAAATTTTGTCGTTTTGGTAAATTATCACAATTATTTTGCAAAAGCTCATACAATTCTGTCTGTGTATGCGCGATCTGCCCCGGCATCATGTTCTCATAATCAAAATAAAAGCCTCGGTCATATTCTGCAAGATCATACGCAAATAACAGGATCGGCTTGTCTAACAATGCATATTCCACCACCGAAGAGGAATAATCTGTGATAAACAGATCGGATACCAGATACAGATCTGTAATATCATTATAGTCTGTCATGTTATAGCAATATTTATTCTGTGGCAGATTTTCGACCGGAAATTTCGGATGCATGCGGATCAGTATGACCCATTCATCTCCAAGGATCTGATGGATCCGCTCTGCATCAAACCGATCCATGATCTGCCGGTTCTCCTCATCTGTTCTGCGAAATGTCGGCGCATAAAGTAAAATCTTCTTACTCGCAAGCTCCGGATATTTCTGATAAAAGCTGCTCTTCCTCTGACAGATCCTCTCCTCATCAAAATAAATATCTGTCACCGGAATCCCGGTCGGATAAATCCTCTCCGGCGGCACGGCAAACGCTTCCTCATAAAACGGCTTTACAGCCTGTGAGGTCACAAACAGATGTGTGATCTTCCGATTGGCACTTCTCACAACCTCTGCCACCTTCGGATCTGTCTCCGTAGAAAGTCCGAACCGCTTAAATGCTCCGGCTCCATGCCAGAGCTGCACAAACTGTGTATCACGCTTTGTTGTTCTCATATAACATAACGGAAGAAAATTATCATTCAGAAAAACCTTTCCCGCCCGCGCCATATGACAGGGATACACCACGAAAAACAAAAACGCATCATGAATACATCCCCACAACGATTTGCGCATTCCACTGTCCGGATTACGGAACAGATCTCTCTTGGCAAACGCTTCGCAGACATCGCCTGCTTTCCCTGAATATGCATTTTGTATTTCCTTTAAATTGCCATTGATTCCATGATTGTGACCATTCCACAGAATGATCCTGTGCGGATCCGGTTCGCAAAAAATGCTGCATATATTATAAACCCATGCAAATATCAAATAACCTATTGTTTCATATCAGTCTTCTTTTCTTTCTAAAGGCAGGCAGCTTGCTCGTTCCACCCAAAAACCGCCTGACACAAACATTCTTTTTTATTATACCAAATAACCTTACAAATACAAGTCACCGATTTTTCTTTGAAACATAAATTATCTGTAGCAGAAAATAAACTTCCGGAGGGTATCCCATGCAGCGAGTCGCATCACTTATTCATCTTCCTGCCGCACGCAGTCTGAATCTGACCGGTAAAGGAATCGGTATTGCCGTATTTGATACCGGAATCGGCAGGCATCCGGATCTGACACTGCAAGACAGCCGTCTAAAAGCCTTTGTGGATACCGTAAACCATCGTCCGGACTTTTATGATGACAACGGACATGGCACGCATATTACAGGAATCATCGCCGGAAACGGCAACGCCAGCCGAAAACGCTACGAGGGCATCGCTCCGGACAGCCATTTTGTCATGATCAAGATTCTCAACCAGAAGGGGGAGGGCAACATCGAAGATGTTCTTTCCGGAATCCGCTGGCTGCTCGCTCATTACAGACAATATAATATTCGGATCGTCAATATCTCTGTCGGAAGCAGCCGGGGCAGACATTTTGATGAAAATTCCCCTCTCGTCCGCGGCGTGGAAGCCCTCTGGGAGGAGGGGCTTGTCGTCCTGACTGCCGCCGGCAACCACGGTCCCTCTCCGCACAGCATCGGTGCTCCCGGCAACAGCCGCAAGATCATCACCGTCGGCGCCTCCGATGTAATGCAGACCGGCAACGGCAGAGATTATTCCGGGCGCGGTCCGACCGAAAGCTGTATCAAAAAGCCGGATATCGTTGCACCCGGTTCTAACATTATCAGCTGCCAGCCAATGCATACCTACTCTGCCCGCCTCTACGGCAGTTCCTATGACAGCATGTCCACAGGCAGGCTCTATCAGAGCCGCAGCGGTACCTCCATGTCAACGCCGGTTGTCAGCGGATGCATTGCTCTTCTTCTGCAGCAACGTCCATATCTTTCCAACCGTGAGGTCAAATTCCAGCTCAAAAAAACAGCAGTCGATCTCGGTTATGATCATTCCCGCCAGGGCTGGGGACTGATCCGGCTCGACCGCCTGCTGTATCTGTAAGCTGCTGTTTTAATTTATCCACTTTATTTTCGTAGAAAACGGTCAACCGTGTCGACAAATTCTCCCATTTGATTTTTGGAAAGCTGCGCATCAGCTCCCAGCGCATCTCCCTTCCTTCTCATGTCATCATTGATCAGCGAGGAGAAAATGATGATCGGAATCTCCTTTAACTCCGGATCCTCCTTCATCAGCTTCACCAGCCTGTGCCCATCCATCTGCGGCATCTCAATGTCTGTCACAACACACTGCACATGCTGCCGTAAGGTACCTTCCTTCTTATACTGCTGCAATAGGTTCCACATCTCCAAACCGTTATTTAACGGAATCACATTGACATATCCTGCCTTCGTCAGCGTATCATAGATCAGCATACTGAGCAGTCTGGAATCCTCTGCAAAAAGGATCGGAGCATGATTGGTCTCTCTGTTTTCCAGATTACCGGCTCCATGCATCGTCATTCCGATATCCGGTGCGATCTCTGCAACGATTGCCTCAAAATCCAGGATCAGCACAAGCTTTCCATCCAGATTCACAATACCGGTGATCATACTCTTCGACGAATTGCAGATCATACTGTCCGGCTGGATGATCTGTCCCCAGTTCACACGATGGATTCCCACCACACCATGCACATGAAAGCCGGTATTTACCATATTAAAATTGGTGATCAGAAACATATCCTGCGTTGGCTCATCCATCTGTTCCTTCATACCAAGTGCTCTTGCCAGATTCACCACTGTGATCGTCTCTCCACGGGTGCTGAATGCTCCCTCCACGTTCGGATGACTGTTCGGGATCGGTGTCAGCTCCTGACAAGTAATGATCTCCCGGATCTTTGCCACATTGATTCCATAGTAATTTCCGCCCACCATAAATTCCAGGATCTCAAGCTCATTTGTTCCGCTCTCTAATAAAATATTTGTATCCATTATCTTCCTCCATTATAGATTCCGTTCTATATATCTTTCTTTCCATTTTACAATAGCAACATTTCTTTTTCAAGACACTTTTGACTTCTCACCCGATATCGGATACAATAGAGCAGAATTTGCACCATAGCAGATATCTTATTTTGATAAAATACCACAGGAGGATTTTCCTATGAATAATATTATCTTGATCGGCATGCCGGGCTGCGGCAAAAGCACGATCGGCGTTGTCCTTGCTAAAAATCTTGGTTTTCGCTTTATTGACAGCGATCTGCTGATTCAGGAGCAGGAGCACCGTCTCCTTCATGAAATCATTGAACAGGACGGACTTGACGGCTTTAACCGAATTGAAAATCAGGTCAATGCTTCAATTGATACCGACTCATCCGTTATTGCAACCGGCGGAAGTGTTGTTTACGGTCATGAAGCAATGGCACATTTAAAGGAGATCGGAACCGTTCTCTACCTGAAACTTCCGGAAACGGAGCTTCAGAAACGTCTCGGCGACTTAAACCAGCGCGGTGTTGCGATCAAGGAGGGACAGAGTCTTCATTCTCTTTATCAGGAACGAATTCCTCTCTACGAAAAATATGCCGACATCACGATCGACTGCTCCGGCAGAGAGATCCGCGACTGTGTTTCCGAGATCAACAGGTTGCTTAGAAGCACCACGGACATTCTATAATATCTGCCATAAAATATCAATTTGCTTTGATCGTTACAATTATTTGAAACAAACACCTGCGTTAATCGAGTAGGAGGCGGTGACTAACCGCCGTCCTCTCACACCACCGTGCGTACCGTTCGGTACACGGCGGTTTCAATAGTTGACGTGCACAGACTGATAGGCTGTGGCT
>NZ_QUET01000024.1 GCF_003478445.1 Roseburia sp. AM59-24XD
GGAACTGATACTCCGAAGCTCTTTCTGGGTGCCTTCAGAAAACAGAATAATTAATTTTTTTTGATTTTTTTCGAATTTACTCTTGACAAAAGTCATTACATATCAGTTTTTATGAATCCCGTTCGCCAGAGAATTATTCAATATTTACTGGTGCATGAGAAGGGGGCGGTAATCTATGAAACATAACAACATTATAATCATGTCTGCATTAGCACTTGTGATTAGTTTAACCGGGTGCGGAAATACAAATAAGCTTTCCGAATATGACATGACCGGAATTAGCTTTATAGAATATACTGACATAGATACAGTATGCGAAGATAAAGAACTGATAACTGCTGGAAGCAATTTGCTATCTGACCAAGAGGACAATTTGCTCCTCTCCTATGTAGTAGATAGCGCTATTGAACTTTCTGCCGATCTGGGAGATTATGACCATTTGGTGTTTACAAATCCCAAATGGATTGAAAACTTTGGCGATTCTGGCAAATTAAAACCCATAGAATATAGCAGCTTATCAAAAAGTATGCAAGAGTTTTTAGACAGTCAAATGCCGATATTGACAAACGACGGAAGTGTATTGCCAGAAGGAACAGGGTTATACGAATACGAGGTGGCGGTCTGCTTGCATTTCCTGTAAATGTAACTCTTGGATCAGCGAAGCCAATAGAAGCAAAAAATCCTCTGGTTATACTAATAGACAATCCGGCAGAAATACTGAAAGCTGATTCTTGTTTGTTGCCCTTGACCTCAAGTGGAAACGTGTTGTTTTTGGATAGCGATAATTTACAACAAGCTTTTGAAAATAGTGAGCTTAAAGATTACGGAGATATTCAAAAGTTTAATGAAAAATAACATTTTACAATTACATAACCAATCCGAGAGGACAGTCGAGAAAATCGATTGTCCTTTTTCTATGCCTATGAGCAGAAAGGAGCGACCACCCATGACAAAGCCAAGAGAGAAAACCCGCGAGGAGCTGCAAGCCGAGATTGAGGGGGGAAAGAAGAAAATCCGGCAGTTTGAAAATCGGGAAAAGATGTTGCGTCAGAAGCTATTCAAAGAGGAACGCAGAACGCGCAGCCACCGCCTTATCGTCTGGGGCGCAGTCTTTGAAAGTATTGTGCCCCGGACGATAAGGGCATGACTAACGAGGAATCTGCCACCTTTCTCCGGCTTGCATTAACGAGGGCAATCTGCTTTTTTCTACTTCTCCACCAGCTCCAGGCGGTCTCCATAGTGCCTCTGCAGTGACTTTAAGTCCATAATCATCACATAAAATACTCTGCCATTGTGCACTGAATCCACTATCCTGCCATGGTTGAGCACTGAAATATATTTACCGTCTGCTTTTTGCATATGAAAGAAAATATAATCATTTGAGTGTCCTCCGTTAATCTGCGACCATATGCTTTTTTGACAGCTTTCCTGTTCATCCGGGCGTATCAGATTGCAGAAGCTCTTACCTGTATATGCAAGCAGCTCGTCCATATTTTTACAGCCTGTAAGCCGAAGCAACTCACTGTTTGCAAGCAGAATCTCATCATTTTCTTTATCTGCTCTGTAAACAATAAAAGCTCCCGGCAAATTATCAATAATATCCTTCATTACAAAACCAAGCTTTGCGCGACTCTTTACTTGCTCACCCTCACGATATGCCATGCAGCCGTTCTTACCACGCATTTTCACCTCATAAAGTGCCTTGTCCGCACAATGCATAAGCTGTGAACGGTCATCAGCCAAAACAGGATACTCCGCAAAGCCCAGTGAAATGGTAAATGTATGCGCTTCACCTTTACAATAAAAATTCCTGGTTTCTTCTGTAAACTTCTTAAGAAAAGGCTTAACCTCCACTACCGTGCAATCCGGCATGAAAATGCTAAACTCATCGCCTCCGTTTCTGCCGAGTATAACATCCTTTGAAAAATATTGCTTCATGCTCTCTGCAAGCTTCTGCAGTACACCATCACCCGCCGCATGTCCATACACATCATTAACAAGCTTGAAATCATCAATATCAATCATCGCCATAACACAGTGCTTTTGCGGGTTCTGCCTCATATATTGCTCAACCTGATCATCAAAGCCGAGCCTGTTGTAGATACCGGTCAGTGTGTCAGTCACAGCAAGTCTCTTGAAATTCTTCCTGTTTTCATTGATGAAAATCAATGCTGCTATAAGCCCAGTCAAAAGCAGGACTATAATTACACCTCCAATAAACATGTATATCAGGTAGTTATTATTGTAAAACCCACTCTTGGGTAAAATCTCAAGCCTCCACTTGTCTCCATACACGTCAAAGTCATATATCACCGGATCGTTCAACTCTTTCTTTGAACCATAAACCCACTCATACATATCATCCCACGGCGAAGCACACTTCTGCAGACTGTACTTATATCCAAAATTGGAAAGAGCCTTTACAGAATCAGAAAAAATTTCCGGAACCTTCAGTATAACAATTGTGAAGCCCCAAAAGCTCTTCTGACCATTTTCATCCTCCAAATAAACCGGATTGCGCACTGCTATACCATATCTGCCCTGCTTCAGCTCAAATGGTCCCTGCGTAATTACAGTGTCATTATCCCTCGCATAGCGCGAAATCTCTCCCCTGTCACTATCATTTATCAGATCTATCTTGCCGGATTCATTCCCCTCCTCTGGATATATTTCAGTCACAACTCCATTCGGTGCTATCTGTATACTCTGAATCGAATCGTCCATCATATTTGCTGCAATATCATAAAACTTATTTATATTTCCATCACCACTTATGACAACCTGCTTTAAGGTATCGGTAACATCTATTCCCTCCATAAGCTCGCCATTTATACGCTCTGCATATGTCATCGCATTGAGCTTCGCTTTTGTCCTGTTCTGCTGCTCCTGACCCTTACCGACTGCATATGTCGTACCGATTAACGCGCACATGCCCAATATAAATACCACTGCCGGAACAATGAATCTCTTTTTTAGCTTTTTCATTTGTATCACTTCCTAAAATCAATGCCTATCTGTTCCATATGATTTTAATATTATAGCTCAACGATAAGAAAATGTCTATGAAGTTACATAAATTTCTAACACTTCAAACCCATAAGCAAAACTAAAAGAAGCCTCACTCATTATTGAATGAAGTCTCTACTTTTATGATATTCCTGTTAGGGTAAATATAAAGTTTGATAAACCTATTTATTCGGCTGGAATATGACAGTAATTCAGACTATGATAGTGGGATTGTATCAGCCGATGGAGATCATCTGCGTTCCAAAAAGAAAAATCAGAATGATACGCCAATCAAAATTATCAATTTGAACCCGATACAGATGCCCCATGTAGATATCAATGAACGGTGTGATCTGGTGGTATGTTCGATCTGCAGGGATGAATATGAGGGATTGATTCTTTTATAGCAGATGTGTTTCTGAATATGAAAGAGTGTTTTGGAAAACTTGAACCAACTTCGTGAGGCGGCAACAGAGAAAGTTTTGCAACGAATATAAAACACACCAAATCGCCCCGGCTGCATAGTCATAGTAGGAGAAGACTTCTTATTATATGATGCAGTGGTCAAATATTTGTCCCGGCATCATTCTATCACAGTAAAGGGAGGATGACTATGGCAGTGGTAACATTGGATGCCGGTCACGGAGGCTATGACAATGGTGCTTCCTATCAGGGACGGAAAGAAAAGGATGATAATCTGAACCTGGCACTGGCAGTCGGAAATATTTTGCAGAACGAGGGAGTGGACGTCAGATACACAAGGACAGAGGATGTCTATCAGACTCCGCAGAGGAAGGCGGAGATCGCCAACGAAAACGATTCGGATCTGTTTATTTCGATCCATCGTAATTCCAGTCCGTCCCCGAATCAGTATTCAGGGATACAAACGCTTGTGTATGCAGACAGCGGTCCACGCCGCCTGCTGGCGCAGAATATTAACAGCGAGCTGGAAAAGGCGGGATTTACTAATCTTGGAATATCAGTGCGAAAGGATCTGCCGGTAATCCGTCAGTCCAATATGCCGGCGGGACTGGTTGAGGTTGGATTTATCAACACGGACAGGGACAATGCGCTTCTGGATGCTAAATTCCCTGAGGTGGCACAGGCGATTGCGGACGGCATCCTTGAAACGCTGCAGGAAGCCGGGAAGGATGTCCGGGCCACAGAGAAGGCAGAAAGCTACACGATCGAAACCGGGATGTTTGCACATGAAGAGAATGCTAAGAATCTGGCAGCGCTTCTGCAGGAGGACGGATTTGAGAGCTTTGTTGGGAAGAGAGGAGATTACTATGTCGTTTGCCAGGGAATATATCCGTCACTGACCGAGGTTCGCCGTGCCGAACAGATTTTGTACGAAAATGGCTATGAGACACGGATTGCACCGGTTGTGCAGTGAAATTCGTAAAAAAATGTGGAAAAATCGTAAAAAATACGCAAAACCCCTTGATTTTCCGAGGTTGTAGTGCTATTATCGTCATTGTGATACTGTAAATTATGAAGAGTGGACTGCGCGGTCCACTCTTTCGTTTTGGAACGAGGCAGTAATTTATAAGAGTTTCATGGTTGCTGCTTCGTCAGTGGAAAAGAGGTTATGCATTTGACGAAACGTGAGGAGTATGAGGCACGGGCGGAGAAGATGCTGGAGCCATTGATGGAAGAGAACGGCTTTGAACTGGTTGACGTGGAATATGTCAAGGAAGCCGGTCAGTGGTATCTGCGTGCCTATGTGGACAAAGAGGGTGGTATTACCCTTGATGACTGCGAATTGGTGAATCGTGCATGGAGCGATATGATGGATAAGGATGATTTCATATCAGAGGCTTATGTGCTGGAGGTCAGCTCGCCGGGTCTTGGAAGACAGCTCAAGAAGGACAAAGATTTCAAACGCAGTATAGGCGAAGAGGTGGATGTTCATTTTTATCAGGGCAGAAAGCTTCCGGTGGGGAGAAACGGCAAAGAAGTGTCGGTGAAAGAGCTTACAGGAGTTCTTCTTGCATACACACCGGATACGATCACTGTTGAGACTGAGTTTTCACCTGAATATGAGATTATGAGAAAAGAGATTTCGTCGGTGAAGCTAACCATTAATTTTTAGTGAATACAAGTTCAGGAAGCTTATATTTAGGAGGAGATAAAAATGGCTGCAAGAAAGAGTAAATCAACAAAGTCAGACCGCACAGAGCTTATTGAAGCATTGGAGGCGATCGAAAAGGAGAAACAGATCAGTAAGGACATCATTCTCGAGGCGATTGAGAATTCGCTGGTGGCTGCCTGCAAGAATCAGTTTGAGAGCAAGGCGGACAATATCCGTGTTTCTATCAACCGTGATACCGGAGAGATCAAGGTATTTGCGGATTATGAGGTTGTAGAGGATGATCTGGTAGAGGATCCGACTGCACAGATCGGACTGACTGAGGCAACCCTGAAATATGGCAAGGTTGAGCCGGGTGATACCGTATCTACCGAGGTGATTCCAAAGAACTTCGGCAGAATCGCTGCACAGAAGGCAAAGCAGGTTGTTGTTCAGAAGATTCGCGAGGAGGAGAGAAAGGTGCTGTATACACAGTATCTTGAGAAAGAGCGTGAGGTTATCACCGGTATTGTTCAGCGTTACAGTGGTAATAATGTCTGTATTAACCTCGGTAAGGTTGATGCAATCCTGATGGAAAGCGAGCAGGTGCATGGCGAGCATTTCAAACCGACAGAGCACATTAAGCTTTATGTTGTTGAGGTAAAGGATACGACAAAGGGACCTCGTATTACTGTTTCCAGAACACATCCGGAGTTTGTAAAGCGTCTGTTTGAGGAAGAGGTAACAGAGCTTCAGGATGGCATAGTGGAGATCAAGAGCATTGCAAGAGAGGCAGGTTCCAGAACAAAGATCGCTGTTTATACAGAAGATCCAAATGTTGATCCGGTCGGCGCATGCGTTGGTATCAATGGTGATCGTGTCAATGCGATTGTTGACGAGCTGCGCGGCGAGAAGATTGATATCATTACATGGAGTGATGATCCGGCAGTGCTGATCGAGAATGCACTCAGCCCGGCAAAGGTTATTTCCGTTACTGCGGATGAGGAAGAGAAAACAGCCAGAGTAATCGTTCCTGAGAATCAGCTCTCTCTGGCAATCGGTAAGGAAGGTCAGAACGCACGTCTTGCTGCAAAACTGACAGGATACAAGATCGATATTAAGCAGGAATAATCAGAAAAGGATGTGAGCATATGGGAGAGAAAAGCAGTGTCCGTCCACGAAAGGTTCCGCTGCGTCAATGCACCGGATGTGGTGAGAGAAAAGAGAAAAAAGAACTGGTACGCATCATTAAGACGCCGGAGGATACGATTGTGATCGACCTGACAGGCAAGAAAAACGGACGTGGTGCATATATATGTAATTCTACGGAATGCCTTCGCAAGGCGCGCAGACGGAAATCACTGGAACGCTCCCTGAAAACGGTTATTCCCGATGAAATATATAAGGAACTGGAAAAGGAGATGGATAACATTGCAGAATGACAGAGTTTTGAATCTGATCGGGCTGGCACAGAAAGCCGGAAAGGTTGTGAGCGGAGAGTTCATGACAGAGAAGGCGGTAAAGACCGGAGAGGCTGCACTGGTTATCCTGGCGGAGGATGCTTCGGAAAATACACAAAAGAAATTCCGAAACATGTGTGAGTTTTATCAGGTGCCACTTCGCATCCATGCTGCAAAAGATTATCTTGGGCATGCAATGGGAAAAGAACTTAGAGCATCATTAGCAGTCGTAGATAATGGTTTTGCACAGGCAATTATGAAGAAAATGGATTAGGAGGTCGTAGTAATATATGGCAAAGATGAAGATATATGAGATTTCAAGAAGTCTGCAGGGAGCATTCCCGGATCTGAAGAGCAAGGATCTGATCAAACTGTTACAGGAGAACGGATTTCAGGTAAAGAGTGCTCAGAGCAGTATTGAAGATGATGCGATCAGCTTTCTTCTGAATAAGTTTAAGGGATCTGCCAAGAAGGCTGAGCCTGTAAAGGAAACAGAGGAAGTCGTAAAGACGGAAAGTGCTCCAAAGAAGGAAGTCAAAGAAAAGGCAGAGCCGAAGAAAAAGGAAGAGGCTAAGACCGAAGAGAAGAAGGAACAGACGAAGAAGACTGTGGAGGAAACACCGGTGAAGGAAAAGACAGCAGAGAAAGAGACCGAGAAGAAGGAAGAGAAACCGGAACCAGTAAAGAAGGAAGAAGAGAAGAAGGAAGAGCCAAAGAAAGAGGAAAAGGCTCCGGCAGCACAGAAGGCACCGGAGAAGAAGCCGGTCTCTGAGAATCGTCCTGAGCAGAATAACCGCCGTGACAACCGTAACGGACAGGGTGGAAGAGATAACCGCGACAATCGTGACCGTCGTGACGGTGGACGCCGTGACAATCGTGATAATCGTAACGGACAGGGCGGAAGAGACAACCGTGGCGATAACCGTAACCGTGGAAACGGACAGGGTGGCTACAACCGCGACAACCGTAACGGACAGGGCGGAAGAGATAACCGCGGAGACAACCGTAACCGTGGAAACGGACAGGGCGGTTACAACCGCGACAATCGTAACGGCCAGAACAGAGATAACCGTGGCGGCCAGAACGGTGGACGCCGCGATGGCGGACGTGGTGGCAATTCCTTCTCCGGAATTGATGCAGTGAAGCCTGAGGTTAAGCAGTCCAGAGCACAGAGAGCTAAGAATGACTCAAGAAGTGCAAAGCAGAGACATGGCAGAGACCGTGACAGAGAAGAGCCGGAGTACAATCCACTTTACGGACCGGGCGGAAGAAAGACCAAGAAGAAGGATCCGAACCGTAAGGGTGCATTTATTAAGCCGGAGCCGGTTGTAAAACCGGAGGAGCCGGAGGATGGCATCAGAAATATCATTCTGCCAGAGAAGATGACGATCAAGGAGCTGGCTGATATCATGAAGGTGCAGGCATCTACCGTGATCAAGAATCTTTTCATGCGTGGTGAGGTTGTAACGCTGAACCATCAGATCACTTATGAAGAGGCGGAAGAGATCGCACTGGAGTACAACTGCATCGCTGAGATGGAGGAGAAGGTCGATCTTGTTGCAGAGCTTCTGAAGGAGGATGAAGAGGATGAATCCTTAATGAAGAAGAGACCGCCTGTAGTCTGCGTTATGGGTCACGTTGACCATGGTAAAACTTCTCTTCTGGATGCGATCCGTGAGACAAACGTTACCTCCCGCGAGGCAGGTGGAATCACACAGCACATTGGTGCATATGTCACAGAGATCAATGGTGAGAAGATCACCTTCTTAGATACACCGGGACATGAGGCATTTACCTCCATGCGTATGCGAGGTGCACAGGCAACGGATATCGCAATCCTCGTTGTCGCAGCAGACGATGGTGTTATGCCACAGACTGTAGAGGCGATCAACCATGCGAAGGCAGCAGGTGTGCAGATTATCGTTGCTGTCAATAAGATCGATAAGCCAAGTGCCAATGTTGAGCGTGTAAAACAGGAGTTAGTGGAGTATGAGCTCATCGCTGAGGACTGGGGTGGAGATACGGTATTCGTTCCGGTATCCGCACATACCGGCGAGGGTATCGATCAGCTTCTTGAGATGATCATCCTGACCGCAGAGGTTGAGGAGTTAAAGGCTAATCCGGATCGTCTGGCAAGAGGTGTTGTTATCGAGGCGAAGTTAGACAAGGGACGTGGTCCTGTTGCTACGATTCTGGTACAGAAGGGTACACTTCATGTCGGTGATAATATCGCTGTCGGAGCTGCTTACGGTAAGATCCGTGCTATGATGGATGACCGTGGAAGACGTGTAAAGGAAGCACTTCCTTCTACACCTGTTGAGATCCTTGGTCTTCATGATGTGCCGGATGCCGGTGAGATCTTTATGGCAACCGAGAATGATAAGGAAGCACGTAATATCGCTGAGACTTATGTGGCTCAGGGAAGAGAGAAGCTGCTTGATGATACAAAGGCAAAACTGACTCTGGATGGATTATTCTCCCAGATTCAGGCAGGTAATATTAAGGAACTCAACATTATCGTTAAAGCTGATGTACAGGGTTCTGTTGAGGCTGTGAAGCAGAGTCTTCTCAAGCTTACCAATGAAGAGGTGGCAGTCCGCGTGATTCATGCCGGTGTTGGTGCGATCAACGAGTCTGATGTCAGCCTGGCAAGTGCATCCAATGCGATCATTATCGGATTTAATGTTCGCCCGGATAACACTGCAAAGGACATTGCAGACCGCGAGAAGGTTGACGTTCGTCTGTACCGCGTTATTTACGATGCGATCGAGGATGTTGAGGCGGCAATGAAGGGTATGCTTGATCCGGAATACGAAGAGAAGGTGATCGCTCATCTCGAGGTTCGTCAGACCTTCAAGGCATCCGGTGTCGGAACGATTGCCGGAAGTTATGTTCTGGATGGTAAGATTGAGCGTGGAAGCAAGATCCGTATCAGCCGTGAAGGCGAACTCGTATTTGAGGGCGAGATGGCATCCCTGAAGCGTTTCAAGGATGATGTGAAGGAAGTTGCAGCCGGATATGAGTGTGGTATCGTGGCACAGGATTTCAATGATATCCATGAGGGTGACCAGATCGAGGCTTATATTATGGTTGAGATTCCTAGATAGGAAGCAATGGGAAATGAGGAATAGCTATGAAAAAAAACAGTATTAAATACTCCCGCATGAATGGGGAGGTTCAGAGAGTTCTGAGCAAGATCATTGCACAGGATATTAAAGATCCACGGATTCATCCGATGACTTCGGTTGTCTCTGTGGAGGTAACTCCGGATCTGAAGTTTGCAAAGGTATTCGTCAGTGTACTTGGCAACGACGAGGATCGTGAAAAGACACACAAGGGTCTTTTGAGCGCAGCCTCTCATATCCGTACACAGCTTGCAAAGCAGTTAAATCTGCGCAATACGCCGGAGCTTACGTTCGTGATGGATGATTCGATCGAGTATGGAATCAATATGTCGAAACGTATTGATGAACTGAAGAAAGAGGAAGAAGAGAAATAAAGAGCAGGAAGGCGGTTAGAGGATGACAGGATTAAGAGAGCTTGCACAGGGAGCGAAGACCATATTTATCGCAGGACATTTAAGACCGGATGGCGATTGTGTCGGCGCAGCCGTGGCATCTTACCGATATCTGAAGAAATTATATCCGGACGCTGCTATTCATGCGTATGTGGAAAAGGTTCCGGAGGTATTTGACTTTCTGGATCCGGATCACACGATATTTGTGCAGGAGCTGCCGAAGGAGCCGGTGGATCTGTTCCTGGTGCTGGACAGCAGTTCGAAGGATCGTCTGGGAGAGGCGCAGGCGGTGTTTGACACTGCAAAGCAGACAGCATGTGTTGACCATCATGTGAGCAATCTTGGCTATGCGAAGGACAATTTCGTCAAGCCGGGCTGTAGCTCAGCCTGTGAGGTGCTTTATGGTCTGATGGAAGAGGAGCTGATCGACGAGAAAATCGCAGAGGCACTCTATATCGGAATTATTATGGATACCGGTGTGTTCCGTTATTCCAGCACCACCCCAAAAACAATGGAGATTGCCGGAAGTCTGATGGAAAAGGGCATTCCGTTCTGGAAATATATAGACGAATGCTTTTACCAGAGAACCTATACACAGACACAGCTTCTTGGAAGAACACTTCTTACAAGCATGCGTTTGATGGATGGAAAGGTGATCGTTGCCACAGTTACCCGGAGGATGCTGGAATTTTACGGCGCACAGACAGAGGACATCGAAGGAATTATTGACCAGCTTCGTGTGACAAAGGGGGTTGAGGTGGCACTTCTGCTTCATGAGATTGGTGATCAGGAGTACAAGGTCAGCATGCGTTCCAATACCACGATCGATGTCAGCAGGATTGCTGTTTATTTCGGCGGTGGTGGTCATGTGAAGGCGGCAGGCTGTACGATGCGCGGCTCTTTGCATGATGTAGTCAATAATATTACGGAGCATATTGAGTTTCAGATGTAGCGTCTCATATAGGAGAGAGTGTGATGGATGGCATAATCAATGTATATAAAGAGAAGGGCTTTACCTCCCATGATGTGGTGGCAAAGCTGCGGGGAATCCTGCATCAGAAAAAGATCGGTCATACGGGTACACTTGATCCGGAAGCGGAGGGCGTTCTTCCGGTCTGTCTCGGGAAGGCGACAAAGGTATGCGATCTGCTTACGAACAAAGACAAAACATACCGTGCCGTGTGCCAGCTTGGCGTTTCAACGGATACACAGGACATGACGGGGGAGATTTTGCAGACAGCGGACTGCTCCGGGGTGACGAGGGAAGCTCTGCAGGAGGTTCTTTGTGGCTTTACCGGGAATCAGCTTCAGGTTCCGCCTATGTATTCGGCACTGAAGGTGAATGGAAAGAAGCTCTATGAGCTTGCAAGAGAGGGAAAGACGGTCGAGCGCAAGGCAAGGTCGATTACGATCTATGCATTGGAGCTGGTGGATTTTGTACCGGAGGAAGGCACATTTACCATAGATGTGACCTGCTCGAAGGGAACCTATATCCGGACACTTTGCAACGACATCGGAGAAAAGCTTGGCTGCTTCGGTGCAATGAAGTCGCTGCTGCGGACAAGAGTCGGTGTTTTTGAACTGGAAAAAGCATTCACGCTGGCGCAGATTGAGCAGTTGATGGCGGAGAATGTGGTTGAGGCACATATCGTGCAGGTCGATGCGCTGTTTGCCGGATACCCCGCATATCGGATCCGGGATGAATTTGCAGCGAAGCTCGCCAATGGAAATCCGCTGCTACCTCGTTTTTTGCAGCCATATGACCCGGATCGGGAGAATCCTGTTATGATAAGGGAGCTTTCTGAAGGACAGGAATTTCTTGTCTATGATGAGACGGGGCGGTTTAAGGCGATGTACCGGAAGGGAGAAAAGGACCTTCGGGTGCGGAAGATGTTTTAGCGGCGAAAGGGACAAGGACAATGGAAATCATAAATGGTCTTGACTTTAAAATAGAAAACAGTGCGGTGTCTCTGGGGAAATTCGATGGTTTTCACCGGGGGCATCGCCTTTTGCTGAACAGGATCCTGGAGCAGAAGGACATGCATGCCACAATCTTTACCTTTGACGGAATATGGAAGGGACCGCAGATCTATGTGGAGCAGGAGAAACGGGATCTGCTGCAGAGACTTGGCGTTGAGCGGGAGGTGCTTTTCCCGTTTCGTGAGGAAACAAAATCGATGACTCCGGAAGCATTTATTCAGGAGATTCTGGTGGAACGTATGGATGCAAAGTTGATCTGCGTTGGCGAAGACTTTCGTTTTGGCTGTGGACGCCGTGGAAATGTAGAAATGCTTGACGAATATGCATCAAAATATGGCTATGAGCTCTGTGTGTTTCCCAAGATCTGTGAGGATGGCGAAGTGATCAGCAGCACAAGGATCCGCAGAGAGCTTGCCGAAGGGAAGATCGAGACAGCCAACCGGCTGCTTGGAGATCCGTATTTTGTGAGCGGTGAAGTTGTTCATGGCAACGCACTTGGAAGAACGATCGGCATGCCGACTGCGAACCTTGTGCCGGGATCGCAGAAGCTTCTTCCGGTTTATGGCGTTTATGCCAGCAGAGTGGAAGTCGATGGGAAGATCTATGCCGGAGTGACGAATGTTGGTGTAAAGCCGACTGTTGGTGCCAGTCAGGCAAATGTAGAAACGACACTGCTTCATTTTGACGGGGATCTCTACGGCAAACAGATGAAAGTATATTTTCTGTATTTCCTGCGTCCGGAGCAGAGGTTTGAGAGTCTGGATGCGCTGAAGGCACAGATGGCTTATGATAAGAAACGGGCAGAGGAGCTGCTCTGATCGAAGATATGGGTGTCCACCATGAGGTGGACACCCTTTTTGATCTCTTCCTCGGTGAGGGCAGAGTAACCAAGCAGGATTGCCTGCTGACGGAGCTTTTCCGGGTGCTGTGGCAGATAATGACTTTCGATGCCGTACAGATGAATGCCCTGCGTGGCGGCATTTTTGATCAGAGACTGCTCATTGATGTGCTCCGGCAGAAAGATCGTGATATGCATGCCGGCGTGTTCGCCCTGAAGCGTCAGTCCATACCGGTCGATCAGCGGCTGCATGCATTCGAGAATGAGATCATGTTTGCTGCGGTAAATCTTTCGCATGCGGTTGACATGCTTTTCAAAATATCCTTCGCACAGGAAATGCGTGAGGATTGCCTGATCCACGCGGGAGACAGTGCAGGAATAATGTCCGCAGATCTGTTCGTACCGTTTCAGAAGTTCCGGTGGAAGGATCATGTAGCCGACACGGATCGCAGGAGCGATTGCTTTGGAAAAGGTACCGATATAAATAACACGATTCTCGTCATCCATTCCCTGAAGGGCAGGAATCGGCTTGCCGCGGTAACGGAACTCACTGTCGTGGTCATCTTCGATAATGTAACGGTTCGGAGCGGATTTTGCCCAGGTAAGAAGCTCGACACGCCGACCGTATGGCATGACTGTGCCAAGCGGAAACTGATGGGATGGTGTGACATAGACGATGGAACTTTCCGGTGCAATTGACGATGTGCTGAGCCCGCTTTTATCCATAGTTCCCGGAGTGACGGTCAGCCCGTTGTTGTGAAAGATATGCGCTGCCTGCGTGTAGCCGGGTGACTCCAGTGTGATATTATTCATAGAGGAGGACTGAAATACAAGGGAAAGCATCTGCAGCAGATAATCTACACCGGCCCCCACGATGACTTGATCCGGTGTGCAGGTTACCTGTCTTGACATGCGTACATAACTGCAGATTGCACTGCGCAGTGCCTGATCTCCGCGGTTGTCGCCAAGAAGGAAAAGAGAATGGTCGTCCATTAATACCTGTCTGGAGAGACGGCGCCAGACAGAAAACGGAAAATGACTGATATCGATCGAGTAGGGGTCAAAGTCGTAGAGAAAAGCCGGTTTGTCCTGTGTTTCGGATGCATCGGCTGTGTCTGTGCTTCCGGTAGTGTTCTCCGGCACCGGGACGGCTGGCTTTGTGCGGTAATCGACCGGAGTGAGCGCACACACATAAAATCCGCTCTTGGGAGCGGCATCAATATAGCCCTCCGACTGAAGCTGGTAATATGCGGTATCCACCGTATTTCTGCTGACGCCGAGATTGCCTGCCATGCTGCGCGTGGAGGGCAGTTTTGTGGAAGCTGTCAGTTCGCCGGTCAGGATCTGTTCGCGAATCTGTTCGTAGATCTGATTATATAATGGTTTGCCGGATCGTTGATCCAAATGAATTGACAGCATATTGATTCCTCCTGAAATGTTCTTATGCATCGAATGGTATCATATTTTAAGGGGGGACGCAAATTGAAATGAACACTGTGTAAAAAAAATGTAAAAAATGTAAAATCTGCTTGTATCTTTTGTAAGAATCGTTTAACATAGTTAAGGGAAAAATGATAAATAGTATAATAACGTGTGCAGGTCAAAAACAGAATCCATGACCGGGGAGATTGCACAGAGAGAGAGGTCAAAAGATGAGTGCAGAGTATTCTACAGCGATATTGAATGTAATTGCCGGACTCGGCATGTTCCTTTACGGAATGAAACTGATGGGTGATGGTCTTCAAAAGGTTGCCGGCGACAAGATGCGTGGTATCCTGGAGACATTGACAAAGACGAGATTTTCTGCGTTGATCGTCGGTATTATATTTACCGGTATCATCCAGTCATCCAATGCGGCCACTGTTATGGTCGTCAGCTTTGTAAATGCGGGTCTGATGAATCTGTCTCAGGCAATCGGTGTGATCTTCGGTGCCAATATCGGTACAACGGTGACAGGACAGCTTTTGTCGCTGGATATGTCCAAGTACGCTCCGGTGATCCTGCTTGTCGGTGTCATCATGGTCATGTTTATGCAGCACCCGATGGTCAAGAAGTTCGGTGAAGTTATTGTCGGCTTTGGTATTTTATTTATTGGTATGGGAACGATGTCCTCTGCAGTGGGAACCATAAAGGATGCACCTCTTGTGACATCAACACTTGGTCAGCTTTCCAATCCGTTTTTATGTGTGTTCTTTGGATTTGCCGTGACGTCAATCCTGCAGAGCTCATCCGCGACGGTTGGTATTCTGATCGCATTATGCGGACAGGGCGTTGTCGATATTCATCATGTATTTTTCATGATCCTTGGCTGTAATATCGGTGCCTGTATTTCTGCAGTGCTTACCAGTCTTTCCGGCAATAAGATGGCGAAACGGGCAGCGTGCCTGCATCTTTCCTTTAACGTGCTGGGATCTATATTGATGTTTATTGTGCTGATCTTAGGCAGCAATGGTGTAGAGCATCTGCTTCACATTATGACGGAGCATACCTGTACCCAGCCGGATCAGATGGTTAATGGCGTGAATGTATTCCTTCAGAGAGAGGTTGCCAATACGCATACGATGTTTAAGGTGGTTCAGGTTGCGGTATTCTTCTTCCTGTCACCGCTTCTGATCAAGCTGTCCTACATTCTGGTTCCGGGCGAGGATCAGGAAGAGGAGGCGACAAGCACAGCACCGGAGCTTGCTTATATCGGCGGACACAATGTATATAATCCGACCACAGCCGTACCGACAGGAATCTGTGAGATCGTCCGCATGGGTAATATCGCACAGGAGAACATGGAAAAGGCAATGGATGCCCTGTTAAATAAAGATGAGAATCTGATCGCAGAGGTCTATCAGACGGAGATTACGATCGATTATCTGAATACAGAGATCACGGATTATCTGGTGCAGATCAATACATTGTCTCTGCCGGTGGCGGATCGTAAGATGTTAGGTGGACTGTTCCATGTAGTCAATGATATTGAGCGGATCGGAGATCACGCAGAGAATATCGCAGATTTTGCAAAGACCTGCATTGATCAGGAGCTTAGCTTTTCGGCAGATGCGGAGAAGGAACTGAAGGAGATGCTGAAAGACACCTGCGAGATCCTTTCTCTGGCACTCAATATGTTCAGCCACAACAGCGAGGAACATCTGCAGGAGATCCTTGATCTTGAGAATGAGATCGATGGCATGGAGCGTCAGCTTCAGAATAATCATATCGTGCGTCTGACCAGCGACAAGTGTCAGGCACATGCCGGCATGATCTTTACGGATGTCGTATCCGGTCTGGAGCGGATTGCCGATCACTCTACCAACATTGCATTTTCAATCCTGAAGGATGATCCGGAGGCGGATAAGAATCAGGAGCATATCGAGGAAGTGCTTGGATAGTTTCGTTTTGATCCGGTTATGCAATTTGTACTTATGAAATGGCTTTGATGCCGGAAACAATGATTGACAGATACAAACCCTTAATTTATAATTATAAATTAGGGGTTTTTTCTTTATTCCAGTAAGGAAAAACAAAGCCGGCAAAGCTTCCGGGCGGTCGGTCATACAATTTGTGGATGCACACGGAAATGTGCAGAATGGAGGATAAACATGCAAAAGTATGGAGTAAATGAGCTTCGAAGAATGTATTTGAACTTTTTTGAAAGCAAGGATCATTTGGCGATGAAGAGCTTTTCGCTGGTTCCGCACAATGATAACAGCCTTTTGCTGATCAATGCGGGTATGGCACCACTCAAGCCATATTTCACGGGACAGGAGATTCCGCCGAAGCGCAGAGTAACAACCTGTCAGAAGTGTGTCCGTACAGGAGATATTGAGAATGTTGGTAAGACAGCACGTCATCTGACGTTTTTTGAGATGCTTGGTAACTTCTCCTTCGGAGATTATTTCAAGCATGAGGCGATCGCATGGTCATGGGAGTTTTTGACAAAGGTGATCGGTATGGAGCCGGAGAGATTATATCCGTCTATCTACGGTGAGGATGAAGAGGCATACGATATCTGGACAAAGGAGATCGGTGTGCCGGGAGAGAAGATCACCAGATTCTACCGTGATGAGAACGGGGAATGTGATAACTTCTGGGAGCATGGTGCAGGTCCTTGTGGTCCGTGCTCTGAAATTTATTACGACAGAGGAGAGAAGTACGGCTGTGGCAAACCGGATTGTAAGGTTGGCTGCGACTGTGACCGTTTCATGGAGGTATGGAACAATGTATTTACCCAGTTTAACGGAGACGGACATGGCGGCTACGAGGAACTCCAGAATAAGAACATCGATACCGGAATGGGTCTGGAACGTCTCGCTGTTGTTGTACAGGATGTGGATTCTGTCTTTGATATTGACACCATGAAGGCAATCCGTGACCGCATCTGCGAGATGGCTCATACAGAGTATCAGAAGGACGATGAGAAGGATGTTTCCATCCGTCTGATCACCGATCATATCCGTTCTTCAACATTTCTGATCTCTGATGGTGTTATGCCGGGTAACGAAGGACGTGGTTATGTTCTCCGCCGTCTGATCCGCCGTGCAGCGCTTCATGGCAGAAAGCTCGACATCAAGGGAGCATTTCTGGCAGAGTTATCAAAGACCGTGATCAACGAGTCCAAGGACGGTTATCCGGAGTTAGAAGAGAAGAAAGAATTTATCTTAAATGTTCTGAATAAAGAGGAAGAGCAGTTTAATAAGACGATCGACCAGGGACTTGCTATTTTAAATGAGATGCAGGAGACAATGAAGGCTGAGGGCAAGACAGAGCTTTCCGGCGCAGATGCGTTCAAGCTGTATGACACCTACGGTTTCCCTCTTGACATCACGACAGAGATCCTTGAGGAGCAGGGCTGCACCGTAGATGAGGCCGGCTTTAAAGCATTTATGGAGGAGCAGAAGGACAAGGCACGTAAGGCTCGCAAAGAGACAAACTACATGGGTGCCGAGGAGACCGTATATCAGCAGATTGATCCGGCAATTACTTCTAAATTTGTCGGATATCATGATCTGGAGCATGATTCAAAGATCACAGTACTTACCACAGAGACAGAGCTTGTTGATGCACTTACAGATGGTCAGACAGGTACCGTGATCGTTGAGGAGACACCGTTCTATGCAACCATGGGTGGTCAGAAGGCAGATATAGGTACGATCACTGTCGGAGACAGCGAGTTTGTTGTTGAGGATACGGTTCACCTGCAGGGTGGCAAGATCGGTCATATCGGTAAGGTTACAAAGGGAATGATCAAGACCGGCGATACCGCGACATTAAAGGTTTGTCCGAAGAATCGTCTGGATACCGGAAAGAATCACAGTGCAACACATCTTCTTCAGAAGGCACTCCGTATGGTATTGGGCAATCATGTTGAGCAGAAGGGATCCTACGTGGATGCCGAGAGACTTCGTTTCGACTTCTCTCATTTCTCTGCAATGACACAGGAGGAGATTGAGAAGGTTGAGCAGATCGTCAATGATCAGATCTCTGCAAGTCTTGATGTTGTAACCGAGGAGATGACACTCGAAGAGGCAAAAGAGACCGGTGCGATGGCTCTTTTTGGTGAGAAGTACGGCGATAAGGTTCGCGTTGTCAAGATGGGTGATTTCAGTACAGAGCTCTGTGGTGGTACTCATGTAGCGAACACAAGCGTGATCGCATCCTTCAAGATTATTTCCGAGAGCGGTGTTGCAGCAGGCGTCCGTCGTATCGAGGCACTGACATCTACAGGTCTGATGAAGCATTACGATAATATCGAGAAGGCACTGAATGCTGCAGCAAAGACAGCAAAGGCTGAGCCGGAGCAGCTGGAGAAGAAGATTCAGTCCATGCAGGAGGAGATCAAGGCTCTCCAGTCCGAGAATGAGAAGCTTAAGACAAAGCTTGCCAACGAGGCAGCCGGTGATGTAGACAGCCAGATTCAGGAGATTGCCGGTGTAAAGGTACTGGCAATGAGCGTACCTGAGGTAGATATGAATGGTCTGCGTACACTCGGTGACCAGATGAAGGAAAAGATCGGTGAGGGTGTCGTTGTTCTGGCATCCGCCGTGGGCGGAAAGGTTTCTCTGCTTGCTATGGCAACCGATGAGGCAATGAAGCACGGAGCACATGCCGGCAACCTGATCAAAGCCATTGCTTCCGAAGTCGGAGGTGGCGGCGGCGGACGTCCGAATATGGCACAGGCAGGCGGCAAGAATCCGGCAGGAATCGACAACGCGATCGCCAAGGTAAAAGAAGTCCTTGAGGGTCAGTTGAAATAAAGAGAAATATTTCAAAAAGTAGTTGACGAAATGGAAAAATGTGTTATAATCTATCTTGTGCGTTGATAGGAGGAATCCTGTCGTTAAAAATACCCATACAGTTGTGTATTGGATTTATAAGCAGCTGAATGCACAGCAGCCGCGCAAAATTTACAACTGGAGGGAGGTTAGGTGTGAGACTATGTCAAATGTAATCGTAAAAGAGAATGAGACATTGGATAACGCTTTACGCCGTTTCAAGAGAAACTGCGCAAAGGCAGGTATTCAGCAGGAGATTCGTAAGAGAGAGCATTATGAGAAGCCTAGTGTTCGTCGTAAGAAGAAGTCTGAGGCAGCTCGTAAGCGTAAATATTAATTTACGAAACCACAATGAAAAAGAGTAAAACCTTATCAGGGAAGTTGATTGTCGCGAGACAGACTTCCCTGTTTTGGTATGAAAAGTCTCGATGTATGTAATGAAATACTAAGACTTCCCATTCCAAAGACAGAAATCAACCCAAAATATTTCTTATGTCCAAGAATGAAACATCCATTTTGCCTTGGAAAATAAATTGATCCGTGAGCTATCACTAAAAAATTGACGCAGATCAGTAGGATTTCTGAAAAATCTTTGCTTTGCAATGCTTTGATAAATGCGCATCCGAACGACTGAGCCCCATAGGTGGGCTCAGCTATTTCGGACGGCACGCTTTCGCTACCACTGCACCACGCAGCGGTACATAACGCCCCAAGTGTTAAATAATTATATATGTATTTACAATACTTGGGCGTAAGTACCGGCGGATGCAAGTGCCTCTCGAAACATCTGATTCCCACCTTGGGGCGAGTACGGCAGGATGCGTTTATCGAAGATCAAAGCAGCAAAGCAATTAGATTTTTCGAAATCCGTCAGTGACAAGACAATTTTTTAGTGATAGCTCACGGATTTTTATACATTGGCAGACAAAATGTAACTTCTAAATAATCAGACATAAGAAATATTATGGGCATACATCAATTGGGGGAATGGGAAGTCTTAGTAAAACGTTTTGATAAACGAAAAGAAGAGACATGTTCTATGTCATATAGAGCATGTCTCTTCTTTCGTTATGATATGTTTGTACTGCGGCGAAAGCCGTAATAAGGATCATTTACTACTCGTTTGCAGCTTTCTTTTCCTCAAATGCTTCCATATTCTGCGGAAGGATCAGGTTTAAGATAACCGCTACCAGAAATACCACGGCTACACAGTTCTCTGCGAAGACTGTCTCGATGATCTTCGGGAATACAGAGAACAGCTCCGGCACCTGTGTAAAGCCAATACCGATACTTAAGGAAAGTGCCACGATAGTGATGTTTCTCTGTGAATAACCGCATTTACCGATCATCTGCAGACCACTGACAACGATCGTTCCAAACATCATGATCGTACATCCGCCTAAAACGGCATCCGGCAGTGTGGCAAGCACAGCACCAAAGATTGGGAAGATACCGGCAAGGATCATGATCAGCGCGCCTGTAGCGATCGTGAAGCGGTTGACAACCTTTGTCATTGCGACAAGACCGACGTTCTGGCTGAAGGATGTGATCGGCATACAGCCAAACAGAGAGGACAGGGAGCTGATAAAACCATCACAGGCAAGGGAGCCGGAGATCTCTTTTGTGGTGGCACTGCGGTTTAAGCCGGAATTGGCAAGTGCCTGCGTATCTCCGATTGTCTCTGTGGCAGATACTAAGAAAATCAATGCTACAGAAATGATCGCATTTAAATGAAATTCCATTTTAAATGGCATCAGATGTGGAAGAGCAATAACGCTGGTGCCTGCCAGAGAGGAGAAATCGACAAGTCCCATCGGGATTGCGACAAGGTATCCGACAATGAGTCCGAAAAGGACGGACAATTGCTTCCAGTAGGACTTTGCAAATATATTAAATAAGATACAGCAAAGCAGTGTGATCGTACCGAGGATCCAGTTTTCGACAGAGCCAAAGTTTTCGCTGCCGCTGCCACCGCCGAAGGAGGTGGAGCCTACAGAGAGAAGGGAAAATCCGATCGCCGTAACCACGCTGGCGGATACGATCGGAGAGATGATCTTTATCCAGTATTTGGCGAAAAGACCAAGACAGCCCTCGATCAGACCGCCGATCAGTACGGCTCCCATGATCGTGCCGTAGCCGTAGTTTGTGCCGATGTAACACATGATCGATACGAACGTAAAGCTGATACCCATAACGATCGGAAGACCGGAGCCGATCCGCCAGAGCGGGAAAAGCTGGATCAGTGTACCGATACCGGCGATCAGCATGGCACTCTGGATCAACATGGCAAGCTGTTTGCCGGAGACACCGGAGGCACCGGCAACAATGATGATCGGTGAAATATTGGCTACGAACATTGCAAGAATGTGCTGAAGACCAAACGGAATGGCGCGGGATACGGGAACCCGTCCCTCTAATTGATAGATGTTGCTTACTGAACTGTTATTTTTGTTACTCATTTCATGTAAATTCCTTTCCTTTTCGATTGGTAAAATAACGATCCCGGTAACAGGAACGTCGATGTATTATTTCTTATTACAAAGAAAATCATTTAAAAGATGACGGGGGGCAGAAACTACTTTGTCCCCAATGGATGTGCCGGGGGTTACTGCTCGCGGAAGGTGATCTCGCCGGTGGAGGCGTCCATGGCATCCACGATCGCCAGAGACTCTAACTGGAAACCGAGGTTGCGGATCATACGACCGCCGACCTGGAAGCCCTTCTCAACGGCAATTCCGATTCCTTCAACAGTTGCACCGGCTTCGGTGATGATGGAGATCAGTCCCTGCAGAGCACAGCCATTTGCCAGAAAATCATCAATGATGAGTACATGATCCTCCGGACTTAGAAACTTCTTGGAGACAATGACCTGATTTTTGCACTTGTGGGTGAAGGACTCCACCTCGGCTACATACATGTCTCCCTCAATATTGATGCTTTTGGACTTCTTGGCAAAGACGACCGGTACATCAAAATGTCTGGCAGCCACGCAGGCGATACCGATACCGGAAGCCTCGATGGTCAGGATCTTGTTGATCGGTTTGCCTGCAAAGCGGCGTTTCCACTCGGCACCCATCTCGTCAAAGAGACGGATATCCATCTGATGGTTGAGAAAGCTGTCGACCTTTAAGACATTCCCCTCCTTTACAATGCCGTCCTTCATAATACGTTCTTCTAAAAAATTCATGGTTTCGATTCCTTTCTGAATAGAATGCTTCTCTGTGCGAAAGGCACAAAGCGTTGAAAAACGCCCTTTTTTGAGTGTTTTAATGTTGATAAGTTTAGCATGAAACAGGCAATTTCGCAAGGGACAGTATATTTTCTTAAGCAAGTGGTGTTTTTGGGCGAAACAGAGCATATTAAACAGAAGAAAATAAATCAAAACGGGAAAATGCTATATTATTCAAAGAAATTATTGATAAAACTTAAAAATGTGTTGCAATTATTGAGAATATATATTATAATAGCTTCAATTTGAAGAACAAAGGGGTTCGACAGGTTTTACTTGTTGACCCCTTTTTCTTTTTTTAGGTATCCGCAGTCAAAACAAGTAAATTTAAGCGGATACCGCGATATCAATAATTGAATGGAGGAACATGGAATGGTTAATCAGGAAGCAATGAATGAGAGTGCAGTACAGGCTTCAAAATGTATTGATCATGAGACAAAGGGCTTATATGATCCGCATTTTGAGCATGACAACTGTGGTATTGGTGCCATCGTCAACATTAAGGGTAACAAAACCCATGACACAGTATCCGGAGCACTGGAGATTGTGGAAAAGCTGGAACATCGTGCCGGTAAGGATGCAGAAGGTAAGACCGGTGATGGAGTAGGTATCATGCTTCAGATTTCGCACCAGTTTTTTAAGAAAGCGACAGAGCCGCTTGGTATTGAGCTTGGAGGAGAGCGCGATTATGGTGTGGGTATGTTCTTCTTTCCGCAGGATGAGTTAAAGCGCAATCAGGCAAAGCGTATGTTTGAGGTGATCACAGAGAAGGAAGGCATGAAGTTCCTCGGCTGGAGAGAGGTTCCAATCAAGCCGGACATTCTCGGTCACAAGGCGTTGGAGTGCATGCCTTATATTATGCAGGGCTTTGTAAAGAGACCGGATGATGTTCAGAAAGGACTTGACTTTGACCGTAAGCTGTATGTTGCACGCCGTGTGTTTGAGCAGCAGAGCAGCGAGGATACTTATGTTGTTTCCTGTTCCAGCCGTACGATCGTTTATAAAGGAATGTTCTTGGTTGGACAGCTTCGTTCCTTCTTTATGGACCTGCAGGATGAGGATTATGTTTCTGCAATTGCAATTGTGCATTCCAGATTTAGTACTAACACAAATCCAAGCTGGATGCGTGCTCATCCAAACCGCTTCATCGTACACAATGGTGAGATCAATACGATCGTAGGTAACGCAGATAAGATGCTTGCCCGCGAGGAGACGATGGAGACACCATATCTGTCCAGTGATTTCCATAAGATTCTGCCGGTTGTCGATCCAAACGGTTCCGACTCCGCACGTCTTGATAATACACTGGAATTTCTGGTAATGAGTGGTATGGAGCTGCCGCTTGCCGTGATGATCACGATCCCTGAGCCATGGGAAAATGATATGAGCATCAGCCAGAAGAAGAGAGACTTTTATCAGTATTATGCAACAATGATGGAGCCATGGGATGGTCCGGCATCTATCCTGTTCTCCGATGGTGATTATATGGGAGCTGTCCTTGACCGTAATGGTCTCAGACCTTCCCGTTACTATATTACAACAGACGATCAGCTGATCCTTTCGTCCGAGGTTGGTGTATTTGAACTTCCTCCGGAGAAGATCGTGAAGAAGGATCGTTTAAGACCGGGCCGTATGCTTCTGGTGGACACCGTGAAGGGTGAGCTGATCGATGATGCGGACCTGAAAGAGAAATATGCATCCCGTCAGCCGTACGGTGAGTGGTTAAACAGTAATCTCGTCACTCTGGCAGAGCTTCATATTCCAAACCATAAGGTACCGGAGTACACGGATGAAGAGAGAGCAAGAATGCAGAAGGCATTCGGTTATACCTTTGAGGAATATAAGAACTCTATCCTGCCGATGGCGCAGAACGGAAGTGAGCCGATCGCATCCATGGGTACCGATACACCGCTTCCAATGCTTTCCCGTAAGGTACAGCCGCTGTTTAACTATTTCAAGCAGATGTTTGCACAGGTAACAAACCCTCCGATCGATGCGATCCGCGAGGAGATCGTTACATCAACAAGCGTTTACATCGGTGAGGACGGAAACCTTCTCGAGGAGAAGGGAGAGAACTGCAAGGTATTAAAGATCCACAATCCGATCCTGAATGATACCGATCTTTTAAAGATTAAGAACATGGATAAGGATGGCTTTAAGTGTGAGGTTCTTCCGATTACTTATTATAAGAACACATCCTTAAAGAAAGCACTGGATCATCTGTGCCTTGAGGCAGACCGTGCGCATAAGGAAGGCTGCAACATCCTGATCTTAAGTGACCGTGATGTGGATGAGTTCCATATGCCGATTCCATCCCTGCTTGCGGTTTCTACCCTGCAGCAGCATCTGGTAACAACAAAGAGAAGAACAAGCATGTCAGTCATTCTTGAGACGGCAGAGCCGAGAGAGGTTCATCATTTTGCAACACTTCTCGGATACGGTGCAAGTGCGGTCAATCCATATCTGGCACATGAGACGATCCGTGAGCTGATCAGTAACGGAATGCTGGACAAGGATTATTATGCAGCAGTCAGTGATTATGATAACGCTGTTCTTCATGGCATCGTAAAGATCGCTTCCAAGATGGGAATTTCTACGATCCAGTCTTATCAGGGATCCAAGATCTTCGAGGCAATCGGTATCTCCAAGGAAGTTATCGAGACTTACTTCCCGGATACGGTAAGTCGTGTGGGTGGTGTTACTCTTGAGGATATTGAGAAGCAGATCGACGAGCAGCACAGCCGTGCATTTGATCCGCTGGATCTGACGGTTGATCTGAACTTAGAGAACCGTGGACAGCATAAAGAACGTGGCCATCAGGAGGAGCATCTGTACAATCCGGAGACGATCCATCTTCTGCAGCAGGCAACCTGGACCGGTAATTATGAGCTGTTTAAACAGTATTCAAAGTGTATAGATGAGAAAGAGAAGCAGATCAATTTAAGAAGTCTTCTTGATTTCAAATATCCGAAGAAGGGTATCGACATTGATCAGGTTGAGAGTGTGGATGAGATCGTACAGAGATTTAAGACCGGTGCAATGTCTTATGGATCTATTTCACAGGAGGCACATGAGACATTGGCGATCGCAATGAACCGTCTCCATGGTAAGTCAAACAGCGGTGAGGGTGGTGAGAGTCTTGAGAGACTGGAAACTGCCGGATCCGAAGTGGATCGCTGCTCTGCAATCAAGCAGGTGGCATCCGGACGTTTTGGTGTCACCTCCCGTTACCTTGTCAGTGCCAAGGAGATCCAGATCAAGATGGCACAGGGTGCAAAGCCCGGTGAGGGTGGTCATCTTCCGGGTGGAAAGGTTTATCCTTGGGTTGCAAAGACCCGTCATTCCACACCGGGTGTCAGCCTGATCTCCCCACCACCGCATCATGATATTTACTCTATTGAGGATCTGGCTCAGCTGATCTACGATCTGAAAAACAGTAATAAAGATGCAAGAATTTCCGTAAAGCTTGTTTCCGAGGCTGGTGTCGGAACTGTCGCAGCCGGTGTTGCAAAGGCCGGTGCAGCCGTTATCCTGATCTCCGGATACGATGGAGGTACCGGTGCGGCACCGAAGAGCTCTATCTACAACGCAGGTCTTCCTTGGGAACTTGGTCTTGCCGAGACTCATCAGACATTGATCATGAACGGACTTCGTTCCCGTGTCCGCATCGAGACAGACGGTAAGTTAATGACCGGCCGTGATGTAGCGATTGCTGCAATGCTTGGTGCAGAGGAGTTTGGCTTTGCTACGGCTCCGCTGATCACAATGGGCTGTGTTATGATGCGTGTCTGCAATCTGGATACCTGTCCGGTCGGTGTTGCAACACAGAATCCGGAGCTGCGTAAGAGATTCCGCGGTAAGCCGGAGTATGTTGAGAACTTTATGCGTTTCATCGCAAGTGAGCTTCGTGAATATATGGCAGCACTTGGTGTCCGTAAGCTCGATGATCTGATCGGTCGAGTTGATCTTCTTCAGAGAAAGGAGCTGACCGGTGAGGCAGCAGAGTATGCAAAGCGTGTTGACCTGTCCAAGATTTTGGACCCTACCTTTGCAGGCATGCGTAAGGACAACAAGTTTAATCCGAAGGATAAATACGATTTCGAGCTGGAAAAGACGATCGATGAGAAGGTATTCCTTCCGAAACTGAAGAAGTCTCTTGAAACCGGTGAGAAATCGCGGATCGAGGTAAAAGTTGACAATATTAACCGTTCTCTCGGAACGATCCTTGGTTCCGAGGTTACCAAGAAGTTTGGTGACACTCTCGAGGAGGATACGATCACAGTGAAGTGTGACGGAAGCGGTGGACAGAGTTTCGGTGCATTTATCCCGAAGGGACTTACCTTAGAGCTGGAGGGTGATTCCAATGATTACCTCGGAAAAGGTCTTTCCGGTGGTAAGATCGTGGTATATCCGCCTGCAAACAGCCGGTTCAAGGCAGAAGAAAATATTATCGTTGGTAACGTTGCTCTCTATGGTGCCACAAGCGGTAAGGCATTCATCAATGGTATTGCCGGTGAGCGTTTCTGTGTAAGAAACTCCGGTGCTTATGCGGTTGTAGAGGGTGTCGGCGATCATGGATGCGAGTACATGACAGGAGGTCGTGTTGTTGTTCTCGGACCGACCGGAAAGAACTTCGCAGCCGGTATGAGCGGCGGTGTTGCCTATGTACTGGATGAGGACAGCAACCTTTACCTGAAGCTGAATAAGGAGCTGGTATCCTCAGAGCCGATCACCGATAAATACGATGTACTGGAACTCAAAGAGATGATCGAGGAGCACGTTGCAGCAACAGGCTCTAAGAAGGGTAAGATGATCCTTGACGATTTCAGTGAATATCTTCCAAAATTCAAGAAGATTATTTCTTATGACTATGCTCATATGCTGCAGCTGATCGCCCAGATGGAGGAGCACGGTCTGAGTTATGAGCAGGCACAGATTGAAGCATTTTACGAGCATAAAAATAAATAAGCTTTGATTGGAAAGGAGAATCAACATGGGTAAACCAACGGGATTTTTAGAATATGAGCGGAAAAATAATCAGGCAGTGGAGCCATTAGAGCGAATCAAGAACTTTAACGAGTTTCACACACCAATGCGCGAAAAGGATCGTAGAGAGCAGGCGGCAAGATGCATGAACTGTGGCGTGCCGTTCTGCCAGTCCGGTATGATGATCGGAGGAATGGCTTCCGGTTGTCCTCTGAACAACCTGGTGCCGGAGTGGAATGATCTTTTATATCATGGTAATTACAAAAAGGCACTGCAGATGCTGCGTCAGACAAATAACTTTCCGGAGTTTACCTCCAGAGTATGCCCGGCACTCTGTGAGGCAGCCTGCACCTGTGGTCTGAACGATACACCGGTTACCTGCAAGGCAAATGAGAATGCGATCATCGAGTACGGTTATGCCAACGAACTGATGGGGGCGCAGCTCCAAAGACTCGGACCGGCAAAAAGGTTGCAGTCATCGGTTCCGGTCCTTCCGGACTGGCAGCAGCCGATCAGCTTAACCGCCGCGGTCATTCCGTTACGGTATATGAGAGAAATGATCATATCGGAGGTCTTCTGATGTACGGTATTCCGAACATGAAGCTGGAGAAGTGGGTTATCGACCGCAAGCAGAAGGTTATGGAAGAAGAGGGCGTGAAGTTTGTTGTCAACGCAGATGTCGGAAAAGACGTTAAGGCAACAGATCTGATGAAGGAATACGACAGTGTGATCCTCGCCTGTGGCGCATCCAATCCGCGTGATATCAAGGCAAAGGGTAGAGAAGCAGAGGGAATCTATTTTGCGGTAGATTTTCTGACGCGCTCCACCAAGCATGTCCTTACCGGCAAGAAAGAGGGCTGGGTTGATACAAAGGGCAAACATGTTATCGTCATCGGTGGCGGTGATACCGGAAACGACTGTGTCGGAACAGCAGTCCGTCAGGGCGCAAAATCCGTAACGCAGCTTGAGATGATGCCAAAGCTTCCGGATGAGAGAGCAGCATCCAATCCTTGGCCGGAGTGGCCGAGAGTCTGCAAGACCGATTACGGCCAGGAAGAAGCGATTGCGGTATTCGGACATGATCCGCGAATCTATCAGACAACCGTAAAGGAGTTTATCGCAGACAAGAACGGCAAGCTCAAGAAGGTGAAGCTTGTGAAGCTGGAGGCAAAGAAGGATCCAAAGACCGGTCGTATGAATATGACAGAGATCGCCGGAAGTGAATTTGAGATGCCGGCAGATGTTGTCCTGATTGCAGCAGGCTTCCTTGGCGCACAGGAGTATGTGGCAAAGGCATTTGGCGTGAAGCTCAATGCACGTACCAACGTCGAGACAGCTCCGGGTGAGTTCAAGACAAGCGTTGACAAGGTATTTACGGCAGGAGATATGCACAGAGGTCAGTCACTGGTCGTATGGGGCATCAACGAGGGACGCCATGTGGCAAAAGAAGTCGATAAATTCCTGATGGGATATACGAATCTGGATTGATGTTGATGTGGAAATACGCAGATGCGGGATTTATTATAAAATAAATTTTAGCTGCGGATTGAGAAAGAAATATCAGATAAATACGAAATAAGCGTGGGAGAAACCGAGGCACGGTGTGTACGAAAAATGGGACACATCGTGCTTTGCTTTTTTGCAGCTTTCGTTAGCGTCGGTGATTATGTCTGTGGGGGATTGCATTATGACCCGAAAATGTATATGATTGAAAAAAAGCTGCAGGAGGATTTATAGATCATGAAATTATTGATTCAGAGAGTAAGAGAAGCATCAGTGGAAGTGGGTGGAGAGATCACCGGACGTGTCGACCATGGATTTCTGGTATTTGTCGGTGTAGCAGAAGAGGATACGACAGAGATTGCAGACAAGATGATCGACAAAATGGTAAAGCTCCGGATCTTCGAGGATGAAAACGGCAAAACCAACAAATCCATCGCTGATGTCGGTGGAAACTTTCTCGTGGTATCCCAGTTTACTTTGTATGCGGACTGCCGCAAGGGAAACCGCCCATCCTTTACAAATGCGGGCAATCCACAGCTGGCAAACGAGCTGTACGAATATGTGCTTGCGAGCCTGCGGGACAGGGGATTCGAAGTGGGTGCCGGTGTGTTTGGTGCGGATATGAAGGTGTCTTTGTTGAATGACGGACCGTTTACGGTGATGCTGGATTCGGAGGAAATTTGTCGTTGATGTAATCATTTATCGGATGCAAATATCTGATAAGTATCCGGTAGTCATTATCTGGTGGATATTTATTATCGCACTGCTTGGATGAAAGCAATAGTGTTATTTGATCAGACGCTATGTTTTTGTTGATATTCGCTTGGGGTAATGGCTTCGTGTTTCTTGAAAACCCTGCTAAAGTAAAAAGCGTTACAAAAGCCGAGAGCCTCTGCTGTTTCTGATATAGTAAACTGCCGGCTTTTTAAAAGTTTTTTTCCTTGTTCGATTCTTAAATTTTCTAAAAAGGCAAAAATGGTCGTGCCGGTATGCTGTTTGAATCGGCGGTTCATATAGTCGAAATTATGGTGAAAAATATCTTCCAACATAGAGCCGGTGATTTTATGTGAATAATTATTTTTTAAATAGTCACAGATACGAAACGGAAGAGAAAGATTTTCCTGTTCCGTGTGTAAAATATGAGACAGTTCTGAACGGGACATTTGTAACAAAAGCACGAATAAAAGGGCATCATTGATTGATTGCTGATGAAGTCCGTTTGTCGAATTGAAATTTGTCAGATGCTGCATTTGACGGATGATTTTTTCGAAGTCAGAGTGTGTCGGATGAAAGTATTTGGGCAGTAAAAAAGTGTTTTGGACAGTAGAGGAGGGCGTTGGAAAAAATGGATGTCCGCCTACTTTTTGCTGAAGATATTCTTCGGATGTCATTGTTATGTCCTGCAGACAATTCTAATCAAAATGAATGTAATAATAGTCAATATGTTCATTTGTGAGTAGCCCATAGTGGCATTTGCCGGGAGAAAAGATCATAATATCACCGGCGGTGAGAGTGTATTGATTCTCATTTTCCATAATTTGCATAATGCCATCCGTAATGATATAGATGATCCAATTTTGTGAAATCCTCTGAAAATGCTTATTGGGAGATGGAATGTGAACAACACCGGACAGTAAAAAAACCGGGAGAGAGTTTGAAAAACCGGAAATATAAGGTAGTAATTCCATAAGGGAACTCCTTTCGAAATTCTGTAATATTCAATCATTTATTATAATCAGTTATAAAGGGTACATTGTTTAAAAAAAGTCGCTATAATATATATCATGGTCGGAAATAGATATTCTATATTTGTACATATTATGCTATTCTTAGTTTACGAAATTGTCAAGAGAAACCTTGTTTGGTAAGGAGGAATGAGAATGAAAAGATTACATGCTGCCAGAAATGCAATGATTACCTGTGTGATCGCCGGATTGTTGGTGATGGGTATCACCGGAATAATAGCGTCTGCAAAAACAAAGCCGAAATTAAACCGGAAAAATCTGGAATTAAAGGTCGGAGAAAAGAAAAAACTGCAAATCAAAAATACAAAGAAGAAAGTTAAGTGGATCTCCAATAATAAGAAGATAGCTACCGTGACACAAAGAGGAGAGGTTTGTGGAAAAAGGATTGGAAAAACAAAGATCATCGCACGTGTTCAGAAGAAAAAGTATGTGTGCAGAGTGACAGTAAAACCGAAACAGTCGCCGCAGACCAGTGAACCGATACAGAATCAACCAACGGTAATTCCGCAGCCGGATGTAACAGCGACACAGCCAGCTGCACCATCGCCGTCTGTACAGCCGACATCCACACCATTGCCGGCAACGGCAGCTCCGGTAACGCCAACGCCGGTACCAACGCCGAATATTGAACAGGGGGCAGCTTGGGAGGCAGGTAAGAAGAGTGGAACAAAAGAAGATTTTGAATTGTATTTTAATCCGGAAATGAAGCAGTATACCAAACGTCAGAAGGATATGCCGCAGGGAAAATTTAAGGATGTGACATATCATTCAGCTGTTGTTGGAGCGGACAGAGAGGCATATGTATACCTGCCGCCGAATTATGATGAGAATAAAGAATATCCGGTACTTTATATGTTGCATGGAATCGGATGTGACCGGGGACAGTGGCGTTATATGTCGTTGAACGAGATTTTAAGTAACATGATCAATCGTGGTGAACTTCAGCCGTTAGTGGCAGTTCTTCCGAGTGTTGTACCGAAAAATGGATTGGATCAAAACACTTTTTCGAGTGACAACATTGGTGCCTTTACCGTGTTTGAAAAGGAATTTCTGACTGATCTGGAACCGTATATTCAGAAGAATTATGCGGTTTCAACAAAAAGAGAGAACACAGGAGTATGTGGTCTTTCTATGGGAGGAATGGAGGCGCTTCGTCTTGGATTTGTTATTAAGGACCATTTTAATTATATAGGATCTTTTTCAGCAGCTCCGAGTCTGGATCAAAGTATTCTGAATCTGGATGGCTGGACAACAACTCCACATACCGTTTTGCTTTGCAGTGGTGATGCAGACAGCACGATAGGAAATAATCCGGAGGATTATCATAAGAGACTTACAGAGAACAAGGTTGATCATATGTGGTACCTGTATCCGGGTGGAACCCATGAGGAAAAGGTTTGGAAAAACGGACTTGTTAATTTTCTGAAGAGAAGTTTTTAAAAAAATGTAAAGATAAGTAACTAAGACTTCCCATACCAAGGATGGAAATTTGCCCATAATATTTCTTATGTCCGGTTATTTAGAAATCATATTTTGCCTGCCAATATATTAAAAATCCATGAGCTATGACTAAAAAATTGTCTTGTCACTTACGCCCTGGATTTTGCAAATGATATAGATACTCCATTGAATATCCGGGGCGTTATGTACCGCTGCGTGGTGCAGTGGTAGCGGGAGCGTGCCGTCCGAAAAAGCTGAGCCCACCTATGGGGCTCAGTCGTGCGGATGCGTATTTATCAAAGCATTGCAAAGCAAAGATTTTTTGGAAATCCTACTGATCTGCGTCAATTTTTTAGTCATAGTTCACGGATTAAGTGATTTCTCAGGCAAAATTGATATTTTATTTTCCGGACATAAGAAATATTATGGGCATACATCAATTTGAGGTATGGGAAGTTTTAGCAAGTAAACATATAATTGATACAGGGAGCTTTCACATCCAATAAGTCGGTGAGAAAGTTCCCTATTTTTGTTGAAAAACAGATGAAACAAGCAAAAACAAGTTAAAAGCTAAAATAGTCTTTGACATCCCACTCTATACGATATATAATAAGGAGAAGTGCGTTGATACAATATGAACGATGAATTATCATGGCGAATAGGAGGATGCAGCGTGGCAAATTATACCAGAGACGACATATTGGACATGATCGAAGAGGAAGATATCGAATTTATCCGTCTTCAGTTTACGGATATTGCCGGCAATCTTAAAAACATGGCGACGACCGTTGATCAGATTGATAAGATCTTAGACGGCAGATGTCAGTTTGACTGTGCGGCGGTTGATGGCTTTGATGGCGATATGGAGGAATTATTTTTAATTCCTGATTTAGATACATTTGTTATTTTTCCATGGCGTCCACAGCATGGCAAAGTAGCTCGTTTTATCTGTGATATCGTGAAACCGGATGGAACACCTTTTGACGGCGATAGCCGTTACATTTTAAAAAGAACAATTGCGCAGGCAAAGGAGATGGGGTTCGATTTTGACGTTGCCTTAAGAATGAATTTTTCTTGTTTGACCTTGGCGAAAACGGAGAGCCGACCCATAATTCCAGCGAGAAGGGCGGCTATTTTGATGTTGGGCCTGCGGACTGCGGTGAGAATGCAAGACGTGACATGGTCTTATATCTTGCAGATATGGGGATTTCAACCGAGTCCTCCTATCATTCCGACGAGGCGGCACAGCATGTGCTTGACATGTCATACACCAATGCGCTTGCGATGGCAGACAACATTATGACATCCCGTCTGGTTATCCGGACCGTAGCAAAGCGTCACGGACTGCATGCGACATTTATGCCGAAGCCGAAGAAGGATTCCAAGGGCTCCGGAGCACATTATACATTTTCTTTATCAAAGAACGGTCAGAATATCTTTACGGATGTATCGGACTCAGCCGGTGTGAGCAAGGAAGGATATGCCTTTATGGCGGGCATGCTTGAGCATATTGCAGATATGTCTCTGGTAACCAATCCGCTGGTAAACTCCTACAAGCGTCTGGTTCCGGGATTTCTTGCACCGCTCAGGGTGAGCTGGTCCGTACATAATTCCAGCCCTCTGATCCGCCTGACATCGGTTGGTGGAGATGGCGGAAGGATCGTTCTTCGCAATCCGGACGGTGCGGCGAATCCATATCTGGTGATCGCGGCTTGTCTGGCG
The DNA here is from genome assembly GCF_003478445.1 of Roseburia sp. AM59-24XD. GTDB lineage: Bacteria > Bacillota > Clostridia > Lachnospirales > Lachnospiraceae > Jutongia. The sequence continues at coordinate 33,761 of NZ_QUET01000024.1, forward strand.
GCAGGAATGGATGGTGTCCGTAAGCAGCTTGAGCCGCCGGTATGCATGGACAAAATGTCAACGGAAGAGCTTGCTGAGCGTGAGAGACTTCCAAGGACGCTTTATGAAGCTGTGAAGCGTTTTGAAAATGATGAGTTCCTGCGTGAGGTGCTGGGAGCACATGTATCGAATTATCTGATCTCTACAAAGGATGCAGAATGGGAAGAATACTGCAGGCAGGTAACACACTGGGAGACGGAGCGTTATCTTGGAACAGTATAAGCAGTACCGCTGATAAGTAACCGATACACGGGAGGTTTTTATGGCAGATATCATCATTGCATTTCCAAAGCTGGACGATGCAAAAAATCTTAAAAAACTTCTGCTTCGAAACGGGTATGATGTCAGTCTGGTATGCGATAATGGTGCACAGGTTGTCGGCGCGGTAAACGAATTGGATGGCGGTGTAGTGATCTGTGGCTATCGCTTCAGCGATATGCATTTCTCAGAGATACTTGATTATCTGCCGAAAGGATTTCAAATGCTTCTGATGGCATCGCCGGCAAAGCTGGAGGACAGCGATATCAGTGAGATTGTGTCGCTGCCAATGCCGCTAAAGGTACAGGATCTGCTTGACACCCTGAACATGATGATGGTGCAGTACCGGCGCTGGAAGAAAAAGCAGAAGAACAAGCCGAGGTACGGTCAGAAGGTGAGAAAAGAATAATTCAGAAAGCAAAAGAGCTGTTGATGGAGAGAAACCAGATGACAGAGGAAGAAGCACATAGATACATACAAAAAATAAGCATGGACAGTGCGATAAATTTAGTTGAAACTGCTGAAATGATACTAGAACTAAATGGAAAGGAATGGGAAATTTAGATGAAAGCGTTTCTTATTTTAGAGGATGGAACAGTATTTGAGGGCAAGAGTGTTGGCTCGCAAAAGGAAGTGATCAGTGAGATCGTATTTAATACGTCAATGACCGGATATCTTGAGGTTCTGACTGATCCGAGTTATGCGGGACAGGCGGTAACGATGACATATCCGTTGATCGGTAATTACGGTGTTACCTATGCAGACATGGAGTCGCGAAAGGGATGGTCGGACGGTTTTATCACCAGAGAAATTTCCCGTATGCCAAGCAATTTCCGATGTGAAGATACCTTACAGAAGTTCCTGGAGGATCAGGACATTCCGGGCATCTACGGTATTGATACCAGAGCCCTTACGAAGATCCTTCGTGAGAAAGGAACCATGAACGGAATGATCACAACCAATGAGAATTACAATCTGGATGAGATTCTTCCGAAGCTGAAGGAATATACCGTAACAGGTGTTGTGAAGAAGGTTTCACGAAGTGAGAAGGAGTCCTTCAAGCCGGGTGATCTTGGTTCTGAAAAGACCGAGACAAAGTTTAAGGTTGCAGTGATTGATGTCGGAACAAAGAATAACATCATCCGCTGCCTGTTAAACAGAGGCTGTGAGGTCGATGTGTATCCATGTGATTTCAATGCAGATGATGTGATCGCTGCAAAGCCGGATGGTATCATGATCACCAACGGACCGGGAGATCCGGCAGAGTGTGTGGAGATCATTGAGCAGATTAAGAAGCTGTCAGAATCAAGCATTCCGATCTTTGCAATCTGTCTGGGACATCAGCTTATGGCATTGGCACATGGCTTTAAGACATACAAGATGAAATACGGTCACCGTGGTGCGAACCATCCGGTTATGGATCTGCATACAAGAAGAGTATATATTTCTTCCCAGAACCACGGATATGTTGTGGATGGCGAATCACTTGATGAGACAAAGGCAAAGCCTTGGTTTGTCAATGTAAACGATAAGACTATTGAGGGGCTTGAATATATCGGAAAGCCGGTTAAAACCGTACAGTTCCACCCGGAGGCAAATGCAGGGCCAAAGGATTCAGAAGTGCTGTTTGAGGAATTTATCAAAATGATGGGAGGTAATCAGTAATGCCAAAATTAGAGGGAATTAAACGTGTATTAGTAATTGGTTCCGGTCCGATCGTTATCGGACAGGCGGCCGAGTTTGACTATGCGGGAACACAGGCATGCCGTTCTCTGAAGGAAGAGGGAATGGAGGTTATCCTTGTCAATTCCAATCCTGCAACGATCATGACCGATAAGGACATCGCCGATAAGGTTTATATTGAGCCGCTGACCGTTGAGGTGCTTCAGCATATTATTGAGGTAGAAAAGCCGGACAGTCTGCTTCCGAACATGGGTGGACAGGCTGGTCTGAATCTTGGTATGGAACTCGCAGAATCCGGTTTTCTGGACAGTCATAATGTAAAGCTTCTCGGAACAACAGCAGAGACGATCCGTAACGCAGAGGGACGTCAGGAGTTTAAGGATCTGATGGAGCGCATCGGTGAGCCATGTGCGCCTTCCGAGCTTGTAGAGAATATTGAAGATGGTGTGGCATTTGCGGATAAGATCGGTTATCCGGTTGTGCTCAGACCAGCATATACACTTGGTGGTTCCGGCGGTGGAATCGCGCATAACCAGGAGGAGCTTGAGGAAATCCTTTCCAACGGACTTCGTCTTTCCCGTGTCGGTCAGGTTCTGGTTGAGAGATGTATCGCCGGCTGGAAGGAGATTGAGTATGAGGTAATGCGTGACAGTAACGGCAACTGCATTACCGTATGTAACATGGAAAACCTTGATCCGGTAGGTGTACATACCGGAGACAGTATCGTTGTGGCTCCTTCACAGACACTGTCTGACAAGGAGTATCAGATGCTTCGTACCTCCGCACTCAAGATCATCAGCGAGCTTGGTGTGACAGGTGGATGTAACGTACAGTTTGCGCTTCATCCGACATCCTTTGAATATTGTGTCATCGAGGTAAACCCTCGTGTAAGCCGTTCCTCCGCACTGGCATCAAAGGCAACCGGTTATCCGATCGCCAAGGTGGCAGCGAAGATCGCGCTTGGCTATACTCTGGATGAGATCCCGAATGCCGTTACCGGAAAGACTTACGCAAGCTTTGAGCCGGCATTGGACTACTGTGTTGTAAAGATTCCGAGACTTCCGTTTGATAAGTTTATCAATGCGAAGCGTACACTGACTACACAGATGAAGGCAACCGGTGAGGTTATGAGTATATGTACAAACTTCGAGGGTGGTCTGATGAAAGCGATCCGTTCTCTGGCACAGCATGTAGACTGTCTGGAGACCGGTGATTATGATGGCATGTCTGATGAGGATGTACTTGAGAAGCTGGATATCGTGGATGACCGCCGTATCTATCTGATTGCTGAGATTCTCCGTCGTGGTCTCGCCTCCTACGACAAGATCCATGAGATTACAAAGATTGACAAGTGGTTCATTGATAAGCTTGCGATCCTTGTTGAGATGGAGAAGAAGCTCAAGGCATGTGGCGGCAATATCGACAAGGAACTCATGAAGGAAGCGAAGAGAATGGAGTTCCCGGACAACGTGATCGCACGCTGGACCGGAAAGACCGAGGAAGAGGTCAAGCAGCTCCGTTATGAGTATGGCATTACCGCAGCATTTAAGATGGTTGATACCTGTGCGGCCGAGTTTGCATCTGAGACACCGTATTATTATGGCTGCTTTGATGGAAGCAACGAGGTTGAGGAGACAAGAGACCACAAGAAGATCATGGTACTTGGTTCCGGCCCGATCCGTATCGGTCAGGGTATCGAGTTCGATTACTGTTCTGTTCACAGCGTATGGGCGCTGAAACAGGAGGGCTATGAGACCATTATTGTAAATAACAACCCGGAGACTGTCAGCACCGACTTTGATATTGCAGATAAGCTGTATTTCGAGCCGCTGACACCGGAGGATGTAGAAAATATTGTTCGTCTGGAGAAGCCGGACGGAGCCGTTGTACAGTTTGGTGGACAGACTGCCATCAATCTGACAGAATCTCTGATCAAGATGGGTGTTAAGATCCTTGGAACAAGCGCAGAGAATGTAGATGCTGCAGAGGATCGCGAGCTGTTCGACGAGATCCTGGAGCAGTGCTGTATTCCGAGAGCAAAGGGTGATACGGTATTTACGACAGAGGAAGCGTTAAAGGTTGCCAATGAGCTTGGTTATCCGGTGCTGATCCGTCCGTCCTATGTGCTTGGAGGGCAGGGTATGCAGATCGCAGTACGCGATCAGGATATCGTAGAGTTTATGGCGGTTATCAACCGTTATCATCAGGAGCATCCGATCCTGATCGATAAGTACCTGATGGGTAAGGAAATTGAGGTCGATGCGGTATGCGATGGCGAAGACATTTTGATCCCGGGTATCATGGAGCATATCGAGAGAGCCGGTATCCATTCCGGAGACAGTATCTCCGTATATCCGGCACAGACGATCTCAGAGAAGATCAAGCGAGTTCTGGTTGATTACACCGGCAAGCTGGCACGTTCCCTGCATGTAATCGGACTGATCAATATTCAGTTTATCGTATATCAGGATGAGGTTTATGTGATCGAGGTAAATCCTCGTTCCAGCCGAACTGTACCATATATCAGCAAGGTTACCGGTATTCCGATCGTTGATCTGGCATCCCGCGTAATCCTTGGAGCAAAGATCCGTGATCTTGGCTTTGAGCCTGGTCTTGCACCGGATGCAGGCTATCTTGCAATCAAGATGCCGGTATTCTCTTTTGAGAAGCTTCGTGGAGCTGAGATTTCCCTCGGACCGGAAATGAAGTCTACCGGTGAGTGCCTTGGTATCGCCAAGACATTTGATGAGGCTCTGTATAAGGCATTCCTCGGAGCTGGAGTGAACCTTCCAAAGCATAAGAAGATGATCATTTCCGTTAAGGATTCGGATAAGCTGGAAGCTGTTGGAGTGGCAAAGCGTTTTAAGAAGCTTGGCTATGAGATTTTCGCAACGAGAAATACGGCACGTGTACTGAATGAGAACGGTGTGCTTGCCATTCCGGTAAACCGTATCAATGAGGAAGCACCGACGCTGATGGATCTGCTTCTGGAGCATCAGATCGATCTCGTTATCGATACACCGACACACGGCGACAAGATGAAGGATGGTTTCCTGATCCGCCGTACTGCGATCGAGACAGGTGTAAACGTTCTTACTTCGCTTGATACTGCCAATGCACTGCTGACCAGTCTTGAGAACTCAGATAAGACACATCTTTCTATCGTGGATGTGGCAACAATCTCCAAGAGTGGTTCCTACGCAAAGTAAGATATAAAGAAAAAGAGTAATATTATGATGCCGGCAGACAGATCAGCAATATGTATCTGTGTATGAATGGTTGTCTGGTTGTCGGATTGCAAAATTGCATCGCAATGGACCAATCCGTGGCATCTGTTAGATGTGTGTATATAAAAACAGAATCCATACCAATCTACACCGGTATGGATTCTGTTTTTGGGTATAGGAAAATGTCAGATGTATAAAAAACCAGCCCTATACGGATTTGTTCTGATATGAGGGCTGGTTTTTATGATTATATGATGAAAAAATGGTTGTCTTAATCTGCCGTGATCACAGTTCCGGTCTTGCCGGCTACGCCGTCCAAAGCAGTGTTCAGGTCAGTGATAACAGACTTGTGGGCAGGAGAGGAGGATGCGAAGGAAACAGCAGCCTCGATCTTTGGAAGCATTGCTCCTGTAGTGAACTGTCCTTCATCGATATATCTGGTTGCCTCCTCAACAGAGAGATGATCTAACGGTGTTGCCTGTGGCGTGTCAAAGTTCAGCATAACCTTCTCGACACCGGTAAGCAGGAGAAGCATATCTGCCTGAATACCCTCTGCGAGACATGCACTGGTAAGATCCTTCTCGATAACAGCGCTGGCTCCCTTTAAGCGGGTTCCCTGCTGCAGAACAGGAATTCCGCCACCACCGCAGGCAATGACAATCTGATCTGCGTCGAGGAGTGCCTTGATCGCATCTAATTCATAGATTTCGATTGGACGTGGAGCGCCGATGATACGGCGGTAACCCTTGTCGCCGTCCTTGATGACATGGTTGTTTTTCTTTTCCTCAGCTTTGGCTTCCTCCTCCGTCATATAACGACCGATGACCTTGGATGGCTGGCTGAAGGCTGCGTCAAACGGATCAACACGAACCTGTGTGATCAGTGTGGTGACCGGCTTGTAGATACCGCGGTTTAACAGCTCGGTGCGGATCTCATTCTGAAGATCATAGCCAATGTAGCCCTGGCTCATTGCGCTGCAGATGGACATTGGTGCTACTGTATTGTCCGGCTCGAGAAGAGAATACTCGGTCATTGCTGCGTGGATCATGCCGACCTGTGGTCCGTTACTGTGCGTGATCACAACCTGATACTTTGCCTCAACGAGATCGGCAATTGCTGCAGCGGCTTTCTTTACGGCAGCCTTCTGCTCCGGAAAGGTGCTGCCAAGGGCGTTATGACCAAGAGCAACCACGATTTTTTTATTGTTCATAATGGGTACCTCCATATGTATTATGTAGTGATAGACAGATATATTTACGAACAAAAAACATCTGCATTGATAACTTTAAGTATATCATAAACGGAATGATAACACAAGAAAAGAGACGATTGCCATACGGTCAACCGCCCCTTCTCTGATTCATTTATAAATTGGGAATATTATAATATGAAAGCATAATTATTCTCTACGGTTCAAAGGTATGTATTATACCTCGAACAGCAGATCGCCGTAGGTTGGTACCGGCCAGTACGTCTTATCGACGATCATCTCCAGCTCATCGATCGGAGCACGGAGTGTCTCCATATCAGCAAATACAACCTCGCGGAAGAACAGAGCCTGTTCCTTGCCCTCTTCCTTAGTATCTGCCTCATCAACTGCCTTTTCAAGGGTAGCCAGTGCCTTCTGTGCAGAAGCAAGGAGAGTAGATGTTTTCTTTAACAGCTCAGTCTGTACAGATACATCAGCATCCGGACATGCAGTCTGAACCTTTGTGATAGAATCTGCAAGGCTTGTTGTATATTTGATAACAGATGGAATGAACTGTTTGCCAGCCATATCAATCATTGTCTTAGCCTCAATGTTGATCGTCTTTGAGTAGTTCTCATAGTTAATCTCTACACGAGACTCAAGCTCTGCCTTTGTCATGACATTCTGTCTCTCAAACAGATTTACGCTCTTGTCTGTTGCAAGATAAGGAATTGCCTCAACCATGGACTTGATGTTTGGAAGACCACGTCTCTCAGCTTCCTCAACCCACTCATTAGAATATCCGTCTCCGTTGAAGATGATACGCTGATGCTCGGTAACGGTTTTCTTGATCAGAGCGTCAACAGCAGAGTCGAAATCGTCTGCCTGATCAAGCTCATCTGCAAAATCCTGAAGGACATCGGCAACCATAGTATTTAATGTAAAGTTTGGTCCGGAGATGGACATGGAAGAACCAAGCATACGGAACTCGAACTTATTACCGGTGAATGCGAATGGAGATGTACGGTTTCTGTCAGTAGCATCCTTTTTCAGTACCGGAAGAACATGAACACCGGTATCAAGCTTCTCCCCCTGGATAGAGGAAGAAACATCACCTCGGATGATCTGCTCAATGATATCCTCAAGCTGCTCGCCAAGGAAGATAGAAATGATAGCAGGCGGTGCCTCGTTTGCTCCGAGTCTGTGGTCGTTTCCGGGGCTGGAAGCAGACAGACGAAGAAGCTCTGCGTTGTCATCAACAGCCTTGATCACAGCGGCAAGTGTCAGAAGGAACAGCTTGTTCTCATGTGGTTTCTTGCCCGGATCCAGAAGGTTGATTCCGGTATCGGTTACGATAGACCAGTTGTCATGCTTACCGGAACCGTTTACACCTGCAAATGGCTTCTCATGAAGCAGACACTCAAGATTATGTCTCTTAGCTACCTTTTTCATCAGCTCCATAACAAGCTGGTTATGATCGGTAGAGATATTAGCAGTTGTAAAGATTGGAGCCATCTCATGCTGAGCCGGAGCAACCTCGTTATGCTGTGTCTTGGAAAGGATTCCAAGCTTCCAGAGCTCAATGTTGAGATCCTTCATGAATGCAGCGATGCGCTCCTTAATGGTACCGAAGTAGTGATCATCAAGCTCCTGACCCTTTGGAGCCGGTGCACCGAAAAGAGTACGACCGGTGAAGATCAGATCCTTACGCTGTAAATATTTATCTCTGTCAACCAGGAAATATTCCTGCTCAGGTCCTACGGAGCAGGATACCTTCTTGACATCATCATATCCGAAAAGCTTTACGATGCGGACAGCCTGTTTGCTGAGCGCTTCCATGGAACGAAGGAGAGGAGTTTTCTTATCAAGTGCCTCACCTGTATATGAACAAAATGCGGTAGGGATGCAGAGTGTAACGCCGGCAGCATCCTCACGCAGGAATGCAGGTGATGTACAATCCCATGCTGTATATCCTCTTGCCTCAAAGGTCGCACGAAGACCACCTGAAGGGAAAGAAGAAGCGTCCGGTTCACCCTTGATCAGCTCCTTGCCGGAAAATTCAAGAACCGGTTTGCTGTCAGATGCAGGACTTAAGAATGAATCATGCTTCTCTGCTGTAATACCGGTCATTGGCTGAAACCAGTGTGTATAATGAGTAGCGCCGTGCTCTAAAGCCCACTCTTTCATGGCATGAGCGACGACGTTTGCGATATCCTGATTGAGATCCTCGCCATTCTCCAATGTTTTCTTCCATGATTTGTAGACGTCCTTAGGCAACTTTTCCTTCATTACCTCATCGTTGAACACGTCTTTACCAAAAACCTGCTCAATTACGTTTTGTTCCATAATTCCTACCATCCTTTCATCATCAACTGACTTTTTATTTTATGAGGCGGTCGGATAATGTGTCAAACCCTGTTGTCGATGACCGTCTCATGGATGCTGGATAAACTGTTTATGTCAGTCTGATTAGTAAAAAAGGGCGCACTCATTACAAGTAATGAGAACACCCTTGTTCCGTTCGTTATCCAACTGCAGATTACTATATCACAAAATAAATCATTTGAAAAGCCCCTTTTTTGATTTTTTTAAATTCTTTGATCACAAATTCCTTGTTGACAAAACATTTTAATAGGTATACTCTAAAAAACGCTGTCTGTAAAAAGCAGTTATATCACAAGTACATAGCGAATATTCGCAGAGAGAAAGAGGTGTTTTTCGATTGAAGTATCTGAAGCAGTTTTCAATCATTCTTTTCATTTCATTATTAGGAGAAATATTACATAGTATTGTTCCACTTCCGATGCCGGCAAGCATTTATGGTCTGGCAATACTGTTTACGGCATTATCGACAGGGATCATACCATTGGAAGAGGTTCGTGAGACCGGTCGTTTTCTGATCGAGGTAATGCCGCTTATGTTTATTCCGGCGGCAGTCGGACTGCTCGGAGCATATCATACATTAATGCCGGTGCTGGTGCCATATGTAGTGATCACGCTTGTGAGTACACTGCTTGTGATGCTGGTGGCAGGCAGGGTAACGCAGGCGATGAAAGGAGAGGAGCAGACCAATGAGTGAGTTTATGCAGAATCGGTATTCTGGGGTGTAGCGTTGAGCTTTGTGGCATATGGAATTGGAATGCTGCTGCAGAGAAAATTTCATCGGGCAATTTTTAATCCATTATTAATCTCTGTTATTTTGATTATGGTCTTTCTTGGTGTTTCAGGGACAGATTACAGAAAGTATCAAGAGGGGGCGAATGTGATCAGCTATTTTCTGACACCGGCAACGGTCTGCCTTGCGATTCCTCTTTATGAGCAGATTGAGCTTTTGAAAAAGAACTTCCGTGCGATCATGGTGGGGATACTTTCGGGGGTATTGACAAGTCTTTGCAGTGTGCTTGCCATGTCTGTTTTCTTTGGACTGAATCACAAGGAGTATGCGACGCTCCTGCCAAAATCGATCACAACAGCGATCGGGATGGGCGTTTCGGAGGAGCTTGGCGGTTATGTGACACTTACTGTGGCAATCATAATTATTACCGGTATTCTTGGAAGTGTTCTGGCGGAGACGGCGTGCAGGATCTTTAAAATCACGGAGCCGGTTGCAAGAGGTGTTGCGATCGGAACGGCATCGCATGCGATCGGTACCTCCAAGGCAATGGAAATGGGAGAGACGGAAGGGGCGATTTCCGGCTTGTCGATTGCGGTTGCAGGTCTTTTGACGGTTGTGGGAGCGTCCGTATTTTCCTGCTTTTTATAAAGAAAGGATGTACCGCCTCGCTATTGCTTTTTGAGGGCGAATCGTTTATCATAAGAAAGAGTGTGTGTAACCGATATACATCGAATGTCAGCAAAAGTGTAGAAATGAGGAGTGCTTATGGAGAAGAAGCAGACAAAAAATATAGATATATCTGTACAGGAGCCGGAGGAAATCTTTCATCCGGATTATGTGGCATCACAACAAAAGAAAAAGAAACGTTTCCGGGGAATGCTTGGTCACTGGTTTGGTCTGTTTCTTGTTATTATCATATCAATCGTTATATTTTACTGCCTTTCTAATATGGTGCATATTCTGAAAGCAGTGCGGACGCTGGTGAAGCTTCTGATGCCGGTAATATATGGTCTGGTGATCGCATACCTGCTGAATCCGCTGATGGTATTTTACGGCAATGTATTTTACCGCCTGTTTGGAAGAAAGATTCCGGAGGACGAGGAGCGGCATGTGGAACGTTATCAGAAGTTTTCCAAGGTGATCAGCCTGATCCTGGCGATGATCACAGGTTTGCTGATCATTACCGTGCTGCTCTGGATGCTGATCCCGCAGGTGTTTAACAGTGTCATTGCACTTGCCAATACGCTGCCGGATCAGGCACAGGATTATTATCATAAGGTCAGCAAGTGGGTTATGGACAATCCTTATATGGCCAATCAGTTTCAGGATGCGCTGCTTCATCTGACTGACAGTCTGGATGAGTGGACACAGAAGGATCTGCTTCCGTGGCTGCAGACCGGGCTCCTGCCGAATGTCAATTCGCTTGCGTCTATGTTTGCAAGTGGTGTGTTCAGTGTGCTGGGCGTATTATATAATCTGCTGATCGGCTGTATTGTTGCCGTGTATCTGCTTCTTGGCAAGGAGAAGTTTTTGGCACAGGCAAAGAAAATGATCTATGCGGTCTTTGGAAAGAAGCAGGCAGATGTGATCTTGCATTACAGCCGCATGACAAATGATACATTTAGCGGCTTCATTGTTGGTAAGATCGTGGACTCAGCGATTATCGGAGTGATCTGTTTTATTGTAATGTGGATCCTGAAGCTTCCGTATTCGCTGCTGATCAGCGTGATCGTTGGTGTGACGAATGTGATCCCTGTATTCGGTCCGTATATTGGAGCGGTGCCGAGTGCGTTGCTGATCCTGTTGGTCAGCCCGATGCAGTGTTTATATTTTGTGGTTTTTATCATTATTCTGCAGCAGCTGGACGGAAACGTAATAGGACCTGCTATTCTTGGTGAATCGACCGGTCTGACCGCATTCTGGGTACTTTTTGCAATCCTGCTGTTCGGCGGAATGTGGGGCATTGTCGGCATGATCGTCGGAGTGCCGTTGTTTGCGATGATCTATCGTCTGCTGAAGGACTATCTGGAGCTTCGGCTGTATCATAAGAGACTTAGTACGGAGACAGAGATGTATAAGGATCTGAAGAGTATTCAGTCCGATGTCCAGGGAGATAAGCATTATATCCTGTATACAAAGAAGGAAAAGAGAAATGCAAATCTGCGTAGAGATGCAGAGGATAAAATAACGCTGATGCAGCTGTTAGACCAGAAGCCGATGGATGTTTCGGATGCGGAGGGAGAACAGCCGAAGCTGAAGAATGCAGCAGGGCAGGATAGTCAAAATGCATCGGAGAAGACAGTGGACGATTTGGCAGAAGGCGGCAGAGACGAGTACGGGAAGGTCGTGGAAGCCGGGGAAAACATGCCGGGGCGGACTGTGGAAGCTGCAGATGTATTAGTGACAGACAAGCAGGAACACAAATAAAGCAACGGTTAATGATAGAAAATGATGCCGGCCGGGTGTGCAGGACCGGAATCAAAAGGGGAGCTGTACACAGAAATGGGGAAAATATGATTAAAAGTATGACAGGCTTTGGAAGAAGCGAAGTGATCACCGAGGAATATAAGATGACAGTGGAGATGAAGGCGGTCAATCACAGATACTGCGATATCGGGATCAAGCTTCCTAAGAAGTTTAATGCATTTGAGAATGCAGTGCGTTCCACCGTGAAGGAATATGCTTCCAGAGGTAAGATTGATATTTATATTTCTTATGAGGATTATGCCGGAAAGCGGACAAAGGTGGATTACCACGATACCGTTGCAAGAGGCTATATGGATGCGATCGAGAAGGCGACGGTCACCTTTGGTATTGAAAAGGGAATCTCTGCGGCAGCGCTGATCCGTATGCCGGATGTGATCGCTCTGGATGAGATGGAAGACGATGAAGAGACGCTGTTTCCGGTGCTGGAGCAGACGTTAAGAGAGGCTGCTGTGCGTTTTGCAGAATCCCGAGAGAAGGAAGGGGAGCATCTGTTCCGTGATCTGAATGAGAAGTTAGATGGTATTGAGCAGATGGTATGTGATGTGGAGAAGCGTTCTCCGGAGATGCTTGCTGAGTACAGACAGAAGATCACAGATAAGGTAGAGGAGCTGCTTGGTGATAAGAATATTGATGAGCGTGTGCTTGCGACAGAGCTTACGATCTATGCAGATAAGGTCTGTGTGGATGAAGAGACAGTCCGGCTTCACAGCCATATCAAGAATATGAGAGATACATTGCTGCTGGGAGAGAACATCGGACGCAAGCTCGACTTTATCGCACAGGAGATGAATCGAGAATCTAATACCATTCTTTCAAAAGCAAATGACAGGACACTTTCCAATATTGCCATTGATCTGAAGACGGAGATCGAGAAGGTCAGAGAGCAGATTCAGAACATTGAATAATGGCAGAGCCGGGAGGAAATAAAATGCTGGTAAATGTCGGTTATGGGAATGTGGTTAATATGAATAAGGTCATCAGCATTGTGCGTGCCGATGCGGCACCGATCAAGCGGATGATTCAAAATGCCAAGGATGCAGGGTTGGCGGTGGATGCCACCTGTGGCAGAAAAACAAAATGCATTCTGGTCATGGACAGTGGACATCTTGTTTTGTCGGCACTTCTGCCTGAAACGATTGAGAGCAGAGTGAAAACGCCGATGGATTATGAGAAGCATAATGAGGAAATGGAGGAATAAAAATGTCAGACAGAGGAGTTCTTACAGTGATTTCAGGATTTTCGGGAGCCGGGAAAGGAACCGTTGTTAAACAGCTCCTTCAAGAATACGATTATGGTCTGTCGATCTCAGCGACAACCCGATCACCGCGGGAGGGGGAGCAGGATGGTAGAGAATATTTCTTCAAAACAAAAGAAGAGTTTGAGAAAATGATCAGAGAGCATCAGCTCATTGAGTATGCGCAGTATGTCGGAAATTATTACGGAACACCAAAGGAATATGTGGTGCAGCAGCTGGAGCAGGGCAAAGACGTTATTCTTGAAATTGAAATGCAGGGAGCACTTCGTGTCCGCGAGATCCTTCCGGAGGTAAATCTGATCTTTCTGACACCGCCAACGGTGGATGAACTGGAACGGCGGCTGGTCAGCAGAGGAACAGAGACGGCAGAGGTGATCCGTGAGCGCATGGCGAGAGCCAAAGAAGAGAGTGCTTATATGAAAGAATACGACTATGTTGTCATTAACGATGATCTTGATGAATGCGTGGAGAATGTCCATCAGCTGATCCGTTCTCTTCATTATAAGAGAGAACAGCAGGAGGGCTTCATTCAGAAAATAAAACAGGAGTTTGAAAAAAGATAGTTGATAAATTTATCTTTTTGCGATATTCTAATAGCTAGTGCAATATTTTCAAATTAATCAGATTACAATTGAAAGGGGTATATTTATGTTACATCCATCTTATACAGATTTAATGAAATTAGTAAACAGTGAGGTAGAGACCGGTGAGGCTCCGGTAGTCAACAGCCGTTATTCTATCGTTCTGGCAACCTCCAAGAGAGCACGTCAGCTGATCGATGGAGTTCAGCCACTCGTAAAATCCAAATGTCCAAAACCGCTGTCTATAGCAATTGAGGAGTTAAGCAATTCCAAAATCCGTATTCTCAGCGAGGAAGAGGCTGCTGAGCTTGAGGCAAAGAAGGCCAAAGAGGCACAGGAGAGAGCAGAGGAAGCAGAGTCATTCCTTTCTTTTTCTGAGGAAGACTAATCAAATTGTCAGGATAGGAGCTTGTTGATGATGGAACAAAACCAGGATCAGACAAATGAAGTGGAGCAGGAAGAAAACTGCCCGGTAGAAGAAAATACACAGGATAAGGATAATACGAAGAAACCATCAAAGGTACAGCGCATCCGAAGTGCCATTTTTGAGCTGCTTGTTTATGTGGCGATCATTGTGGTATGTGTGATGGTTGTGCCGCGCTATGTGATACAGCGTACGATCGTGGATGGTACCTCTATGGAGGCGACACTGCAGGATCAGGATAACCTTCTGGTCGATAAGCTGTCTTACCGCTTCTCCGATCCAAAACGGTTTGATGTGATCGTATTTTATCCATATGGCAGAGAGAATGAGGATTATTACATTAAGCGGGTAATCGGTCTGCCGGGAGAGACGATACAGATTGTGGGAGATACGATCTATATTGATGGAAAGGTTCTTAAGGAGAGTTATGGCAAGGATCCGATGACGGAATCCGGCATTGCCTCGGAGCCGTTAAAGCTCGGCAAGGATGAATATTTTGTGTTGGGAGATAATCGTGAGGTCAGCGAGGACAGCCGTTATGAGGAGGTTGGTCCGGTATCCCGCGACAAGATTGAGGGAAGGGCTGTACTTCGGATCTATCCGTTGAACAAGTTTGGCACACTTCGTTCCCAGGGGAATAAGGCTAAGGCTGCAGAGCGCAGTTCGGATGCAGATACAGATGATGCAAAGGTAGTTGCAATCGATGCCGGTCATCAGAGTCGCGGTAACAGCTCGACAGAGCCGGTGGGACCGGGTTCTTCAGTGCGTAAGGCAAAGGTTGCCGGAGGTGCGACAGGTGTGTCTTCTCATGTGCCGGAGTATAAGATTAACTTAAGTGTTGCCAAAAAGCTTCGTAAGGAGCTTGAATCTCGTGGATATAAGGTTGTTATGATCCGCACGAAGAATAATGTCAATATCAGTAATAAGCAGAGGGCGCAGATTGCCAATAAAAGCGGT
Organism: Roseburia sp. AM59-24XD; assembly: GCF_003478445.1. Lineage (GTDB taxonomy): Bacteria > Bacillota > Clostridia > Lachnospirales > Lachnospiraceae > Jutongia. Next base: position 48,976 of record NZ_QUET01000024.1, read on the forward strand.
GCTGATATCTATGTAAGGATCCATGCGGACAGTTCTGCGTCATCGTCAGTACGGGGAGCATCTGCGTTATATCCGTCGACAAAGAACCGGTATGTCGGAAAGCTCAGTGCGAAGTCTAAGAAGCTGTCTCAGTATATGCTGAACAGTTATTGTAAGAAGACAGGAATTCGTAGCAGAGGTCTCTCTCTCAGAGACGATCTGACAGGAACAAACTGGAGTAAGATTCCGGTGACTCTGATCGAGATGGGATTTTTGAGTAATCCGACAGAGGATCGCTATATGCAGAAAAAGTCTACCCAGAACAAAATGGCAAAGGGAATGGCAGACGGAATTGATAAATATTTTAACCGCTAAACCCTAGAAATAATGCGGGTTCGCGGAGTTTTAAAAAAAATATTTTAAAAAAAATCAAAAAAATGCTTGCATTTTGTCAGAAAGTAGTGTAATATATCAACTGCTGACGCGGTAAAGCGCAGCAGCGAAATGGTCTGTTGGTCAAGCGGCTAAGACGTCGCCCTCTCACGGCGAAAACAGGGGTTCGATTCCCCTACAGACTGCTAACTGTTATTTATAACAGCCCAACCCGAATGGAAATCTACTCGTAGTATATGAGTAGATTTTTGTTTTTTTACATTATAGGAAACTTGTCGTTTCCTATAATGTAAAACGCACCGCAGGATGCGATCACCGCACAGAGGAAGATGCATAAGCAATTGTGCGGTGACGCGCAAACTGGGCAAGCCCGCTTTAAGACGGATTGCTTACGAAGGGAGAGGAGAAGGTGGTATTTTCATTGTCGAAGGAGCAGTTCTCAAGAGATCAGTTGAAGTGGATCGCTATGGTAACGATGGTTTTGGATCATGTGGGCTGCATTTTTGTGCCGGTGAAAACGATGCCGGTATGTTATTATCTGCTTCGTGGGATTGGAAGGGTTTCTTTCCCTCTGATCTGTTTTCTTCTGGTACAGGGCTTTTTCTATACGCACAGCCGCAGAAAGTATCTTTTCCGGCTATGGTGCTTTGCACTGGTATCGGAGATTCCGTATGATCTTGCGTTTTTCGGACGTGTCTGGAATCCGTGGAATCAGAATGTCTTTGTGACGCTTGCAATCGGACTAATGATGCTTTTGGAACTTTTCCGGACGAAGGAGTATGTTGGGAAAGGGTGGCGTATTCCGATTTCTTGTGGGATCGTTGGGGTTGCCATGGTGGCTGCCGTGCTTTGCCGAAGTGATTATTCGTTTTGGGGAGTGTTAATGATTCTTGCGTTTTATGTGGGGCAGTATGACTGGCGATTGCTGATATACAGCATTTTGCTTTTGTGTGTCGGTCAGGGCTGGCTGGAGGCGTTCGGTGCAGTGGCGTTATTTTTTGTGCGTTATTATGCGGCGGATAGGGATGCGGGCAGGACGAGGCTGCCTCGAAGCTTTTTCTATTGGTTTTATCCGGTACATCTACTGATCTTATATGGGATTTTCGTGCTTTTGTGAGATGGCGGCAGTCTTCAAAATTACCAATGGAAAAATAATAAAAAACAGTTGACAGAATGGAAGTGTAATGATAAGATAATCAAGTGTGCCGCTCAACGAGGTTTTGTGAAATGTCGGAAATGCTTCCGGATACCAAAGTTGGCGAGTAATGATAAGGAGGTGCAAAGATGTACGCAATTATTGCAACAGGTGGAAAGCAGTACAAAGTAGCCGAGGGTGATATCATTAACGTAGAGAAGCTTGCAGCAGAAGCTGGCGAGGCAGTTACATTTGATAGCGTTTTGGCTGTAAACGACGGAGCTATGAAGGCAGGTGCTGATGTAGCAAATGCAAGTGTTTCTGCAACAGTTGTTAAGGAAGGCAGAGCAAAGAAAGTTATCGTTTACAGATATAAGAGAAAAACCGGATATCATAAGAAAAACGGTCACAGACAGGCTTACACACAGGTTAAGATCGATAAGATCAACGCTTAATCCGGTCTGATGGCAGGGATTCTGTGAAGTTCACAGAAGGGTGACAGTATGATAGATGTTGAGATTTTTCAGACTTCCTCCGGGAAGTATACAGGATTTCGGATGAATGGTCATGCGGAGTATGCAGAATATGGTCAGGACATTGTCTGCGCTGCCGTGTCAGCGCTGGTGATCAACACGATCAATTCGATTGAGCAGTATACCGAAGATTCATTTGAAAGTTCTGTAGATCCTGAGACCGGAACCGTTCTTTTCAAAATAAAGGACATGCCGGTCGGATCATCGTCAGAGCTGTTACTGAAATCACTTGTTCTGGGGCTTAATGGCATTCAGGATGAGTATGGTAAGAAACACATTAAACTTCGAATTAAAAAACAGGAGGGATAGAACCATGTTAAAGATGAACCTCAGTTATTTGCTCATAAAAAGGGAATGGGTTCTACAAAGAACGGTAGAGATTCCGAGTCTAAGAGATTAGGAGCAAAGAGAGCCGATGGACAGTTCGTACTTGCTGGTAACATTTTATACAGACAGCGTGGTACAAAGATTCATCCGGGTGTAAATGTTGGACGCGGTGGAGATGACACTCTGTTTGCACTTGTTGATGGTGTTGTTCGTTTCGAGAGAAAAGGTAGAGACAAAAAGCAGGCTTCCGTATATCCGGTAGAAGCTAAATAAGACTTTTTGACCGGGGATCCGGTTACCGATAAGGGGTTGCCACTGGCAGCCCCTATTTCTTTATTGTATGTGTAGGAAGCTTCCATTGGGCTTTCGACTAAGCGGAAGCAGTTTGAACAAAAGGAGGATATGATGTTTGCTGATAGTGCGAAGATAACGATACGATCCGGAAAAGGCGGAGACGGTCATGTGAGTTTCCGAAGAGAACTGTATGTAGCTGCAGGTGGTCCGGATGGCGGAGACGGCGGCCGTGGTGGTGATCTGATATTTGAAGTGGATCCCCGCGTAAATACACTGAATGACTTTCGTCATATCCGTAAATATTTTGCGGGCGATGGCGAGCCGGGCGGCAAGCGCCGTTGTCATGGAGCCGATGGCGAGGATATGGTTGTTCATGTGCCGGAGGGAACTGTGGTACGCGAGGCAGAGACAGGAAAGGTCATTATTGACATGTCCCATGAACACAAGAGAGAAGTTGTGTTAAAGGGCGGTCGTGGCGGTAAGGGCAACATGAATTATGCAACGCCGACGATGCAGGTGCCGAAGTATGCACAGCCGGGTAAGCCGGGTAGAGAGCTTGAGGTTATTCTGGAGTTAAAGACGATCGCAGATGTGGGATTGATCGGTTTTCCAAATGTTGGAAAGTCTACTTTCTTATCCAGAGTCAGCAATGCAAAGCCAAAGATTGCCAATTATCATTTCACAACACTGAGTCCGATTCTCGGTGTTGTCGATCTGGACGGGGCAGACGGCTTTGTGATCGCCGATATTCCGGGATTGATCGAGGGCGCATCAGAGGGCATTGGACTTGGTCATGAGTTTTTGCGCCATATCGAGCGTACCAAGCTTTTTATTCATATGGTGGATGCAGCTTCCACAGAGGGACGCGATCCGCTCAATGATATTCTTGTCATCAATAAAGAGTTGGAAAACTACAGTCCGGAGCTTATCAAGAGACCGCAGGTCATCGCGGCGAATAAGACTGATGTCTTTTATGGCACGGAGGAGGATACGGTGATCACACTTCTTAAGGAAGAGTTTGAACCGAAGGGAATCCCGGTATTTCCAATCTCTGCCGTAAGCGGCAAGGGCGTTAAGGAACTTTTATATTATGTCCGCAAGGAACTGGATCAGCTTGATCAGGAGCCGGTTGTCTTTGAACAGGAATACGATCTGGAGCAGGAAACCTTCAAGGACGAGCCGTATACGGTTGAGTACGACGAGAAGGAAGGCATGTATGTGGTCGAGGGACCAAGGATCGAGCGTATGCTTGGTTACACGAACCTTGATTCCGAGAAGGGCTTTGAATTTTTCCAGAAGTTCCTGCGCACAAGCGGTATTGTGGACGAACTGGAGAAGCTTGGCATCGAAGAAGGCGATACCGTTCGTATGTATGGTCTTCAGTTTGATTATTTGAGGTGACAGGGTGAAAGAAATCCTTATAGAAACAGGGAGCTGTCTGGTGGCTGCGATGCTGCTGATGATCTGGCACGAAGTAATCCGATTGATTGTATATGCGTGCTGTCAGCGGTCTGTACACTGTTTTCGGACAACTCCGTGGAAGGTGTGGCGGTATATTGATCCGATCGGTCTGATTCTTTCCCTTACCAGCTGTGTGCCAATTTCCAAGCCGTATTTCTACCGGGTCAGGGATCCGATAACAAACAGACGTCTGGGGGTGGCGGGACTTGTCAGTTTGCTCATGGTATTTGCGGGCAGCATACTTGTTCTACGGTTCGGTTACGGAGGCGTGAAGGGACTGGATCATCTGGTAATACATCATTGGTGGCAGAGTATTGCCCCAATTTTCGTACAGTACCTTGCGATGCTCAGCTTTGGGATGTTTGTGGCAAATCTGTTTCCGGTGTCAACGTTTGACATGGGACTTCTGATTGCCGGGACATCACCGACGGGATATCTTGGGATGCTGAAGGTGGATGGAACTGTCAAGCTGATCTTTGTGCTGGTGCTTTTGTTTGATCTGATCCACTATGGTGCATCGAGGCTGATTCTTTTATTATTGTGATTTTGGAAAGGTATGATTGCTGGTATGAGTTTATCTGTTAAGCTGGAAGCATTTGATGGTCCGTTGGATCTTCTGCTTCATCTGATCGAGAAAAATAAGATTGATATCTTTGATATACCGATTGTTGAGATCACGGAGCAGTACATGGATTATGTGTCGCGGATGGAGACAAAGGATATGGATGTGATGAGTGACTTTCTGGTCATGGCAGCGACACTGCTTAAGATTAAGTCCAAAATGCTTCTTCCGGCACCTCCGACCGAGGAGGGCGAGGAGGAAGATCCGAGAGCAGAGCTGGTTGAACGTTTGCTTCAGTATAAGATGTACAAATATGCATCCTATGAGCTGAAGGATCGTCAGCTGGATGCCTCGAGAATGATTTTTAAGGATCCGTCCATCCCGAAGGAGATTGCCGAGTATCAGGAGGAGGTCGATGTGGGAGAACTTCTTTCAGATGTGACGCTTTCCAGACTGCAGAGCATTTTCCGGGATATCATGAAGAAACAGGTCGACAAGATCGATCCGATCCGAAGCAAGTTTGGTAACATCGAGAAGGAGAAGATAAGTCTGACCGACCGGATGCTGCATATCGAGGAATATGCGATGCTTCACGGAAGCTTTACATTCCGCGGAATGCTGGAGGAGCAGCACAGCAAGCTGATGCTGATCGTGACATTTCTGGGAATCCTGGAGCTGATGAAGGTTGGTAAGCTTAAGATCGAACAGGAAAACACCTTTGATGATATTCAGATTACATATGTACCGGGTGTGAAGGACGTAGAGGTTGTGCCGTCCAGTGGCGTATAAGATCCGGAAGGATATTGCGTGAAATAAATATACTCACCCGGCAGATGTTTCGCAGAGAGTTCGTTTTTTGTGCTGAGAAAGGAATGTAAGAAGTAGTATGGATAAGGAAATGAAAATATCAGATCTGGAAGCGGTGATCGAGGCAATTCTTTTTACCATGGGAGAAGCAGTGGAACTGGAACGGATCGCTGCAGCCACAGAGCAGGATGAGGATACCTGCCGTCATGTGATCCGCAACATGATGGACCGGTATGCCGGCGATGACAGAGGAATACAGATCATAGAGCTTGATGGTGCATTTCAGATGTGTACGAAGGCATCCATGTATGAATATCTGGTCCGGATCGCTCATGTGCCGAAGAAGCATGTGCTGACCGATGTTCTTCTTGAGACATTGTCGATCATTGCCTACAAGCAGCCGATCACAAAGCTGGAGGTGGAACACATACGTGGTGTCAAGAGTGATCATGTGATCAACAAGCTTGTCGAGTACAAGCTGATCTGTGAGGTTGGGCGTCTTGATGCACCGGGTCGCCCGATCCTTTTCGCTACGACGGAGGAGTTTTTACGTAACTTCGGCATTGAATCGCTGGAGGATCTGCCGGTGGTAAATCCGGAAAAGGTAGAGGACTTCAAGATTGAGGCAGAGGAAGAGATACAGCTTGAGCTTGATATTTAAGCGGGAAACGTTGGAGCATAACAGAAAATTAGCAGAAATTTAACCGAAGCGGTTTACAAACGCATTACAATGTGTTATTCTTAATAAGTTGTGATTACCGTTGCTCAGATTTCGGATACTCCAACCGGATCTTAGTGACAGGCATATATTAAATTTTAGGAGGAAGAACAATGATTAGCAAAGAGCAGAAAGCAGAAATCGTAAAAGAGTATGGACGTACACCAGAGGATACAGGATCTCCAGAGGTACAGGTAGCAATTCTTACATTCCGTATCCGTGAGCTCACTGAGCATCTGAAGGAGAACAAAAAGGATCACCACTCAAGACGTGGTATGCTGAAGATGATTGGTCAGAGACGTAACCTTCTTGAGTACCTCAAGAAGAAAGATCTTGATGCATATCGTGCACTGATTGAGAAGCTTGGTCTTAGAAAATAATCATGATACAATAAGGGATGAGGCACCTGCAAGGGTGCCTTGTTTTGCAAAGCCCGCCGGGCATAGGAAAGGAGATTATCGATGGCATACAAAACATATTCCATGGAGCTTGCCGGAAGAACTCTGTCAATTGATATCGGACGAGTTGCAAAGCAGGCAAATGGTGCAGCTTTGATGCATTATGGAGACACAACGGTTCTGTGTACCGCAACCGCATCAGAGAAGCCACGTGAGGGAATCGACTTTTTCCCTCTGTCAGTTGAATTTGAAGAGAAGATGTATTCAGTAGGAAAGATTCCGGGAGGTTTCAATAAGCGTGAGGGTAAGGCGTCTGAGAATGCAGTGCTTACCGCCCGTGTTATTGACCGTCCGATGCGTCCTTTATTCCCGAAGGATTATAGAAATGATTGTTCTCTGAACAATCTGGTGCTTTCTGTAGATCCGGAGTGTCGTCCGGAGCTCGTTGCAATGATCGGCTCTGCCGTAGCAACCAGTATTTCAGATATTCCATTTTACGGTCCATGTGCAACAACCCAGATGGGTATGGTAGACGGTGAGTTTATCGTAAACCCAAGCCAGGAGGTATGGGACAACGGTGATCTTCGTCTGACTGTTGCATCTACTGCTGAGAAGGTTATCATGATCGAGGCAGGAGCCAATGAGATTCCTGAGGACAAGATGATCGAAGCAATCTACAAGTGTCATGACGTCAACCAGACGATCATTGCGCTGATCAATCAGATGGTAGAGGAGATCGGTAAGCCAAAGCATGAGTATACAAGTTGTGCGATCCCGGAGGAGATGTTTGAGGAGATCAAGAAGATCGTCCCTCCTGCTGAGATGGAGGAGGCCGTATTCTCTGATGATAAGCAGACAAGAGAAGAGAATGTCCGTCAGGTAACAGAGAAGCTTGCTGAGGCATTTGCGGACAAGGAAGACTGGCTGGAGATTCTGGATGAGGCAGTATATCAGTACCAGAAGAAGACAGTCCGTAAGATGATCTTAAAGGATCATAAGCGTCCGGATGGTCGTGAGATCACACAGATCAGACCGCTTGCAGCAGAGGTTGATCTGATTCCAAGAGTACATGGTTCTGCAATGTTCACCCGTGGACAGACACAGATCTGTAATATTACAACACTTGCTCCTCTTTCTGAGAAGCAGAGAATCGACGGTCTGGATGCCAACAAGACAGAGAAGAGATATATGCATCATTACAATTTCCCTTCATACTCTGTTGGTGAGACAAAGCCAAGTCGTGGACCGGGACGTCGCGAGATCGGTCATGGTGCGCTGGCTGAGAAGGCACTTCTTCCGGTACTTCCAAGCGAGGAAGAGTTTCCATATGCAATCCGTTCCGTATCCGAGACCTTCGAGTCCAACGGTTCTACATCCATGGCATCTACCTGTGCATCCTGCATGTCTCTTATGGCTGCCGGTGTGCCGATCAAGAAGATGGTTGCAGGTATTTCCTGCGGTCTCGTAACCGGAGATACCGATGATGATTTTGTACTTCTGACCGATATCCAGGGTCTTGAGGACTTCTTTGGTGATATGGACTTTAAGGTAACCGGTACAGAGGATGGTATCACAGCAATCCAGATGGATATCAAGATCCACGGACTGACCCGACCAATCGTTGAGGGTGCGATCGCAAGATGCCGTGAGGCAAGAATGTTCATTATGGATACCTGTATGAAGCCTGCAATCAGCGAGCCTCGTGAGAAGGTTGGCGAATTTGCTCCGAAGATCATTCAGATCATGATCGACCCAACCAAGATCGGTGATGTTGTCGGACAGCGCGGTAAGACGATCAATGCACTGATCGAGAGAACAGGCGTTAAGATCGATATCAACGATGAAGGTCAGGTTTCTATCTGTGGTGAGGATGAAGCAATGATGAATGAGGCAAAGCGCCTGATCGAGATCATTACAACAGACTTCCATCAGGGACAGATCCTCGAGGGCGAGGTTGTCAGCATCAAGGAATTTGGTGCATTCGTTGAGTTTGCTCCCGGCAAGGAGGGAATGGTACACATTTCCAAGATCGCTAAAGAGAGGATCAACCATGTTGAGGATGTTCTGACACTCGGCGACCATGTTAAGGTAGTATGCCTTGGCAAGGACAAGATGGCAGAATGAGCTTCAGCATTAAGGATGTTAAATAATTATATAGAATAATTTCAAATAGAATGTGAAGACTCTAATTATGGGGGCTTCACATTTTTTTGCATTGCATTATAGGAAACTTCTCGTTTCCTATAATGCAATACGCTCCGCGAGGATGCGATCACC
>NZ_QUET01000025.1 GCF_003478445.1 Roseburia sp. AM59-24XD
TGTATGAGGTAAAACATAGATTTGAGTTTTTTCGACTTTGATTCTAGTGAGAAAGTAAAATATAATAAAGAGGTTTTTTATAATATTAAAGGATATGTTGCCAGAATATATGACAATAATCAAAAGTCGGAGATTAAGGCTTTTTTGTCTATGTTTAGAAGAGCTATTATTTCTGGAAAACTTGATTTTGATGAAGAGGAGAAAATTGATTTAAAAACACATACAATAGCGTATATGTTACAGTTGGCTTGTTTGGAACCGATATTTGCATCGCGTTGTTATAGAGTTATAATTGAGATATTAGATTTAATTAATAAAGATGATAGAAAGGATGAAATTATTACTTTATTAAAATCAAAAAATGAATATATAAATTCTACATATCATGATTCGCTCTTGCAGATATGGCATTATTACGTTTTGAGCAAATATGATAATAAAGCTAATATTAAATGGTTAATAAGTAGCTTTGGTGGAGATGAAATAAATCCTATTATTTTATCAATGTTTGTAAAAGAAGAGAAGGCAGCGAATAAAGAAGTGTTTTGCTATATAAAAGACACATACTCTGCACATGTTCATAAAAAAGAAGAGAAGGATTTTTGGAAGAAAAGCATTATGTTTTCTAAATGGTGGTTGCCATTGCTGATTATATATTTAAGGGATGGAAAGAATTATTATAAATTTTATGAAAGCCAACACTTTCATGAAATTTACAAGAAAATAAAAGAAGATCAATAAATTTGGTAAAAAACATGTTGGCTTGATGGTTGAAATGGTCCTCAAGATAAATGGTAGGAATAAATCTTTGATATGATTGATTAAAGAATAGCCTATAGAACAAAGGAGAATTTAGAATGAATGGTAAATTAAGAAATATGACATCTTTGTATATATTGAAAGATGATAAGGTGTTACTTTTGTATCGTCAAGGAAGCAGAGTGGTTAATGATAAGTGGGTAGGATCTGCAGGTGGTCATTTTGAGCCGGAAGAACTAAATGATGCAAGAGCATGTGTGCTGAGAGAAATGCAAGAGGAATTGGGACTTACCCCGGATGATATATTTGAACTTGAGTTGCGCTATGTGACTTTGCGCAGGTGTAATGGAGAGATCAGACAAAATTATTATTTCTTTGCTAAACTTAGAGATGATGCTGATGTGAATATGCATTCCAATGAAGGAATTAGCCGATGGTTTGATTTGTCAGAATTGAACTCTTTGGAAATGCCGTTTACCTCACGATACGTGATTGATCACTATATGAGAATTGGATGTAAAAATAGTGATTTATATGGTGGAGTTGCGGATGGAGAAAAAGTTAATTTTATAAAAATGCCAGAGTTTTGATTGTCATGGCGAAGATGGTGATAAAAATGTAGCCTAAAAGAATTATTAGAGTCACATAAAAACACTTGTTTGTGCAACAAAGTATTGACATTGCCATACAACGGACTTATGATAGCTATATGAAATGGAGGAACAAATGAGATGAAAAAGTCAATTTCAATTAGTATAAGAGTAAGTGAAGAAGAATTAGAGAAATTCAAGCAGGCAGCCCGATTGGAGGCATATGCATCATATAGCGAGTTTGTAAGAAGAACAGCATTAATAGAAGCAGCCAGAATAATTAAAGAGAATAACGAAGGAGAGAATATCTATGAACATAATTAGTTTGTTTAGCGGCTGTGGTGGTTTGGATTTGGGATTTGAAATGGCAGGATTTGACATTCCGGTTGCAAATGAATTTGACGATAAAATATGGGCTACATATAAAGCTAATCATCCCTCTACTCATTTGATTGAGGGAGATGTAAGAAAAGTGACAAAAGAAGATATTGAACAGTTTATAACTGGCGAAGTTGATGGGATTATAGGTGGACCTCCTTGTCAGTCATGGTCTGAGGCGGGTTCATTAAAAGGGATTAAAGATTCCAGAGGACAGTTGTTTTTTGATTATATTAGAATACTCGAGGAATTTAAGCCTAAGTTTTTTCTTGCAGAAAATGTGAGAGGTATGTTAGCGAACAGACATTCCGAAGCGGTACAGAATATACTTAATCTTTTTGATGAGGCAGGATATGATGTATCGTTTACCCTTGTGAATGCAAAGGATTATGGGGTTGCCGAAGAAAGAAAGAGAGTATTTTATATAGGATTCAGGAAAGATTTAAAGATTGATTTTGGATTTCCTAAGGGCTCTACGAAAGAGGATGATAAGAAAATTACCCTTCGTGATATTATATGGGATTTGCAAGATACGGCGGTTCCATCAGGAGAGAAAAATCATCACAATCCAGAAGCAATCAATAACAATGAATATTACACAGGAGCATATTCTCCGATATTTATGAGTCGTAATAGAGTTAAGGCATGGGATGAACAAGCATTTACAGTGCAAGCGTCAGGAAGGCAATGTCAGCTTCATCCTCAAGCACCTAAAATGGTTAAGGTAGGACAGAATGATTGCAGATTCGTGGAAGGCAAAGAACATCTTTATCGTCGAATGACTATTAGAGAGGTTGCTAGAGTGCAAGGATTTCCTGATGATTTCAAGTTTATGTACGAAGATACCAATACGGCTTACAAAATGATTGGAAATGCGGTTCCGGTGAATCTTGCATATGAAATTGCGGTCGCAATAAAGAAATATTTAGAAGGTAAAGGCTCTGAGGTTGTTGTAGATATTGAGGTTGTGGATGCGAAGGAGGTTAATAAGAGAAAGGTGAGCACAAGGAGTAATGATCAAGGTAGGGCATACGAGCATGCTTGTATGCTGGCAATGTGTGAAAGAATACAGGATGTACGAAATATAAGAATAGTTGATAATTCTAGTTTACATGCGAATGAAAAGGCGTGGAAGCTTATGGATGAAGAGACACAACAGGTATTTATGACTTCGGCGGAAGCTGCTGTTGGTGCAGTAATTAAGATGGAACCTAAAATATTAGAGAATGATAATGATGACTTGATATTGGAATTCCAGCAGGATAGAGCCGGTGTAAAGGGCGATGTTAGAGATATTGTCATTCGTAGAAACGATATTGGATGGGAAATTGGCTTAAGTATCAAACATAATCACGATGCTGTAAAACACAGTAGATTGAGTCATAAGATTGATTTTGGAAAAGAATGGTTTGGTTTGCCTTGCAGTGATGATTACTGGGATGCTGTTAAACCTATATTTGATATGCTTAAGGACAAGAAAGATCGTGGAGTAAGATGGTCTGACATGGATGATAAAAATGAAAAAGTATATGTACCGTTATTACAGGCATTTATGGATGAAATTAACAGAGCATACAAAGAAGATTCGAATATACCACGTAAAATGATTGAGTATCTTATTGGCACAGAGGATTATTATAAGATTGTTAGTCGTGACAATAAGAAACTTACATCGGTTTATACTTTCAATATGCATAATACATTGGATATGGAAAGTGAAGATATGAGATCAGAGACTGTCGTTCCTGTTGTAGAATTGCCGATAAGAATTGAAACAATTCGCTTTAAACAAGGGAGTCGTAATACTGTAGAAATGTTTATGGACAATAATTGGCAATTAAGTTTCAGAATTCATAATGCAAGTACAAAGGTTGAACCAAGTCTGAAATTTGATATACAGTTTATTAAAATGCCGACATCTATATTAAATATAGAGTGTCAATGGCAATAAGGTGGTGTACATTTTGAGAAAAATGCTTTTAAGCTTCAGACCAGAAGTATACGAAAAAATTAAAGCGGGTCAGAAGATATTTGAACATAGAAGAAACTTTCCAGATGAATCTGTGATGGCATATATGTATGTTAGCTCACCAGTAAAGGCGATTACGGGGATTGTATATTTGGGGAAAAGACATTGTTTATTCGACTGGTTGGAAAAGTTTAAAGATGATAGTGATGCTGTTACACGAATAAAAGAATATATAGAAACTTATCATTATAGATATGCAATGGAAATAGAAAAGTTTCAAGAGACATCTCAGATAGCATTAGATGATTTAAGAGAAAATGTTCCCGGATTTGTAGCACCGCAGATGTATATATATTTGGATAATACAGAATTGTTGGAGTATATAGATAGTAACTTGAAAATGGCAGATTTGCAGGTAAAACATTTGTTTGAAAGAATAGAGGCTTGTCAGGTTTGCAAGCACTAATTATGTGTTTGCTAGAGAGGTGAGAATTAACGTTTTATAAAAAAATATGATTGTTATGATATATTGGAATATACATTTTATGCAAAAGGAATAGGAGATGAAATATTGGCTGATTATGAGGGTCAGGTGGAATTTGATGAGACCAAGATGCCAGTCTTTGATGCAGATAATGATGATTTTACATTGACTCTGTATAATCTGAATTATGGACATAATTATATTATGAATGTAAATGATATTCAGGGTGATAACAGGATTGATACTCAAGATGGCGCTCAAGGTGGCATTCAAGATGGCACTCAAGATGGCACTCAAGATGGCACTCAAGGTGGCACTCAAGATAAATTGCAGGAACAAATCTTTGATATGATTAAAGATAATCCTCAAATTTCTACATCAGAAATGGCAACAAAGTTAGGGGTTGGTGTAAGAACTGTGAAGAGAAGAATTAAGCAAATGACGAATATTGTATATGTAGGAAGTGGGTATAGTGGTCACTGGGAGATTAAATAGCGAAGATTTAGGTTGAACCGGAGGTTTGAAATGTATTTTTATGTTAGGCCGTAGGTGGGGGATATAATATGGTGCAATCTATGAAATACAATATCGGAGAAATAGTATGTGTGATCGAAAGACTAGATGAATTGGCATATAACACATATAAACCTATAGTTGAAAATATATGCATAAGAAAAGCATCGGAATTGGAAGTGGAACATTTGTTGGATTATATGGTCGGAATATGTAATAGCGACAGAATGGTTGAGTTATTTAAGCGGGTATGTAGAAAGTATATATATTTATATCCGGAAATAATTACATCAGCAATATACACATACAAAGAGATGTAGCCGTTGCCCTGCTCATTGCTACGATCAGGAACTTAATTGAGAACAATGCGACTACAATTAAGTTCAAGGAAATGATTTCTTTTGAATATGATGGTATAATAGGATAAATCATTAAGAATCAATTCCACCAGAAAGGAGCCCATGAAAATGAAAACACCACACACCTATCTCATACTCCCCCTCCTGTGCTTATTCCTGCTGTTCGCCCCGCTGACAGCCGCAGCCACCGCACAGGCTTCCGGCAGCGTCCGGCAAGCGAATGCGGTCACCGAGGTGACGCTGTACGATATGGACAGTTCATACGCCGAGGTGGTTTCCGTGCCTGCGTCCATGTCGCGGAGCTACCGGATTCCGCAGGACGGGACGGCAACGTACCGGGTTACGTCCGGCAGGAATTGCGTGCAGGTGTCAGCGGATGGACTGGTGACGACTGCGCGGACTTACTGGAAGAAAGGAAATGGTTATTCTTACTCGGTTTCGGAGGGAGAGGATTACGATTACTACACGGTTGAGCCGGGCGATGCGGAAATTACCGTGACCTCCGGAAGTGAGACTTGGACGTTGACCGTGCATGTGAAGGATTACGCCGAGGTTTATGTGGATCATGTGATGGATGCGTACATCACGGCAAATATTACGGCGGATATGAGTGACAGTGAGATTGCGGAGGCGATTGTGAAGTTTCCGGCGCAGTATGATTACAATTACAGATACCAGAGTGCACTCAGCATGGTGATCTACGGAGGCGGCGACTGTTGGGCGAGCACGAACACGATCATCCGGCTGGCAAAGAGAATGGGTTATGATGCTTGGACGAGAAGAGCCAATCAGGATGTCGGGGCAGGCAGTGGTCATGTGAATGCGCTGGTGGAGATCGGCGGCTGTTATTATGAGCTGGAGGCGGGCTATTCTTCCGGAAAGGATGAGAATGGTTTTCGTCCGTATGATGTGAAGAAAAGAAATTCTCTTTTTAGTTACTACACGACATATGAGAAAAAAGCGGTTGTTTATCAGTATGATGGGAAAACGTCCGAGGGAGAGATTGAGATTCCGTCCCGGCTTGGAGGATATCCGGTGACGGCGTTGGCGAAGTCGGCACTGGCGGGAACAGATTTTACGAAGGTGGTGCTGCCGGATACGCTGGAGAAGATTGGTGATTATGCGTTTAGTGCCTGCAGCAAACTGCGGGAGATTACGATCCCGGCATCGGTTGAGGCACTTGGAAACGGTGTGTTTACGCAGTGTGATGCGCTGGAGGAGTTTTCGATTGATCTGGCGAATCCTTATCTTAAGGAAACGAATCATGTGATCTATACGGCGGATGGAAAGACTTTGGTTGCGGCGGCAGGAAGAACCGATGAACGTATTGCTGTGCCGTTGACGGTGGAGAAGATTCAAAGCTATGCGTTTTATAATTGTGATACGTTGAAGGCGATTACGATTCCGGAATCTGTCCGGGAATTGGGAGAGGGCTGTTTTGGCGGCTGTGCGCATTTGAATCAGGTGGAGCTGCAGGACGGACTTGAGGTGATTGGCGCATATTGTTTCCGGGATAATTTTGATCTGTCAGTGATCCGGATTCCGTCGACGGTGAAACAGCTTCAGGCGGCGGCTTTTTATGGAGATTACAATCTGAGAAAGATTTATTTTTGTGGCGATGCACCGGAGTTTGGTTCGCAGATCAGTGGTACATATTATGACCGGGTATTTTACGGATGCGCAAAGGGCATGGAGGCGTACTATCCGGCTGCATACAGCACATGGGATGATACTGTGCTTTCGGATCATGACGGAAACGGTGTTGTCTGGGCGAACTGGACGAAGGGCAGCCTGAGCTCGATTGAGGATGCCGAGGTGACGCTCGATCGTGAAATATATGAGTATACCGGTGGGATTGTCCGCCCGGAGAAGATTACAGTTCGTATGGCAGGAAAGCTTCTGTCCGAGGGAGAGGATTATCTGGTGACATATCCGATTGCCGGAGAATATACGGAGGGAACGGCGACCGTCCTGATTATCGGAACCGGAGTTTACCGGGGCGTTAAAGTTGTAAATTATACGATTCGCAGAGCAGGTAGCGATACACCGGGCGTCACAGAATCACCGCATCCGGGAGCAAGCAGCACGCCGGGAAGTGCCGATCAGCCATACCCGGGGGCAAGCAGCACGCCGGGAAGCAGTGATCAGCCATACCCGGGAGCAAGCAGCACGCCGGGAAGCACCGAGCAGCTATACCCGGGAACAACAAGTACTGCTGCACCGGCAAGAACGATGAGTCCGGAGGAAGAGGAGGAGTTTCTGGCGTGGCTCCTCGGATATTCAAAGCCACAGAGAACGGCGACGCCATCCGCCAGTCCTTCTGCCGATGCAGAGGATGAGGAGGAAGATCCAAACCTTGGAGAGAAGTTCATTTACAAGAATGCGGTGTACTGCGTGACCGGAACGAAACAGGTTTCCTTCTGCAGACCGACGAAAAGCAGAAAGCAGGTGACCATACCGGCGAGCGTTGTGTTCTGCCAGAAGAGATATAAGGTGACGTCGATCGACGCGAAGGCATGTGCCGGGGATACGAAGCTTACCCGGGTTACCATCGGGAAAAATGTGACCCGGATCGGCAAGAGGGCGTTTTGGAAATGCAAGAAGCTTAAAAAGGTTATTTACAAAGGAAAAAAGATAAGGAAGAAAAACATCGGAAAACAGGCATTTTCCGGAACAAAAATAAAAAATCATAAAAGAGTATTGTAAGCCGTTGATGCACGAAATGAACTAAGGTTTAAATTTTGCCCGCTGAATAGCGGGCATTTTAGTATAAAAAAGATTTTAATAAACGTCGTTATAAATAATCGCTTCCTTCACGGCATCAGCAGTCGCTTTATCTTTCAGTGCTGCGATGATGGCTCCCGCAAATTCAATGCAGGTACCCATGCCGCGGCTGGTGATCACGTTGTCGTCTGTGACAACCGGCTGCTTCACATAATCGCCGGTCGCAAGCTTGTCTGCAAACGAAGGATAGCAGGTTGCTTTCTTGCCTTCCAGGATTCCAAGCTCGCCAAGAACGGTCGGAGCGGCGCAGACAGCAGCAACCTTCTTGCCGTTTGCAGCAAATTCCTTGAGCTTTTCGCAGAGAGCGGTGCAGGCGCGAAGATTTGGAGTGCCCGGAATACCACCCGGAAGGATCAGCATTTCTGCTTCCTCAAAGTTGACCTCGGAAAGAGTCTTGTCTGCGGTGATCGTGACGTTGTGGGAACTGGTAACCTCTTTCTGATCTGTGATGGATACCATATCAATGGAAATTTTGGCGCGGCGGAGCATATCTACTACCGTCAGCATTTCCACCTCTTCATAACCGGTTGCCAAAAAAATACATGCTTGTGCCATAATGAATTACCTCCTTTATCATTGAAAAGTTTATTGTCTGATTTTATAAAATTGCTGCGTTCCAAAAGAAATTATATTGTCTTATTCGGCAGAATAGTTTGTCTTGCCGGCTTCTCTGTGACAGACCAGACGGCAGATCGGGTTGCCCTTTTGGAAGAATTTCTCTTCGTATTCGGTCATAACGTTATTCGGTGCCGGACCGTTGGCATGCAGATCGAAGCTGCATTCATCGAGGATCCATCCGGTTTCCTTAATCTCCTCCAGAGAGAAATCGAACAGCGGACGGTTATCTGTCTTGAACTGGATCATGCCATCCGGTGCCAGGAAACGGTCGTACCGCTCCAGAAACTGGCGGGAGGTCAGACGGCGCTTGGAATGGCGGTCCTTTGGCCATGGATCGGAGAAGTTGAGGTAGATTTTCTGAACCTCGCCCGGCGCAAAATATTCGTCAATATCTTCGGCGTCCATGCGCAGAAAAAGAAGATTGTCGCTCTCGAGCTCCTCGCGGTGGTCCAGCGCACGCACCAGAACGCTGGAATATTTCTCGATGCCGATATAATTGATCTCCGGATTCTGACGTGCCATTTCCAGAATGAATTTGCCCTTACCCATGCCGACTTCGATGTGAACCGGATGATCATTGTGGAAATATTCGGCAGCCCATTTTCCTCTGTAATCAGCACCATCGGCACCGTCGGTCTGGATCGTGTATTTGTCTTCTAAAATGCGCTCCTGAGAGCCGGGAATATTTCGTAATCGCATATCAGTCCTCCATCAATAATATATTGAAATAAGCTGCCGGACAGCAATGGTATGGAAATATTGCTATCGTTTTAAATCCTGCAGCATGTCTTTATCCACAAGTAGTTTAAGATAATCGCCGGATAAAGTCAAATTGAAATGCCGCGCATAATTCGTTTTATTTTGGACACACTATCATTGTTATAAGGAAGATTAAGAAAAATGAGGCAACAAGTTGCTCAGAAAAGGAGGCAAGTGTGTAAAAATATTGCTGATGCAATCTTTTTACACAACTATTTGCTTTGGAGTACAAGCAAATAGCTCTGATGGCAGAAGAAAAATCACCTGCGTGAATTTTTCTTCGCCTCTTCGCAACAAGTTGCTCAGAAAAGAGGTAGTTATGGTATTAACAGAAAAAGAAACGGCGGCATTGAAGGATCTGCAGTCACAGGAGAAAATCTGTGCGAAGAAGTATGAGAAATACAGTCAGCAGGCGAAGGATCCGGAACTGAAGAATCTGTTTGAGACGATTCAGAAGGAGGAGCAGAAGCATTACGAATCGCTGGGGCAGGTGCTAGACGGAACCGTGCCGGAATGCGACTGCAATGACAGCAATGGCAAGGATTACACGCCGAAGGCAACGTATATGTCTGATGATAATTCGGAGGATAAGATGAATGACAGCTTTCTGGCGACCGACTGCATCGGCACGGAGAAGCTGGTGTCATCGGAGTACAACACGGATGTCTTTGTGTTTGGCGAGCCGGGGGTGCGCAAGCTTCTGGCAGACATTCAGGTCGAGGAGCAGAATCACGCGGAAATGCTCTATAAGTATAAGACCGTGAACCGCATGTCATAGAGGCAGCTTGCATAAGCAATTGTGCGGTGACGCGCAAAGTGGGTAAGCCCACTTTGTTCCGGTATAGGAAAATGCTCGTAACGTGGTGGAAGCAAGGGCAAAACGCTGGTTTTGCCCTTTTGTTCTTGGACGTATCGTGAATGCTCCGGGGGTAAACACTCCGGGGCGTTTCTACATATATTAAGAAAGTGTTCGCCGGGACTTTTGACACTCCTTTGACGATACCCGTGCCACATGTTATGATTGGGTTATCAATAACGGAGCATGAATGCCGCGTCAGGGGCGGCAGAATGGGGGCACGTATGAAGAAATTTCGATGGGTTGCAATTGTAGTTGGGATGATCCTTGTGGCAGCTATTGTGTTTTGCACGAAGGGAATCCGGCTGGAGCGTGATGAAGGCTCCTCACAGGGAGGGGAGCAGGTGGCAGTACAGACGGAGCTGCCGGCGGAAACGGAGACTACGCCGACCGAAGTGCCGCAGGATGAGACAGTAGATGATCTGGCGGAACAGGTGCCGGAGGATCCGAATCTGACGACGCTCTATGTGTATGATGAGGCGGCAGAGTCGTTCGGACTGCAGGACATGGGCTGGTTTGCGGATATCATGGCAAAGCGGTTCGGTGTGAGATTATATATGCTCAAGCATGTCGCGGCGACAAGGCTGGGCGATGATGTGTACCGAAAAATGGACATAGCGATCTGGGATACAGAGTCATCGTCCTATTATGTACAGGCGAAAGCGGAGGGGCGTCTGGAGAATATTCAGGTGTCGCATATGAAGAACGGAAAGGTAATCTCGATCGGTGTGCGGTCTGTGAATAAGAAGCTGTGCCGTAAGATCGTGAAATATATGAATTCTTCGGAGGCACAGATGGAGGCAACCTACGGTCCGAAGAAGATCTGCTGGTATTACCGGAAAGGAAAGGCGTATCTGACCGAGACGGGTGCGAGATGTATCGTCGATGCAGGCTGTAAGCTGGATGCCGGTCTGTCGGGACGCCGCAGCTTTTCGGAGGGACATTGCCCGATGTCATACCGTCTTGGTGAGATGTCGGACATTGATCCGAAGACCGGGGAGAGCTATGACGTTCTGGAAAAGACACGCCGCGTGGAGACGAAGGCGAAAAAGGGAGACCGGAATGCCGGTAAGGCTACGGCAGCTCCGAACCTTGCCGGGACTGCCAGAAATGACAAAAAGATCGGCAAGGATGTGTCCCAAATATTGGTCACATATAATATGAGAGGTTATCGTGCACTGGGAACGCGGACACTGGATGCATCACAGTTAAAGCAGGTGACCGAGTGGTTTGATGAGCTTAAGCTGACCAAACGTAAGAAGCCGGCGGAGGGGGATTCAGACTACACATCATGGCAGGATACGAAGGATAATTTCATTCACTACCGGTTAAAGGGTGGCAAATATAAGAATGTAATCTATTATCCGCAGACAGAGGTTGTACAGATTGATAAAAAGTGGTATAACAATTCTGTTTCCGTGGAACGGACACCGGCAGACACTTTCGCTAAGGGTGCCGGCAGTGATGGAACTTCATTCTATATTTATGGAAAGAAGTACGATCTGCGGGAGCAGGATGCGAATGTAAAGGCAATCCTGTACTGCGAGGATGTGGGAGCCGATGTTGCAGTGATCTGCCGTTTGAAAAAGGGCGGCGATGCCGCATTTATCTATGACCGCGTGTATCGAAAGTTTATCGCCGAGCGGAAGGGCACACACTTTGCGCTGAGCAGCCGCGAGGATGGCAATACGCTTGAGGACGGCATTTATGTGGATCCGAAGGGTGCTGTCAGAGATTACACCGGCGCACTGTACGGAAAAAAGATTGAACTCAAAAAGGGAGAGAAGATCTGCAGTCTGTATCAGCCGGATGGCAAGACGGAGTGGTGGACGATGATCGCAGATATCAGAGCCAATGATGTCCGCAATATCGAGATCGAGAAAGTGTCCGCTCAAAAGACAACGCCCAAAAAGCAGTGACAGAATGACCAAACAGAACGACAAAATGAAATGAGAAAAAGAGGTAAGGAAAGTGCATACATTAAAAAAGTTTATTCCATATTATTCTCCATACAAAGCAGTGTTTTTCCTGGATCTGATCTGTGCGGCAATGATCAGCCTGATCGATCTGGCATATCCGCAGATTCTTCGGACAATGACAAAGACGATTTTTGCGGGGGAGTCCGCTGCGATATTAAAGGCACTTGTGCCGATCGGGCTGGCGATGCTTGCCATGTACATTGTACAGATGCTTTGCAAATATTACGTCAGTTATCAGGGTCATATGATGGGTGCCAATATGGAGCGCGATATGCGGCAGCAGCTTTTTGATCATTATGAGAAGCTTTCCTTTGCTTATTATGACCAGAACAATTCCGGGCAGATGATGAGCAAGCTGGTGTCCGATCTGTTTGATATTTCCGAGATGGCACACCATGGACCGGAGAATCTTTTTATTTCACTGATTAAGATCATAGGCTCTTTTGTGTTTCTGTTTCTGATCAATGGACGGCTTGCTGTCCCACTTTTGGTACTCGTATTTTTCATGATCCTGTTTTCGTATGGACAGAACAAACGGATGCAGGCAACCTTTATGGATAACCGGCAAAAGATCGGTGATATCAACTCGAGCTTGCAGGACACATTGGCGGGAATCCGTGTTGTGCAGTCCTTTGCCAATGAAGAAATTGAGCGTGAGAAATTTTGCCACAGCAATGAAAATTTTCTGAAATCCAAGAACGCCAATTATCGCTGCATGGGGACGTTTATGAGCGGCAACCTGTTCTTTCAGGGGCTGATGTATCTGGTGACGCTTGTATTTGGCGGCTGGCTGATCGCGAAGGGTCAGATGGAGGTGGCAGATCTTGCCATGTATGCGCTCTATATCGGAATCTTTATCAGTCCGATCCAGATTCTTGTGGAGCTGACGGAAATGATGCAAAAGGGACTTTCCGGCTTCCGCCGTTTTCTGGCGGTCGTGGAGACGGAGCCGGACATTGTGGATGCACCGGATGCCACAGAGCTGACGGACGTGAAGGGCGAGGTGGAATACGACAATGTTTCCTTTCATTACAGCGATGATGACACGCTGGTGCTGGCAGATGTGTCCTTCCGTATTAAGGCTGGCAGATCGATTGCGCTGGTCGGACCGTCCGGAAGCGGTAAGACGACGATCTGTTCCCTGCTTCCGCGGTTTTATGATGTGACCGGCGGCACGATCCGAATTGATGGAAAGGATGTGCGCAGCCTGACGCTGGAGAGCCTTCGAAATCAGATCGGTCTGGTGCAGCAGGAAGTGTATCTGTTCTGCGGCACGATTCGGGAGAATATTGCGTATGGCAAGCCGGGGGCTTCGATGGAGGAGATCATTGACGCGGCAAAGAAAGCCAATATTCATGACTTCATTATGTCCCTGCCGGATGGATATGACAGTTATGTGGGAGAGCGTGGAACCCGTCTTTCGGGTGGACAGAAGCAGCGTATTTCGATTGCACGTGTTTTTCTGAAGAATCCGCCGATCCTGATCTTAGATGAGGCAACAAGTGCACTGGATAATGAAAGTGAGCGCTGGATACAGCACAGTCTGGAAGAACTTGCGAAAAACAGAACGACCATCACTATTGCTCATCGCCTGTCAACCATAAGGAATGCAGACGAGATCTTAGTGGTGGCCGATACCGGTATTGCCGAGCGTGGTACTCATGACGAGCTGCTGGCGTTAAATGGAATTTATGCACATTATAATGAAATGGCGTAATCCGAATGTCAGAAAAACATAAAGTTTTCTTAAGAAAAACGAGCGGATTTCTTAAAGCTTATCTGTTATCTTGATAATGGGAAACAAAAGACGGATGGCGGGCGCTTGCCGGAACGGATCAAAGCGCCCTGCCGCTTAGAAAGGTGCGATCATTATGAAGAGAAGAGGTAACGTAAGAAGCAGCGAGAAAAAGGGAAACGGTAAGAAAGTGGTTGTCAGCATGATCCTGCTGATCGTGGTGGCATGTGTGGCAGTGTACGGAATTGCATTATATCATGGGACGCCGCATGGCAATGATTATATAGAGATGGAGAATGGAAACGCATCATGACGAAGATATTGTTGGTAGAGGATGACCGGGAGATTGTAAAAAACTTAAGCCTTTTTCTGAAGGAGGAGGGCTTTAGCGTGCAGGCGGTCTCCGGCCAGAAGGCTGCCATGGAGCAGATCGAGGAGCATGGTCAGGAGATAGATCTGGTACTTTTGGATGTGTCTCTTGAGGATGGCAATGGATTTGCGGTGTGTGCCGCGATCAAGGCAAACACAGAGATTCCGGTGATCTTTCTGACGGCATCCGGCGATGAGTACAGCACTGTGACGGGGCTTGATATGGGGGCAGATGATTATATCAGTAAGCCGTTTCGTCCGAGGGAGCTGATCTCGCGCATGAAGGGTGTGCTGCGGCGGTGTGGCAGGACACAGTCGGTGTTAGAGCTGGGCGATGTCCGTGTGGACACGCTGGGCGGCACTGTAACGAAGAACGGACAGGAGATCATTCTGTCGGCACTGGAGTACCGGCTTTTACTGGTGTTTATCAATAATAAGGGAATCGTTCTGACACGGAATAAACTGTTGGAGGAAATCTGGGATGCCGCGGGGGAGTATGTCAACGATAATACGTTGACGGTTTATATCAAGCGGCTGCGCCAGAAGATTGAGGATGATCCGCAGGAGCCTGTGCTGATCCGCACGATCCGGGGCATGGGATACCGGGCGGACGCATAAATTAATGCGTTGGCATAGAAAGGGCACACTGGTATTATGGGATAAATTGCGACAAAATATTACGGCAGGACAGAAACGGACACGGTCGTTTGGCAGCAGTACAGAAGTGGGGATAATATATGAAGCTATTTCGAAATCCCGAGATCAAGAGGGAGATTCTTTACTATATAATTGTGTATCTGGCAGGAGCAGCGCTGGCATTCCGGCAGCTTGGCGGTAAGGGCGCAGGAATCGTCCTTCCGGCAGGCGCGGCAGCGCTGGTTCTGCATTTGTGTTTTACGGCGAAACGTTACCGGCGGATCGCACAGATGTCCGAAAAGATGGACAGTATTCTGCATGATGACGGAGAAACGCTACTGCAGGATTGTCAGGAGGGCGAGCTTGCAGTGCTTCACACGCAGCTAAGCAAGCTGGTGCTCCGAATGCGGGAGCAGGCGGGCAATCTTCAGCAGGACAAGATCTTTCTGGCAGATGCACTGGCAGATATTTCGCATCAGCTCAAGACGCCGCTGACCTCGCTGCAGCTTCTGGCAAGCTTTCTGCAGGAGGATGAAGTCAGCACTGAGCGTCGCCGTGAGATTGCGCGTGATATTGTGACATTGCTTGGCAGGATCGACTGGCTGGTGTATGCACTTCTGAAAATGTCGCGGCTGGACGCCGGAACATCCGGCATGAAGGAGGAGACGGTTTCGGTCGCAGAGCTTACGGAGCAGGCATATCAGCTTGTTGCGGTGTCCATGGATCTGCGGGATATCCGCTGGGATTGTCAGGTGGAGCCGGAGACGTCCTTTACGGGCGACATGTCCTGGAGCGTGGAAGCGGTCGGTAATATTTTGAAAAACTGTATGGAATATTCCGAACCCGGCGGGGCAATTCATGTGACGGGAACGGAGAATCCGCTGTATACGGAGCTTGTGATCCGGGACGAGGGCAAGGGGATTGCGCCGGAGGATCTGCCACACCTGTTTGAGCGCTTTTACCGTGGTAAGCAGAACAGCACAGAGAGCGTGGGAATCGGCCTGTCACTGGCACAGAAGATCATCGTGCAGCAGAACGGTACGATACAGGTGAAGAATGCGCCGGATCGGGGAGCGATATTTACGATCCGTTTCTATAAAACAGTGGTATAAGAACGAAAGTGACGAAACTGTCACAATAAAGTCACCGCCCTGTCATCTCATTCCATTATCATCTTATGATGTAAGATGCAAAGGGCAAAAGCAGATAGCAACGGAGTGATCTGTGACATCCGCTGCAATGAAAGCAGAACAGAAAGGAATGAGAAACGATGGAGATATTAAAGGTAGAACATCTGAAAAAGACATACGGAGAGGGAGAGAATGCGGTTCACGCATTGGACGATGTATCTTTTTCGGTAGAGAAGGGGGAATTTGTGGCGATCATCGGACCGTCCGGCTCCGGTAAATCAACCCTGTTGCACATTCTCGGTGCTGTCGATGTACCAACATCAGGAAAAGTATATATGGGCGGTCAGGACGTATTTGCACAGAATGAGGAGGAGCTGGCGGTGTTTCGGCGCCGTCAGGTGGGGCTGATCTATCAGTTCTATAATCTGATCCCGGTATTAAATGTACGTGAAAATATTACGCTGCCGATCCTGATGGATGGGCGCAAGGTCAATGAGAAACGTCTGCAGGACATGATTCACACGCTGCACCTCGAGGGAAGAGAAAAGCATCTTCCGAACCAGCTTTCCGGTGGTCAGCAGCAGAGAGTTTCCATTGGAAGAGCATTGATGAATGCACCGGCAGTTGTGCTTGCCGACGAACCGACCGGTAATCTGGACAGCCGCAACAGCCATGAGATCATGGGACTTTTGAAGGAGTCCAACAAGGCGTACGACCAGACGCTGATCATGATCACGCATGACGAAAGCATTGCCCTGCAGGCAGATCGTATCATTGCGATCGAGGACGGCAGGATCACAAGAGATGAGGTGATCCGGTCATGAATATATTCAATCAGTTTACACTTCGCACACTCCGCAAAAACAAGATCCGTACACTCGTAACAGTTGTCGGTATTGCACTTTCCGTGGCAATGTTTACCGCAGTGACATCATCGATCGCAAGCTTTCAGCAATATCTTCTGAATATGGAAGTTGTCAGAGAGGGTGCATGGGAAGGCAGAATGATGGCGACTGATCTGCAGAGTATTCAGAATATTACGGCAGATAAGCGGGTCAAGGACTGGACGCAGATGGATAATCTGGGCTATGCAGAATTAAAGGACTGTACCAATGATGACAAACCGTATCTGATGATCGAGGCGGTTGATAAGGATTTTACCAAATATAGTCCGATCACGCTGTTAGAGGGAAGAATGCCGAAGGATTCTTCGGAGATTGTGATCTCCAAGCATCTGGAATACAATGGCGGCGTGACATATAAGATTGGCGATACATTAAAGCTTTCGGTTGGAACAAGATACAGCAAGGCGATTTCGGGAGAAAAGTCAGAGGTACTGACGTCAAACGATCCGTACCGCCCGGGGGAAAACGTAAAAGAAAAGTCCTTAAAAACGTACACGGTGGTTGGCATCTGCGACCGCCCGGTGTCTGAGGATTATTCATCGGCAGGGTATACGGCATTTACAAGAAAGGACGACCAAAAGGCGGTTAACTATGATCTGTTTCTGACCTTCAACACGCCGGAACAGAGTTATGATATTATGACAAAATATGCTGCGACCGGTGTGTATAAAACGCATGAAGATCTGCTCTGTTTTGAGGGGAAAAGCACAAATAACAGTTTTAATGCCATTCTTTATTCGATGGGTGCGATTTGATGGCAATCATTATGGTCGGTGCGATTTCGTTGATCTACAGTGCATTTTCAATTTCGCTCAGTGAGCGTACCAAGCAGATGGGACTTTTAAAATCCATTGGTGCCACGAAAAAGCAGATAAGGCACAGTGTGGTCTTTGAAGCATGTGTACTTTGTATGGTTGGAATTCCTCTGGGAATCGCGGCGGGACTTGGAGGGATCGGAATTACGCTTCATGGAATTTCCGGATTGTTACTTAAGCTCTGGTCGGAAGACACGCCGCTCCGGATCCATCTTGTTGTGACATGGCAGGCGATTGCGATTGCGGTTATTGTCAGCTTTATTACCGTGCTGATCTCAGCGATGATCCCGGCTGCAAAAGCGGTGCGCATTCCTGCGATTCAGGCGATCCGCCAGAGTGATGACATTAAGATCCGTGCGGGCAAGGTTAAAACCTCCGGGCTGACATATAAGCTGTTTGGCTTTTCGGGAATGCTTGCCAGCAAGAATTTCAAAAGAAACCGTAAGAAATATCGTACCACGGTATTTTCCCTTTTCATCAGTATTGTGCTTTTCGTCAGTGCGACCAGCTCAGTGGTTATCTAAAGAAATCGTCCTCCATTGCGGACAGTCAGCAGGAAAGCTATGACATCGGCTGCTCTGTATCGGACAAGGCAGCGAACGGAAAGTCACCATCTGAGATTGCAGCCGGCATGGAGGCGATCGGTTCGGTCGACAGTGTCAGATACCTGAAGGAAAACTATAATCAGCAGATGGAGATTTCACGGGAATGTCTGTCCGACAAATATCTTTCCTATGTAAAGGAGAGTGATCCGGGGCGTATCAATGAAAAGAAGGGGACAGTGAGAATTCCGGTCAATCTGACCTTTCTGCAGGATGATGTATTCCGTGAATATCTGCAGGAGAAAAATATGGATGCGGACGAGTACATGACTACCAATCCGATGAACGCGCTGGTGTGGGATCGCTTTGTTCTGGAGGATGAAAAGAAAATCTATTCCATGGAGATCCTGAAGAAGGATAATGTTGATGCGACACTTGCCATGGCAAAGGCAGTAAAGGGATATTATTTCAGCTGGCAGGATGGAGACAAATATATTTATAACAGCGATGACAGCGAAGAGAGCAAAATGATCCCGGTGGACAAGGCGACGATCACACATCCGATTCACATCGGTAAAAGAATGACGGCAAATGCGCCGGCAGGTGTAAGTATTTCCAAGTGGGATGAGGCAGTCAACGTGGTTCTTCCGTACAGTCTGGTGAAGGATGGGATCCTGCGCGGAGTAGTTGACTCGGAGGATGGATATACAAGATATATTCTTATGGCAAAGCAGCATGAGAAAGCAAGCACAGATCTTGCGGGATATTTTGAGGAGGAGCTGTCCGGCGTGGATGCAGGTACGATCGTTGATGCTGCGGCAAGCCGTGATTCCGATCAGGCGCTGATCCTTATTCTCGATATCTTTTCCTATGGGTTTATTGTGCTGATCTCTCTGATCGCGATCGCCAATGTATTTAACACGATATCGACGAATGTTATGCTGCGCCGTCAGGAATTTGCGATGCTAAAATCCGTGGGCATGACCGGAAAGGGCTTCCGCCGCATGATGAATTACGAATGCATTCTGTATGGTATAAAGGGACTTATATTCGGGCTTCCGGTGTCTCTGGCACTTAGTTTTCTGATGTACAAGTCAATGGTGGATGGCATTGATGTAAGCTTTATGTTTCCGTGGCAGGGAATGCTGATCTCCGCTTTCAGTGTGTTTGCAATTGTATTTATCACAATGCTTTATGCAATGCGTAAGGTCGGCAAAGAGAATACCATCGAGGCACTCCGCAATGAAAATCTGTAATTATAAAAATTGAGCCGTGTATTATTTCTGTAACGTAAAAGTAATGAAATCTTATGATTTTTGTTATGGCGGTTTCAGAAAATACACGGTATAATTAGGGAAACAAACGACATGTTCAAGGGGGGAAGTGCGCGCAATCCGGTAGAACGGATGATCTGCACGGTTGTTTTGTGCCGGCGGTTTTAAGCCGAGGCTCTGAGAAAGGAATGAAAGATTAATATGCAGAATATTATTGTGCTTGACGATGAGAAGGAGATTGCGGATCTTCTGGAGGTGTATCTGACGAATGAGGGTTATCAGGTGTTTAAGTTTTACCGGGCAGAGGGGGTGCTCGACTGCATCCGGGACAATGAGATCTCACTGGCGATCCTTGATGTAATGCTGCCGGATATCGACGGCTTTCAGCTTTGCCGCAAGATCCGGGAGAACTGGTATTTTCCGATCATCATGCTGACGGCGAAGATCGAGGACGTGGACAAGATCACGGGACTGACCGTGGGGGCGGACGATTATATTACGAAGCCGTTCAATCCGATGGAGGTTGTTGCGAGAGTGAAGGGACAGCTCAGACGTTCCCAGACCTATAATCCGTCCATGAGCGGACAGGAAGAGGAGGAGTCCTACAACATCCGCGGGCTGGAGCTGGTGCCGAACATGCACACCTGCTATCTGTACGGCGAGAAGATCGACCTGCCGCCGATCGAGTATGACATTCTCGTTTATCTTTGCCGCCATCTGGGGAAAGTGGTTTCGGCAGAGGAATTATTTGAGGCGGTCTGGGGAGAGAAATATCTCAACAGCAATAATACCGTCATGGCGCATATCGCAAGGATCCGCGAGAAGCTTCATGAGAATGCACGCGCACCGAAGTTTATCAAAACAGTCTGGGGCGTTGGATATAAGATGGATCGGTAAGGATCCGAAACAGGGAAAGGAATGTAAGGATTTATGGAGGGTGACGTTCGTCAAAAGGTTGCAAAGCAGCTTGTAAAAGGATATCTGGTACACATGCTGGTCTATATTGTGGCAGTGCTGGCACTTCTTGGAATCGCCTATTGGTGGTGCAACAGCCAGATCTGGTATTCGTGGGACGAACTTTACCCTCTTGTTCATTGGCTTCATATCAATGTGGTCGCTGTCTTTCTTGGAGTGATGCTGATCGGCTGCGTGGCGATCACCTGTGTTCATTTCTATCAGATGGCACGTATGCTGGAGCTTGTCACTACGGCTGTAGATGACCTGTATTCCAACCGGATCAACAGCGTAAAGCTCCGGCTTCCCTGCAGGAGGTGGAGCGCAAGCTGAATGAGATCATGATAGGGATCCGTGACAGCCAGCAGGAGGCGAAGGATGCCGAGCAGCGCAAGAATGACATGATCATTTACATGGCGCATGATCTGAAAACGCCGTTGACCTCCGTGATCGGTTATCTGACATTGTTGAAGGATGAGCCGGAGATTTCACAGGAGCTTCGCCAGAAATATCTTGATATTGCCTGGAATAAAGCGGGACGTCTGGAGGATCTTGTCAATGAATTCTTCGAGCTGACCCGTATGAATTTTGCACATATGAGCCTGAATTGCAACATGGTCAATATGTCGATGATGGTGGAACAGTTTATGTATGAATTTAAGCCTCTTCTGACGGAGAAGGGGATGGATTATCAGCTGGAGACAGAGCCGGAGATCATGGTGTACTGCGACATCGAGAAGATGCAGAGAGTTTTCGACAACCTGCTTAAGAATGCGATCAATTATGGTTATCCGGACAGCATGATCCATGTTTATCTGGAGAAGAATGGCGAGAAGGGCATGCGGTTGATTGTTCAGAATCATGGACAGACGATCCCTGCCGAGAAGCTGAGCTATCTGTTTGAACAGTTCTTCCGGCTGGACAGCTCCAGAGATTCCCAAACCGGCGGAACAGGGCTTGGTCTTGCAATCGCCAAGCAGATCGTGGAGCTGCACGGAGGTAAGATTTCCTGCGAAAGTTCCAATGAAACAATTGTATTTATCGTGGAAATATGATCGGAGGCACGCCTGACATATGGAAAACCAGACCGGAAAACAACTGAAATATGTACAGATCGTTGAGGAGCTGAAGGGGAAGGTATTGTCCGGGCAGATCCAGCCCGGGGACAAGCTTCCTTCGGAAAATGTTCTTGCTGCTCAGTATCATGTGAGCCGGCAGACCGTGCGCAAAGCGATCGCGATCCTGGAGAACGAGGGCTACGTTTATGCGGAGCACGGAAGAGGAACCTTCTGTACGGAGCTTGTGCGCCACCGGCATGAATCGGGGAACATTGCTGTAGTGACGACGTATTTATCGGATTATATTTTCCCGGAGGTGATCCGCGGGATCGACGATGTGCTGACGAGAGAGGGTTACAGTATCATCCTTAAGAATACGAGAAATTCGCGGACGCAGGAGATACGTTGTCTACAGGAGCTTTTGCAGAAGGATATTGACGGCATTATTATTGAGCCGAGCAAGAGTCAGATCTACTGCAGACATACCGGGCTGTTTGAGCAGCTTAAGCAGTTTCAGATTCCGTATGTATTTATTCAGGGATGTTATGAGCAGATGAAGGATAGTCCGCAGGTGCTGATGGACGACTGTGCGGGTGGCTTTCTGCTTACGAAGCACCTGATTGAGCAGGGGCACCGGCAGATCGCCGGTGTTTTCAAGGCAGATGACATGCAGGGGCAGAACCGCCACAAGGGTTACGCCAGGGCGCTCGCCGAGGCGGGGATCGCATACGATCCGGACAAGGTTGTCTGGTTTTACACGGAGGATCGTGCACTGCACCCGTATGAGAAGCTCGGACAGATGGTGGCTGACGGAGTGCTGATGGATGGGGTTGTATGCTATAATGACCAGATCGCATTTGAGGTGATCCGTGCGCTGCAGCACGCAGGAGTGCAGGTGCCGGAGGATGTCTCGGTGTGTGGCTACGACAATTCGCCGATGGCGCATTCGGGGGAGCTGCGGCTGACAACGATCGCGCATCCGCAGGAACGTCTTGGCGCGATGGCAGCAGAGCTTTTGCTGCGGCTGATCGGCGGTGAGGAGCCGGGTGACGATAAGATTCTGGTGGAGCCGGAGCTTGTTATTGGCAATTCTACGATTTTAAGAAAAAACAACTTGTAAATACGAGTGTACAAGTTGTATCATGAGAATATAGAACAAACGGAGGAACAAGGCAGTGTGTCCGGGAGGGATGACCGCCTTGTTTATGTTATTCCGAAGGAGATCGTATCAGGGGATATCGGTGTAACTGTATATTTTGGGAAAGGCATGGTGAGTAAGATGAATGCAAAGGAAAGTATCTTAAACGGAAAAGCAGCACTTGGTATTGAGTTTGGATCCACCCGTATTAAGGCGGTGCTGATCGACGAGAACTGCGAGGCGCTGGCAGTTGGTTCCTATCATTGGGAGAATCAGCTTGTGGACGGTATCTGGACCTACAGTCTGGAGATGATACATACCGGTCTGCAGGCGTGCTATAAGGATCTGGCGGACAAGGTACGTGCACAGTACGATGTACCGCTTACGAAGCTGGCGGGCATCGGCATCAGCGCAATGATGCACGGCTATATGGCATTTAATAAGGAAGATGAGCTGTTGGTTCCATTCCGGACATGGCGTAATACCATGACGGAGGAGGCTGCGGCGAAGCTTACCGAGGAGTTTCAGGTCAATGTGCCGGAGCGCTACAGCATTTCACATCTGTATCAGGCAATCTTAAAGAACGAGGAGCATGTGAAGGACATTACGTTTTTCACAACGCTTGCCGGTTATATCCACTGGCAGCTCACCGGACAGAAGGTACTTGGCGTCGGTGATGCGTCCGGTATGTTCCCAATCGATTGTGCGACGAAGGATTATGACGAGGAGAAGCTTGCGAAGTTTGATAAGCTCATCGAGGGATATCATTTCCCGTGGACATTGCGTGAGATCCTGCCAAAGTCACTGACTGCGGGAGAGGAAGCAGGCGTGCTTACCGTGGCAGGCGCAAAGCTGCTCGATCCGACCGGTACACTGGAAGCGGGCATTCCGCTTTGTCCGCCGGAGGGCGATGCAGGTACCGGTATGGTCGCAACCAACAGTGTGAAGATACGCACAGGAAATGTTTCTGCGGGAACCTCAGTCTTTGCAATGATCGTTATGGAGAAGGAGCTTCAGAAGCTTCATACGGAGATCGATCTTGTGACAACACCGGCAGGCGATCTGGTGGCAATGGTGCACTGCAACAACTGTACCTCAGATATCAATGCGTGGGTCAACCTGTTCGGAGAATTTGCAGCGAAAATGGGTATGCCGGTGGTTGACAAAGGGAAATTATATGATCTGCTGTTTAAGGTTGCATTAGAGGGCGAGCCGGACTGCGGCGGACTTCTTTCTTATAACTACTTCTCCGGCGAGAGCATTACCGGCTTTGATGAGGGACGTCCGTTGTTTGTCCGTCATGCAGATGATAAGCTCAGCCTGGCGAACTTTATGCGCGCGCATCTGTTCACGGCGCTTGGTGCATTGAAGAACGGTCTTGACATTCTGCTCAAGGAGGAGAATGTGCCGGTTGATAAGATTTACGGGCATGGTGGCTTCTTTACCGTGCCGGGGGCCGGTCAGAAGATCATGGCAGCAGCGATGAATACGCCGGTTTCCGTGATGGATACGGCAAGCGAGGGCGGTGCCTGGGGCATTGCCGTGCTTGCTCAGTACATGGTAGACGGAGCAGACGAGGCGCTGGCAGATTATCTGGATCATCAGGTATTTGCCGGTCAGACGGGAACAACACTGGAGCCGGATCCGGCAGACGTTAAGGGCTTTGACGACTTCCTGATACGTTATAACAAGGGACTTGCGATCGAGCGGGCTGCCGTAGAGAGCATATAGAGTATATAAAGGCAGTGTATGTATATATAAAAAGTGTATGTATAAACATGAAAGTGAAGCAGAAAGGGGCAATTGCGATGTTAGAGGAATAAAACAGCAGGTATACGAAGCAAACATGGAGCTTCCGAAGAGAGGACTTATTACATATACATGGGGCAATGTCAGCGGCATTGACCGTAAGACCAATTATTTTGTCATCAAGCCGAGCGGCGTTGACTACGATAAGCTGAAGCCGGAGGATATGGTTGTGATGGATCTGAACGGCAATAAGATCGAGGGCGAATATAAACCGTCCTCCGACACTCCGACACATCTGGAGCTTTATCTGAGATATCCGGAGATCGGTGGTATTGTGCACACACACTCGCCGGAGGCAACCGCATGGGCGCAGGCGGGACGTTCCATTCCGCTGTACGGAACCACGCATGCAGACTACTTCTATGGAGAGATCCCTTGTGCCAGAAGCCTGACTCCGGAGGAGATTGACGAGGCATATGAGGCCAATACCGGTCTTGTCATCATTGAGACATTTGAGCTGGCGGGCTTAAATCCGATGTACACGCCGGGCATCCTCTGCAAGAACCACGGTCCGTTTACCTGGGGTAAGGATGCGGCAGAGGCGGTTCACAACGCAGTCGTGCTGGAGGAGGTTGCGAAGATGGCGACCAAGACCGAGCTGATCAATCCGAAGGTACAGCCGGCACCGGACAGTATCCGCGACAAGCATTTCTTCCGCAAGCATGGAGAGAATGCGTATTATGGACAGTGATCGGGAAAGTGAACGATACATGATATTTCAAAAACGAATAATGAATAAGATTTTATGGGTGTATGAAAATGCACCCATTTTTTGCTTTTGCATTATAGTTTCGGGGATTAAAGATAGCCAATTTTATATGGATTTGATACAATAAAACTAAAAAGAAAGGACTCGGGATCAGTAAGAAAGGGGGAGCATTTATGTACAAAGTATTTTTGATCGAGGACGAGATCGTGATACGGGAAGCGCTGGAACGGATGATTCCATGGAATGAATATGGTTTTGAACTGGTAGGAAAGGCAAAGGACGGAGAGATTGCGCTTCCTATGATACGCAAGACAAAACCGGACGTGCTGATTACAGATATTAAAATGCCGTTTATGGATGGTCTGACATTAAGTGGCATAGTGAAAAAGGAATTTCCGGATATTCGTATTGTGATCGTTAGTGGGTATGATGACTTTGAATATGCCAAAAAAGCGATTGCTCTCGGGGTGGACGACTATCTGTTGAAGCCGATCGCTAAGGCGGAGTTTGTCAATGTTCTTCAAAAAATTTATCAGGATTTTGAAGAAAAGGGGAAACAGCAGGATTACTATGAAAAATTCGAACAGGAATTTAAGAAATATGAGAATCATTCCAGACGTGATTTCTTTGAATTGCTTGTAACGAAGCATGTGGATCTGCAGGAGATTTACGAGAAGGCAGAAAAGCTTTCGTTTGATATTATGGCAGAAAGTTACAATATGGTGTTTTTCTCGTTGTCAGAGAGCAAAGACACAGATACGGTTGATCAGAGGTATTCGCAGAGAGTGGCAGATCTTCAGAAGCAGATTGATGATGCACTGCAAAAAGAAAAGGAGCTTTATGTGTTTCGCAATCAGACCTTCAGCTATGTGGTGCTTTTGATGGGAGATCATGAAAATATACAGGAAAGAACGAAACAGTGTGTAAAGCTGCTTCAGGATATTCTTGAAAATGATCAGAGCGGACTGGAGTGGATCGTGTGTGCATCAGAACCGGTGGAACGCCTGAGTCAGCTTCCGGAGTGTTATAAGAAGGGCATGCAGATATTTGCATACCGTTATTTGGGATATTCCCATGTCGTGTCGTCGGATATGGTTCCGGTGGGCGAGCATGAATCGGAGAACAGTGAGATCAAGGATCTGGTCAGCGTAGACAGTAATGTGGTGAATCCGGCGATATTCCAGAATTTCCTGTGCAATGCATTGGAGAATGAGGTGGAGGAGTTCGTGGACAATTATCTTCAGATGGTCGGAGAATCCGCACTGAAGTCGAAAATGTTCCGGCAATATATATTGTTGAACATTCATTTTTGTATTGTATCGTTTCTGCAGAAGCTGGGCTATGAAAAGGACGCAGCAGACAACTCGCTGCTGGAGGCATCCGGAATGAGTCAGCCGTTAGATATTGACCGGATTGAGGGGAGTATCTCTGCATCGTTAAAGCAGGCGATACAGCTGCGCGAAGAAAAGAGCAAGGGAAAATATCAAAATGTTTTACAAAATGCAGTTCAATATATGGAAGAAAACTTTGCAGATGAAAATCTTACCTTAAATAAAGTGGCATGTGTGGCAAATGTCAGTGCAAATCATTTCAGTGCAATGTTCAGCCAGAAAATGGGACAGACCTTTATCGAATACCTGACCTCTCTGCGTATGCATCGGGCGAAGGAGCTTTTACGCTGTACCGACAAACGTTCCGGAGAGATTGCATTGGAGGTCGGTTATAAGGATTCGCACTATTTCAGTTTTCTTTTCAAAAAAACGCAGGGATGTACACCGAGTGAATATCGTAATCAGGGGGCGGTTTAGTGAAGAAGCATCGAAGAACATATGAAGAGTTAAATCTTGACAAGAAAATACAATATCTGATATGGACGCTGGCAATCCCGATGGTATTCTGTATTTTGCTGCCGGTGGTATCCATGTTTATTTCGATTGGAAATTATTCAACGATCACACACAATATGAATCTGAGCAGTGATTTCAGTTTGAATTTTAAGGAAAATATGGATCTGAAAATGTATCACTACTGCGTTGGAAGTGCAGAGCAGAAAACACTTCCGATGAAGGATGTCAACAGGGCGATTCGTCTGGCGGAGGAACTGGAGCAGACAACAGTGCGTAAGGAAAGTAAACGTGCGATAGAGTTAGTGCTTCTTGACTGCAAAAATCTGAAAAAGAAAATGCGTGCGATAGAGGCAACGAAAGGGTACGATTCCAGACAGACGCAGCTCACGAATAATATTTATGTACTCACGGAGCTGGCGCAGAAAGCAATGGGAGATTACATATATTATGAAGCAGGATATCTGAAGCAGGTTGAGGATGATATGTTTGTGAGGATCCTGACAGTCGGTGTTTTGCTGGGCATTATTGTTGTCCTTGTGGTGGCATTTGTTCTTAAGAAGTCTTTCCGGCTCGCAAAAGAGATTACGGATCCGATTGCCAGTTTAAGTGAGAATGTACGTAAAGTGGGATATGGAGATTTCCGGATACAGTCCGTGGAGACAAATGTGATCGAAGTGAAAAACCTGAATCAGGGTGTCCAGAAAATGGCACGGCGTATTGAGACACTTTTACAGAATGTTCAGGAAGAAGAACGGAAACAGCACATGATCCAGCTGGAACTCTTGCAGGCGCAGGTCAGCCCTCATTTCCTGTACAATACGCTTGATACGATCGTTTGGATGGTCGAAGCAGATATGCATGATGAGGCGATTGAAATGCTGACGCATCTGTCTGTTTTTTTCCGGACCGTGCTGTCAAAGGGAGAAGACGTTATTTCTCTGGGGGATGAGGTGTTACATACCAGGAGCTACCTGGAGATCCAGCAGATCCGTTACAGTGATATTCTGGATTACAGCATTGACCTTCCGGAAGGGTTCTCAGATATCCGTCTGCCGAAAATGACGCTGCAGCCGATCGTAGAAAATGCATTGTATCACGGTGTTAAGGAAAAGCGCGGAAAGAGCAGCATCCGGATTTTCTTTGAGGATAACGGAGAAGATATTGTAATGCAGGTGAAAGATGATGGCATCGGTATGACACAGGAACGGCTGGCAGAGGTTCAGGAGGGGCTTCGCAAAAAGGAGGGTGTAGGCTTTGGTATGTCCGCCGTGGAGGAACGCCTGAAGCTCTATTATGGGGAAAAGTACGGTATTGACATAAGTTCAAAATATAATGAGGGGACAGTTGTGTGTATGCGTATTCCGAAAAATTTCAACTTTTCCAATAAAAAAATAAACTAAATGAAAAAGCAGATAAAATAGTAAACTTTTTGCATAAGTATCTTCATGGTAAATGAGCAAAAAATATCTATAATAATAATTGTAGATGACATACAAACTCAATAAAAACAGAGGAGGAAAATGATATGAGAATAAAGAAAATATTATGTTCTGCATTATTAGTATCCTGTATGGTATTTGCAATGACAGCATGTGGCTCCAAGAAAGCCGCCCAGACAGGGTCAGATGCCAAGAGTGGCAATATCACAGTTGGATTTTCGCAGGTAGGAGCTGAGTCGGATTGGCGTACCGCAAACTCAACATCCATGAAGGAAACCTTCAGTGAGAAAAACGGTTACACACTGATTTTTGACGATGCACAGCAGAAACAGGAAAATCAGATCAAAGCGATCCGAAATTTCATTCAGCAGGAAGTTGATTACATCGTATTGGCACCGGTAACAGAAACCGGATGGGACACCGTATTAAAAGAAGCAAAGGACGCCGGAATCCCGGTGATCATCGTTGATCGTATGGTTAAGGTTTCTGACGAAAGTCTCTACACAGCGTGGGTTGGTTCAAACTTCGAACTGGAAGGTAAGAAAGCAGCCGCATGGCTGAAAGCTTATCTGGACAAGACAGGACGCGGAGACGAACAGATCAACATTGTCGATATTCAGGGAACCATCGGAGCTTCTGCCCAGATCGGACGTACGAAGGGGCTTGAGGATGCCTGCAAGGAGAACAAAAACTGGAATCTTCTGGCAGAGGAAACCGGAGAGTTTACACAGTCCAAAGGACAGGAGGTTATGGAATCCCTGTTAAAGAAGCATAAGGACGATATTGACGTAGTATACTGCGAGAATGATAATGAAGCATTTGGAGCAATTGATGCGATCACTGCAGCCGGAAAGACAGTTGGAACAGGAAAGGACGATATCCTTGTAATGTCCTTCGATTCAACAAAGACCGGTCTGACGGATGTAAAGGATGGCAAGATCATTCTTGATACAGAGTGTAACCCGCTTCACGGTCCTCGCGTAGAGGAGATCATCAAGGCTCTGGAAGCCGGAGAGACACCGGAAAAGCAGCAGTATGTTGATGAGGAAATCTTCGCAGCAGTCGAAGATGTAGACAGTGTTAAGGTTGAGGATCAGGACTATAGTGTTACAGTAGTGACAGACGATGTGATTAAAGGACGCGCTTATTAAAATCTTCATAATAATCTCATAAAAAGCAACGCTAAAAGTGTTTCAGAAATAGCGCAATATAGAAGCCGCCAAAACTGTATTGCGCTATTTTTGTACCCTTTTCCGCAGAAAGCAGGTGGAATGAAATGGCTCAGAACGAAATATTAACAATGAAAGGCATTACAAAAACTTTCCCTGGGGTTAAAGCTTTATCGAATGTGGATTTCAAATTGTGCAAAGGGGACATTCATGCTCTGATGGGAGAGAATGGAGCCGGGAAATCAACACTGATCAAAGTGCTGACAGGAATTTATCCCTTTGATGCCGGGGAAATCACAATGGATGGCAGACCGATGGTGAATCGATCGCCGCAGGACGCACAGAACAACGGGATCAGTACTGTATATCAGGAAGTCAATCTTTGTCCGAATCTTACCGTGGCAGAGAACCTGTTTATCGGAAGAGAACCAAGAAAGCTTGGTATGATCAACTGGAGCGAAATGAATGCAAGATCCAGAAAACTGCTGCAGTCGTTAGACATTGAGGTCACACCGACAACGCTCCTGGATGAGTGTTCTATCGCAATTCAACAGATGATCGCCATTGCAAGGGCAGTTGATATGGAATGTAAGGTTTTGATTCTGGATGAACCGACCTCTTCCCTGGATGAGGATGAGGTTGAGAAACTGTTTGTCCTGATGAAAAAGCTTAAGGCAAAAGGTGTTGGAATCATATTTGTAACACATTTCCTGGAACAGGTATATGAGGTCTGCGATAAGATCACGGTTCTTCGAAACGGAGAGCTTGTCGGTGAGTATGACGTGGAAAATCTTCCGAGAGTCCAGCTGGTTGCCAAAATGATGGGCAAGGATTTTGATGACCTGGCAGATATTAAGAGTGAGAGGATCGGCTCGGTCAAAGAAGGAGAATCCGTTATCGAAGCAAAGGGAATTTCTCATCATGGAACGATCAAACCGTTTGACATGATCTTTAACAAAGGAGAAGTAGTTGGTCTTACCGGTCTGCTTGGCTCCGGACGTTCCGAGATGGTACGTTCCATTTATGGTGCAGACAAGGCGGATTCCGGTGAAATCCGTGTATTTGGCAAAAAGGTAAAGATCAATACACCGTTAGATGCCATGAAAGCAGGAATGGCATATCTTCCGGAGGATCGCAAAAAGGATGGAATCCTGGCAGATCTTTCCGTAAGGGAGAATATTATTATTGCGCTTCAGGCAAAACGCGGCATGTTCCATCCGATGAAACGAAAGGAAATGGAGGATGCGGCAACAAACTTTATCAATTTACTGCAGATTAAAACGGCAAGTATGGAAACACCGATCAAGAGTCTGTCAGGAGGAAACCAGCAGAAGGTTATTCTGGGTAGATGGCTTTTGACCAATCCGAGATTCCTGATCCTGGATGAGCCGACCCGTGGTATTGATATTGGAACGAAGACGGAGATACAGAAGCTGGTGCTTCGGCTGGCTGACGAGGGTAAGTCAATAGCATTTATTTCTTCCGAGGTGGAAGAGATGCTTCGTACCTGCAGCAGAATGGCAGTTCTTCGTGACGGCAAAAAGGTTGGCGAGATAGAGGGCGATGATCTGACACAGGAGAAGATCATGGAGACCATAGCAGGAGGTGAAAAGTCCAATGAGTAACGAAAAGAAAAAATTTAATTGGAAAGCGGTTACACAGCATCATTTGTTTTTACCAATTGTCTGTCTGCTTGTTGTACTTTTAGTAAATGTGATCAAGACACCGGATTTCTTTGTAATATCCATGAAGGGCGGTGTCCTGTACGGGTATTTGGTCGATGTTGTCAATCGTGCCTCAGAGCTTGTGATCGTAGCGATCGGAATGACTTTGGTTACGGCGGCATCCGGAGGACAGGATATCAGTGTTGGAGCAGTCATGGCGGTGGCGGCTTCGGTATGCTGCCAGATATTATCCGGAGGACAGGTGTCGACAGATACGCTGATGAACTCCATGGCATTAGCCATTATTGCAGCAATCATTGTTGCAGGTCTCTGCGGTGCATTTAATGGATTTCTTGTGGCGAATCTGGGAATCCAGCCAATGGTTGCAACGTTAATTCTGTATACGGCAGGAAGAGGAATCGCGCAGCTTGTTACAAAGGGACAGATCACATATGTCCGTGTCGATTCCTTTAAGGTAATGGGCGGTTACATTGGAAAATGTCCGATACCGACACCGATCTTTTTCGCCATTGCAGCAATCATACTGATCAATATTATATTGAAAAAGACAGCGCTTGGTCTTTACATTGAGAGTGTTGGAATCAACGGTTCCGCATCACGGCTGGTTGGTCTGAACTCCACGATGATCAAATTCCTGACTTATGTCATCTGTGGTGTACTTGCAGGTGTGGCAGGAATTGTTGCTTCCAGCCGGATCTATTCCGCTGACGCCAATAATATCGGATTGAATCTGGAGATGGACGCGATCCTTGCAGTTGCACTTGGAGGCAATGTTTTAAGTGGTGGTAAATTCAGCATCATGGGATCTGTCATCGGAGCTTATACGATCCA
Organism: Roseburia sp. AM59-24XD; assembly: GCF_003478445.1. Taxonomy (GTDB): domain Bacteria; phylum Bacillota; class Clostridia; order Lachnospirales; family Lachnospiraceae; genus Jutongia. Next base: position 32,094 of record NZ_QUET01000025.1, read on the forward strand.
GGCGCTGACAACCACGCTTTACGCAATGGCAGTTTCTGCGGATCAGCTTCCGGTTTACAAGGCAATCGTTGTCATCATCATTGTTGTGATCCAGAGCCCGGTATTTCGCAGAAACATGGAAGCATGGAAGCAAAAAAGAGCTTTAAGGAATAAAGCGATGGAAGGTGGTCATTGATATGGAAAAGAAAAAATCAAAAAAGAAAATTAATAGCAGCACATTCCTGTTGATGATTACAATCGCATTATTTGCAGTAATGTATATTGCGGGAATGATAATATTCAACGACAAAGGCTTTGCAAAACCGCAGATGTTCATGAATCTCTTTATTTCCAATGCCGGTCTGATCGTGATCGGATGTGGTATGACACTTGTAATGATCACAGGCGGAATTGATATTTCTGTCGGCTCGGTCACTGCACTGGTGTGCATGTCTGCGGCTTATGCCATGGAAAATAAAGGAATGAGCGCCGTGGCAGCAGTTGTGATCTCTCTTCTGATCGGTACACTTTTCGGAATCGTTCAGGGTTATCTGGTGACATATCTGGAGATCCAGCCGTTTATCGTAACACTTGCCGGAATGTTCTTCGGGCGCGGGCTAACGGCAGTGATCAGTACAGACATGATCGCTATCCAGAATAAAACATTTTTGAAATGGGCAAACTACCGGATCAACCTTCCGTTTGGAACATATAACCGAAGGGGAATCTTTATTCCGGCATACATATATCCAACGGTGATCATAGCGTTGGCGGTAGTGATCCTGATCACAATCATGCTGAAGTTCACAAAGTTTGGCAGAAGCCTTTATGCCATCGGCGGCAATCAGCAAAGTGCTGTTATGATGGGCTTAAATGTAAAACGAACCAAGATGAAAGCATATGTGCTGGACGGCTTCTTAGCTGGTCTGGGCGGCTTCCTGTTTTGCTTAAACAGTTGTGCAGGCTTTGTAGAGCAGGCAAAGGGACTTGAGATGGATGCGATCGCTTCTGCGGTCATCGGTGGTACACTGTTAAGCGGTGGTGTTGGAACGGTAATCGGAACCCTGTTTGGTGTACTGATCAACGGTACTATTTCCAGTCTGATCACGACACAGGGAACACTGTCTAGCTGGTGGGTAAGAATTACATTATCTGCTCTGCTTTGCTTCTTTATTGTATTGCAGGCTGTGATCGCCGCAGTAAAAAGAAAGAAAAAGAAGAAATAAAACAAGAAACAACTATAATGATAATATGCCAGAGAAACTGTCCTGCAAGCGGTGGATTGCTTGTGGGGCAGTTTTTTGAATTAAATTAAAAAATCCTGAAGACTTTCTCTCCCGCCACTCGTTATATATAATGAGAGGGGGACAAAGGAGGTGATGAGACTTGACGGACAATTCCATACAGACAAAGCGGCTGGAGATCGCGCTGGAGCAATATGAGCGGCTGATCTTTTCCATTTGCTATCGTATGGTAGGTGATTATTTTGACGCACAGGATGTGACGCAGGAAACATTTCTTACATATTACAAAGTGCTGGAACGCTTCAATGGACAGAACGAGAAAGCGTTTTTAACAAAGATCGCTACCAACAAATGTCTGGATTTCCTGAAGCAGAAGCGGCGGAAGGAAATGCCTTCCGAGGATGAGGTGCTGGAAAGCCGGGCCGGGACAGTTTCATCGCCGGAGGAACGATTTCTGGATGAAGAGATCAAAGGGGAACTACAACAGGCGTGCCGCGATCTGAAGCCGCCGTATGGACAGGTAGCGTATGAATTTTACTGCTGTGACCACACAGCGAGGGAGATTGCAGACATGCGGGGCGTGAAGCTGAAAACCGTGCAGACGCAGATCGGCAGGGCGAAGAAAATGCTTCAGAAGAAATTGAAACACCGGATAGCAGAACCATGAAAGGAGGCGCATTATGGCACATATTACGGAAGAACAGATCCGAAAATATTATCGGCATGAATTAGAGCAGGCGGATGAATTTGCATTGTTACATCATGTGGCACAGTGCGAATACTGTGCAGGAAAGCTGGCAGCAGGACTCCCGGAAAGTCAGGTGTTATCCGTGCCGCGGGGGCTTCGGACAGAGATTCTGGAACAGGCAGACAGGATTCCAGGAAGGCGTCAGCGGCAGCGGGAATATTACCGTTATTGCACCAGAGTGGCACTTGGCATGTGCATGGCACTGGGACTTATGGTGTCTGTGAATTTCATGGACAACAGTGCATGGCAGCAGATGGCATCCTGGAAAAATGCTGTGACAGAGCTTTCGACACAACGAGAGCGGACGGCTTCCTCGGATGAGGCGGCAAGAAAGCAGCAATATGAAAAGGAGCAGTCCAAGAGGCTGCAGGAACAGAAGGAGAAGCAGCGAAAATATTTAGAGCAGCGAAAACAGGAAAGAACCGAACCGGACAGCCGCCGGGGTGCGGAAAAATGGTTTGATCAATTTAAATAAGGAGGCTTATTGTAATGAGAAAGAAAAAAAATCCGTTTTTAACGTTTTGTTTTGCATGTATCCCCGGAGCCGGACAGATGTTTCTGGGATTCTTTAAGCAGGGTGTCAGCCTGATGTCAACATTTATTGTTGTGGCGCTGCTGTCCAGCATGTTCTATGATATCCCAATCTATCTGTTTGATTTTGTGATCTGGTTTTACGCATTTTTTGATGCGATCAACAAAAATGCGATGACGGAAGAGGAATTTGCGGCACAGGAAGATAAGTTCATGTTTGTGGATGGTCTGGATGCTTTGCCGAAGATGAATGCCGGCAAGAGAAGAAAAGGTCTTGCGGCAGTGCTGATCTGCCTTGGTGCATATCTTCTGTGCAACGATGCACTTTCCATCCTGACGCGGTTTGATATCTGGATTCCGTACGCGGTCAATGAAATGATCCGCAGAGATCTTCCGCAGCTTATCGTAGCATGTCTTGTGATCTGGTTCGGAATCCGTCTGATCCGCGGCAAAAAGGAAGATCTAACAGAGGATGAGAGGAAATATCTGGAAGGGAGAGATGAGAAATGAGACAGCGAAGGATAGGAACGGTAACACTGGGACTTACGCTTGTGGCATTTGGTGTCCTGTTTTTGGTACACATCTTTGGCGGTGTATTGGATTATATACTAATATTCCATTTTTGGCCGGCGATTCTGGTTGTGCTGGGCGTTGAAATATTATTTTACACACTCATATCTCCGACCGGAAATGAAAAATATGATTTTGGCGCACTTGTGATCCTGTTTCTGCTGACGGGCTTTACGATGTGCATGGCGGGAGCGGACTGGCTTCTGACTAACGTACCGGAGAACGTCTGGATTCACTGGTGAAATAAAACTTCCTGTAAAAGATATTTTGCAGGAAGTTTTTAATTTACTAAGACTTCCCATACCAAGAACATGAATTAGCCCATAATATTTCTTATGTCCGTCTGTTCAGAAACCATATTTTGCCTGCCAATATATTAAAAATCCGTGAGCTATGACTTAAAAATTGTCTTGTCACTTACGGATTTCGAAAATTCTAATTGCTTTGCTGCTTTGATCTTCGATAAACGCATCCTGCCGTACTCGCCCCAAGGTGGGATTCGGATGTTTCGAGAGGCACTTGCACCCGCCGGTACTTACGCCCCGGATTTCGTAAACGCTACGGATAATCTATTCAACATCCGGCGTTATGTACCGCTGCGTGGTGCAGTTGTAGCGGGAGCGTGCCGTCCGAAACAGCTGAGCCCACCTATGGGGCTCAGTCGTACGGATGCGTATTTATCAAAGCATTGCAAAGCAAAGATTTTTCAGAAATCCTACTGATCTGCGTCAATTTTTTAGTCATAGCTCACGGATCAATTTATTTCCCCAGGCAAAATTGATATTTTATTTTCCGGACATAAGAAATATTATGGGCATACATCCATTTGAGGTATGGGAAGTCTTAGTAATTTATAGAAAACGGTTCGTAATGCGACGAAAAAATAAGGGCAAAATTCCCATTTTTTTGCAACCTTTTCGAAAAAAGCGTGTCTATATAAGTAGATGATGCAAGCGAGCAATCCGTAGCATCAGTTGATGCAAAAGACATCTTGTCCCGACATCAAACAGATTAATCAGAAAGGAATGATTATTATGCGGAAAAGACACGTTTTAGGAAAGGCGGTGGCACTCGGAATGGTGCTTGCGGTGACAATGACGGGCTGTGGTGCGGCTTCGGATGTCGCAAGTGGGTGGTACAAGGAGGGCTGTTTCAAGGCGGAAAGGACAGCGGAGCCAACGACTGGGAACGCTTCGGCACAGCAGGGCGGCGTATCAGGCGGAAATACTTCTTCAGCACAGGGCGGTGTATCGGGGGAAGCGGCGTTACTGAGTTACACGGAGGCGCAGAAATTGTATGTGGAGTATTGCCGGAAATCCCTGCGGCAGTTTCTGAAGCAGAGCTGGGGCGATAACCCGCAGCAGGCGGCGGTGTTATATTCACCGGCAAATCTGTATCTTGTGCTTGGGATGCTGACGGAGATGAGCGACGGGCGGACAAGGGAGCAGATCCGCAATGCGATAGGCGGGATTGCGGTGAATGGGGATTTTTCGTCAGACATGAGTAAGGAGGAGGTGGACGCCGCACTCCGCAAGCAGGAGCAGGCGGTGATCCGGAAAGCTGCGCAGATGCTGTATGCATCGGTCTCTTCTAAGAAATGCCGGCTGGCGGATTCGGTCTGGCTGAGCGATCGCTACGATTTCCGGGCTCCGGTTTTAAAGGCATTGGAGAAGAACTACCGGGCTGCATGTAATACCGGAACGATGGGCGATTCTTCGTTTGACCGTCAGATCAAGGGTTGGGTTGACGAGCAGACCGGAGGAAAATTAAACGAACAGACCGCAAAGAGTATTCAGACAGAACAGAATATGGTGCTGATGCTTCTTTCGACGCTGAATTTTAAGGATCAGTGGGATGAGCCGATTTTTGATAAGAAGTATACGCACACGGGGACATTTTACGGACAGAGCACTTATACCTGCGGCAATACAACGGAGGAAGAAAAGATTGATCCGGAGAAATGTGAATTTATGAGCACAAATTTCACCGGAATGTTTATGGAGACGAAGAAATTCCAGGCGGTTTCACTGCCGCTGCGCAGTGCGAGGATGAATGTGATCCTTCCTAAGAAGGGGATTTCTGCAGAGGAGTTTTATAAGGAAGGAACGATCAGCAGGATAATCTCACTGTGTGATCCGCAGTCTTCTGACTGGACGCAGGCGATGGTTGATCTGACAATGCCGAAGCTTGATTTTAAGTCCGAACTGAATTTGATCCCGATGCTTGAGGAGATGGGTGTTCATAATGTATTTTCGGAGGAAAAGGCAGACTTTTCTCCGCTGTTTCAGGATGGAGGGAAGAAGGATGTTTTTGTCTCGGATGCACAGCAGTTTGGTGCAATGCGGGTTGACGAGAAAGGATGTAGTGTGGCATCCTATACGCAGGTGGTGATGAACAAGTCGTTGGCGTGGGCGGATATAAAAATGGTGATGAAATGCAATCGCCCATTTCTGATCGTAGTCAGCAATGAAAAGGGACTGCCGCTTTTTGTGGGGGCGGTCAACCGGATAGAATAAGCAAGGACAGGAGAAGTGTATGGAGGATCAGGAGATTGTACAATTGATCTGGGACAGACAGGAGCATGGTCTCAGAGAACTTTCAACTAAATATAACGGTTATTGTTACAGCGTATCGTACCGGATCGTTCACGATGCGGAGGATGCCAGAGAGTGCGTCAATGATACCTGGTTAAAGATCTGGAATGCGATCCCGCCGGAGCGGCCGAGGGCATTGCGGGGCTTTCTGGCGAAGATCGTCCGTAATCTTTCTCTGAACAGATACCGTAACATGCACGCAGACCGAAGAGGAGGGGGTATTGTGAAGCTGGCACTGGAGGAGCTGCAGGAATGTGTTTCTGATGGCAGAAGAGTCGAGGAGCGTATCGAGCTTCAGGAACTGACCGGGGCGATTGAAGCATTTCTGCGGCAGCAGACACAGAGAAATCGGTCAATCTTTCTACAGAGATATTTCTATTTGATGCAGATACGGGAAATTGCGGAGAGGCACGACATGCGGGAGGGAACTGTGAAGTCGGTGCTTGGCCGTATGCGCAAAGAGCTTCGGACATGGCTTAGAAAGGAGGCGGTGTATCTGTGAGCAAACGGGGGATAACGGAGGCGGAAAAGCTGCTGGATGCGATCGGACAGCTTCCGGAGGATATGCTTGAGCAGGCACTTGAGACAGAGGAAAACGAGACGGAGACAAGGGCTTACCGCAGACAGAGAAGGCACAGACGGGAGATTATCGGCGGGCTTGCCGCTGCGGCAGTATTATGTGTGGTCGTTTTGGGGAAACACGACCGGGATTTTGTGCGGCAGCAGCAAAGTGTTGAAAAATCAGGTATATTACAGAGCGATTCCGGGAGTGCAGCGGATCAGCCGAAGAATACGAAGGACGCGGCAATCGAGGTATGGGCTTTGAATGAATATGCCGGTGTAAAAAGCAGTGAAAGCGGTAAAAGCAAGAGCAGTGCCGGAGAAACGCAGAAGCAGCTGTTCAGTGATAGTGCAGACATGCTTTTGGAAAACGGAGAGGACAAAGACGGCGATGCTGCCGGGGATACAGATACTGCTTTAAAGGGGGATAAAATAGAAGCAAAGAAAAGAACCGGACTTTGTGTGACCGGAACCGGATCCGGCAAGAAAAAGAAAGTACAATTTGCGCTGCAGTTTGGCGGACAGGATACGCAGGGGGAATACAGGCTGACTGCATCCGGAGCGACGTTACACATGGTGGAGGAAGGACAGACGAAAGCGAAAGCTGCGAAGTTTGTCCGGAAAGAAAACAAAACAACGGTCGTAATCTGTCCGTCCGGAACACAGCTTCGTTGTGTGATGAAAGCATCAGCAAAGGCGGAGATCAAGATTCTGTGTACGGACGCCGAAGGGAATAAGGTTTCTGATGGAAGACTGACGATCAGATGTACCGGTGGAAAATATGAGGCAGTGTTACAATAAAAAGGGGCAAAAGGGGATGTGATTTTATTAAAAGGAAGAGTTTCGCCGGCGGATATGAATATGGCGGTAGAGGAAGCAAGAAAGTTTACACTGGATATATGTGAACAGTTTTGGTAAGGTGAAAGATTTAATTATTTAAAGTTTTTGACTTTAAACCCTAAAAGTACTTGCGTTTAAGGGTTAATAGGGGCTATACTATTATGGTATCTGTCCGGGAATCAGGCTGTTGTAGATGACGTGAGCAGCATGTATCCCGGATGTTGTGAGTATGGAAGAGGGTTTAAAGTATGATAGTTACTCTGATTGAGAAAGTATATAGTTTTCTGTGGGGAGATCTGGTGCAGATTCCACTGCCGGGCGGCAGCACTCTGGGGATTTCGCTTCTGATTATATTACTGATTCCTACAGGAATTTATTTTACGGTTCGGACGCGTTTTCTGCCGATTCGCCTGTTCCCGGATATGGTGCAGGCACTGGTTGAGAAGAAACAAGAAAAAAACAGTCTGTCTTCATTTCAGACACTGATCGTTTCGACGGCAACCCGTGTCGGTATGGGAAATCTGGTCGGTGTTGTTGCGGCAATTTCGGCAGGCGGCGCCGGTGCGGTTTTCTGGATGTGGGTGACGGCAATTATCGGTTCATCAACAGCTTTTATTGAAGCGACACTGGCACAGCTTTATAAAGAAAAAGATCCGCTGTACGGAGGTTACCGCGGCGGTCCGGCGTATTATATTCATGCATATGTAGAAGAAAAACAGAAGAAAAAGAGAAACAAAGTGGTGATTTCTGTGTTGTTTGCAATCTCCGGTCTGATCTGCTGGTGCGGTATCAGTCAAGTGATCAGCAATTCTGTTGTTTCTTCATTTAAAAATGCATTTTCCATTCCGCCGATCTATATGACGGTAGTACTTGTTGCTGTGGCTGCTGTGATAGTGCTTCGTAAAGATGCGACAGTTAAGATCCTGGATATGGTAGTGCCGGTCATGGCGGTATGCTATTTTGCAATCACGATTCTGATCATTGTGATGAATCTTGGAAGTTTGCCGGGTGTTTTTGCAAGAATTTTTGAGGAAGCATTTGGATTCCGACAGGCAGCAGCCGGCGGTTTTGGCGCAGTCCTAATGAATGGAATCAAACGTGGACTGTTTTCGAATGAAGCAGGTTCCGGATCTGCTCCGTGTGCGGCAGCAGCGGCAGAATGTGACCAGCCGGTCAAAGCCGGATTGGTACAGGCGCTCGGGGTATTTGTGGATACGATCGTGATCTGCAGCTGTACAGCATTTATCATGCTGCTTGCGCCGGAAGAAAAAGTTACAGGACTTTCCGGAATGGATCTTCTGCAGACAGCAATGGAACATCATCTTGGCCGTTTTGGTGTGATCTTTATTGCGGCGACGCTGTTTTTATTCAGTTTTTCGACGTTTCTGGGCATCCTTTTTTATGCGAGATGCAATGTTGCATATCTTTTCGGAGATAACTGGGCTTCACAGACTGCATACAAAGTACTGGCGCTTGTGATGATGTTCATCGGCGGCCTTGCAGCATATACATTTGTGTGGGATCTTGGTGATGTTGGAATCGGACTGATGACGATCTTTAATATCATCATTCTTTACCCACAGGGTGAGAAGGCTCTGAAAGAACTGAAAGAATACGAAAAAGAAAAAAGAAAATGAAAAACACAAAGAGAAAGCATTTGAAACTATGTCTGTTGTTATTGTTTATGGTTCTGGGATGTTTTGCGATAACCAATGTCAGGACGACAACGGTGCAGGCATCATCGCGGACGTTCAAATCAAATGGCAGAACCTATATGGAAAAGCATAATGACAATACACTTAATACGGTATTGTATCAAAAGTTTCCGGACGTTACAAACAGGTTGCGAAATCGTCAAGATATCTCATCTACAGATTTTCTTATGGAAAGAAATTGTATTTTTCAAGTGCTGACGATGAAGAACTGTATGACCGTGAACCGTTTACGGTAGAAGTTGGAAATACAGAAGACATTGATAAAATCGCAGATATTCTCCGTGAGCTTGGAGACCATTATCTGGAAGAAGATGTAGCATCTATTCCGTTATCACTCACTGCTTATATGAAAGTCACATCTTTTAATCCAGTTGTATATGAAGTTTGCTACATGGATAAAGAAAGAAAACAGAGGACAGTAGAAGAGGAGAAACTTCGAAAAGAAGCAGTACAGGAACTTCTGATATACCAGGGGTAATTTTCGAATATTTTTTGGGGATGTGAAAAAACTCAATCGAGTTTTTCACATCCCCTTTTGCATCAGATGATATAGAACCACGTCTCCTCCGGGTCGACCGGTTCATTGACAGTCTTGTGTCCCTGATGGTACTTTAATTCCTGATTCTTGATATTGACCTTGGTTCCAGCCGGGATCGATGTCGTAATGAAAACGTTACTGCCGATCACGCAGTTCTCGCCGATAATACTGTCGCCGCCCAGAATAGATGCACCGGCGTAGATCGTTACATTGTCGCCGATCGTAGGGTGACGCTTCTTACCCTGCAGCTTCTGACCGCCGCGGGTGGAAAGAGCACCGAGGGTAACACCCTGATAAATCTTGACATTCTTGCCGATGGTGGTCGTCTCGCCAATAACGATGCCGGTTCCGTGATCGATGAAGAAATATTCGCCGATGGTTGCGCCCGGGTGGATATCAATACCGGTCGTGCTGTGAGCATACTCTGTCATGATACGCGGGATCAGAGGCACCTTAAGCTGGAACAGCTCGTGCGCGAGACGATTGATCGTGATCGCCTGCAGACCCGGATAAGAAAGAATAACCTCCTCCTTGGAGTAAGCAGCAGGATCGCCGTCAAAGGCTGCCTGCAGATCGGTTTCCAGAAGAGCGCGGATCTTTGGAAGTGTGTGGAAGAAAGCAACCGTCAGACGCTGTGCCTCCACATGGAGTTCGCAGTCGTCGGCGTTTTCGTAATCCGGAGAATATTTGAGCGCCAGCTCGATCTGCTTATTCAGACGAAACAGCGTATCCTCGATCAGTACACGGGTACTGTTCTCCATAATGTAGATCTTGTGGGAGGTGTCCCGGAAATAGCCCGGATACATGATCTTCATCAGATTGTCGATGATCTTGATGATCACAAAGCGGTCCGGCTGGGTGAACAGTTTCATTTTGTCGATGGAACGGTCATGCGTGTAATCGTTCAGAATGGTGTCGACAATATCATTTACATTATGTTCTATAATTTTATCCATGTTATTCAATCCTCGTTTCTGATTTATTATGATGTTGGAGGTGTTTGGCGGGTCAAGCCACCAGATAGCAATTTGTGTGTAAACATACATTGCTATCTGCTTTTGACCCTTACATCATATTATATACGTTTATGTGCTACGGTGTGATCGTATCCAGATCCTCCATCCACATTGCCACAGAAGCATCGCTTGGCATGCGCCAGTCACCGCGTGGGGAGAGGGCAACACTTCCGACCTCGGACCATCCGGCAGACAGGAACGCTTAAACTGCTGGGAGAAGAATCTCCGGTAAAAGGTGCGCAGCCATTTGTAGATCGTGGCTCTGTCGTAGGCATCCCGGAAGGTGTAGCAGGCGAGACGGTAGATCTTCGAAGGTGTGTAGCCGAATCGCATCATATAGTACAGATAAAAGTCGTGTAGCTCGTATGGTCCGACCAGATCCTCGGTCTTCTGGGAAATCTTGCCATCCTTCGGTGGCAGCAGCTCCGGGCTGACCGGTGTATCCAGAATATCCAACAGAACATCGCGAAGCATGGAATCCTCGGTGGTCTCTGCATAATAAAGCACAAGATAACGCACTAACATTTTAGGTATTGAACAATTGACACCGTACATCGACATGTGGTCACCGTTGTAGGTTGCCCAGCCGAGTGCCAGCTCAGACATATCGCCGGTGCCGATCACCATGCCGCCGGACTGGTTGGCAACATTCATCAGGATCAGCGTGCGCTGGCGTGCCTGTGAGTTCTCATAGGTAACATCGTGAACTTCCGGATCGTGTCCGATATCACGGAAATGAAGATTGACCGCTTCGTGGATCGGGATCTCCGTCAGGGTTGCGCCAAGCTTTCGGGTCAGCGTACAGGCATTGTTCATCGTGCGGTCGGTTGTGCCGAAGCAAGGCATTGTGATCGCCCGGATGCCGGAGCGGTCCAGACCGAGCAGATCAAATGCACGCACTGTGACAAGGAGTGCCAGTGTCGAGTCGAGTCCGCCGGAAATGCCGATCACAGCACTCTTACAATGTGTATGGGCGAGACGCTTTTTCAGTCCCATTGCCTGAATATTGAAGATCTCGTTGCAGCGGCGGTCGCGGTCTTCCTTGACATTTGGCACGAACGGTGTCCGCGAATAGAAGCGGGTCAGCGTTGTCTCCTCCGGCTGTCCGAACGAGAAGCTGCAAACCTCATAGCCTGCCTGTGCCGGCGGGGTGATCGTAAAGGTTCCCATGCGGCGTCGTTCACTTACCAGACGTCCAAGATCCAGTTCGGAGATGGTCATTTCATTATGGAAACGCTCCGACTGTGCGAGAATGCTGCCGTTCTCGGCGATCAGGTTGTGACCGGCGAAGACGAGATCCGTGGAGGATTCGCCCTCTCCGGCATCCGCGTAAATATATCCGCAGATAAGCCGCGCGGACTGATTGCTGACAAGCTGTCGGCGGTAGGCTTCCTTGCCTGTCGTCTCATCGCTGGCGGAAAGATTGGCGATCACGGTTGCCGATGCCATGGCATGATAGCAGGACGGCGGAATCGGCATCCAGAGATCTTCGCAGATATCAATGCCGAGAACAAAATCCGGAAGATCCTCTGCCGCAAATAACAGCTTTGCGCCGAATGGGATCTGATGACCGTGTGCGCCGAGTACCGGGATGTTGACGTGCTCGTTGTCCGCCGGTGCCGGTGCGAAGTGGCGTGCCTCGTAAAATTCCGAATAATTTGGGATGTGCTGCTTTGGCACGAGTCCGAGCAGTCTGCCGCGGAAAAGCACAGCGGCAACATTGTAGAGACGTGCGTGCAGGAGAAACGGAAGTCCGGCCACGATGACCATATCCATTGCTGCGGAGGCACTGCGGATCTGCTCCAGCCCTGCAAGGCAGCCGTCAAGAAGGATGTCTTGCAGGAACAGATCATTACAGGTATAGCCCGAGATACAAAGCTCCGGGAATACCAGAAGTTTCACATGTTCCTTTTGCGCCTGCTGCATACACGACAGGATATGCTCCGTGTTGAAGGCGGTATTGCCTACTTCGATATCCGGGGTGGCTGCGGCGACCTTGATAAATCCATCTTTCATGACGATGTCATCCTTTCTGATTTGTTTTATTCTTTCATTATACCCGAAAGCGGGGAAAAAGCAACATAACCAGCTCTTTGAGAGTGGTGGGATTTGTGTTACAATAACGGATGGAAATTATATGATGCAAGGGACAAAGGATGGTGTGATCCCAACATTATGATATATTTTATAAATATCGGCGAGTGGAGAGACTTTGTTTTATGAATAATGTAGATATGCTGTATCGTATTTTCTATACGGTATTTTCGATGAGCTGCATGGCACTTGTGCTTCTGCCGGCGGTGCTTGTACTGCGGTTCCTGTTTCGCGGGCTGTCAAAGAAGTTCCGGCTTGCGTTGTGGGCGATTCTGTTTTTCCGGGCGGTATGTCCGGTGGGAATGAGCAGCCCGGTATGTATTTACGGGGCGTGGAACAGACAGTTTCATACGCTTCTTCGTTCCCTTGGACTGACGATCACTCCGGACCGGGGACTTCTGACCGGATGGCGGTATGTATTTGAGGGCGAGGTGACGGCTTCGGTGGCGTACCGGGCATGCACGCTGATCTGGCTCGCGGGAGCAGTGCTGTTACTGCTTGTGACAGCCGTAAAGCAGCTTGCGCTGGCCCGGAAGCTGCAACGCTCCTCCGAGCTTTTGTTTGACAACATATATCAGTCCGGGCAGATCGCATATCCGGTGCGTACCGGATTGTTTCACGGCAGAATTTATCTTCCGGAGGGACTGCTGGCAAAAGAAATGAAAGAAATCGTTGCTTATCAGAGGCTTCGTCAGAAACGGGGCGATGATCTGTGGCGCAGACTTGCATTTCTGGTCTGTTGTATCCATTGGTGGAATCCGGGGATCTGGTATGCGTATTATCTGTTGTGGCGGGATCAGAACCTCGCGTGCGATCAGGCGTTTGCACAGCATCCGGGATCCGGGCAGCAGTTCCATTGCGCACAGGTTCTTGTGAATATGAAGCAGGAGAAACGGCAGAAGCTGTCATTATCCCTTGTGACAGGCTATGAGTCGGATCTGTTCCGACGGTCCGAGGGGCTTTTGTATGCACGGCGTAAACCGTTATGGCAGTCCGGGATCGCAGCGTTTATCCTGACGGTGCTGGTTTTTGCGGCATTTGGGCTGTCGACATTTCGGGGGGGACAGACAGCGGGAGAGTCTGCGGAGACGTTGTTTGACAGCAATGCGGTCAAGCAGATCAACAACCGTGTCATTGCGCGGTGTGAAACGAAAACGGCGAGTGGCAGTGCGGTGACTCTTGAGCTTGTGGTCGAGAAGGGAACGCACAGGGCAAGCAGCGGATATCACGGAAGATGCCGGCTTCGTCTGCGGAACAGTCAGAAGGAAACGCTTGCCGCGCTGGAGCTTTCTGAGGTGTTTGCGGGTAGTGCCACACAGGATTTCAGAGATGATATTTCGCTGGAGACCGTCGATTATAATGAAGATGGACGCATGGAGGTTGCCGTTGGACAACGTTCTGCGAGAAAGGCGTCCGATGAGGCGGTAAGTGTGACGAACTCCGCTGTGGCAAGGCAGCTCAAGAAACAGAATACTTATGAATATTATGTAATTGATATCGGAGAGGACAAGCTGACGTCGGTCAGCCCGGAAATATACGTGTCCGATGTGACGCCGCTGCAGGAGGGAAGCATGGTCTTTTCCTATGTGCAGGGTGCGGGTGGCGTGATCACGGTATCGGACGGAGAGGACACCTCCTATTATGTATGGAACCACAAGAAGAGCAGGTACGAGCTGAAGGATCTGACCGATGAGCAGCTTGAGAAGCGGCGGGCGAAATACGGGACAGACAGTGCGCAGACGCAGCAGTATTCCCTGAAGGCGGATGACGGGAAGGAAATCATGGATGTGTCGGTCAGCGCGCAGAGCAATGGCGGGCTTTCGATCAACCGGATCCGGATCAATCCGAAGGGGCTGGATCAGCGTGCGGGAACGAAAACGATCACGAATGTGGAAGGCTATTATTATGATCTGCAGTGGGCGCAGTCCGACAGCGAGGAGCAGCGTTATGCACTGCTTAGCTACAATGGAACGGCAGGAAGAACCTTTGCCCTGTACGATGTGAAAAAGCAGAGGCTTTGTTATCAGCCTGCGGAGGGTAACGAGGCACTGCAGAAGGTTTTTAAGGAATATGGAGCGGACGATATTAAATTCGAGAAAAACGGAGCGGTTGTATATTCCTAATGGAAATTACCGGGGATGATGTTTTGAAGGTCAATTTTGCGGCGAGCGCAAAGGATGATATTTCCGTGAAGGGAACGTATCAGTATCGTCTGTCCACCGGAAATGTAACTTCGTTGCAGTACAGCAGAGAATCGTAGTTTTGTGTGTACGCTTTTTGGGACAGATGCCTGACTCTACGAAATAATTCATTCTTGCGGAGGACGTATGTTTGGAGTATAATAATTTCAAATGCACAAGCGCAGGAAAGCTGTTTTTCAAGGGTTTCCTTTGGAAGTGATGATACATGACGAGAACAGGAGGTGTTTTCATGCTTGCAAGATCAGGGGAATTATTTGTGGATACACCGCGGTGTACGCAGTGTGGACGTATTCTGCCGGATGTCTACGAGGAGGACGATATCTGTCCGAGCTGCAGGGAGGCGAATCTGTTTGCAGAGGTAAAGGATTTCATCCGTGAGAACGAAGTGCGGGAACTTGATGTGGCGGAACACTTTAATATACCGATCGCGAAGGTCAGAAAGTGGATCCGCGAGGGAAGGATCCAGTATAAGGGAGAGGCAGGCAAGACGATTTCCAGCATTTACTGTCAGATCTGCGGTAAGCCGATCGAATTTGGAACGTTGTGTCCGGAGTGTCACAGACTGCAGGGGCTTAAGATTGTTGCGCAGCAGTATGCAGAGCAGAAGTCGGAGATGCGCTTCATTAATAAAGGGAAGAAGTTCTAGGCGGTAAGACAGGACGATTGCAGAACAGTGGGAAGAGATTAACGCAATATCAGCAGCCATAAAGGAGTAGCGGTAGATTCCGCGCTCTTTTTTTTGCGCAAAAAACGGGGTCAATATCCGTGCAAGCTTCGGCGCGATCCCGGGTGAAACGCCGATGAAAATACATCCATAGCGCACCATCCCTGTTTTAATTCTTTTTTAATCTTATAATAGTATGGTAGATATTGAGAAAGTCATACATTATTTGTGAAAAAGGGGTGTGCCACAAAAATGACATATCAAAAAGATAAATATTAATGGAAAAATTTACATAAAAAGAGAAACGGGCAAAGGAGGAACAGCAGTGCGCATATTGACAGTTGGTGATGATCCGGAATTGAAAACAGTGATCAAAGAAAAGCTTTTGCGGGAGAACTGCATGGTGGATTCCTGTAATTCCGGGAGCGCAGCATTGGATTATCTGCAGTTGGCAGAATATGACGTAGTATTGATGGATGTTGATCTTCCTGACCGGAGTGGAGTAGATATTGTCGATGCGATACGGCGAAAGGACATTCAGACCCCGGTAATGCTTCTGACGGCACAGGCGGAGGTTGCCGATATTGTGCGGGGACTGGATGCCGGTGCGGATGAGTATATGGTTAAACCGATTCATTTTTCAGAGCTGATGGCACGGATCCGCGTGCTGATCCGCAAAAAGGATGGTGTCCGCGGAAATGTATATCGCTGCGGTGACCTTGAAATTAATGTCAATGATCAAATGGTGCGCAGAGCCGGGAAGCAGATCGAGCTGTCTCCGAAGGAATACTCGATGCTGTTATATATGATGCGTAACCGCAATATCGTGCTGACGCGCGAACAGCTTGAGACGAACAGCTGGGATTACCGGAGTGAGAGTTCGTCGAATGTGGTCGATGTTTATATCCGCTATCTGCGCAAAAAGATCGATGAGGGCTTTGACAAAAAGCTGATCCATACGATCCGCGGTGTCGGCTATGTCCTCGAAGTGAAGATTAGCGGCTTAGGCGGAGATTGGTGGCGGGTCGCCGACAGAAAATTCCACAAAATTGCCACATTTTTTTAATCTTTATTTCACCTTTGCCGGGTAGAATATCACCGATGACGACAGGAAGAGGAGTAAAGAAGCGCATGAATACGGACAAAATATTATATCTTCATATCGGAATGCCAAAGACAGGAACGAGCTCTCTGCAATTATTTCTGATGCAGAATCCGGAAGCGTTAGCGCAGAATAACTGCAGTTATCCGATGATGCCCGGAAGATATCCGATGGTATCTCCGAACCGCAATGCACATTTTCTGGTCGGAAAGATCATGAATGCGGACGGCAGTGCAGATATGGAGAAAACGAAAGAGATCGAGAAACAGTCCTTCGAGCTTCTGGAACAGGCGTTTCAACGGACAGACCGGGTTATTCTCAGTGATGAAGCAATCTGGAATACCTATAAGGGGGATCATCCGGAATGTCTGGAAAAGATCGGAGCATTTTGTGAGCGGCACGGCATTGCGTTAAAGCTGATCGTTTATCTGCGCCGTCAGGATCAGTATCTGGAATCTTACTGGAAACAGCAGATAAGGCGCAAGGGCGTGACCTGGAAATGGGTCCGGATGGTGAAGCAGACGCCGCGTTACATTGTGTTAGATTATTATCATCATCTGCAGGTGCTGGCAGGGTTTGCCGGGAAAGAAAATATCATTGTGCAGCCTTATTATGAAGGAAATTTTGACCTGTGCAGCGACTTTCTGCGTGTGCTTGGAATCACTGACACGGACGCATTTGAACCGTTAGAGAGTAAGGTGAATTTAAGCTTGAATAATAATTATGCGGAGATCAAGAGAATCTTAAACGGACTTCTTTCCGACGAACCTTCCCGGTGGAACAGAGAACAGTGCTGGCTGGAGAAGCTTGTCGTGGATTGTTCGCGCACAGAGAAAAAGCAATATGAAAGCTCTATGTTTTCCGTGGAAGAGCGACAGAAATTTATGGAGCGCTTCGGTGAGATCAATCAGCGGATCGCCAGAGAATATATGGGACAAGAGACGCTTTTCGATGCCAGACCGGAGAAGGAGCTGCCGGAATGGAAGAAGGACAATGACCTGCAGTACGAGGATACGATTCTTTTCTTTGGAAAGGCACTGTTTGATCTGAAAAGAGAGCAGGATCTGCAGCGCCGGAGACTGCAGGAACTGGAAGGAAAGAAAAATATTCTTCGCCGCATCGTAAACAAGTGCCGGATGCTTCTGTAGATGCAGGTACTTATATTAGCCGGGATTTTGATGCGACACACAAATGGGTTTTGCCCTTTTTAATACCGTGATACGGCAGCGGTGTTGACAAGCCGGTCGTTCCTGCTTATTATAAGTAGGTAACCCTATGAGGACAGGATTCTGAATAGAAAGATCGGTATGTTATATGATAATCATTGAAGAGACAGAGGAAGATAAGAACAGTGTGCCGGTTCCGGATGAAGATTTTATTGAGGAAGAGGAACTTACCACAGAGGAGCAGAAATACCGGAGTGCCCAGGAGCTGTTAGATTCGCTTGCGTGTGTGACGCGTTACGAACAGGGTGTGAAAACGCTTCTTGATGCGGCGGCAATGTTTGAGGAGATCAACGATTACGGGGACAGCGCAAAGCGTGCAGCGGACTGCAGAAAGCGCGCCGGGGCATATGAGAAGAAAGGTATAGAGAAAGCGTACCGGGAGGCAGTAAAGCTGTGTGAGGAAGCAGTCACGAAGATGGATTACCGGACAGCGATCTCGGAGCTGAATCGTTTTCCGGATTACAAGGACTGTAAGGAACGGATTGATGTTTGTAAGAAAGCAGTCGAACGTGAGGAGACGAAGCAGGCGTGGAAGCATCGTGTGATCGCAGCAGTGATCGTCGTGGCAGCTGTCATTGGCGTCTGGGCGGTTTTCCGGCTCATTTAATAATTAAGAATACATTAAGGCATGGAAGCACTCGTTTTCATGCCTGTCTGCATGTATGGACATGCGGAGGAAAGGATAAACTATGTATTATGTACTGAAGGATTTATTAACAACCAATCAGATTGCCATGCTGGGCGTTCTGGTATCATTTTTGCTGACATTTCTGATGCTGCGCTTTCCGTTTCCGTTCCTGCCGAAGGATCAGGGACGTGCATTTGCGGTAAACGGTGCATTGTCCAAGGGCAAGCTGCGAGGCGTGGGACTGACTTTCGTTTGTGCGTTTATTGTCTGCTCGCTGCTGTTTCTGCCGATCACGAGAGAGTATGTGATCTATTGTATTCTTTTGTTTGCGATGATGCTCAGCGGATATCTTGACGATGCATCCGACAAGCCATGGAACGATTACAAGAAGGGCGCCATTGATCTGGTGCTGTCCCTTGTTGCAATGTGGACCTTCGTGACCAATAACTCAACCGATATTATGCTGTTCGGCAATACGATCGCGATTCCGGTTCCGGTTTATTTTATCCTTGGCGTGGTACTTCTGTGGGTATCGGTCAATGTAACGAATTGTACCGATGGCGTTGACGGTTTGTGTGCGAGTCTCTGCATGGTTGTGCTCGGTGGCTTTACGGTGCTTTTCTCGAAGGATCTTGGACAGTATGGCATTGCGAGTTTGATGTTTATGGGCGTGCTGCTTGCGTATCTGTACTTCAACTCCAAGCCAAGCTCTATGCTGATGGGTGATGCCGGTTCCCGCGCGCTGGGCTTTTATATTGCGGTGATCGCAATGAAGACGGGGCATCCGTTCGCATACATAATCCTTGCGCTTGTGGTTATCATAGATGGTGGAATTGGTCTGGTAAAGATTTTTCTCAAGAGATTCTTCAAGATCAGTATTTTAAAAAATACGCTGACACCGCTTCACGATCATGTCCGTAAGAATAAGGAATGGTCAGATACACAGGTTGTTTTCCGATTCTGTATTTATCAGATCGTGCTGGTGGCAGTTGCATATATTTTTGTGGCATATCTGTAAAAGGAGAAACGATAATGGTAGTGACGAAATATTCATTGATCGGGGCGGTGCTTCAGGCATATCCGTCCGCAGAGAAATGCTTTAATGAGATGGGAATGCACTGTGTATCCTGTCATATGTCTCCGAGAGAGACGCTGGAGCAGGCGTGCCGGGTGCATTCTTGTGATGTGGATGAGCTGATCCGGAAGCTGGATGAGCATATCAATGGTCCGGTCTGACAGGAAAGACTGTGCGGCGCATGCCGATCAATAAAAATACAAGAATAAAAGATACGATGTTGTCGTGTGTTGTAAAGCGATCACAGGATTACGATGCTGGCGCAGGAAAGATCCTCAGCCAGATTGTAGACCTTGCCGCTCTGCAGACCGACAACTGTCGGACGAAGTGCAGAAAGCTCGCTGTTTTTGACAACGCGGGCTTTCTCGCCGTTACTGAGCTCTACGGTAGAGTCGACCGGATAAAGAATAACGCTGGATAGAAAGCTTCGCATGGCGTTAATATCCAGCTCGCCGGACATGGACATGACCATCTCCACGGCAGTCCGCTGGGAGTACGCTTTCTTGTAAGGGCGCTCGGTTACGAGTGCGTCATAGACGTCAACCACGGAAAGAATCTTGGCATACGGAACAATCTTATCACTGGAAACGCCCATCGGATAGCCGGAGCCGTTCATCTTCTCGTGATGCTGCAGAACCGCGAAGCAGATGCTGTCGTTGAATTCATTTTTCTCTTTGATGATGCGGTAACCCATAAGAGAATGCTCCTTCATAAGAGAGAACTCCTCGGTGGTCAGCTTGCCCGGCTTGTTGAGAATCTCAAGCGGGATCTTGGACTTGCCCATGTCGTGCAGCAGTCCGGCGATGCCGATATTGTAGACATCCTGTGAGGACATTTTCATATTCTTGGCAATGATCATGGACATCGTGGCAACATCCACGCTGTGCTTGAAGGTGTATTCATCGCTGGTGCGCAGGGCGCTGATATCCACTGCGATCGCCTCGCTGTCATCAATGGCACGCATCAGATCGCTGGTGATCGTCGTGGTCGTCCGGGTGAAATGAGGATTGTTTGTGTCGCTGTACAGATGCTGGACACCCTCGGAAATCCTCTTCTTGACGCTGACAGACAGACTGACCTTGGCAGGATCTGCTTCGCGGTATTTGGCAATGTTATTCCGCGCGATGGCAGAAACCGGTTCAGCAGAAGCAGAGAGATCCTCGTCGTCCTCTCCCTCCTTGATATAAATACCGTTGATATTCAGTTTCTTTAGTGCCTCGATCTGGTACTCGTCCAGATAAGAGCCACGCACGATCAATGAACGTCCCCAGCTGTTCTGGATGTCCTGATCGATCCGCATCCCGGTCTGCAGGTCGCGGATTCTGACGAAATATCGTTTCACCACTGTAGATCTCCACCTTAAATTTTGTCACAAATTATAACTACAAATAGTATAACCTATTTTAAAACAGAGATAAAGACTTCTGTGAAAACAAAATAGAAAATTTGAAAAAACTATCGCATTTTAAAACAAAATTCGTTATACTTGAAAGAAGTAGTTTTCAAATAGTACTTTAGGCAAAGAAAGGAAGATTGCTATGAATCGTAAAGAATGCTTTGCTGTGAAATTTCTTGGAATCATGACAGCACTGTTATTGTGTGCGGTTCTGTCCGGCACAGGGCAGAAGGAAGCACAGGCGGCAGTCTCATCGGATGGTGCATATCAGTACGAGTTGGATGCCAATGGACATGCCGTTTTGACAGCATACTTAGGACAGGACACCGAGGTGGCGGTGCCGGCGACAATGGACGGCATCAGCGTGGCGGCTCTGTCCGGTACCTATCAGAATCATGACAGGATCACGAAGGTTACGATCCCGGCAGGGGTTGTTTCTGTGGATGAGACTGCCTTCGCCGGCTGCTATGGGATTACCGGCTTCACGGTAGACCCTGCAAACGCAGGTCTTTCCAGTGATGCGGATGGTGTGCTTTTCAGTAAGGACGGATCACTTCTGCTGCGTTACCCGGTTGGAAAGCATCAAAGTTCAGGAACCTACCGCATCCCGGCAGGCGTTGTCAATGTTGGAGGCTATGCATTTGAGGGCTATAACACGCCGGGAATTGAGATACCCTCCAATGTGCGCGTGATCGGCGATTATGCATTTGCCAATACCCGTAATTTTAACGGCGTCACCAAATGGGAAGAGGGAACGCAGACGATCGGAACCTTTGCCTTTTACAAATGCACCAATCTAAAGCTTTTGGATCAGAGTGCGTTGCCGGCATCCGTGACGAAGCTTGGTGTTTATGCATTTGCCGAATGCTCCAATATTCAGATCGATATTTCGAAATCAAGCATTACAGAGATTCCGGATTATCTGTTTTACAATTGTGATAACCTGCATAACCTGACGCTGCCGCAGACAGTGACGAGCGTGGGTGCATATGCATTTTCGGAGTGCAACAATCTGAATGAGGTAATCTTTGATGCAGCACTGACGCAGATCAGGGAGGGTGCATTTGCAAAATGCGGCAATCTGCATACCGTCAACATTCCGGAGGGGGTGACAGCCATCGAGAACAATACCTTCAACGGCTGCCAGAATCTGAACACGGTCGTGCTGCCGGACACGTTGAAAACGATCGGTGATGGAGCATTTGCAGGCTGCCGGAATATCCATTCCATCAATATTCCGAAGGGTGTCACCTATATTTCCAACACAAGCTTTGACGGCGTGGACACCACAGCGATCGCACTTAATGTCAAGGTAGGGAAGACAAAGTTGAATCAGGCGAAACGGAAAGGAAAGAAGCTGACGATCCGCTGGAAAAAGACAGCAGATGCGAAGGGGTATGTGGTGTACCGTTCCATGAAGAAGAACGGCGGCTACAAAAAGGTTAAAACGATCAGCAAGGTATCCGTCTGCAAGTTCAGCCAGAAGGCGAAGAAATTAAAAAAGAACCGAAAATATTACTACAAGGTCAAGGTTTATAAGGTTGTCCTTGGAAAGAAATATTTCAGCGGCTTCAGTAACGTGAAAGCCGTGCGTTAAAAGGGAGAAGCACCATAGAAACTGTGCATTGACAGAAAGAAAGGCAGAATGATTATGGACGATTTATTTTCTTTTGGAGAAGAGGAAGAAATGGTTTTAAAAGCACAGGAGAAGGAACAGAAAAAGATGTCAGAGGGGGATGGGTTTTCACTTCTTGGCGAAGAAGACATGAATGGTTTCGGCGATTTTACATCGGACGATGCAGATGAAGACCTGTGGTAATACAGGTCTTCATCTGCAAAATTTCTTGACAATTGGCGCATTTGCGAATAATATGTAAATTAGATTACATAATACATGCAGGAGAGGAGGTATGACAAGTATGCCGCCAAAGATACAAATACCAAAAGAAAAAATTCTTCGTACAGGACTGGATCTAGTGATCCGTGAGGGATATGAGGTTATCAATATTAAACGTCTGGCGCAGGAGATCGGATGTTCGACACAGCCGATCTCCTGGTCGTTTGGCAACATGGAAACATTTCGTGAGGAACTGTTCCGATACGCACTGAATTATATGAATTCCAAGATGCGGTCGAATGGAAACAATCCAGGAGCGGCGTTGTTTTCAGTAGGAGAGACATATGTGAATATGGCATTTGATGAGCCGAACCTGATCCGTTATCTGCGGACAGATTCCAAGGGGCTTGTTGCGATGGGAGGAATCGGGGCTGTATTTGACGAAACGAAGAATAAAACCCTGTGCGAGGCACTTAGCCGCGTGGTAGGCTTCAGCGAGGAGAAAGCACGTGAGTTCATGAATACAGTCGTGATCTATACACAGGGACTGGTGACATTTATTATCGATGGAACGATCACCGTGAGCAGGGAAGAAGCACTTCAGATGCTCGAGAATGTCGGTGTAATGCATATGGTATATGCGGGTATTCCGTATGAAAAGGCGTGTGTATTGCTGAGGCAGTAAGCGGCTGAAAGGCGAACGACAAGCCTAAAGCGCAAGGCTTCGGCAAAAGTTAAGGAGGTTTCAATGAAAAAAATGAAGAGAATGGTATTATCATGGATTCTTGTGCTTGCCATGATACTGTCCGGTGTGGCTCTGCCACAGGGGCAGCAGGTGAAGGCAACGGGTACGTCGTATGACCTGAGCGTATCAGAGGGGGCAAGCCCGCTTACGCTTGCAAAGAATCAGTGGGGCGATGATTACATTGCGGATATCCTGTTTCAGGTTCCGGA